>JAJTFW010000001.1 GCA_021299095.1 Sphingobacteriales bacterium | reverse complement strand
GTTGCTGGCAGCTGACTGGACTTGGATGCGCAACAAACGAAAGTCAGTGCCGTTGAGTGGATTCAAACTATAGCCGGGAATGACTTGGCCCGGGCCCATTCCGGGCTGGGCGGCACCATACACTGCATTGGGCAATTGCGAAGCGAAACTGAATAATTCCAGGATTTGACCATTCAGGTTTCCTAAGTCTAGCAGTATTTCGGCGCGCTCGCCGGGTGAAAGGCTCAAGCGGCTTAGCATTACAGGCGCCTCCAGTAATCCGCCATCTGTTCCAATAAGATGGAAAATGAAGTTGCCCTGAAAACCAAAATTAAACACCCGTTCGCTTGCAGCGTTCAGGATGCGCAGGCGGATGACTTGTGCAGGTGCGTTTAGGATTGGATCGATTGTGCCGTTAACCATGACTATGCTGTCGTACGGGTTGTCGAAGGTGATCTGTTTAGAGGCATCAAAAGACTTGGTTTGGACAATCAAGGGAATATCGTCAACCCCATAGGTGCGGGGTAAGGAGAGGGCTGACTCTATGCTGTCTCTCACGATAATCATCCCCGCAGCTCCCCCCGATACATGCTTGTTGGTCATCATGTGCAAGTGAGGGTGGTACCAGTGGGTAGAGGCCTGGTCGCGGATGGTGAAAGCGGGTGACCAGGTTGCTCCGGGCAAAATCGTGACATGAGGCCCTCCGTCATTTTGCGGCGAAACATGAAGGCCATGCCAGTGCAAGGTCGTGGTGTCGCTTAGGTGGTTTGTTACATGAAATTGAACCGAATCACCTTTGTTTAAAAAGAGCACAGGGCCTAAATAATCAGCGTTGATTCCGTAGGTGGCCGTATTGAATCCTGAGAAAAACACCCTGGATGAGTCCTTGATGCTTAGGTTGAATATGGAGCCGGACAAGGTATCGGGTATTAGGAGGCTTTGTTGCGCCTCTACTGTACTGAAACTCATGCACAAGAATGCAACTAAAACGCTAAATCGTATTTGTATCATAATTGGTTCATGCTATGGTCGGTGTGAAATTAGTTCCTTGTTTATACCCGATCTGTATCGATTGTTACAGAAAGGACTTCTGGATTAGAAAACCAATGGCGGGCATACAGGATTTCCTAATCCGAATGTGCAGACTTATTGAGTTATATCACCCGAATCCAGTTCGACCTCTATTATATTTGCTTCACATTTCATTGATAAATACCGTGAAGCAGTATTTTCTGAACTCGTTTATCTCTACAAGGTTTTTCCATTTTGGTTTCATTTTTCTCAGCCTTTTAGTCACGAGTTCGGCAAGAGCCCAATTCATCCAAAACATACGCGTAGAACCCCAACAGCCGGTTGTTGGTGATACCGTTCGCATACTTGCTGATGCTCTTTTTCAGGCAGGTGATTGTGTCGAGAAATCACTGCTTCTAAATCAGTCGGGGAGCTTTCGTTTTGAAGCGAGTGCTTTGCATTGCTTGGGACTACTCACTGTTATTTGTTACGATACCGACACATTCGAGTTGGGAAGTCTACCGGCTGGTATCTACCGCTTTGTCTACGAGGTCAACACAGGCTTTGGGTCATTTCCTTGCACGCCCGGAATAGTGCCCGGTTCTTCAGATTCAATCGATTTTACAGTTTCTCCTGCAACAGGGTTGACGGACTCACAGGGTTGGCCCGAATCGTTGGTTTATCCCAATCCATCAAGTGGTCATATTTGGATTTCCGGATTGAAAGCAGGTGAATCCACCTATTTTTCCTTGACCGGATTGAGTGGGAACGCTATCTTCGTATGTGGTGAGTGCAGGGCTAATGAGCCGATTGAACTCGGAAATTTACCTGCAGGTGTTTATCTTCTGCAAACCTGGACGGAGACCAAAGCGTTAGTACGAACCAAAGTTATCAGGCAGTGAGTATTTCAGAGTCTGATTTTTACGATTAGTCCACATGATCAGGAACCGGCTTTTAGAGCTCAATACACTGAACCTACAAGGGTCGGATTTATTGCATCAGATGCCACATCCGGTTCTATTACTGGATTCTGCCGGGCTGGTTGTTTACGTTAACCCGGCGGCAGAGCAATTCTTGGGCTTTGTCAAGCAGTCGAAAGAGCTTCATTTCGAGGATATATTCCAGGGAGATGTAGCGTTTTCGTCCCGTGTCAAGTTTCTTAATGCCACGCAAGAGGCGCTTGTTTTTCTCGCCAGAACACTTCATCCGGCCGATAAACCTCCGCTGAAACTGAAACTCAGTGCGCATTATGCCCAACAGGAACAGGTTTTTCTGCTGCAAGTGATTGTCAGCCCTGAGCCGGATCTGGATGAGTCCTTTTTTCGCAGCGTCATCGAAAATATACCGGCTGACATTGCAGTGTTCGATCAAAACCAGAACTACCTCTATGTGAATCCGAATGCGGTAAAGGATCCCGAAATCCGTTCCTGGTTAGTTGGGAAAAACGATCTCCAATATGCACGAATGCGCAATTTACCTGAGCAAATGGGGGAATTGCGAAGGGCGCGTTTTGGTCAGTTGCTTGCGTCTGGGGTAGACCAGTATTCCTTTGAAGAGACAACCGATGTGAAAGGGGTTCGTTCGAATAAGTTAAGGCTCATGAAGGCGGTTCGTAATCCGGATGGTAGCTTCCGCTATGCCATCGGCTATGGGGTGAGCATTGATCAACTTAAGGCTTACGAGAGCAAAATCAAGAACCAGGAGATTGCGATAGAGGCCTCCACCGTAGGCATTGCGGTTTTGAATGAACAAGGGGCCTTTACGTACCTGAACGAAGCCCATGTGAAAATGTATGGCTTTACCGACCAGTCGGAGCTCATTGGTAAAACATGGAGAGTTTTTTATTCGCCCGAGGAAGCCGAGCGGATTGAACAGCAAATTTTTCCATCCTTGATTAAGGAGGGGAAATGGATGGGGGAGACCTTGGGCCTTGTGCGTGGGGTTGGTACTCCGATACACACCGATTTATCGCTGACCAGGTTGCCTGACGGGGGTATGGTTTGCGTTTGTCGTGATGTTACTTCTCGTAAAAAGAAGGATTTGGCCAATCAGCGCATGGCGATTGTGGCATCAAAAACCACAAACTTGGTCATCATCGGTTCTGCTTCAGGCCGAATTGAATGGGTGAATGATGCTTTCTTGCGACAAACCGGCTTTTCGATGGAGGAAGCCATGGGGCGGCATCCAATCGAACTCCTTCCGGGATCCGAATCCGATCCCAACGTGGTCGAAGCATTTCGTGAACATCTTCAAAAAGGACTACCGTTTTCGGGTGAATTATTGACCTACGACCGTAGTGGCCGTCGATCTTGGCAACACCTGAATCTTACCCCGGTATTTGATGAAAAGGGTGTCCTGAGAAATTGGGTGTATGTCATTACCAATATTTCTCTGATTAAAGAAGCTGAAGAGCACGTTAAGCTGGCATTGGAAAAAGAACAGCGCCTGGGTGAGATGAAATCCCGGTTCGTGAGTATGGCTTCACACGAATTCAGGACTCCGCTGGCGGGAATCGTGACCAGCATTGAGTTGGTGCGCATATTGCTCGAAAAAGGGAAGGTTCAACTTGACGATCGTGTTTTGTTCCATTTGCAAAAGGCGATGGGGGAGGTGAGCCGGTTGACTCACCTGATGGATAACATCCTGTTGATTGGCAGAGCGGGCTCCGGCCGCATCCGTTTCAAACCCGAGAATCTCTCATTCCGAGAATTTCTCGATAATTTTTTGGCGGATTTCACCCTCATCTGGTCTCCTCGCATATTGGATGTTCGATTCGAACCGGCAAAGGATATCGTATTCGATTTTGACCCGCAATTGATGAGGCATATGCTTTCGAATCTTATCGGTAACGCATTCAAGTATTCACCCGAGCATACTGCCGTGGCACTTGAATGTGCGGTTCAGGAAGATCGGTTCTGTCTTCGCATTGTCGATCAGGGTATTGGTATTCCGGAAGAGGAGCAAAGTGATCTTTTCAAGAGTTTTTTCAGGGCTTCGAACTCTGAACATGTGGACGGTACCGGTATGGGTTTGGTCATAGTCAAACAATTCGTAGACTTGCACCACGGATCCATTCGCATCGACAGCCGCTTGCAATCGGGCTGCGTTGTGGATGTCTGTTTACCCATTAATCAATCGTATGATAAATCGCCTGCTGATCATTGAAGATGAAGATGTCCTGCGCCGTGACTTGCAGGAGATACTTACCCTTGAGGGGTATCAGGTAGACACCGCAGCCAACGGGCTTGAGGCCGTTGATGTTGTCCGTAATTCTATACCGGATTTGATTCTCTGTGATATTCGGATGCCCGGTCTGGATGGATATCAGGTGCTGAAGGCAGTTCGGGAATTACCCGGTGGATTCAATGTGGTGTTCATTTTCCTGACCGCAAAGGTCGAAAGTGAAGAAATTCGTGCCGGCATGAACCTCGGTGCCGACGATTATCTGCTGAAGCCTGTCACCCACAAGGACCTTATGACCGCCATCCGTGTTCGCCTCGAACATCGAAAATACATGATGGACGCTGTTCGAGGAGATGTTGAATCGCAGCTGACCGATCAGTTGGAGTATTCGGTCGATGACGTGAAATCCATCCTGTCCGCGCTGTCCAAGACGGAGCGTCGAATTTTCTATTATGTAGCGCAGGAGAAATCCACCAGTGATATTGCCGGACTACTTTACATCAGCCCCAAAACTGTGGAGAACCACCGACACAACATTTCCAAGAAACTAAAGCTCAAGGGCGGCCATAGTGTCCTGGCACTTGCTCTCAAAACTAAACCCGTACTACAGCAGCTGATGTAAGGCCCGTCGGAACTTATTTCCGACTAAGGTGTTCTGATTTCATGGATCTTGTTGTTCTCGTCGATAACCAGGACCGCCAGACTGGCGTAATGGAGAAAATGGAAGCACATCGCCAAGGCTTGTTGCATCGCGCATTCAGTGTGCATGTTACGCGTGGTGACGGAAAAATACTCCTGCAACAACGCGCTTTTTCGAAATACCATTCCGGAGGTTTATGGACCAATGCCTGCTGCTCACACCCTGCACCCGACGAGTCCACTCCGGCTGCAGCGGTGCGTAGACTGATGCAGGAAATGGGTATTTCAACACAACAGTCCGATTTGAGTTACTTGGGTTCACTTCTTTACAGAGCCGAGTTGGATCATGGTCTTACCGAGCATGAATTCGATCACATTTTTGGTCTAAAATTCGAAGGCGATCCCGTGCCCGATCCAGAGGAGGCCGACGCGTTTCGTTGGGTTGATCGTGCCGCCATGCTGCAGGAAATGACCGAAAATCCCGAACGATTTACAGCCTGGTTTCGGATGCTGGTTGATCGCGGTCTGGTATGAACTTTTAAACACAGCGATTTGTAAGGTTTTTTTTATACTGGGATGTGCTGATTCTCATCAGCTACTTTTTCTTGCTTTCCGAGGACTTTCTTACACAATTCTGCATACGTGAATTTCAAGGCTATTTTTGTAATAGCTTGACAAACAGTGTTTTGAATTGATTCCTGGAGCACTTTTTCTGGCAAATATTACAGCCGTTAAGTCACGGCTACTCTGACCAATTGCAGCCTGCATCTGTCAATAGTTTTGAACAGGTAACGTGTATTTCCGCTTTTGAGGGTAACCAATCCCGCTGGAATACGAAAAAGGGGATGTCATGAGAAGAGGATCGTTTTACCTGAAGTTGTTCAGCATCGTTATGCTGGGAATCGTACTGGCGCTGGCTCCAAGGCAGGCAGAAGCCAGTCATGCTATGGGAGCTGACTTGACCTACCAATGCATGGGTGGGAATACCTACAAGGTCAGGTTGTCATTTTATAGAGACTGTGTTGGTATTGCCGCACCGTTCAATGTCAACATTAGCATCAAATCAAACAGTTGTGGCCAGACACTTTCGGTGACATGTAACCGGATACCGGGAACGGGTCAGGAGGTAACGTATCTCTGTCCTACAGCTACGAGTACGTGCAACGGTGGTTCTTTTACCGGAATTCAGGAATATGTATATGAGGGAGTTGTCACACTGCCAATGCAGTGTCCCGACTGGGAATTCTCCTACACCAATTGCTGTAGGAATACGGCCATCTCGACCATTCAGAATCCGGGAGGCAGTACGATTTATCTCTACGCCAAACTTGATAACACAGGCGGTATCTGTAACAATGCGCCTACATTCACCAATAAGCCTGTTCCTTTCGCTTGTCTCGGACAACAATTCTGCTTCAACCATGGAGCAACAGACGTTGATGGTGACTCTCTCGTGTATTCGCTCGTGAATCCACGTCAAACCGAGACCAACACGGTGACGTATTTGAATCCGTACAATGCCAATAACCCACTCAACAGTTCACCCGCTCTAAGTTTTAATACGGCCACCGGCGACATTTGCTTTTCACCTACCCAATTGCAGGTAACTGTGATGGCAGTATTGGTTAAAGAATATCGAAATGGTCAATTGATCGGATCGGTCGTTCGCGACATTCAAGTAACTGTTTTGAATTGCAACAACGATTTGCCTACACTCACCGGAATCAACGGTACAACTAGTTTCACTACAAGTGTATGCGCCAACCAGCAGTTGTGTTTCTTCGTGAATTCGAATGATATCAACGGGGCGCAGAACCTTTCACTGACCTATAACAATGCGATTCCGGGCGCAACTTTCACGCAAAGTGCTGGATCAAGACCAACTGGAACATTTTGCTGGACACCTGGTACGGCTGATATCAGCACGGTGCCGTATTGCTTCACCGTCAGAGTCCAGGATAATGCATGTCCTTTCAATGGTGCCAATACATACTCTTATTGTATAACAGTTGGAGGACTGACTGTAAACGCAGGACCGGATCAATCCATCAGTTGTTCGAGCCAAACCACGGTTTCAGCTACTACAAGCGGTGCCAATGGACCAGTTACATATGCCTGGTCAAATGGAGCATCAGGGCCAAGCCAGACCGTAGGGCCGGGAACTTATGTTGTTACTGTGACCGATGGAAGTTGTACTGCCCGGGATACTGTGGTTGTCAACAGCGGATCATTGCCAGTGGCTGCCTTTTCTTCAGGTGCAGCATGCGCCAACAGCACTGTTAGTTTTACTGATCAAAGTACCTCAAGCTCTGCCATTACGCAGTGGTCCTGGAACTTTGGTGATGGCGCCGTTTCAAGTCAGCAGAACCCGCAGCACGTATACGCAGCTCCCGGTAATTATCAAGTGAGCCTGGTTGTGACAGCAGCCTCTGGCTGTACCGATACGGTTGTTCAAACCATAGGCATCGCTCCACAACCGGTTGCCTCATTCACGGCAGGAACCGCCTGCGCAGGTGTTCCCCTAAGCATAACAAACTCAAGTTCTCCGGCTGGAATTGGATACGCCTGGACGTTCAGTAACGGAACTTCTTCAACGCAGGCTCAGCCCTCAATTACATTCTCGTCACCCGGAAGTAACTCAGCCACGCTGGTGGTGACCGATGCCAATGGGTGTCGTGATACACTGGTACTTCCCATGGTCGTAAATGCAGTGCCCGTGGCATCGTTTACTGTTCCCGTATCGAATTGTCAAGGTGGTCCTGTCAATTTTGTAAATACATCTACGGGTGGAGCGGGCTTCAATTGGACATTTGGTGACAGTACGGGTTCTTTCCTTCAAAATCCTTCACACACCTATGCTACTACAGGTACGTTTACGGTGAACCTGATGGTCACAAATGCGGCCGGTTGTACTGCAACGGCAAGTCAACCTGTGCAAATGAATGCACAGCCTCTTGTATTTGCTGGAGCGGATCAAAGCATGTGCCTCGGCTCAAACGTTACCTTGAATGTATCCGGTGGGGTCAGCTATGTTTGGAGTCCGGGAGGTCAGACTTCCAATTCGATTACGATCTCTCCATCCTCGAGCACTTCTTATGTAGTTACAGCGACAAATGCCAACGGTTGCACTGCGAACGACACGGTTCTGATCACGGTATTGCCCTTGCCTTTGGCAAACGTAAGCCCTTCACAATCGGTTTGTGATGGTGAATCCGTTACATTGGTTGCAAGCGGTGGCGTTGCCTACTCCTGGAACCCAAGCGGAGTAACGAATGATACACTCGTTGTAACTCCCGGTTCGTCTACAAGTTATGCGGTGGATGTAATTGATGCGAATGGATGTCAGTCTACTGCATTTACCGCAGTTACAGTTCAGGCGAACCCGATTTTGAATCTTTCACCTGGGGTCTTTATCTGCTCCGGACTATCCGCAACATTGAATCCGGGTGTATCCGGTGTTTCGTATTTGTGGAGTACCGGTGCGACTACGTCTACAGTCACTGTAAATTCACAAGGTGCCTATACACTTACAGTAACAAATCCTGCGGGTTGTACCGCAAGCGGGACAACTCAGGTCACTGTCTCTGGGCAAACTGTTAGTAATAACACTGCAATTCAAATTTGCCAGGGTGAAACCGCCACAATACAGGCAGGTCAAAGTGGTGTTTCCTTCCAGTGGAGCACAGGGTCGAGCGCCCCCTCCATTACGGTCAATCAGGCTGGTACGTACTCCGTAACCGTAACCGATGCGAACGGTTGTACGGGTACAATTTCCCATACTGTTCAGGTTAATCCACTTCCTCAGGCAATTTTCACTCCGGTTGATGAGTGTCTTTCCGACACGGTTTATTTCAACGATAATTCCGTAATCAATGGTGGTTCCGCTGTTTCATGGAGTTGGGATTTGGGCGATGGTAATATTTCATTCGCTCAAAATCCGACACATGTATACAATACGCCTGGTTCCTACAATATTGTGTTGACAGTAACCAGCAATATGGGTTGCACATCAACCGTGAATGATTCACTCAATATCTATCCGATGCCCCAGGCCCTTTTCAGCTCGGTGCCTGCCTGTCAGGGTTCGCCCTTGTCATTTACTGACATGTCTACGGTCGGGTTTGGCAATATCGTCGTCTGGAATTGGGATTTTGGTGATGGAACAACCTCTACGCAACAACATCCTCAGCATGTGTACGCTGCACCCGGTAATTATTTGGTGACCCTTCACGTGATGACTCCCGGAAATTGCAGTGGAATGTTCCAGGCAATCGCACAGGTTTATCCAAAACCCGATGTGTCTTTTGTTCCAAGTGATTCTGCACTCTGTTTGGGTGAATCGGTGAATTTGGTTAATACCAGCAACTCAGCCAGCGGAGCGATTTCTGCCTGGCAATGGAGTCTGGGCAATAACCAGACCTCTTCGCAGTATTCACCGTCTGTAACCTACGTTTCTGCCGGTACTTATCCCGTCGTTCTAATCGGTACGACATCACTGGGATGTTCGGACACGGCCTATGCCAATGTTGTTGTTAATGCACTTCCGAGCGCAGATGCAGGAGCCAATGCACAAGTGTGCACCGGTGATTCCGTTACCCTTAGTGCCAGCGGAGGGGTGTCCTATCAATGGTCACCAATAAGTTCGATCACACCAACTGTTGTCGTGTCGCCTTCGAACTCGACCACCTACAATGTGGTGGTAACGGATGCGAACGGATGTGTATCCAGTGATTCCATTAGGGTTAATGTACTTCCACGCCCAACAGCATTGGCGGGACCCGATCAGACCATTTGCTTTGGGGATTCTGTCCAGTTGAATGTTGCCGGCGGAATTACTGCAACATGGAGTCCGGGCGGTTTTCAGACAGCCCTTGTACAGGTGAGCCCACCCGCAACCACAACGTACGTCGCAACAGTTACGGATGGTTCCGGTTGCACTGCAACCGATACGCTTGTAATAATCGTTAATCCACTTCCTTCTGCCAATGCCGGGCCCGACACGACGGTATGCGATGGCGGCTTTGTATTGTTGACTGCTAGCGGAGGTGGAGATTATTTGTGGTTGCACAACGCTGCGACCACTGTATCGGTAGCTGTGAATCCGGTAATCGATTCTATTTATCAAGTGCTTGTTACAAATTCTTTCGGTTGTACGGCATTGGATTCCGTTGGCGTTCGAGTCTTGCCCAATCCAGTGGTCGCTGGCGGTACTGCATTTTTCTGTAGTGGTGGTTCAATTGTACTGGACGCCGGAGTGAGCGGAGTATCGTATGAATGGCTGCCAACGGGCGATAGTACTCAGTCCATTTCGGTTTCTGATTCCGGGACATACCAAGTCATCGTGGCGCAGGCCAATGGTTGCCTTGCTTCCGGTTTCTTCCAGGTGGCAGAAGGTGGGGGAGGTCTGGGTGGCCCGGCTTTGAACGTCTTGCGCTGTCAAAATGAAGCGGTCGTACTTGATGCAAACAATCCGGGAATGTCCTATTTGTGGTCGAATGGTGCAACTACTCAAACCACTACGGTTAGTTCGCCGGGGATGTACACTGTTACTGTTACCGATCCCAATGGTTGCAGCTCGGTGCTGAACCGAAATGTGATTGATCAGGATGTACCACAAGTGAGCTTTACGGTTTCGGATGCTTGCGAGGGAGATAGTATTCGTGTCCTGAATACGAGTTCGATCACATCGGGTCAAACACTTACTTCGTCTGTGTGGAGCATTAACGGGCAATCGGTTTCTTCTCAATGGCAGCCTACATTGTCACCCCTTTCATCGGATGTGTATTCGATTGGACTGACGCTAGTATCCGGTTCTGGTTGTACCGATTCTGCATTTTCGACAATTACGGTACATCCCAATCCAACGGCATCTTTCCATGCCGGACGTGTTTGTTTGGGTACTCCTCTGACTTTCTTCGAAAACTCCACCGTGTCCGATGGCAGCATTCAATCGTGGACCTGGAATTTCGGCGATGGAAACCAGGGCACCGGAGCGAATCAGCAACATACATATGCCGCTGCGGGAATTTTCATCCCGACACTCATTGTTACAACTGATGCGGGTTGTTCCGATACCTTGGCTGCTGCTGTGCTGATTGATGCACCCCCAGTCGTGTCTTTTATCGCTTCAGATGTTTGCGAGGGCGATTCCACTGCATTCACTAATTTGTCCCAATCTATATTGCCAATCAGTGATATCAACTGGGATTTCGGCGATGGAAATATCAGCAATGATGTGAGTCCGGTTCACAAATACGCAAGCCCAGGGTCGTATCAGGTTACACTGCGTGTTGGTAATAACCAAGGATGTGAGAGTACATCGACATCACAGGTTAACGTCTTTCCAAAGCCACAGGCTGCCTTCAATGCTCCTCCGGTTTGTGCAGGTGATCCACTGCAATTCACGGATCAATCAGTGTTGAATGGCGGAGTCCTGAACGGCTGGTATTGGTCTTTTGGGGATGGGGGCTTCTCCGCTCTGCAATCGCCCGTTCATCAATACACTGGAAGTGGCACGTACACGGCAACTTTGGCTGCAATCAGTTCTCGTGGTTGTACCGATTCGACTTCAGCTCAAATCCAGGTCAATGCACTTCCTTCTGCATCTTTTGGAGCAGTTGAAGCTTGCGTAGGTGCACCGGTGGTCTTTACCGACTCTTCGCTATCGTCAGGTCAGGCAATTGTAACCTGGCAATGGAATTTCGGCGATGGCACCACAGCGAGCGGTTCAAATGCCAGCCATAGTTACGCTGTACCCGGAACTTATGCCGTTACGTTGGACGTTACAACGGCTGACGGTTGTTTTGCAAGCGTTACACGCAGCATCAATGTGTTTCCGATTCCAGAGGCTCGTTTTTCAGCTGGGTCAGCCTGTGTCGGATCGCATGTTGCTTTCATCGATCAGTCGACCGTGCTCGGTGGATCTTCGTTTAACTATGCCTGGAACTTTGGAGACAACTCAAGTAGCTCAGCACAGGCACCAACGCATACCTACGCTGCACCTGGCGATTATGCTGTCCAATTGACCATTACCACTCCGGCTGGCTGTTCGGCTTCCACCACATCCAGTATCACGATTCACCCGCTACCCGTAGTCAGTTTCACTACGTTAAATGTATGCCTCAATGAGCCTGTTGCTTTGAATGATGCGTCAGCTGTAACACCAGGTTCTATTACAGCATGGTCTTGGGATTTGGGTGATTCGACTGTAAGTTCGGCGCAGAATCCAACACACTTCTACGCAGCTGCTGGGATCTATATGGTTACCCTGCAGGCCACCAGTTCCGAAGGATGTACGTTTCGTGCCACACAGGCACTTGAGGTTTTTGATCCTCCCACACCTCAGCCCGTCAGCGGAAACGGATGCTCCGGAAGTCCTGTCGCCTTCAGCGACACCAGCAGTGGTCTAGGTAATCAAATCACCGCATGGGAGTGGAGTTTTGGTGATGGCACCACCGCTTCAAGTGCTATGCCAATGCACCAGTACCAACAGGCCGGAACCTGGTTGGTTTCCCTTACCACAACAAACGTAAATGGATGCAGGGCAACTGCAACTACCAATGTAATTATTGGCGCACAGCCGGATGCAGGTTTTACAGCGGGAACGTCCTGCGCTGATAGTCCTGTGCAGTTCAACAATATGTCCATCCCGGGCACAAGTCCTGTTGTTTCGTGGAATTGGAATTTCGGTGATGGCACGCCTGTCTCAACACTCGAAAGTCCGACACATATCTACGCCAATCCGGGTCTTCAAACTGTAACACTAGTCGTTACAACTGCTGAAGGGTGTACCGATACCCTCACCCGGACCATTTTCACCAATCCCTTGCCGATAGCCTCTTTTCCTCCGGTAAGTGCTGCAGGTTGTGGACCACTTCCGGTGGCATTCACCGATGCCTCATTTGTTGACGGAGGATCCATTGTGGCCTGGAGTTGGACCTTTGGTGATGGAAATTCTTCTTCCCAACAGAATCCGGTGCACAATTACACTACAACCGGTAACTACCAGGTTACGCTTACAGTTACGTCCGACAGCGGTTGTACAGGCAGCTATACCCAGCAAAATGGTGTCACGGTCTATCCTTCACCTGTAGCCGAGTTTGAAGCAGCACCTTGGGAGCAGGATATCCTGAACCCCGTCTTCAATTTCATTAACCTGAGTTCCGGCGGTCTCAATAATTTCTGGACATTCGGTGACGGAGGACAGTCAATTGACTTTGAGCCACAACACGTCTATCGCGACACAGGTAATTACATGGTTACCTTATGGGTGACCAATTCCTATGGTTGTCGCGACTCGGTGCGACATCCAGTGCGAGTCAATCCGATATTCTCTGTGTATGTTCCCAACGCGTTTACCCCCAATGGTGATGGTATGAACGAGGGCTTCAATCTCAAGGGTGAATACATCGTGAAGGTGGAGTTAAGCATTTTCAACCGCTGGGGCGAAAAAATCTTCTTCAGCGAAGGGCGTGAGAATTCCGATTGGGATGGAAGGATTTGGGGAAGCGATGTGGATGCGCCTGAGGGGGTCTACGTCTACTTGGCTAAGGTTCTGGATGTGTGGGGGCAGACCCATGAAAAAGTTGGTCAGGTCAGCCTGGTTCGATAAGGATAAATGCTCTTTTGAAGCGGGCCTCAATTTGTAGGTCCGCTTCGTTTTTTTACTGGGTTACGGCTGCTTCCGACCCCGTCTTTTGAGTACCTTTACACCCTATGTTTGAGAATCTATCGGACAAGCTCGACAGGGCCTTTAAACTCTTAAAGGGCCAGGGTAAGATCACCGAAATCAATGTTGCGGAAACCCTTAAGGAGGTTCGCAAGGCATTACTTGATGCAGACGTAAACTACAAGGTCGCCAAAACCTTTACCGATACCGTAAAGGAGAAAGCCCTTGGTCGTGATGTACTCATCAGCGTATCGCCGGCCCAACTGATGGTGAAGATCGTTCAGGAGGAACTTACTGCCCTGATGGGTGGCGAGGCTGCTGACTTGAATCTGAAAGGAAGCCCCGTCGTCATTTTGATGTCGGGACTTCAAGGTTCCGGTAAAACCACTTTGAGCGGAAAACTGGCCAACCACCTGAAGTCCAAGAAAGGCAGACAGGTTATGCTGGTGGCATGCGATGTTTACCGTCCGGCTGCAATTGATCAGCTGCATGTCCTCGGTGAACAGATCGGAGTCGAGGTGTACTCGGAGCGTGAGCAGAAAAACCCATTGATTATCGCTGGAAATGCGCTGGAGCAGGCCCGCAACAAAGGCATAAATACCGTCATTGTGGATACCGCTGGTCGTTTGGCCGTGGACGAAGAAATGATGGATGAGATCGCCAGGCTGAAGGATTTTCTCAAGCCTCAGGAGACTTTATTCGTTGTGGATGCAATGACTGGTCAGGATGCGGTCAATACGGCCAAAGCCTTCAACGAACGCATCAATTTCGATGGTGTAGTCCTGACCAAACTCGATGGTGATACCCGTGGGGGTGCAGCCTTATCCATTCGTTCCGTTGTAGAAAAACCCATCAAGTTCGTCGGAACTGGCGAAAAGATGGACGCACTCGATGTCTTTCATCCTTCGCGGATGGCAGACCGGATTCTGGGTATGGGCGATATTGTATCGCTGGTTGAGCGTGCCCAGGAGCAGTTTGACGCGAAAGAGGCGGCTGAACTCCAAAAGAAGATTGCGAAGAATCAGTTCAACCTGAACGATTTTCTGGGGCAGCTGCAGCAAATCAAGAAGATGGGTAACATCAAAGACCTGATGGGCATGATACCCGGCGTGGGCAAAGCCATCAAGGACATTGATATCGATAACGATTCTTTTAAGCACATCGAGGCCATCATTCAGTCCATGACCCACGAAGAGCGGGAGCGTCCGGAATTACTGAACGGCTCCCGAAGGAAGCGGATTGCTAGTGGTAGTGGGACGAATATCCAGGAGGTCAACAAGCTGCTGAAACAGTTCGAGGATATGCGTAAGATGATGAAAATGTTCACCGGCGGTAACGCACGTCAGATGATGCGTAACATGCCGCAAATGCGCCGATAAATCCGATTCAGCACTGTGCAACTCATCGACGGAAAATACACAGCAGAAACCATCCGGGAGGAAATCCGCCAGGAGGTAAGCCGAATGATTAATGAAGGGCTAAGGCCTCCTCATCTTGTTGCCGTTTTAGCTGGCAACGATGGTGCTTCAGAAACGTATGTCGCCAATAAAATCAGGACCTGTGCCGAAGTGGGCTTTCGAAGTACGCTTGAGCGGCTACCCAGCGATGTTTCGGAAGATGAAGTGCTAAGTCTAATTGACCGTCTGAATGCCGATGATTCGGTAGATGGCTTCATCGTACAACTTCCGCTTCCTGCACACATCGATGTGCATCGAATCACTGAACGTATACGACCGGAAAAGGATGTGGATGGCTTTCATCCGGTCAATCTGGGCAGAATGACAGAGGAGCTTCCCGCCTACATTCCAGCAACTCCCAAAGGAATTATTCAGTTGCTTGAGCGATACAAGATCGAGACCGAAGGAAAGCATTGTGTGGTTGTCGGACGAAGCAATATTGTGGGAACCCCCGTTTCCATTTTGCTCTCCCGGAATACTTATCCGGGAAATTGTACAGTCACATTGACCCACAGTCGTACCCAAAACCTAAGAGCTCTAACCCTTCAGGCTGATATTCTCATAGCTGCAATTGGCAAACCCTATTTCATCACTGCAGATATGGTGAAGGAAGGTGCGGTGGTCGTTGATGTCGGAATGACACGTGTTCATGCCCCTGAGCGAAAACTTGGATTCAAGCTCGCGGGTGATGTGGATTTTGAACACGTGGCACCCAAATGTTCCTGGATCACTCCAGTTCCAGGTGGTGTCGGCCCAATGACCATTATGGGTCTCTTACAAAACACCCTGCTAGCGGCTCAACACCGTGTTTATCCCGAACATGTCGGACAAGACATCTGAATATCCACTTTTGCCTGTAATGGAGACCTTCCACACCCTGCAGGGTGAAGGTGCCCACACGGGTCGTTCAGCGTGGTTTATTCGTTTGGGTGGATGTGATGTTGGCTGCGTTTGGTGTGATGTGAAGGAGTCGTGGGATGCAGCACAACATTCACCGCGTAGCGTAGAGGAAATAACCCAGGATGTCATAGCATCGGGGGCTGGGTTTGTAGTCATTACCGGAGGAGAACCCGCTGCATACGATTTGACACCTTTGACCCGTTCTTTACACAGTGCCGGATGTGAGATTGCCCTCGAAACAAGCGGAGCTTATCCAATCCTGGGAGAATTCGACTGGGTTTGTGTGTCTCCAAAGAAATTCAAGAATGCGTTGCCTGAGGCATTGCAAATGGCCGATGAATTGAAAGTGGTTATTTATCACCCATCCGATTTGGACTGGGCTGAACAAAATGCCTCAATGGTGAATGCTGCTTGTATGGCGTTCCTTCAGCCAGAGTACAGCCGTTTGGAACAGCATGCACCGATGATTGTCGATTATATCAAATCAAATCCACGCTGGAGACTTTCATTGCAAACCCATAAAGTGATTCACATTCCATAAGCCACCATTGAAACAGGAGCGATTCTTTTTTTATGACTTACTTGTTGGTTTGCTTTCACTTTTGATGGTGTTTGTTTCCGTAACGGTAAGCGCCCAGTCAATCCAGAACCAATATCACACTTCAAACAAAGCAGCCATACGCCTCTTCGAGGAAGGCAAAAAGCAATACGATAGTCGTCAGGATGATAAGGCCATCCGTTCGTTTCAGTCCGCCATCGAGAAGGACTCACTGTTTTCAGATGCCCTGTTGATTCTTGGTCAGATCTATCTGGAACGCCAGGATAATGAATTGGCCCGCAAATATTATCGTAAAGCTGTAATGGCTGACCCTGCATACTTGCCTGGTGCACATGCGATTGTCGGGGATATTGAAGTGATGTTTGCTAATTATCCGACGGCGTTATCCGATTACAGGAACTACCTGAAATATGTTCAGTCACCTTCCGCCGATCGTGTGAATGAAATGAATCGGCGAATTTCAGGTTGTGAGTTTGCGATTGATGCGATGAAGCATCCGGTTCCGTTTCGTCCGCAGAATCTTGGTAAAGGTGTGAATACACCGGAGGCGGAGTATTTCCCCTCATTCACAGTGGATCAGCGTCAAATGGTGTTTACGCGCGATGTGCGTGATCCTGCAGCTTCGGGAGGCCATCAGGAGGATTTCTTGATTTCTTCCCTGAAGGACTCGGTTTGGGGTGTAGCTCGTAATGCCGGAGCCCCGTTAAACTCAGTTATGAATGAAGGAGCGCCCAGCATTTCGGCAGATGGGCGCGTGCTTTTTTTTACGGCATGCGAGCGGCCTGATGGCAGAGGGAGTTGTGATATTTATTTATCTCGTCGCATGGATGACGGTTCCTGGTCGAAACCGGTCAATCTCGGATCACCCGTAAACACCTCGGCCTGGGAGTCTCAGCCCTCTTTTTCATCGGATGGTAAAACGCTGTATTTCATTCGGGGATCCTATAACCGGGAGAGGAGGAGGATGACGGATATTTATGTTACAACCTTCCGCGAGGACATGACCTGGAGCGAGCCACGGAAATTGCCCTCTCCGGTGAATACGACCGGGCAGGAAGAATCGGTGTTTATTCATCAGGATAACAAGACGCTGTATTTCAGTTCCGATGGTCATATCGGGATGGGAGGGAAGGATATCTACTACACCCGGATGCAAAGCGATAGTACTTGGTCAACCCCTGTTAATCTGGGTTATCCGGTAAATACACAGGCTGATGAGAATTCGGTGGTCGTTTCTGCCGATGGAAGAAAGGCCTATTTTGCCAGCGATCGAAGCGGTGGTCAAGGCAATCTCGATATCTACGCGTTTGATCTGCCGGAGTCAGTCCGACCTGTATTGGTAAGCTATGTCAAAGCAAAGGTCAGTGATGCTTCCAGCGGATTTCCCCTGCAGGCAGAGTTCGAAATAGTAGATGTGAGCAGCGGCGAGGTGATTGTATCAAACACCACCGATCGCCGCAAAGGTGAATTTCTGGCTTGTTTACCGGCTGGCCGTAGCTACTTACTCAACGTGAACAAGGAGGGGTATTTGTTTTACTCGGACCATTTTAATTGTGCAGAGGCCACTAGCCGACAACAGGCATTTGAGCTCGATATCCGGTTGAGTAAACCTGTTGCCGGTGAACGGGTAGTTTTGAAGAACCTGTTTTTTGATCTTAATAGTTTTGACTTGAAGCCCGAGTCAAAACCAGAGCTGGAGCGTTTACTCGCATTTCTGAAGAAGAATCCAGCAGTGCGTATTGCAATTGGCGGTCATACCGACTCAAGCGGTGATGACCGGAAAAATAAAGTCCTCTCTGAACAAAGGGCAACTTCTGTGAAGCGTTTTTTAACCGATCGAAATATTGATCCGGCACGGGTTGATGCCATTGGTTATGGATCAACTAATCCGGTTGCTGATAATGCTACAGAGGAAGGAAGGGCCTTGAATCGCCGAACGGAGTTCGTAATCCGATAATCAGTTGCCGATTTTCTTTTCGTACATCTCCAACTCCCGGTCGAGGATTTTTTCCATGTTGTCCTCGTCTATTTTCTTGGCGATGATCTTCTTGTCCTTATCCAAAATGAATATCTGGGGTGTAGTCAGGATATCGAACTCCTGACGGAAATTATTCTGCGTTTTGGGGTCTGCCACATTGATCCAGTCCAGGTTGTGTTCCTGGATGAATTTTTTCCATTTGTCCATTTCAACTTCCGTACATACGGCAAACACCTGGACTCCGCGGCTTCTAACACGATCAAAATAGGCTTTTACTTTGGGTGTCGCTTTTTTACAATGTCCGCAATCAGGATCCCAGAAATATAGGATTGTAAACGAAGCGTTAACCGAGTACAAAGCCTGGAACTTACCGGATGAATCGGTCAGCATCAGGTTTTTTGCTTTTTTACCGATCAGAATGGGTTCAAGAATCCGTGCCCGGTCCTGAATCTTGTACAGTGTGGCATCGTCCGTCCAGAAGGCCTTTTCCTTGGTGTAGTAGTTCTTGACGAGATGCACGAACACCGCGTCGTGTCCCATGATGTTCGACGTCTCGTAGTTATTGGTCAGGTACCAGACCATGTATTTAAAGGTCTCCTTGTTTCCCGATGCGCGTTGAACCAGGAAATCCGCATAGGGTATGACGGAGTCAGGATACTGGACTACAAGGTTTTTCAGGAAGAAGTTCACTTTGTTGTGATACACAGGTGATCGGAGCAGGCGCTCGTCGCTGAGGTCGAACAGGTCAAAATAATGGTCACGGTAGTAGAAGAAAATCATACTGCTGTCCTTGCTCCCCTTGGGTAGTTCAGGTGTTTTCGGTTCCTCTGAGGCCTTGAAGATGGCTGTCAGGAATCGATCCGGACTTTTGGCGATGTAATCCTTCTTGTAGTTTGATACACGCTCATCAATTTCCTTGATGCGTCCATCGACTTCCTCCGTTTTCTTCCCTTGTTCCGAAAGTGCTCTCCGTTCGTTCCGGAGAGGTTCTACCATTTTCGATTGTTCCTGGATGAAACTCAGATATGCATAAAACTGGATGTTGTCTTCTGAGCCCTTGATTTTCATAGTGGGGATCATGTTGTCTGCGGAACATTCCATGGAAAAGTGCTGTTCCTTATCCACCAGCAGTTCGAAGTAGGTTTTGTTCGGGAAGACGAATAGGTAGATTCCACCGGGTAGTGGCTCTTTCCCTTTGAAAATGACATTTCCGGCTGCGTCCGCGAAGGCAGAATCCTTTAGATATTGCTTTTCACCGTAATAGTTGGCTAGAAACACCATGGAGTCACGAAGTCCGGCTATTTTGAAGCGAAGCTCATAGCCTTGTCCTGCGGGAATCGGTTCCGCTTTTGTTTCCAGGTGTGTAAGCGTAATAATCAGCAGTGTAAACAGAGCTGCCAACAGGCTCAATGGGTACTGCTTTGATGCAAACAAACGGGTCGTGTTCATTGTGAATCGTGCATTTATGCAAAGATGCATGCTTTCCAATGACCTTTAACGTAAAACTGACGGCTGATGGTTGCCCGGCCGGAGCTTATTTCATCAACTTTTCATCCAATGGGCGGGCTTTTTCCTCGGGTTTCTCGGACAAGAGCGCAGTGATACCCACTCGGATCATTGGCGATGCGACGATGAACTGCCCTCTGATGGGCCACTGAAGGCCGGCCTGAATCCCGAAACCCTTTGAGGTCTCCCAAAATCCGTCCCCGCCGATCATCATATATGCCGCATTGTTTTGGTAGAGTCCGCTGTAAAATGCCTTTTGATCCAAGCGTCCATTTTCAAAATTGTACATACCTCGCCAGTACAATTCAGCCCGGATGGATTTGGATACTTCCGCATGAACAAGAGCCATGGCATGAAACTCATCGCTGAATCCGCTGGCGTGGTTGTTGAATGCCATGTTCACCTGCGCATACCATCTCGGATCCGATTGATAGCAGGCATCGAATTGGATACGGGAGTTGTAATCGCCATAACCGGTATTCAAATAGGGATACTCGGCTCTAAAACCGGTTCCCAGACCATGGGTTAAGCTAAATGCAGCTTCCACATGCTCCCTCTCCAAAAAACCGAAACGAAGCCCAGCTTCAACATCTCCCAGTTTGTTGACTTGGATGTCTGATCCGACTTGCAGCGTGTCCCGACGCCAAGCGGGCAGGAATCCTGCATCGCCAAATAGTTTATTGAAAACGAAGGGTGTCCTGATCAGTAAATTCCATCGCTTATGAAGACCGATGTCGGCTTTTAAATCGAATGTACTATGCCGAATGGAGTGAATTTGTTGACGCTGCCCATCCATATCGAGTACATGGTCGTATCGGGTAATGCCATACACGCCAGTCAAACGGACATCACCCCGCTTGATCATGAGTACCTGGGCTCCAGCTGTTGTGGTCAGGAGCACGCATGCAATAACGACAAGTGAAAACCTGTGGGTTCTATTTTTCATGAATGTAGTAGGATATTAAAGTTAACGTGCGACGTGTCGATGCATGACTTAATTTGGCCGGCGTTATGGAACAGACCCTGGACGTTGGATTTTGGAAGGCAAAAGGTATGAGTTACCCGGACTACATCGACTTGATCGATCGCTTACTGGTCGAGGGTAAAACGACCGGCTCGGAGCAGACGCCCGAGCGCCTTGAAAAAGCCAAATTGAACCGACAACGCATGAAGCGGCTTGATAAAAGCTATCATCCAGCTGCTGAGCTAACGGAGGCCTGTAGTAAGCTGACATTTACCTGCGACCTGTTGGTTCTGACCGAAGGATGGTGCGGTGATGCATCGCAGCTGGTTCCCTTGTTGCATCAAATGGCTGCCCAATCAGGGGGGCGAATCCGTGATTGTTACTTGCTGCGGGACGAGCATCCGGAACTGATGGATAAATTTCTGACCGGTTCAAGTCGTTCGATACCGAAAGCGGTGTTTGTTGATGCTCAAACAGGACGCATTTTGGGCACATGGGGACCTAGGCCAGCATCCATTTCAAGACGATTTGCAGAGGCCAAGGAAGGATCCAATCATTCGAAAGAGGAGCTTCACACCCTTTTACATACCTGGTATGCCGAAGACAAGGGCTTGGCTTTTGAAGCGGATATGCTGCAGCTACTCAGTGCTTTTTCCCGGTGATGAACTCATGTTACCAGGGCTGTTGGTATTCACCCTTGCCACTGAGCCGATCTTTCACCCGGATGTAGTCCAGAAAGTACAAGAGTTTGATCGTAAAAGAATAGGCGTGCGGAAGCTCCATGATACGGTTGAAATTCCTGCTGTAGCTGCGTAGGATTGAACTCTGTTCGTCTGTGACGGAGTTTTTGTACACCACATTGATGACGCTACCTGGCGAAAACCTCCATTCATAAATCAGATCTGCAGTGAATACATTGAAGTTGAAATTGCTATTCAATGTGTTGTCATTTCGAATCAGGAGTTCTCCTTCATTGTCCAGATTGTAGTAATCGATGTACGCACCGGTGAACCAGTAATGCCTTGCAATGAGGGTCAGGTTCATCGTTGGTGTAAAGGTGAATGCGGCACGGAGGTTTGCTTCCCATGTATCGAGGCGACGCGCCCCGATGACCGGTGCATTGAGAGAATCCCTGCCGGCATACCCCAAGTTGATTGGGGCGAGTGAGTAATTCAAGGCAGGTTGGATAAAAAGTCTGTCACTGGTCCTTATTCGAAGTCTCAGTTCATGTTCCTGGTTGAACGACGAAAACGATTCCATGAAATTTCCGAAACCGAAAGTGTAATCGATCGCCACAGCTTTTCGGTAATCGCTGCTGAAACCGGCGTAGCCATACCAGGTCCTGAATCCTCTGTAAACTTGTCCCTCGGTCCTGGATTCAAAAAAATCGTAAGGCCGAATCAAACTCATTCCACCGCCCAAAAACAATGCATTCCACGACATCAGGTTGATGAATGAAGAGATGGAAGCTGAGTTGTCGCTGAATTTTGATGTGTTGTAATCGTCGGCCATGAACACATCGAATCTCACATTCGCCTCACGGATGAATTTCCAGGGCTTGAACCGGTTGAAGGTTATATTCGCTGCAGAATTGTTCAGCCCAGGGACTCGGTAAAAGCCAAGGTCGGTGACGTTGTAATCCGGACTCGTCACGTTGCGCTCAATGGAGTATTGCATAATACCGCCGTTTTTCTCAAGGCCTAGCGAATAGTTGAATCCGGGTTTAGGTTTATCTTTCTGATCGTTGTATCGAAGTGTAAGCACTCCGTCAGTTATAAGGGATAGGGTGTTTT
Organism: Sphingobacteriales bacterium; assembly: GCA_021299095.1. Lineage (GTDB taxonomy): Bacteria > Bacteroidota > Bacteroidia > AKYH767-A > OLB10 > JAJTFW01. Next base: position 93,795 of record JAJTFW010000001.1, on the reverse strand, counting down.
TTCGATTGCTCAAGGTGAGTCCTGTGCCGATTACCTGAGCGTCATCGGCGCTACCTTCCCGATGAGCCAAGGTGTGGATGAAGTAGGCGCTGCTGTTGTTTTTCCACTGCTTATCGACCACTGCAATCGAGTAATTCGTGAGCGGTTCTGTCATCACCCGTCTTCGTGCTCCAGAGGTAGATTCAAGCTCTGCATACATGGCATCGGTCACTGCATTGAAGAAACCGAGTCCGAGCCCCTTGTCTGTGCGACCTGATATCTTGACGGCATTCAGCAGTTTGGAGCTGATGGGGTTGATGACGATACGTTCATCCGACTGCAGTTCTTCAAAAACATTGAAGTAGCCGCCGGGTACTCGTCCAATTCTGCGCGAGTAGAACAGGTCGTCTTTCCCGAATAATTCAACACCTTCCCGGAAAAAGGGACGATTCTCATCGTAAACCACTTCGCGATAACTCAGGTTCTTGACCAGCCTGTCGGATTGTACTTGCCCGAAATCGGGCAGAAGCGTCATGTCAAGGGTGAAACGGTCGTCAATCCCGTATTTGACATCGGCTCCGAAGTTGTACGAAAAGAAATTTGAAAATCCGACGGACCCGTCGGGGTTCGAAACGGGATCACGTCCGCCACTCACGCCGGCATAAGGAGAAACGGACAATCGGGGTGGGGTACTCACCGAGCGTATTCCATGCAATTCACCCCAAAAAAGTAGCCGGTTAGAGGCACTACTCGGCACATAACTCCAGGATTGGAGCTCGCGGTTCCGGCGTATATACCGATTGAATTGAAGGGTCCAGCGTTGTTCTTCCTGTTCCGGAAAACGGATGGAGGAGTAGGGGATTTCGAATTCTGCATACCAACCCAGTGAATCTCGGCTAACAGCCGAGTGCCAAACCGGATCATAGGTGAAGTCGCTGATCCGTGAATCGAGTTGTACCCCAGATGCATAAACACCGAATTCGTAGGCATCCTGTCGGTTTTGATAGGGGTCGAATTTGATGTAGAAGTAATCCGCGTTCAGGTTCTGCTCATCGCGCTTACCCAACTGGGTAAGGATACTATCAGGTTCGGCGTCATAACACCATGCACCCACGTAAAGGGCAAAGTCAGTATACAGTACGCGCACTTCCGTAGGCTGTGTGGCCGATTTTCCCTCTTCAGGTCTGAATTGGATGAATCCTCCTGTTGGAATCGCTTGCGTCCATTCGTTTTCGGTGAGTTTACCGTCGATACGGGGTGCTTTTCGAACCCGTTCTGCTGTACAGGTTTTCACAAGTGAATCTACCTTGTTCGTTTCGGCTAGGATCAACTGGCTGAGGAATGTCAGAGTGGCTAACAGCACCAGAAATCTAACTGAAAAAAAACGCCTCATTCTCCGTTGTGCAGTATTCGATGACCTATTTGTCGGGTAAAAGCTCCGAAGTCACTGTCCTTTCGTGATATGTACTGAGTCACAGGTAGCGGTGTGAGTTCGGGTTGGGGTAATTGGAAGCAGAAAACGAAGGTGCGTACGTTCTCTCCGCTGGCATCAAGATTGGTTTTCCCAAAACGAATGTCATAAAAAAACAGACCTTTTTCCTGCTGCTCAAGCAAATAAAAGTCTTTGGAAAACCAGCGCAGGCGTCCTAGTCCGTTTAGATCTTTGATTTTTGGCTGTAAGGATAGGTTACGTTGGTAGGTCTCAAACCGGATCGGGCGATCGCCTTGTAACAATGAATAGTAGGCAATATGGCAGGTGCTTTCTTCGCGTGTCACTGTATACCAGAGCAAATTGGAAAACAACACCGGGTTGCTCAACCAGGCATCCGGCTTGATTTTCGCGGTCTGTATGGCTTGTTCAAAACGGCGATCAACGTGCTGTTTTATTATGCAGGTTAATCCGAGATAAACACAAGACAAAATCAGGCCAAGTCTTGCTGTAGTAATTGCTCTGTCAGCGCTCTGCTTTCTCCGGATCATAGCTAGGGTAATTCCGATGAGCAGAGGGAGTGTATAGAGGGGATCGACAATCGAGATGGTATTCAGGGCCACACGGTAGTCGCTGAATGGGAGGAAAAGCTGTGTTCCGTACAGAGTGAATGCGTCCAGTAGCGGGTGGGTGAAAATTCCAAGAAAAAACAGGATTAGCCAATCCTTGTAAGTGGCCTGGGAACTTTTACGGTGCAGGTGGTGTACAGGCCAGGCGAAAAGTGGCGCGGTAACAAACGCGAAAAGTAAAGCATGGCTATAGCCTCGATGGACAGAAAGTTGTTGGAGCGGTGTGATAAACGGATTGAGAAGTACATCCAAATCGGGAATGGTTCCGGCAACGCCTCCCCATAGAATCGCTTTATTGCCTGCTTTTCGTCCTGCAACAAGCTCACCGATTGCAGCACCTAAAACGAATTGACTGATACTGTCCAAGGATATTCGAATTTACAATACAGTGCTTGTGGTGGGTGCAGGTAATTAGACGTAGTTACAAGCCAAAGATAAACACAGGGGTTAATCTTGAGTTAATCGTGTAGGGCTTATGCATTGCAAACAGGCGCTTTATAACTTTGTATTCCATGAAAAAAGGCTTGTTCGGCTGGATGGTTGCGGGGATGAGTCTTGCCCTTGCAGGTATCATACTTTTTCAGGCCAATTGGATCCGCAACGAGTATGGGATTCGTTCAGATGAGTACGACCGTCAGGTTCGCCTTGCCCTTCAGCAGGCCATAGAGGACATCCAATCGCGCGAAAGCATGCGTCTGGTATTGAACGATGTGTTTAATGCTGCCGACTCAAGCGCAGGCTCAGTGCTGTTCCCCGATAGTCTGGTTGTTCAGATTTCCGATTGGATAAGTGGTGGTGGAAGCCTCAGCGATAAGTCCGGAAGTGCCCGTGACGAACTCGTTCGAAAACGTCTGGATCAAATTATTCGAGCCTATAGAGGTGGAGCATCCGGTTCGATTGACATTGCGGATGCAGAGATTGGATCGGCAGGTGGTTCTCAAGGGCTTGCACTACGGATTGAGAAAGAACTGAACGGTAAGGAGGTAATTAACCTTGAACTTGAGGCCGGCCTCACGGGTGATTCACTCTTGAACTCGGTTGATGCCCGCGTAAGAAGCAGAATGAAGCGCTTCCGTAACATGGTTCAGAAATTATCACTTCATGTGGTTGATCCTGCAATTACGGCTACGCAGCGCATCAGTCCGGCTGCTATGGATAGTATTCTCAGTCTGCGTTTTTTGGCAGCCGGAATTCAAAAACCAACGGCTTTTTATATCCGTGATGGTATCAGCAATGGCATTACATATAGTTCGCCGGGTGCCGATACGGGCGAGGCGCACCTGAGTCCATTTCATGCTGTGTTGTTTCCCGACGATGTGTTGGGAAGGAAGGATGAGCTAATCATTAGCGTCACCCGGATCCAATCCTTGGTTTTACGGGAAATGTGGTCTGTACTCGTATTGTCGCTGGTATTCATGGCTGTGATCGTATCCGGATTCACCTATACCGTATGGCTCGTGTTTCGTCAGAAAAAGCTCGCTGAGATGAAAAATGATTTCATCAACAACATGACGCATGAATTTAAAACTCCTATTGCAACCATAGCGATTGCAACTGCCGCCATGCGCAATTCGAAGATCCAGTCAGACGTGGAGAAGCTCGGATATTATAACGGGGTCATTGAGGAAGAAAACCAGCGAATGCTCAGGCAGGTCGATAAGGTTTTGCAAATGGCCCGAATCGAGAAAGGGGAACTTCAGCTGGAACGAAAGAAAGTCAACCTCGTTTCAGTATTGCAGGAGTCAGTCAATGCATTCAAGCTTAAGATTCACGAAGCGGAAGGGGTACTTGAGTTCAAGTGCGATGCACCAGCACATCAATTAAATGCAGATGCGTTTCATTTGGGCAATGCCTTTGCGAATTTGATTGACAATGCGATTAAGTATAGTCCCGAAAAACCACGTGTTCGCATTTTGGTGAACGGTGATGTACATTCAGTACTGATTTCCATCCTGGATCAGGGTATGGGCATGAGTGCAGAGGTCAAAAAACGCATTTTTGATACCTTTTACCGTGCGCAGGTCGGAGATTTACATTCGGTGAAGGGTTTCGGTTTGGGCCTGAGTTATGTGAAGGCGATCATTGAAGCACACGGTGGAACAATCGATGTGGAGAGTGAACCCGGGAAGGGAAGTTGTTTTAACGTATCTCTGCCATTAAATCAGCTTAATCATGTCAGCTAAAATCTTGCTTGTTGAAGACGATTTCAACTTCGGTAATGTCCTGAAGGGCTTTCTGGAGATGAATGCTTATCGCGTTGAGCTTGCCCGTGATGGAGAATGGGGCCTTGAAGCCTATGCGCAGGGTGGATTTGATCTCGTCATTCTCGATGTGATGATGCCTAAGATGGATGGGTTCTCTGTTTTGAAGGAAATCAGATCTGTCGATCGACAAACACCAGTATTCTTGCTAACGGCCCGTAGTTTGAAGGAGGATGTTCTGCATGGATTCAAGATAGGAGCCGACGATTATCTTATTAAACCCTTCGATACGGAGGTCCTGTTGCTTAAAATCGAGGCGATATTGAAACGTTCCTTCGGTGAAGTGAGGCAACAGGATCAACAGGTTTTCGGTTTCGGTAAGTTTACCTTCGATTACAAGCACAGGTCCCTTGCTGCAGATGGGCAGGTACAGTCACTGACTCCCAAAGAGGCCGAATTACTCAGGCTGCTTTGCCTTCACAGAAATGATTTACTACCGCGTACAAAAGCCCTTAAATTGATTTGGGGCGACGACAATTACTTTAACGGAAGAAGCATGGATGTATTCGTTACCCGGCTCAGGAAATACCTGAAAAACGATGCATCGGTCGAGATAACATCCCTGCATGGCAAGGGTATGCAGCTTACAACTACATCCTGATTAAAGCGCGCCGGTGAGGTCCGGATCAAGGGGCTTTACACCGGAACGGAATCGACGAATCACCTTGCCGTTTTCATCAAGTAGGATTTTTTCGAAGTTCCAGCGGATATCGCCCGTAAAATCCGGGTTCTTTTGGTTGCAGAGCCATTGGAAAAAGGGATCGGCATTACTTCCTTTAACGGATACTTTGGCAGCCATGGGGAAGCTGACCTGATACGTTTTGCTGCAAAAGGATTGGATTTCGGAGGCTGTTCCTGGCTCTTGCCCTCCAAAATCATTGCATGGGAATCCAATCACAACTACTTGGTTCTTGTGTCGTTCACTTAGCGTTTGCAATGCTGCATACTGGGACGTGTATCCGCATTCGGAGGCGGTGTTGACAATGAGGATTTTCTTGCCCCGGTAGGAGGAGAGCTCCAGTGGTTTTCCATCAATGGTTTTTAATTTGAAGGAGTAGGCGGATTCTGGCCCAGTACCCGAAATAAGTAGTGGGCTAAGTGCGATGAGCAGGGTGAGGAGATAGGTTTTCATTCGTTTGATTCTTGAAATTAAACAATGAACCTGTTGCAAAGTTTAGGGTATCAGCGCGCAATGTGTATATTTGATTGTAGTCTTTTTTGACGATGCGCTTTTTGATTCGGATTCTGGTCACATCCTTGACTGTTTTTCTGCTCGCTGCAGTGTTACCTGGTGTCGAGGTGGAAAATGTCAATTGGGCGGTATTGGTCTCTTTCGTCCTGATACTGCTGAATGCCTATGTAAAACCGGTTCTCGTTTTTCTCACCCTGCCAGTCACGATCCTCACACTTGGTTTGTTTTTACTGGTCGTGAATGCTAGTATAATTCTATTAACTGCGTATTTACTTAGCGAGGGATTCAGGGTGGATGGCTTTTGGATTGCGATGTTGTTCAGTTTACTGCTCTCTGTTGTAACGTCGCTCACCGAGCGACTGATGGAACAGGATAACGAGGAGTCGAACTAAGCACTCTTGCGTTGGCAAAGCACATTGAAATCACAATAGGTACAGGGTTTGCTGTCGGCGGTCATCCGGAATGGAACTGCAGGGTCCAGTAATTCTGTAATAAGCCCGGTTATAAGTTGCTCGAACGATTCCAATTGCTCAGAGGTGACAGCTCCTCCTTCGTTCAGATATATCTGTTCGTTCGATTTGAGCTTCATGATTCCAGATCGAATCGTTTCGTGAAGCCCCTTTGTTTTACGTATCAGCAATGCGTAGAATAAAAGCTGAAATTCCGTCTTGTCTTCGCTTTTTTCCAGCAGTTTTTCAGGCGGTTTGTCTCTGATTTTGTCGTTTCCGGTTTTGTAATCAATGATATTTAGGTACCCGCCTCTGCGCTCAAGTCGGTCAATATTTCCTTTCAGCAACAATCTGGTTCCGTTCGGTAGATCCAACGAAGTATTCAGCTCGACTTCACTTCCTTCGAGCGTGAATCCAGGTTGTCTCATGTCGAGATCCATGATGTTCTTGATGAGCTTTTTCAATACGCCCTTCATTAGGTAATCATGTCCGTATTGTGTATTCCTGCCATAGGTATCCTGAATGGCGGTCTCCAGCAGTTCATCAATGTTGTTTATTCTTAATTGTATATACTCCTTGGTCAGTAAGGTGTTGATTGGATACGCCAGCTCCATGGCCCGATGCAGAATGGTGCCGAAGGTAGGCTTGTCAATATAGTCGGGTGTTTTGTCGTTGCGTAGTCCGGCAACTTTGCTCAGGTAAAACTTCATCGAACACTCACTGTACATGCGCAAAACCGTTGCAGACAAGCCAAGCTTCTTGTCGCGATTTTCAGGGGTGTCGATGTACTTCGATACAATTTTGTCCAGAATTTCTGCCGTCTTGGTAATTTCAAATGCACCACTGCCTGGTGGATTGATTTTTGGGCTCTGATTCAGGTAGCGGACGGACAACGGTGGGTATTTCCGGATTACATCGAGGTTGAGCTGGTAGAGGTATCGACTTTTCTCGCCGGCTCCCATGGAATTCAACTGTACATTGTAATAGAGGTGAATATTCTGAGCTCTCTGCAGCAGTCGATAGAAATGGTAGGCGGTCACAGCCTGTTGTTCTTCCCGACAGGGTAAGCGATAAGCTTTGCGCAATGCATATGGTATCAGCGAAGAAGAAACAGCAGAGGAGGGAAGTGTGCCTTCGTTCAGTGTGGCGATGAATACCGAATCGAAGTCCAAGACCCTTGTCTCAAGGAATCCCATTACAGGTATGCCCTCGGGTGAGGTTTCAAAGGAAATTCGGACTGATTTGAGTTGTCTAATGAGTAGTTCCCACCAGGATGGGCTGTCGGGAATATCAGCGCATGTGCCTAATCGCTCAACAGCCGCTTCCGTATGAAGTAGCATGTGGCTGTGCAGCGTGAACATCCATTCGTTTTTATCGAATGTAAGCGCGTGTAAAAAGTCCAGCAACAGTACCCCCTCATTGTCGGGGCTCTCTGGTACAATACCCAGCCAAGACCTGATGGATTCGGATAACCGGGATAGATCCTTTTCCCGGTGATTGTCTCGTACAATAGGTTCCTCTAGAAATACAGTCAAACACCTCTCCACCAGAACCTCGTTTATTTCGTGTTGGCCAATCGGTCGGCATTGGGCAACCAATTTTAACAAATTGAAGACGGGGTGAAGCGACAGGGAAAAACCCATGGATGGATTCAGTGGTAAACCCAGTTTGTTGCCGCATTGTAAAAGCGGGAAGAGCAAGGACTCATCCGTCAAGACGACAGCCAGTCGCGCTTTCGGGTTTTGCGTGTAATGGATTTGAATGTCATTGCACAACTGTAAGCTGGTTGCGTATACGCCATTACATCCAATTACTTCGTATCGCTCTTTAGGTACACTGAAGTGGTCGCCTGTCCAAGGCAATTCTTTGGAGGATAGCAAGCCTCGTTTGAAGTATCGACCCGCCTCGTGCCTCTGGTTCTCGGTATAGAGTCGGTCAGCGTCCTTGTAGACCAATAAATTCAAACGCTTAGTCAGCTTTTCAAATAAAACTTCTTCAGTCGTATTGAGTGCATAAAAACCAGCAAAGACAAGGTGTTTAAAGGCACTAAAGTAGGCTTGCTTTTCAACCGTCTCGGAAACGATTTTCCAGGCAAGCCCTTCATAGGTAAAACCTTCTTGTTCAAGCCGCTTTCGGTAAGCTGTGTACAAGGGGCCAAGTTCTTCCCAGTATTTCAGAAAGTTGGTTTGTAGCGGCGTGTGAGGCGTATTGAGAAAGCTACTCCAGAACCGTTTGAATTGCTCGTACTGCTCCTCCTCATCCCCCGAAAATGCTTCATCTATTCGTTTTAGATCCAGTAATTGCTGAAACAAGGCCGAGGCATCGACCAACTGCCGGTCGATTTCGTTGAAAGTATCAAGCACCTGCTCTCCGAACGGAATGAAATCCCTAAACGGAATGATTCGATGCAGTTCACTATAGGTTTGGTGAAGTGTGACGAGTAAGGTGATATCGTCGGCAACAGGGGGGGCATTGAGTTTCTCGAGCAGGTTTCCAATCGGGACAACCGATGGGAGCAGCAAAGGTGCTTCTGCTTTATTGCCGAGCAATTGCTTGTAATCATAGCATGCACGCTGGGTTGGTAAAATGACCAATGTCTCCAACGGGGGGAGATGATGAGTCGCTGTGGCGACTTTGCTCAGAAAACTTTCCACGGACTCCAATGATATGTATTATCGGTTTGCATTCCAAAGTAAGCCATTGCACAAATAAAAAAGACCCGCCTGGGCGGGTCTTTTTTAGTGTTGTTCAAAAAGATTAGTGCTTCACGATGAATTTCCGGATTTCGCTGCTGCCTGACTGGTTGAGGCGTACAAAATAGATTCCATTGTTGAAGTCGTTCAACTGAATATTGGTCGTGTTGAAGCCTTCTTCGGAAGTGAATCGATTGGTATAAATCGTCTTGCCAAGCATGTCGACAATTTCGATTGTAATATCCGTATTTGCTTCGCTGAAATAGCGAACATTCAGGTCGTTAGACGCCGGATTCGGGAAAACCTGGAACAGGTCGGCTGTAGTAATCTTCTCAGCTTGAACAGCGATTTCATCGCTGGCTTCCGCTTGATTGGATGTACGGAATGCTGTTCCAGAAGTGTTGGCCCGTAAGCGGTAGCAGAGGTTTGCGTTGAATGCTCCAGCATATCCAAATACCTGCACGTAGTATGTACTGGCAGTATTCGTATTCCGAGTAATTGTTTCAGTGGTCGTTCCACTATTGATGGACCGGGCAAGGCGCTTGCCACTTGAGCTGTATAATTCTAGTTCATAATCAGCAGGAAGCTGATCCAATACCACGCGGAGGTTGGTAGCGCCACTTACAGTAGCGAAGCGGAACCAGTCCTTGTCGGTGGAAGTTCCAATTCGTGCACTTATGTCTGTGTTTACAGGGATGACCTTTGCTGTTGTACGGGACTCATTGCTTTCGTAAGTATCGGTGCAGGAACCAGCCTGGGTCGTGAAACTTGCAGTTGCTGAAACGGCACTCGTACTTCCGCTGCAGATCGCCTGAACAGTATAGCTGTAGGCCGTTGCTGCAGTCAATCCAGTTAGTGTGGCGCTGTTTGTTAGAACGCTTAGGGTTACAGAAGTCGTTGATCCACTCACACGGTAAACCACATTGTAGCCCGTGGCGCCCGATACGGCTGTCCAAGACAATGTAGCCCCACTGGTGGTGATGGAGGTTGCTGCAAGTCCTGTAGGAGTGGGGCAAAGGGAGTTGGTGGTAGAAAAGAATGAGCTGGCTGAGTAATTGCCGACTACGGTTCCACAGGTGGCACGCACCTGATATTCGTACGATGTTCCAAGGGTCAATCCACCGAGTACAACTGAATTGCTTGCACTGTTACTCACATTCCAGAAAGTAGAGCCTGCAGGGCGGTATTGTACTGAATACGTGGTCGCACCGCTAACTGTTCCCCAGGTGATTACAGCAGTAGTGTCGGTGATTGCACTTGCAGCAAGGTTTGCAGGCGTTCCGCAGCTTGGTCCGGGTGGAACACAACCGAGGGAACTGAGTAAAGAGGAGCGGGGGCTTGAGTTCAAGGATGACACCATTCGGGTTTTCTGACCTGTGGTGAACATGTACATACAGGCATCGTCGGTATAATCCATGTAATTCATGAACATATCTCCGTTCGGTCCGTTACTGCAGGTCACTTTCGGGAAGGTGGGGCAGCCGTAGTTCGATGTTTGTTGTGTTGGCGTATCTGTAACCTGATCGTTTCCGCAGTTTGCATCTCCCCAAATGTGGCGAAGGTTTAACCAGTGACCGATTTCGTGTGTAGCAGTTCGCCCCTTGTTGAATGGAGCAGCAGCCGAGCCGATATTTCCGAAGGCGGCATAATCCATTACGACTCCATCGGTGCTTGTAGCGGTTCCGGGGAAGGTCGCATAACCCAATAAGCCACTTCCAAGATCACATACCCACATGTTGAGATAGGAGGTGTAAGGCCATGCATCGGATCCACCGGATGAGGTGAATTTCATGTTGTCGTTCGAGGAGAAGGATGTAACAGTCGATGAACGACGTACAATTCCGGTTGAGGCATTCCCACTAGGATCACGTTGCGCAAGGCAGAACTGGATTTCACAGTCTGCAGCCAAACCGGCGAAAGCTCCAGGCACCAGGTTGATGTCGGTGTTCAGCTTCCTGAAGTCTTGGTTGAGGATATTGATTTGGGATTGAATCTGGGCGTCAGAAACGTTTTCTGCAACCGTGTTGTAAACAACGTGTACGACTACAGGAATGGTGATAACTACTGTGCTACGCTGATTCGATGACTGGTTTTGGATCCAGGTTTCTGATTCACGTTCAACTTGCTCCAATCTTGTCTTGACGGTAGGATCCTGCTGTTGCATGGTGTGCAAGTGATCCATTGTGCCACAGCCCCTGTGGTTTTGTGCAAGGGCAGGTGAAAGGAGTCCTGCAGCAAGCAGTGCCAGAAATGTGTGTTTAATGCGCATAAGTATGTGGGTTTTTTCGATGGCCTAAGGTACTTCTTCTTGCAGCTTTTTGCAAGTGTTTTTTGTCCGAATTAAAGCTGGGAACCGGGATTGAATTTGTATCCGACCCCTCGTATACTGATAAATCGTTCTGGTTTTGTGGGGTCTTTTTCGAATAATTTTCGAAAGGTCACAATGAAGTTGTCGATTGTTCGGGTGGAAGGGTAAATATCGTAGCCCCATACCGTTTCTAGGATGTGCTCTCTGGAAACCACCTCGTTCTTTCTGTCAATCAATAATTTGAGTAAGGTGTTTTCTTTCTTCGTCAAGGAGGTGAGCGTGCCGTCGGGGGCTGTGACGCTCATCTGAGGGAAATTGATGGTGAATCCGTCAAAGGAATAGGAGGTGTCGGACAAGGTGGTTTTTACCCCCTCGCGTTGGCTGCGTTTCAGCAAATTTTGGATGCGCAGTAAAAGCTCTTCGAGGTTGAAAGGCTTGGTGAGATAATCATCCCCTCCGATTTTTAGGCCATTGATGCGATCGGTACTTGCATGTTTGGCAGTCAAAAACAGAACCGGGACCTGCGGGTTTTCCAATCGAATGGCCTGGCAAACGGTAAAGCCATCCATCTCGGGCATCATCACATCCAAAATGACCAGGTCGAATCGACCCTGGTGAAAAAGTTTGAGGGCTTTTTTGCCGTCCTCGGCATGCTGTACTTTATAACCTTCAAGTTCCAGGTTTAATTTGATGGTGTCGGCGAGACTTTGTTCGTCTTCTGCCAGTAAAATGCGTGTTTGGTTCATATCAGTTGCGCTCAGTTACGAATGTAGGGCTTCAGGGGAGTTAGGGCCAGAACAAAAGGGCTTGACAGTCATCAGGCTGTGTATTTTTACGCGGACATGGCAAGTAATTCGCGTGCTTTCACTTGGGTTTGGGCGTTTACGGCTGCTGTCGCGTTCATTTTGGTTTGTGGTTATCGGGTAAACAACGGGGATCAGGAAGAGCATTTACCCTATGTATATGCACTGCTTGACCCCAGTTTGTATCCCAATGACCCTTTGGTTAAAACCCAAACAACTGAGTTTACTGTTCGGTTCTATTATGCCCATATTATTGCGTTTTTCGGACAGGTTTTTCCCATCGAAGGCCTGGTTTTTTTTCTGTACCTTTTGTGTCTGACGGCTATTTGTGCCGGAATTTCAGTCCTTACCAAAGCCTGGACCCGTTCAACGGAGCTGTCTCGCCTGACGCCTTTTTTCCTGGTATTGTTCAATGGTTTTACCATCGGCGGAAATACGCTTGTAGATATCCAGTTAACTTGTACTGTTCCTGCCGTTGCCCTCGGTGTATGGAGCCTCGTTTATGTGCAACAGGGTCGACCTATTTTAGGCGGACTCACGGCCGCGCTTTCGGGCCTGTTTCAGGTATTGGTCGGTATTCAGGTTGGTCTGATGGGCTTATCTTGGATTGTTTCGGATTTAACTGCTGAACGGAACGTTCGGGGGAAGGGGTTTTTGTTTTTCCTAATCGGATTTATTCCAGGATTGGTGCCCGGATTGGTGCCATTGTTGTCGAGTCTGCAGTCCGATTTGGGTCCGATGGAAGCGGCCAGGTATGCCTGGATTTTGTTCGACGTACGCAATCCACATCACTATCTGCCCCAGGTTTTTCCGTCAGTTGATTTCATCAAATCTGCTGGGCTCTATTTGTTTGCGTTGGTGTTGGGATTTAGAACGCACAAAGGCCTGGTGGTATCCCGGCTGTTGCCCGTTCTGAGCGTTTTCCTGTTGGGAGCTTTGGTGTACACCATCGGCTTTGTGAATTTTCAATCCCATCTGATCGGAATGACACAGTGGTACAAGGCTAGTATCTGGCCCTGTCTCATCGGATTTATTCTCCTTGTTTCGGCTGTGCCATGGCCGTTACCCTGGCTGAGGATGTTGTCAAAGCGTTGGGTCATGTGGACAGGTTTGGGTTTTGCAGTTGTGCTCCTGTTGGTGGCTGGTAATAGTTTGTCCCTTTTACCTGAACGTATATCCAGCCGATACGAGTGGGGGAGTAGACCAATCAGTGCCCGGGAGCGGATGCATATCTGGATCCGAACCCACTTGCCCAAAGCTGCAGTGGTTTTACCTCCTCCTGATGACGATGCTTTTCTATGCCAGGCGCAAAGAAGCACCCCCGTTAGTTACAAGGCCATCGTCCACTCCTCCGGCTTTATGCTAAACTGGTATTCCCGGTTTTGTGCTGTATATGGTTTAGAAGAAATGAAAACCGGTCAGGCTGACCCCTTGTTATCCCGGGCTGTTTCAAACTATGAGCGCTTGCGTGATGAAGAGGTTCAGAGCCCTGTCCCGATTGATTACAGGCTACTGATGTCAACCGATTCGGCCGACTTCCGGCAGAGCAAAGAAAATATCATCCATGCTGAACCGCCTTATTACCTGAGGCCATTCAAACCCGTACAGAATGCAGCTGAATGACGTACCTTTGAAACATCACTGAAAACAACAATGAATACCACTATCCGACTCTTTGTCTTTGCAGTACTTATTTCATTTTCCCACGCTTCCAACGCTCAGCAGGTAAACACTTCAGCAACCAGTCCAGTCAGGACTTGCGGTTCGGGTGTCCTGGGCGAAGAGTTTGAAGAGTGGTTGCAGCCTCTCCTGCGTTCAAACGCTTCATCAGCCACCCAGCGGGGTGCAAGTACCGTTTACACGATTCCGGTTGTTTTTCATGTCATCCATACCGGTACAAATCCCGGAATCTCCTACAACATCAGCGATGCTCAGATTCTCTCTCAGCTTGATGTATTGAATGCCGATTTCAGAAAGCTGAATGCCGATACAGCCACCATTCCTTCCGTATTCGCTCCCGTTGCCGCCGATTGCGAAGTGAATTTTTGTCTTGCCCAGCGCGACACGGCTGGAAACGCTACTAACGGAATCAATCGAATCAACATCAATACCATCACTGCTACGCCTCCGTCGCTTCCCTATGATAAAACATTTATCGATGGTACCGTTAAACCGGCTACCATTTGGAATGTCCTCAATTACCTCAACATCTGGGTGGTGCCGAATATGGCCAGTGGCGCGACCCAGTTGTTGGGTTATGCCACCTTCCCTGCAGGCAGTGGACTCACTGGTTTAAGTGCCCCTTACGGTAATGGATTGACCGATGGTGTGGTGCTATGGTATCGCTGCACTGGTAAAGTTGGTAATCTAGACCCCTCCTATAACAAAGGTCGAACGGCTACACACGAAGTCGGACACTGGTTGGGCTTGCGTCACATCTGGGGCGACAACAATTGCGGCAACGATTATTGCTCTGATACTCCGACGCAACAAACGGCCAACTTCGGAAACCCTGTGTTCCCATCCACATCCAACTGCCTGAACAATGCACCGAATGGAGACATGTTCATGAATTACATGGACTATTGCAACGATGTTTCTCTGAAGATGTTTTCCTTGCAGCAACGCGTTCGTGTACAAACTGTTCTTCAAAATGCACCCATTCGCGTTGCGCAGCGCAATTCCAACGCCTGCACTCCGCCCGTCGCCGGTATCGATAACGCTGATCCTTCGCTACGGTTAACAGTATTTCCGAACCCAGCCCAATCAATCGTATCGATTCAGTGGACAGCAATCAGTCAGTTGGAAATCGATCGCGTAGTTGTACGGAATATGCTTGGAAGCGAAGTGGCCAGCGAAGGAATCAATGGTATCGCTAACTCCGGACAGATTGACTTTAACACGGAGCAATTACCTGCAGGCGTCTACTTCATCGAGCTTGCTGGTCCACGTGTTTACCGCAGCGAGCGCTTTCTGGTGATTCACTAAGCTTTGTAAATCTGTCCGGTATCAAGGTGTTCGTTCGACAACAAAGCAAGGTGGGAAAGTTTAAAGCGATCCAGATTACGTTCTGTTTTTTTCTGGCCTGTTTCTACTTGCCTTTCGCCCTCATCGCCCAGGAGAACAAGGCGCGTTGTCTTACCGATCAAGTACACAGGTACCGATTGCTGAATCAGCCGGGCTATGCCGCTTCTATTGAAGCCGCGGGCATGAACCGCGTTGCGCGCGCATCAAGTTCCAATTCCGGTTCGGTCACAATACCCGTGGTAATTCATGTGTTGTACAATACGCCTGAGCAGAATATTTCTGATGAACAGATCGTATCTCAATTGGATGTACTCAACGAAGATTATGCTTTCCTGAACCCTTCCTCACTTTCAGTTCCTGACGTTTGGAAGCCGAAGACCCGTGATAGTGGAATCCGTTTTGTGCTTGCTCGACGCGACCCTTCAGGGATGGCTACGAATGGTATTCTTCGTGTCAATACCCCACGATTGGATTTTCAGGTGCTTGACCCATCGATTTTTCAGGATGCGACAGGTGGTCACGCTCCTTGGCCGTTTACAGATTACCTGAACATTTGGGTTTGCAACCTCGAGGGGAATGCCCTTGGCTTTTCCAGCTTTCCGGGCTCTTCAGGAAACCAGGACGGTATCGTGATCGATTACCAAGCCTTCGGACGCAAGGGCACCGTTAAGCCGCCTTATGATGTTGGCCGTACCGCTACGCACGAAATAGGTCATTGGCTGTCGCTGATTCATATTTGGGGCGACGCGTTTTGTGGGAACGATTTGGTGGATGATACCCCTGTTCAGGAAAAGCCCACTTTCCGCTGCAGGACGTTTCCCTATACAGATGACTGCAGTACTGTTTCTCCAGGTATTATGTTCATGAATTACATGGACTATACCGACGATGGTTGTATGCAGTTTTTTACGGACAGCCAGATGTTACGCATGCAGAGTGTGCTGGATAATTTCAGGTTTTCAATACGTAATTCATCCGGATTGGTATTGCCCATGCCATACGTCCACGATGTTGAAATTGATTCTGTATTGGCTCCTGTAAAATCAAACAGTTACAGGTGTCTTTCCCCTGAGGTCAGACTGCGTAACAATGGCAGTGATACAGTCTACACTGCACAGATCAGGTATGGATATCCCGGTAGTGTGCAGCAAGCCGAGGCGTGGAGCGGTATACTGCCTCCGGGTGACGTAGTGACGGTTTCGCTTTCTCCCATCGGTGCAGCGGACGGCATTCAGGTGATGGAGTTCAGGCTGGCCGAGCAGGATGATCAGTCCACAAACAATTACCGCTCTGTAGCATTTTCACTTAGTTCCCTCCCGGGTGAAAATTGCCCTGAGATTGAAATGCTGGCTTATCCTAATCCGGTTTACTCCGGAGGAACGGTCTGCGTGAAAACCGGTTTGCAACGCGCTCAGGAATCTCAGATTCAGTTGGTCGATGTTGCCGGGCGAATCGTTTGGTCAAAGGATCAGTTGATTAGGCCCGGGGATACACTCGCTGTTGCCACAGGTGGCCTGTCAAAAGGAGTTTATATCCTTGTTATTGCAGGCGATTTAAACACAGAGGCCGTTCGGTTTGTTGTTCATGAAGATGAAATTATGCCGGCCTCAACCGGTAACTGTGAGTAATGGAAAAAATAGCTAGTATGCTTTTGAAGGGTCAGGGACCAGAACTTGAACGGATAGCCGAAAAAGTAAATTCCGGTTTGCGGATTTCCGACGAGGATGCACTGTTTCTATTTGAGCATGCAGGACTTTCTGAATGCGGGATATTGGCCAATCATGTTCGTGAACAGAAAAATGGAAATTTTACCTTTTTCAACCGCAATTTTCACATTGAACCCACCAATGTCTGTGTATTTACCTGCAATTTCTGTTCGTATTCGCGCGAATACAAGCACCGCGAGGACGGCTGGGAATTGACGGCCAAAGAGATGTTGGACAAGGTCAAGGCGTATGATGGACAGCCGATTACTGAGGTTCACATCGTTGGAGGAGTACATCCGAAAATGGATATTGTATTTTTTGCGCACTTGTTGAAGTCCATCAAGGAGCATCGCCCCGATTTGCACATCAAGGCCTTCACGGCAGTAGAACTGGATTATATGTTCCGAAAGGCTCACTATAGTGCATTGGAGGGCATGCGTTATTTAAAGGAGCATGGTTTGGACTCCATTCCTGGCGGTGGAGCAGAGATTTTTGCGGCTGAAATCAGGGAGAAGATTTGTGCCGATAAATGTGATGCGGACCGATGGCTCGAAATCCATGAGGCTGCACATGTGGAGGGGTTGAGAAGCAATGCAACCTTGCTATACGGTCATATAGAGTCTCCTGCTCATCGTGTCGATCACATGCGCAGGTTACGCGAACTTCAGGATAAGACTGGCGGTTTTCAGACATTCATTCCTTTGAAGTTTCGCAATAAAGACAACGACATGTCTTCCATTGGGGAGACTACCCTGATTGACGATTTGAAGATGTTCGCAATCGGACGGATTTATCTGGACAATTTCGATCATGTAAAAGCCTACTGGCCCATGATTGGTCGATCGACGGCGCAACTTACTCAGGCTTTCGGAGTTGATGATTTGGACGGAACCATCGACGATAGCACCCGGATTTATACCATGGCCGGATCAGAAGAGCAAACACCTGCCTTAAGCACCCAGGAGCTAATCGATTTGATTCGTGGTGCGGGACGTGTTCCCGTAGAGCGAGATACCCTCTACAATCGTTTGCATGTGTACGAAGAAGCGGTTACGACCCAGTGATTAGTCTACCGTTCGGCCTTCCTGTATAAAACGAAGGCAATAACACTAAAAACCAGATTCGGTGTCCAGACGGCAAGCCAAGCGGGCATTCCGCCGTTCGTGGCAAGCGTCTGACTGACCTGCATGAATAGGATGTAGGTAAAACTCAATAGGATTCCGGCTCCAATCTGCACCCCAATCCCTCCGCGAACCTTTCTACTGGAAAGGGATACTCCGATGATGGTCAGAATGAATGTGGCAAACGGATAGGAAATCCGCTTGTGTTTTTCGACAAGATAAAAGGGGACTTCTTCTGATCCCCTCATGATCTCCTGGGCTATGTACCGGTTCAGTTCAGGGGTATCCATGGTTTCAATGAAGTTTGTTCTTCGATTGAATTCCGAGGGGTGAAAATTCAATGTGGTGTCCATGCGGAATCCCGAACGCATGTCTTCCTGTAGTGAATCAATGGATCGGCAGAAGTAGTTTTCAAGCGTCCAGGAGTTTTTTAGGCTATCCCACAGAATGCGTTCCGCCAGTAATTTGTATTTCATCTTACCGTTCTCGATACGTTCATACGAAAACTGGTATCCAACCCGGTCGATGTTGTTGAAGCTTTCGAAATAGATGAACTCCCCGGGCGCGATTTGACGATGCACATGCCGGTTCTTGTAAACGAACGGATTTTTAATGTAGGTGGTTTCAAAAGCGATCCTGTCGGTGTTGGAGTGAGGAATCACGAAGTTGTTCAGGTAAAGCGACAACAATGCAATAAACAAGGCTGCGGCCAGATATGGTGCCATCAGTCTGCGAAAACTGACGCCACTGGCGAGTATGGCTACAATCTCTGTCTGGCCGGCCATTTTTGACGTAAAAAAAATGACTGAGATGAACACGAAAAGCGGACTGAAGAGGTTCGCGAAGTAGGGGATGAAGTTGAGGTAGTAATCACCGACAATTGCCTCTATTGGAGCTTTCTTCTCCAGAAAGTCATCGATTTTCTCACTGATATCGAATACGATGGCAATGGAGATGATCAGGGCAAGCGCAAAAAAGAATGTTCCGAGAAACTTTCGGATGATGTACCAGTCGATATGCTTGATGCCCATGTGGATTCGGGAAATTCTACAGTCGACGACTTACCGTCTCTACTTTTCTTTTTTTCCAGTCTGCGAAATCGCCTGCGAGAATATGTTCCCTGGCTTCTTTCACCAGACGAAGATAGAAACTCAAGTTGTGGAGTGTTGCGATTTGTGCAGCCAGCATCTCGCCTGATACGTGGAGGTGTCTTAGGTAGGCAAGACTATATTGGTTATCTACGTAGGCAGGACTGTGCTGATCAATCGGGCGCAGATCGTGCTTCCACTTTTCATTCCGGATATTGATAATGCCCTCGTCTGTAAACAGCATTCCGTTTCGCGCATTTCGTGTAGGCATTACGCAGTCAAACATATCCACACCTCGTGCAATCCCTTCCAGAATGTTTGCAGGTGTTCCGACACCCATCAGGTACCTCGGTTTTTCTTTGGGCAAGATATCGGTGACCAGATCGGTTAGCGCATACATTTCCTCCACAGGCTCACCGACGGATAATCCGCCAATGGCATTGCCTTCGCGATCCATGGAAGCAATGAACTCGGCGCTTTGCTTCCTCAGTTCTGGATACGTACTTCCCTGTACGATGGGAAAAAGGGTCTGCGCGTAACCGTATTTCGGTTTCTGCTGGTCGAGGTGCGTGCAGCAACGTTCGAGCCAGCGGTGAGTCAATTCCATCGACTTTCTGGCCTCGCGTTCACCGCAGGGATAGGGTGTGCACTCATCGAATGCCATGATGATATCGCCACCAATGCTCCGTTGGATATCGATGGCTGATTCGGGGCTGAACAAGTGTTTCGACCCATCGATATGCGATGTGAAGCGCACACCTTCCTCTGTGATTTTTCGGATGTCGCTGAGTGAAAAAACCTGAAATCCTCCACTATCAGTCAAAATCGGGCCATCCCATCCCATGAAGCGATGCAGGCCACCGGCTTCCTCCAGAATTTGAGTGCCGGGTCTGAGGTAGAGGTGATAGGTGTTTCCGAGAATGATTTGGGCACCGATATCGTTTTTCAACTCACGTTGATGCACCCCCTTGACAGTTCCTGCAGTTCCAACAGGCATGAAAATCGGCGTTTCGATGACCCCATGCGCCGTTTCAAGAGTTCCGGCTCTGGCTTTGGTTTCGGAGTCGGTGTGCAGCAGTTCGAATCGCATGACTTATTGAAGGATATGGCTAATGGATGATTGTTTTAGTTCGTGCCTGCGCTGTGCTGATCGATTCGACCTACATCGTCCAAAAGATCACGAATCGCCACAGAAGCGCATGCGGCTCCGAATGTGGCCGGAAGATAGGATATGGTTCCGTATGCAGACTTCTTATATCGGCTTCCATCGGTCAACATCAGGGATTCGCGGATCACCAATTCTGTGCTGAATACGACTTTCACACCTTTACGAACGCCCATCTTCCGAAGACGCTTCCGTACATATTGAGCAAACCTGCAGGTATGTGACTTGCTCAGGTCGGCAACAATCAGTTTGGTTGGATCCAATTTGCCTCCGGCGCCCATACTACTCACAATTCGAAGTCCACGCTGCTTTGCGTGGTAAATGACGGTCGCTTTCGGTGTAATGCTGTCAATGGCTTCCACAACATAGTCAAAGGGTTGACTCAGAATGCCTTCGATTACCTCCGGCATGAGAAATGATCGGATCACATTCACTCTGATGGATGGATTGATGGCCTTCAGTCGCTCTTCCATCAAAAGCGCCTTCGACTGACCCTCCGTGGTTGCCAACGCGGGCAACTGACGATTCCGGTTACTCGCTTCTACATCATCGCCATCTACGATGGTCATTTCACCTACGCCTGCTCTCGCAATAAACTCTGCAGCATAGGATCCCACACCTCCGAGCCCGATCACCAGCACATGAGCCCGCTCAAGGCGGTCAAGCCCCTGTTCACCCGTTATGAGTGCTGTTCTGGACAGCCACTGACGGTCAGGCCTTGTAGAAGAGTTGGTTAAAGCGTTCATAAAGTGATTCGGTCAGTTGGTCAACTGTGCACTCACGCAGGTTCGCGGCACGTTTATATAAGTCCTTTAATTCGATGGTTGATTCGTCGCTTTCGAGGAAAAACCGGTCAGTAGGGATTTCGGTGAACACCTTCGAGGCGGCACTATTTTCGTTTAGCAATGCGGCTCCGAACGAAAGGATAAAACCCGATTCCAATAAACCATCTGCGATGCTCTTTCGCAAATTGAATCCGTGAATGATCCAAGCCTGCGTAGGTTTCATTTCCCGCTTCAAAAGCATGATTTCCCCATGGGTTCTGACGGCATGAATTAACAGCGGCTTTTTCGCAGCTTCAGAAAGTTCAACCATCGCGCGGAATACATCCATTTGCAGGTTGATTGGTAAGTCGGTCAGACGATCAAGTCCAGCTTCTCCGATTGCAAGCAGATTGGGGTGATGTATGCTTTCAGTAAGCATGTGAACATCCTCTCTCCAATAGTCGGGATGTATGTGCCAGGGATGTAGGCCCGCCGAATACAGACCCGGTTGTTCAAGTGCGTTTTTTACCTGATCGGGATTCATCAGGTTTTGAATTCCAATAACGGATTCCGGCGGTCGGTTGTGGGTATGGATGTCGGTCAGCTTCATGGATTTTCCTGATAAAAACGCTCGATAAAGAGTTCGTTACGGTATAGGTTCTTCAGGGTCCAGGTTTTGCGTAATTCATCCTTTTCGACTTCGCTCAGCCTCCACTCAATATCGCTGCAGGTGCGGATACGGTGACTTAACGATTGTAGCATGATGGCTGCGGCTACTGAAATGTTCAGACTTTCTGTAAAGCCTTGCATCGGAATGATGATGAAATCATCGGCTTCTTCCCGCACAACATCCGAAATGCCGATGTGTTCCTGGCCCAATACCAGGGCGATTGGACGATCAAGCGGTAGTTCGTGAACTGCAATGTTTGCAGCATGTGGGCTGGTGGCAACAATCCGGTAGCCCTTTTCTTTTAGTGCATTCAGACAGGTTTTGGTATTGTGGGATTCCTCGCGGTATTTATGAATACTGAGCCATTTGTGGGAACCCTTTAAAACCTTGCGGGCAGGCTTGAACTTCGCACCGTTTTCGATGATGTGAATATCCTGAATACCGAAACACTCGCAGGATCGCATGACCGCATTTGCGTTGTGTGCATCTGAAATGTTTTCCAGTACACAGGTCAAAAAACGTGTTCGCTGTTCCAGAATCTTTTCAAAACGCTCTTTTCTTCCCTCCATGAGAAAACCCTGCAAGTAGGCGAGTAGTGCCGGGGACATGTCCGGATGTTGGGGGCGATTCACACTGCAAAGATGCGCCGAACGCATGAACACAAGGGTGTTAACAGGTTTTGAATAGCCGTTCAAAGGCATTTCAATTATTTTGTATTTTGCATTATGTATAATAGGTAAAATATAGATGCAAGAAACCACCACAGCGCATGGGCTAATTCCTCGTCCGGATTTGGTTGACTCCATACGGAAGGGATTGCAAACAGCAGGACAAATCGTAATGAGTGGACAGCGTGGAATGGGTAAAACCCATTTGCTCCGTGAGTTTGTTTCGGAGGCATACACCGGAAAAGCCATTACGGTTTTACACATCGATTTGACCGATGTAGTGCATGAATCCGATTTGTTGATTGCGATTGCAGGCGAATGCATCAAACATGTGGATACAGGCCAGGTCAAGGTCATGAAAGAATTTGCAAACGCATTCACCTATCTGCGTCCTGTGGTCCGGTACGATGGATTTTCACAGGCACCTACTGTCGATTTTTCCATTGATGACGATGTCCGCTATGAGGTGGCTCTGGATCAGCTTTTCGGATATGCAGGCCGGTTGCCAAACCTGAAACTCTTAACAGTAGAACATCTGGAGCGGATTTACGACGATGGAATCCGTTCGGCATTCAAAGAGGCCCTCCTGCGAAACATCAAGTGTAAAATAATACTGGCGATCAACGATGGAAGTCAACGTGATCGCTTACTGAAAGAGAAAAGTTGGCCATTTGATATGCAAACGCCATGTATCAGAATCGAAGAACCAGATGAGCACATGTTGCTGAAGGAGATTCAGAGGCAGATGAGCGGTGCACGCAAAAAAATCGATCAGGCCGCGTCAGAAAGGCTGGTAGAGTGGAGCAGGGCTGAAGTGGACGCGCTGGGTCAGGGCCTTTGTAGAATAATTGAATGTCCTCGAAAACAGATTGATGAATGGACTTTAGAGACGGAGTTGAAGCAGATCCTGCAGGAACGTGCTCCCTTTTTCAGGACCTATCGCGACCTCTTGACGCGTAACCAATGGTTGCTCTTGCGTGGCATTGCGCGTGAGCGTGGTGCGGTCAAAGTAATGGGGTCCGCTTTCGTCAGAAAATACGCACTCGGCACCCCCAGTTCTGTTCAGACAGCATTGGCAGCACTTCAGGAAAAAGATCTGGTGTATGAAACCGGAGGAAGGTGGTGGTTGTACGATACGCTCTTGAGCCGCTGGTTGGAGCAGCATTGAACGAAACGGATACAAATCCGCTTTGGTACTGATCTATATCAAGGGTAGCTGCCGGATTCGTACGGAATTTCGGTTTATGAAAACGTGCGTTCCATTCTTTGGCAAAGTAATCCACTGGTTGGGTTTGGTCAACCTCTTGCTCATTGGAATTCCTATAACGCTTCGCTCGCAGGGGAATGATTCACTTCGGCTGAATCGTCCCGGTGATATGTTTAACCTGGCTGCCTGTATGAATATCTTAAGAACCTCGCCAACACTGGAGGAGTTTGAGAAACGCATCAACACCGACTCTGTTCACATCAATCAGTTGGATTTGAATCTTGACGCAAGGGTAGATTATATCCGAGTCTTCGATAAACAGGTTGGAAGCGACCATGCTATCGTATTACAAGCCCTACTTGGAGTGGATGATGTTCAGGATATTGCCGTTTTTTCAATCCGAAAAGAAAACGGAAAAGTCCTTGTTGAGGCCATTGGTGATGAGGATATGTATGGTCCAGGATACGTGATTCGCCCCTCCAAGGCAGGCGCCCAAATGGAAACACCCAATCCAGCCTACGAGGGACAATCAAGCACTGAAACCTATCGTTACGACGAAACGACTGAATCGTATTCATCTCATCCCTCATATTGTCCGGAACCGGAGGAATGGGTTATCGTACATTTTGTTTTTGCTGTTGGCTATAATCCATGGTATTCACCTTGGTATTGGGGCGCTTATCCCTCGTGGTGGTTTGCTTGGTCTCCCTGGTATTGGGACACATATTACACCCACTGGTACTATTATAATCCCTGGCCGGGTTGGTGGTATTGGCATACGGCCTACCCGCATTCCCCGCATTGGTATGGACCTTATCGTGCAATACGCCGCACTTCATCTAGTGTAGGGCGGTTCTATGATACGGGTCGATACAATGCTGTATACAACAACCCAAGGCCAGTGGTACGGCCCAAGTTACACCCTCGATTCCCTGCTCATACGTTAGAGGTGCGTAAAAATCCAGCTGTTATTCGAATGGAGCCGGTTAATCGCGGAGGTGTTCCGGGTGTTGTTTCTCCATCGGAGGAAGGCAAGCGAAAAGGGATTCAAAGTCCGAAGGCGGATCCTCCACGGCATGTACCAGCTGAGCCGCAGAAAAAAGATCGCTGGTGGAAACGTCCAGGTCAACCGCAGCGGGACGACGTCAAACCGCAGGCTCCGGTAAAAAATCCTCAGCGACAGCAGCCGGTCATCAAAAAGCGGGAGAAGGATAGAGATGTGGTTCCTGAGAGGATTCCCCGAGAGAATTAATTGCGGTTTAAGTCCGGAATAAAGAAAGATTTATTCAAAATCGAGTAGAAATCAATTCGATTTAAATATATGATATTCAACAGTTTAATGAAAAATGCGCAGGGGGCCGCCACTCCTCCTCCCCAGTCGCAAATTTATTGGAAATAAATGATATTCCTGCACAACTAAACGTTTGTACACGACTATTCTCCCCACTAAATACCGACAAGTTTATTCCAGAATAAACCACTCCGGTTGTTGTAAATGCCAAAGGAAAAGCAGCGCATTCCGTATCGAAATACAATCGGCATCCTCATTACATGTTTCTGCGGTATTGTCCGCCCACTTCAAACAACGAACGCGTAATCTGTCCCAGTGAACAGAATTTTGTCGCTTCCATCATGGAATCGAACATATTGCCATTTCTGATGGCGGTCAATTGCAAATCGCGCAGTAAGCGGGGCGCTGTATTTGCATGCCGCTGGTGCAATGAGCTCAACATGCTGATCTGATATTCTTTTTCTTCCGTCGTAGCGCGAATCACTTCCTTGGGCAGAATGGTAGGTGAACCCTTGCTGCTGAGGAAAGTGTTTACACCGATGATCGGATATTCCCCGGTATGCTTCAAGGTTTCGTAGTAAAGGGACTCTTCCTGTATTTTTCCGCGCTGGTACATGGTTTCCATTGCGCCAAGTACGCCACCGCGCTCGGTGATGCGGTCGAATTCCGTTAAGACAGCTTCCTCCACCAAGTCTGTCAACTCGTCGATAATGAATGAGCCCTGTAGGGGGTTTTCGTTCTTGGCCAGTCCAAGTTCCCTGTTGATGATGAGCTGAATAGCCATCGCTCGGCGAACACTTTCCTCGGTGGGAGTAGTGATTGCTTCATCGTAGGCGTTGGTGTGAAGGCTGTTGCAGTTGTCATAAATTGCGTATAGGGCCTGTAAGGTCGTCCGGATGTCGTTGAAATCGATTTCCTGGGCGTGAAGCGATCGCCCGCTGGTTTGGATGTGGTACTTAAGCAGCTGACTGCGTTCATTCGCACCGTACTTGAGCTTCATGGCTTTGGCCCAAATACGACGTGCTACACGACCGATGACAGCGTATTCGGGATCAATTCCATTGCTGAAAAAGAAGCTCAGGTTTGGTGCGAATGCATTGATGTCCATGCCCCGGCTTGCGTAGTATTCCACGTAGGTAAAGCCGTTGGCGAGGGTGAATGCGAGCTGGGTAATGGGATTGGCACCCGCTTCTGCAATGTGGTATCCCGAAATCGAAACGGAGTAGAAATTCCGGATGCTGTTTCGAATGAAGTAATCCTGCATATCCCCCATCAGTCGAAGTGCAAATTCAGTACTGAAAATGCAGGTGTTCTGCGCCTGGTCTTCCTTGAGGATGTCGGCCTGTACTGTACCTCTGACCTGTGAGAGGGTATAAGCTTTGATTTTCTGATAGGTGTCCGGAGGTAAAACCTGGTCGCCCGTCAAGCCAAGCAGCATGAGCCCAAGGCCATCATTCCCATCGGGCAATGGTCCGTTGTATCGTGGGGGCTCGCCGGGCTGCTCCTTTTGCAGTTGGGAGATTTTCTTTTCAATTTCTTCCTGAATCCCTTCATTGCGGATGTGAAGTTCGCACTGCTGATCAATGGCGGCGTTCATGAAAAACCCGGTTAGCATGGCAGCCGGACCGTTGATGGTCATGCTCACCGATGTTTTCGGGTCAGCAAGGTTGAAGCCACTGTATAATTTCTTGGCATCGTCCAGGCAGCAAATACTAACCCCTGAGTTTCCGATTTTACCGTAAATGTCCGGACGCAAATCGGGGTCATGTCCGTATAGGGTGACGGAGTCGAATGCTGTACTCAAGCGGTGAGCAGGCATTCCCTGGCTCACGTAGTGAAAGCGACGGTTGGTGCGTTCTGGACCACCCTCACCTGCGAACATTCTCGTTGGATCCTCACCCTCCCGTTTGAAGGGAAACACCCCTGAAGTGAATGGGAATTCGCCGGGGAAGTTCTCTTGCAGTATCCACTTGAGCTGTTCGCCCCAAGCCTCATAATTCGGAACAGAAACTTTTGGGATTCGGGAATGTGAAAGCGATTCTGTCCAGGTTTTGATTCGTAACTCCTTGTCACGTACTTTGAAAATGTATTCGTCACTCTTGTATTGACGAATTTTCTCGGGGAACTGGCTAAGGAGTTTTTTGTTCTGACCGTCGAGACGGAGTTCCCATTCGGCATACGCACTACGCAGGGTTTCTGCTGCCTGTTCTTTTCCGGCTACGTCGGTATCCTGTAGGACGTCCAATGCCTTGTGAATTCCAAAGAGTTTTTGAGCGATTGAAGCCTGCTCTATGCTCCACTGGTCGTATTTCCGGTTGTTTTCAGCAATCTCGCTCAGGTATCGTGTGCGATGTGGAGGGATGATGTAAATCTTTTCGCTCATTTCATCGCTGGCATCCAGGTTGGAATGCAGCGGGCTACCGGTTTTTTGAACCAGACGATCCATCACCAACCTGTACAGGCGGTTCATGCCTGGATCGTTGAATTGAGAAGCGATGGTTCCGATTACGGGTAACGTATCATCCTCCGCATCCCATAGTTGGTGATTGCGTTTGTATTGTTTTCTGACATCCCGCAAAGCATCCAATGCACCGCGCTTGTCGAATTTGTTTAGGGCGATCACATCGGCAAAATCCAGCATGTCGATTTTTTCAAGCTGGGTGGCGGCTCCGTATTCGGGAGTCATTACATACAGCGACATATCGCTGTGGTCGGTGATCTCTGTATCGCTTTGTCCGATGCCCGAAGTTTCGAGGATGACAACATCATATCCTGCTGCCTTCACTAAATCGACCGCATCTTTGACATACCGACTAAGCGCCAGGTTGCTTTGTCGGGTAGCGAGTGAGCGCATGTATACCCGTCGATTGTTGATGGCATTCATGCGAATTCGGTCACCAAGCAAGGCACCTCCGGTTTTACGTTTGGAGGGATCTACAGATAGTATGGCGATGCTCTTTTCCGGGAAGTCAATAAGGAAACGGCGTACCAGTTCGTCCACCAGGCTGGATTTCCCGGCACCGCCGGTTCCGGTGATACCGAGCACAGGAGTTTTGGATTCTTTGGCCTTGGCTTCGATGGCCGGTAGGAAGGACTCGAATTCCGCACGGTTGTTTTCCGCGGCGGAAATTAAACGGGCTACCGAATAGGGCGAGGAGGTGCTGAGGTGGTTCACTTCGCCGTTGAGTTCAAAGCCAGTAGCGAAATCACACTTCTGCAACATGTCATTGATCATGCCTTGCAGCCCCATGGAACGTCCGTCATCCGGGTGATAGATGCGGGCGATTCCATAATCATGCAGCTCACGGATTTCTTCAGGAAGAATTGTACCTCCTCCTCCGCCGAAAATGCGGATATGTGCACAGCCTCTTTCCTTGAGTAAATCATGCATGTACTTGAAGTATTCCATGTGCCCGCCTTGATAGGATGTCATGGCAATGGCATTGGCATCCTCCTGAATGGCACATTCCACCACCTCTTGTACCGAACGGTCGTGACCCAGATGAATCACCTCGGCGCCGCTGCTCTGGATGATGCGGCGCATGATATTGATGGAGGCGTCGTGGCCGTCGAACAGGCTTGCCGCTGTCACAATGCGGATCTTATTCTTGGGCGTGTAGGGCTGGGTATTGTTCATGCAGGTGCAAAAATAGCACATGCAAGGCGCAACTTGCTGTCTTTTCCGGATCGTGACAAGGATGATTTTACCTAGTTTTGCGCACCGAAAAAGAGGAAAAAATGAGCGTTTTGGTCAATAAAGATTCCCGGATTATCGTCCAGGGATTCACCGGCAACGAAGGAACCTTCCATGCCACCCAGATGATTGAATACGGAACCAACGTTGTTGGTGGCGTGACTCCCGGAAAGGGTGGTACTACGCACCTCGATCGTCCGGTTTTCAATACCGTTTCCGATGCCGTGAAGCAGCAGGGAGCGGACGTTTCCATCATTTTTGTTCCTCCGGCTTTTGCCGCAGATGCTATCATGGAGTCAGCAGAAGCGGGTATCGCATTGATTGTTGCTATCACGGAAGGAATCCCCACCAAGGACATGATCATGGTTCGGGAATACCTGCGGGGTAGGCAGTGCCGTTTAATCGGTCCCAATTGCCCGGGTGTCATTACACCTGGCGAAGCCAAAGTCGGAATCATGCCCGGTTTCGTGTTCAAGCGGGGGAAGGTTGGAATTGTTTCCAAGTCTGGAACCCTTACCTACGAAGCGGCCGATCAGGTTGCCCGTGCTGGATTGGGAGTTAGTACGGCAATCGGAATCGGAGGTGACCCAATCATCGGAACAACTACCCGTGAAGCGGTTGAATTGTTCATGAATGATCCGGAAACAGAGGCCATCGTTATGATCGGAGAGATTGGCGGAGGACTGGAAGCCGAGGCTGCCCGCTGGATCAAATCAACCGGAAACCGGAAGCCTGTCGTTGGTTTTATTGCAGGTCAAACCGCTCCTCCCGGACGCCGCATGGGACATGCCGGAGCTATCATTGGAGGGGCAGAAGATACGGCCGCTGCGAAGATGAAAATCATGAGCGAGTGTGGAATCCACGTTGCTGAATCTCCAGCCATTATTGGAAAGACCATCGCCGGAGTGTTGGGCAAGGTGAGTGCCTGAGTCCAACCGATTGGAATTATTTAAGGGGTTCTTTTGAACCCCTTTTTTATTTGATTACCAAGATATTATGGTTTTCTATATCATGTTTTTGTTTAAGTAAAGACATGAAAAAAGGGACCCCGTCAGAGTCCCTTTTTGGTATGATGATAGTAGCTTATTTGCTCAGGTTTACCTGAAGTCCGAGCTGGATACCACCAAAAGCACGGTTGGTTTTGGCGTAATCGAAATCACCCTGTTGGTTGGTATGGGCTGACAAAGCAACCAAACTCAACTCGTCGTTTCCGAATTTTTGTGCCGCTTCCGTTTGTGTGAATTCTTCTGTGGCATCGGTAAACGCATATCCAAAACGCAAGCCTGTACTCAGGTTGATCATATCGGTAAGTTTGATGTCAACGCCAAAGCCCATAACTGCGGCCAGTCCGAATCCATTGAAATTATCTTTATAGTCCTCGTCCGTGTACAACTCCACATCGTTGATTGTGGCGGATTCTTTCGCAGATCCAAGAAAAGAGAACTGAGGTCCGATTTCAAAGTATGGGCCCTTCTCGCTGGCTACGCGGAACAGGACGGGGATGTCGATGTAACGCATTTTGAGTTCGATTTCGCCGGTTACGCCGTTGTCATCACCAGTATATTTCTGGTTGTGGCCTGCAGAGACGAGCTCTACATTGATGCCATACGTTTCCGCAAACATGTAAACGCCCTGAATGCCGATTGTTCCGCCAAAGGTGGAGGCGTAATCGAGTTCATTTCCGGCATCAGAAACGTTCTTGTTGAAGAGCCAGGTCGACATGTAAGAGCCTTTGAGACCGAGGCGCAAGCCTTCCTGGGCTTGAATGAACTGTGAGCTGCACAGCAACAGAATCAGTGTAAGTGTCTTTTTCATTAGGACTGTGGTGTTGGGGGTTGGTTATCTTTGGCAAAGTAAACGCAACAGCATCAAACCAACAATCAAACTATGACGCAAATATTGAGCGGAAAAAACGCCCTAGTAACCGGCGCCTCCCGCGGAATCGGACGTGGTATCGCCTTGGAACTGGCCCGTCAGGGCGCCAATGTGGCCTTTACCTATCTCTCATCACCGGATAAAGCTGCCGAGCTAGAGCAGGAGCTCAGTGCAATGGGTGTGAAAGCCAAGGGCTTCCGGTCCGATGCGTCTGATTTCAAAGCAGCCGAAGACCTGGTCACCGAAGTGGTCACAACATTTGGGACCCTGGATATAGTTGTCAATAACGCAGGAATCACCCGGGATAATCTGCTGATGCGAATGTCCGAGGAGCAATTCGACGAAGTGATTCGCACGAACCTCAAAAGCGTATTCAATGTGACGAAAGCCTGCCAAAAACCCATGCTGAAACAACGGAATGGCAGTATTATAAACATCACTTCCATTGTCGGTATAAAGGGAAATGCAGGTCAGGCCAATTATGCAGCCTCCAAAGCCGGAATCATCGGATTTACCAAATCTGTTGCCCTCGAGCTGGGTTCTCGCAATATCCGGTGCAATGCAGTGGCACCCGGATTTATCGAAACGGAAATGACTGCCGTTCTTGATCCGGCAACCGTTCAGACCTGGCGCGATCAGATTCCGATGAAACGCGGTGGGACCGCATTGGATATTGCTCAGTCCGTGGTCTTTTTAGCCAGCGATTGGTCATCGTACATAACCGGCCAGGTGATTCAGGTGAATGGTGGTTTGCTGACCTGATTCTGACCGAATACCTTCTGTTCATTTTCTACCAGTCATTCATCTTTCGTAGCCATATGAAATACGCATCCTACAAATTTGCCCTGTTCTTGGGCATTCTGTCACTCGTTAACGGATTCGCCAGGGCTCAGAATAAGGTCAAAGACGCGACCATAATCGAACTGCCCGGCACTGCTCCTGGGATCTCTAAGAATCAAAATCCCTATAAAGCCCCCGCCTCTAAAATTCTGCCGTACACAATCCATCAGAAGCAGTTGTCCAACGGATTGAATGTGGTAACCGTTCCAACACCACATCCCGGTTTAGCTGCTTTTTACATCGTTGTGCGCGTTGGCTCACGCGAGGAAGTAGAGCCGGGTAAAACCGGTTTTGCCCATTTCTTCGAGCATATGATGTTCCGAGGAACGGAAAAATATCCCAAGGAAAAGTACAGTGATGAACTGAAAGCGACAGGCGCAAGTGCCAATGCGAATACCTGGTTCGATCGTACCGTTTATCACATGACCGGAAATGCAGCCATGCTGGATAAGATGTTCGAACTGGAATCAGATCGGTTCATGAACCTCAAGTACTCGGTGCAGGATTTTAAAACGGAGGCCGGCGCAGTTAAAGGCGAGTATACCAAGAACTCTGCAAGTCCCTACAACCAACTCAATGAGCAGCTGAATGATGTGGCCTTTACAAAGCACACGTATAAGCACACCACGATGGGTTTCTTCAAGGATATTGTAGATATGCCCAATCAGTTTGATTATTCTATCTCGTTCTTCAATCGGTTTTACCGACCCGAGTATACCACCATTATCGTTGTTGGGGATGTGACTCCGGAACGGGTGAATAAGCTGAGTGAATCGTATTTTGGAATGTGGAAACGGGGGAGTTATGTGGCATCAATTCCAGCTGAACCCGCTCAGACTGCTACGCGCTTTACCCACTTGAAGATGGAAGGTTTTCCGCCTTACCTGTCGCTGAACTTCAAGGGGCCTGCTTTTCGCGATAATGACCGGGAAGGTCCTGCATTTGATTTGTTACTCACGATGATGACATCCGAAAAATCAGGATTGTACAAAAAGCTCGTGAAGGAGGATCAGCAAGCCAGAAGCCTGAGTGGAACTAGTTATTATACCCGTGATCCTTATCTAGGTCAGATTGAGGTGTCGCTTGTAAATAGTGCGGCTATGAAAGGTGTAAAGGCAGCGCTCGACTCTGTAGTACGACGCGTAAAATCTGTTCCCTTCACTGCAGCCGAATTGACCGAGGCAAAATCAAGGATGCGGTACAGTTTCACCATGGATGCCGATAGTCCGACCCGTATTGCTGAATCCTTGTCCTATTTCACCTGGGTGACGGGTGATCCGGAGTCGGTGAACCGCACCTATGCAATGTACGACAGCCTGACTGCAGACGATCTGCTTAGGGTAGCCAACAAGTACCTGGTCGATTCTGGTTTGACCATTGCTACCATTTCATCTGACGAAAAAAGTCCGGTTCAATAAACTGATATCGTATGAACACCATGATAAGAAATCTGACCCTGCTGCTCATTCTTGTTTTTACTTCAAGCATATACGGATTCGATACGGTCGAACTAAAGAAATCTGGAACGGGTAAAATCGTTGTAAAGGCCATGTTCCGAACCGGGTCCATGCATGATCCTGCAGGTCGTGAAGGTCTTAGTTTGCTTGCTGCCTCCTGTGTTGCGGAGGGTGGTACACGCGATATGACTAGCACGCAAATTGCAGACTTGTTGTATCCATGGTCTGCCTCTATCGATGTGACTGTCGATAAGGAAGTAACTGTATTTACTTTTTCCTTCCACAAGGATCACGCTGACAAGTTTTTGCCGGTTATGACGGGATTGCTGCTCCGTCCGCGATTTGATGAAGCGGATTTCAGCCGTATCAAATCAAACCAGCAGAATTATATTGATCAGGTCATTCGGACCTCAAGTGATGAGGAGTTCTCAAAAAAGGCACTTGAAGCCTTACTATTCCGCGGGTCACCCTACCAACACCCAGTTGCTGGAACCAGTGAGGGGATCTCAAATTCAACACTGTCGGATGCGATGCAGCAGTATTCGGAGCAGTTCAACCGCAATCGACTTACCCTTGGCATTGCGGGTGATTATTCTGACGCGTTTTTGTCTGCTTTGAATGCAGCTTTGAAAGAGTTACCGGATGGTCCTCCAGCTGAACCCATGGCTGAGCGCCCCAGAAGACCCGATGGGATAGAAGTCGATATCATTGCCAAACCGAATGCATTGGGTTCCGCGATTTTTGCTGGATTCCCGATGGACCTTACCCGCTCAAATAATGATTTTGCAGCATTGATGATTGCAAACTCATGGTTGGGTGAACACCGTAAATCGTATTCACGCCTGTATCAGAAAATCAGGGAGGAGAGATCCATGAATTATGGCGATTACAGCTATATCGAATGGTATCAGAATGGTGGTTCAAATATGCTGCCGCGTGCAGGGTATCCTCGAAGCAGTAATTATTTTTCGATTTGGATCCGCCCTGTGCAAACCGCAAAAGGGCTTCGCGCACAATATCCTGAACTCGAGAACGTCGAACTTGGTCATGCATATTTTGCATTGCGCATGGCCTTCCGTGAAATGCAAATGCTCATTGACTCGGGTATGAGTCAGTCGGAGTTCGAGCTTACAAGGTCTTTTCTGCGTTCATACATGAAACTGTACGCACAGACCCCCGAACAACAATTGGCTTATTTGCTCGATAGCCGTTTTTACGGTCGCACAGATTGGCTCACTGAGGCCGATGCGTTGCTCGCCGCTTGCAATGCCGATGATGTCAACCGGGTCATCCGCCAGTATTGGCAAACGAAGCAATTCTATATTGCCATCGTGACCGACAAGTCTGAAGCCGATCCGCTAAAAAACAGTTTGTTGGGTGGCAAGGACTCTCCGATGTCCTACAGCAACGCATTGCAAAAAGTGCTTGGTGAGCGGATATTGGAGGAGGATGAGATCGTCAAGAAATATCCTCTGCGTGCAACTTCTGTGAACATCATCGAGTCCGAAAAGATCTTCAGGCGTTAAGGTGCAGAGTTCTGCAAAGCGATGTGTCATAATTGGTGGAGGCGCCGCAGGTTTTTTCGGTGCTAACCGAATCGCTGAGCTATCTCCCGGTACTGAAGTGATTATTCTAGAACGGTCATCACGGGTACTCGATAAGGTACGAATTTCAGGCGGAGGACGTTGTAATTTGACGCATGCATGCTTCGATCCCCGTGAGTTGATTCAGAACTATCCCCGTGGAGGAAAAGCCTTGCTTGGACCTTTTACCCGGTTCGGCCCTGCTGATACGATGGAGTGGTTTGAGTCGCGCGGCGTAGAAGTGAAAACAGAGTCCGATGGCCGGGTTTTTCCGGAATGCGATGATTCTGCTGCGGTTGTAAATGCACTCAGGCAGGCATGCGAAAGGAATGGTGTTACCGTTCGAACCAGTTGTGGTATAAAAGGGGTTGAGCAGAGGGATAAGCATTGGATTTGTCTGCTGGAAGACGGTTCATCCATCGAAGCTCAGGCGGTTTTGATTGCAGCAGGCAGTAGTCCGCAGGTTTGGCGTATGTTGGTCAACCTGGGTTTGCAAATGCATGATCAGGTGCCATCATTATTTACCTTTCATATACGCGATAAGGCGTTACAGAATTTAGCCGGTGTAGCCATGCAGGAGGTTGTATTGGACCTGATTCAATTTGGCTTTAAAAGCCGCGGTCCATTGCTGTTTACCCACTGGGGTGTCAGTGGCCCGGCTGTTTTGAAATTATCGGCCTTTGCTGCACGAAATCTTGCTGAGTCTGGATATCAGGCTGAACTGCGAATAGACTTTCTTCCAGCTATCAATGCCGATGGCATGCGTGCTCAACTGATGGCGTTACGTACTTCCGATGCGAAAAAGTGTGTCGCAACCGCATCACCATTTCCAGCCATTCCAAAACGTGCATGGTGGTATTTGGTTGAGCGCAGTGGGATTGATAGTGAGAAACGCTGGGCCGATTGTTCAAATACCCGAATCGATAAGCTTGCCTCAGAGTTGAAATCAGCGCTGTTCAAAGTGAATGGCAAGAGCACATTCAAGGATGAATTCGTGACCTGCGGAGGAGTGTCCCTTGATGAGATTGATACCAAGACCTTCGGCGCCCGCCGTTTTCCGGGTTTATACCTGGCAGGTGAGGTACTCGATGTGGATGCAGTTACCGGAGGGTTTAATTTTCAGCATGCATGGACCAGTTCTTGGCTGGCGGCTGAGTCCATTTCCGCATTTCTTTCTCAAGTGGAATAGTTCTCAAGCCTTATCTTCGATACGTGCAAGTAGCCTTAACAATGGCCTAATTCTTGCCCATTCGCGCTAAAAATCAGTTGAACTACTATGAAAAGCATCCCTTTCCTGTTCCGAATGATGGCCATTTTGGCCATAACAATTCACATTTCTTCCTGCGTACCTGGACCAGAAGGTCCTCCTGGACGCGATGGTAATGCCAATGTGTTGGCCACCACAGTTACGTCATCCGCCTGGGTCTTCAACAATCCGTCCTGGGTGCTTGCGATTCCCGATCCGAATATCACTCCTGCAATTATGGATTTTGGAGCTGTTGTGGTGTATATCGGATCCGGAAATGGGTTTACGCAGCTCCCGTTGACTTTTTACACCAATCCGAACTTTTCATCAACCATCGAAGTTTCTAGCTACGTTGGGGGCGTTACCATGTTTTGGACGGATTCCGATCTTTTTCAACCGACCAATCCAGGTGTTCGAACATTTAAGATTGTGAAATTCGCCGGCACCTTTTTACAAGATAATCCGGATCTTGACCTTTCAGATTACGATGCGGTAAAGCGAAGAGCCAATCTTCAGGAATAACGAAAATTCCATTTGCTCCTCAACGCGTATCATACTGCAAACTTTCAGGTGGACCGTAATGACAAATCAATCCATTTGGTTCGAATCAGATTCGCATTCATTGAAGGAAAAACGTGTTGAAATGAAGGGTTTAGGAATTACGAAAACGTGATTCCGTACTTCCAAGAAAAGTGAATCAAGACCGTAATCGCTTCGCGACTGGCGCCTGCGAATGCGACCGTATTCAAGCTTGCTTGAACGATCGGCAACTTCGCAGGCGCACTCTCGGACTTAATCATCCAGTGGAGCCGGTGGGAATTGAACCCACGTCCAGCCAGGGAATCGACAAGCCTTCTACATGCTTAGATTCAGCTTGGTTGTCGGGAAGCCGTTAGGCGTGAATCCTACCATCAGCTTCCGTATCTCTTGTTTCTCGTCTTGCCGTCAGAGCGCCGTCAAAACCAGTTCGCATTTGCGGTACCCTTGATCCTTCCCAAGCGAACGGGAGGGAAGGGAGGGTAGCTCGTCCCGACTCCTAGAGCCGTGGATTAGGCCTTTCCACCTGGTGGATTAGGCTGCGAGCGCGTAATTGTTTTCGCCAGTTAAGCGATCGGATTTACGTTTTAAGGGATATATCCTAAGACCCTGCATGCTTACTTGCCTCTTGCACCTTCTGTCGATTCCTGTCGACCCCGAATAAAAGAACTACAGCAAAGGTAGCAAGAACCGGACCGTCACGCTAAAGGTGTCAGCTTGTCAGGTGTGTTTTGGGAAAATGCTTTCCATACCGGATCGTTTTCGGGCGACTTGGCCTGGATGTGCATCAGTTCACCGCTTACAGGGTGCGTGAAGGTCACCCCTCGTGCGTGAAGATGGATCGACCCATCGGGATTGCTTCTTGCAAATCCATATTTGAGATCGCCCTTGATGGGACATCCGATGGAAGAAAGCATTACACGTATCTGGTGATGCCTTCCTGTGATGGGGTTAATCTGAAGTAAAAAGTAATGATCCGATTTGCCAATCACGCGGTAATCCAGTCTGCTCTCGAGTGAACCCTTGACAGGCTCCATGTGGGCGAAACTTTTGTTGAGTCGTTCGTTCTTAACCAGGTGGCGGATTAAACTGTCTTGCTCCTGAGGTGGTGGCTGCTTGACAACCGCCCAGTACATCTTGTTGATTTCTTTATCCCGGAACATCCGGTTCATTCGTTCGAGCGATTTACTGGTACGGGCGAATAAAACCACTCCGCTAACAGGCCTGTCAATACGGTGGATGACACCGAGAAAAACAGCACCGGGTTTTTGGTATTTCTGCTTGATGTACTCCTTGACTGATTCCGAAAGAGGCGTATCGCCTGTCTTATCGCCCTGAACGATGTCACCTGGTCTTTTGTTGACCGCAATCAGGTGGTTGTCTTCAAACAGGATTTCAGGAAAGGAAGGGATCATTCAGTATTGCTCCTGTTCATTGGGAAAATTGTGCGACTTTACATCGTTGATGTATTGCTCGGTAGCATTTTTTATCTCATCGAACAGATTCAGATATCGTCTTAAGAAACGTGGGTTGAATTCCTTGTTGATGCCAAGCATATCATGCAAAACCAACACCTGGCCATCTGTACCGCCGCCGGCTCCAATACCAATTGTCGGAATTCGCAGGCTGGAGGAAACATCTTTCGCCAAATTGGCTGGTATTTTTTCCAGTACAAGTGAGAAGCATCCAAGTTCCTCCAGAATTGCTGCGTCCTCGCGTAAACGATTTGCTTCAGCTTCTTCTTTTGCACGAACAACATAGGTTCCGAATTTGTAGATTGACTGAGGCGTCAAACCCAGGTGTCCCATAACAGGAACACCGGCAGAAAGTATGCGTTGTATTGCCTCACTAATTTCACGTCCGCCCTCAAGTTTGACTGCGTGAGCGCCCGTTTCTTTCATGACCCGAATGGCTGAATTGAGGGCTTCCTTGGAGTTTCCCTGATACGAACCAAATGGCAGGTCAACCACCACCAGCGAACGCTTTACGGCACGCACCACCGACGAGGCATGGTAAATCATCTGGTCAAGCGTAATGGGAAGGGTGGTCTCGTGGCCCGCCATCACGTTACTGGCCGAATCACCGACCAGAATCACATCTATGCCTGCAGCATCGATGATGCGCGCCATACTGAAATCATACGCGGTCAGAATGGAGATGGGTTCTCCACGCCGCTTCATTTCCAGCAGGGTATGGGTGGTTATTTTTCGGACTTCTCCTTGGGTTGACATGGGGTGCGGATAGGGGAGTGGGAGGGAGAATTACTTGTCTTTTGGAAGGGTGTAACCGCCCTTGCCCTGAGCGGGTTCTTGCACCGGAGTCCAGTTGAATTGTTGTTTGACTTCCTGCTTTAATATGCGAAGGGAATCCTGCAAAACCTGGTTGCGAAGTTCAAGTTCATCGCTGCGAAGTTTCTCCGATTTCAGGCTTTTGCTCAGGGTATTCACAAGATCGCCACCCCCGCTTTCTTCAATGACCTGCTTATATCGAACTAGTTCGGCGTTGGATACTCGGAGTGAATCGCTTGTTTTTTTCTCCTGCTCAAGTCCCTTTTCTAAATCACGAATCCGCTTTTCGAGTCCGGTGGTTCGGACTTTCACTTCCTGGTCACTGCCTTTAAGTGTTTCAATCCGTTGTTTAAGATCCTCGTTTTGCTGTTTTAGGGTGCCGATTTCTGTCCTTAGATCTACAATGGTCTCACTCAACACAACAAGGTCAGGCTGATTGCCCTGCTGAATTTCAGCATCGGTTGTTGTTGACTTCAACTCCGCTCGCATGGAATACAGGTCCAGGTAATCAACACGACAAACGGAGGCTGGCCCGATGAAGAGCCCGATTGCACCCTGAGTATAACCGGGGTCGTCGAATGCGATGACCGGAATGTCATCAATGCGGATTTCATAGTGCCCCCCTGCAGCACGGATATCGAAATGATGGAAGGAAGCGACAGGTAATTGCTTCAAGCGAATCCAGCCCGATTCTTTTTCTTGTCCGGTCATAAACCGATAGCCTTGCC
Organism: Sphingobacteriales bacterium; assembly: GCA_021299095.1. GTDB lineage: Bacteria > Bacteroidota > Bacteroidia > AKYH767-A > OLB10 > JAJTFW01. The sequence continues at coordinate 55,097 of JAJTFW010000001.1, read as the reverse complement.
GGGTAATCTGGCGAAGTCGAAACTGATGCTCGGTATTGAGCTCTGCAATGAACCCACCCGAGCCATCTTGCTGAGCCATAAAGAGGATTCCGGCAGAACCTTGTTCGACATTGCGGCTGCTGATGCTCAGCGAGGCACTGATCATTAGTTCGGATAAATCCCGACCGAACTCACCTAACACAGCAAAAGGTGTTTCGGTGTTCTTTCGCATCAGGATGTATTCACCTTCTTGTACCAACGCAAGGTTATCGCTGTTGGAGATCACCGGCCATACGCGAGAAGCGGAGTCGAAATTCTCTTTGTGAAGCGAAAATTCAAACCGGAATTCGGCGCGAAATGCGTTTTGGTCAGTTCCGGACTTGGCACTTTTTCGCTGGGCAACAACCATCTCCTGGGTTCCAGGAAGTCCAATTATCAAAACACCTGTCAGGATAAAACTGAACCACTTCCTGATCATCTGGATGACTTTATTAATGGTGCAAACAGCGCATCAAGCCGTCTAGAGTGGGAGGAGCATACGGGCACTGCTGGTAATCTGACCGTGTTCTCCATACGGCCCATGCGACTGAGTACGTGCTTTATTCCTGAAGGACTGCCTTCTTCGAACAGTGCTGGTATGATTGGAAGTAACAGATTGTGAAGGACGCGAGCCTTGGCAAAATCTCCTGCAAGACACTTATTGACCATTTCCGATGTTTGCTTGGGAAAAGCATTCGCAACTACTGAAATTACACCGCAGGCACCTGCAGCAATGAGCGGTAGTGTGATTCCATCATCGCCTGAAATCACCCGGAATCCTTTGGGTGCTCCGGCCAGTATCTCCAGAATCTGTTCGACTTTGCCGGAGGCCTCCTTGATTCCAACAATGCCTGGTACTTCATTGGCAAGTTGCAGCGTGGTGGATGCGTGTATGTTGCTTCCTGTTCGTCCGGGGACATTGTATAAAATGATGGGTAGGGGAGATGCCTTGGACAGCGCCGTGTAGTGCGCGATAATACCACGCTGCGACGGTTTGTTGTAATAGGGTGAAACAGACAGCAGCGCATCAACGCCATCAAACGTGTTATGTTCAAGTTGAGCCACCAATTCGGCGGTATTGTTGCCGCCAAGTCCAAGCACGATGGGCTTCCGACCTTTCCCGGTCTTTACAACGCAGTGCAGTACATCGCGCTTTTCATCGTTCGTCAAGGTAGCAGTTTCGCCAGTTGTTCCCAATGGAACTAGGTAGTTACATCCTCCAGCAATCAGATCATTGGTCAGGCGTTCAAGGGCATTAAAATCTACTGCTCCATTCTTCTTGAATGGAGTGACTAGTGCAACGCCGGTTCCATGTAATTCAGGACTTTTTTTCTTCATGCTTGAGGGCATTCAGGTAGTGTTTCACCTGTTCAATGTACTGGGGAAAGCTGAGGCGCTCAGAGCCGCTCAGCATGAAATCATAGAGGTACGAATAGGCCTTGTCGTATTGTCCGATTTTGAAGCGGGCTCCGGAACCAGCAACGATGTGGCGGAATGGCAAATTATCACCCGTATGCAAATCAATCAGGATGTCAAACTCGCGGTTCATGAAATTTTTAACCACATTGGCCACAGGCTTGAATAACCAGTTCAGGTCTTTTTGGGTGAAAAAGTCAAGGCCAAGCTTGGAGAATCGCATGGGCGGAAGTTCCTGTCGGTCATAGTATCCCAACGCGAGGACTTCCTTGTGGTGAGTTTCCCGAATTTCCTTCACATACTTCCGCACCAGGTCAAAGTCCTTCTCCTCGGTGGAGTCGTATAAAATGCCAATTGATTTGGCATCATCAAAAGGTACCAGTCTGGACGTACGAGCAACCTTGCGGTATTCCCGCGTGAATGCATAGCGTCCGGCCAAAAGCCTGAATTGTTTTTTCATTCGGTGTCGGCGGTCCTGCCCAGAATCCGGGCACGGAGTAAAAGTAATGAAATTCAATCCGCTGTAGCGAGGCCGACCAAGTCAAGGAATTGAACCTCCGAAATGACCTTGACTCCCAGTTTTGCAGCCTTATCAAGTTTAGAGGGTCCGCAGTCTTTTCCGGCGATCAGGTAGTCGGTTTTACCGGTGACTCCGGAACCGTTTTTCCCGCCATGCTCCTCAATTATTTGTTTGTATTCATCGCGACTGTGCTGCTCGAATGTTCCGGTAATCACGAGGACTTTACCCGCCAGTCGGTCACTTACACGCTTGGGGGCTTCGCCAGGGTCAATGGCCATGCAAAGTCCAGCCTCCTGCAAACGATCAACCAGCTTCTTTCGCATAGGGTCTGCGAAAAATGCCTGTATGCTGTCCGCAATTTTTTCACCGACCTCTGGGGCCTCGAGCAAGGCTGCTTTATCGGCCTGGATCAGGCTTTCCATGCTCAGAAAGTGTCGGGCCAGTTTACGTGCGACCGTATCGCCAACGAATCGAATTCCGATGGCAAATAGCACGCGCTCGAAGGGGACAGATCTGGAGTCTTCTATTCCTTGAATCAGGTTCGTGGCTGACTTTTCTGCAAATCGTTCCAGCGCAAGCAAATCGGACTTTTTCAACGAATATAGGTCCGCAATGTCGCGCACAAGCCCTTTGTCTACCAACAAATCAACGGTCTCGGATCCGAGTCCATCGATGTTCATGGCTTTTCGGGCTGTGAAGTGTTCTATCCGTCCTTTAATTTGGGGTGGGCAACCGCTAGAGTTCGGACAATAGTGTTGCGCCTCGCCTTCCTGCCTTATAAGTCGAGTTCCACACTCCGGACACACCTCGATGAAGTGAATGGCCTGTGCATCAGGTTTTCGTTTTGCGGGCTCTGTTCCGGTGATTTTCGGAATGATTTCTCCTCCCTTCTCAACCCATACAGTATCGCCTTCGTGAAGACCTAATTTCAGAATCTGGTCGGCGTTGTGTAAAGATGCACGCTTAACCGTTGTACCTGCCAGCTGTACCGGATCGAGGTTCGCAACCGGTGTGATGGCTCCGGTGCGGCCCACCTGGTAGGACACGGAACGAAGCAGGGTCGAAGCGGATTGGGCCTTGAACTTGTAGGCTATGGCCCAGCGCGGCGATTTTGCCGTGTAGCCCAGCTCCTCTTGTTGAAGGAAATGGTTGACTTTGATGACGACACCATCGGTATCAAAAGGTAGGTGTAGTCGTGCCTGGTCCCAGTGCCGGATGTATCCCAGTACATCATCAATGCTTTGACAAATCCTGCGGTCGTTGGAAACCTTGAACCCCCAAGCGGATGCCGCATTCAAGGCTTCCTCGTGTGTCGAAAAGGGCAACTCTTTACCGTAAAGTGCATAGAGATAGCAGTCGAGTTTTCGACGAGCCACTTCGGCACTGTCCTGCAGTTTCAAGGTACCGGCAGCGGCGTTGCGTGGATTGGCAAAGGGTGATTCGCCGATATCTGCACGCTCTTCATTCATCCGCTCAAAGGCCGAATGGGGTAGGATGATTTCACCTCTGATTTCAAATTCATCAGGGCAATTCGCTGCGTGGATTTGTAGCGGAACGGAGCGGATTGTACGCACGTTGGCACTGACATCGTCCCCCTGAATACCATCGCCACGGGTTACTGCATAGGCGAATTTGCCTTTGATGTACGTGAGACCGATGGCCACTCCGTCAAATTTGTGCTCGCAGATATATTGGACAGGCTCATCCGGTATCAGTTTGATGATTCGCTCGTTAAAATCGCGTAGCTCTTCCTCAGAATACGTGTTGCCGAGGGAAAGCATCGGGTATTTATGGACGACCGTTTTGAATTCGCGGGTAACGGTTCCGCCTACACGTTGACTGGGTGAGTCTGGAAGTAGCAGTTCTGGAAACTGTATTTCCAGGCGAATCAATTCTTCGAGCAATAAATCAAACTCCCTGTCGCTTATAACTGGCTGATTTATAACGTAGTATCTGTAGTTGTGCTCGTCCAGTTCTTTGCTCAGCTGAGCAATTCGGACGGCGGCTTCCATCTGGTTCATGGTCATTGGGTCTTCGAAATTAACCGAAAACAACGCAGTGAGATGTAAACCGAAAGGTTCCGGAATGCGTTATTACATTAACGCTTAATTTTATCCCAACTTACAACCATGATCAAAAAACTGACCTTCTTCGTATTTGCAATTACAACAGGTGTACTGCTGGTTCAAATGTCAGCCAATACAGCCAATAGTTCTTCCTCCGGAGCACCTGCCGGATATTGCGGAGGTCCGGGAGGCCTCGGTACCTGCACCACGTGTCATTCAGGAACGGCCACACCCTCGCCAACACCCATTATCAGTTCCAACGTGCCCCAGACAGGGTATGTCCCCGGTTCAACTTACACCATTACAGCGACCATGAGCCAGAGTGGAATCAGTGAATTCGGTTTCCAGGTCTCGCCGCTTAGTTCAACAGGTGCACTTGTTGGAGGCTTGGTACTTACTAACCCAACCCAGACGCAAATCGTCAGCCTCAAATACGTTACGCACACCGCCTCCGGAACGATAGGAAGCGGAGGTAGCAAGCAATGGAGCTTCAACTGGATCGCACCTGCTGCAGGAACGGGTAACGTGACCTTCTACGGTGCGTTCAACTATTCGAACAACAATGGCACCAGCTCAGGTGATCTGATCAGGACCCATACCCTGACCATTCAGGAGAATCAGGTAACCACGGGTATTGGTGAGTCATCGACTGATCCTGTAGCAATTTTGGTTTATCCGAATCCTGTTGCCGATCAGGCCCGGGTTTCTTTCTCACTTGAAACGCCCGGTCAGGTTATTGTTCGTTTGTTCGATCTCTCAGGACGTGAAGTGATCGAGCCGATTGCAAATTTCTACGATTCAGGTCGTCAAAACGTATTGGTCGATGACCTCTCTGGCTTGAATTCCGGGGTTTATCGGGTAATAGTTTCGACTGAAGAAAAGACCTGGACAGGTTCGATGCTTAAGCGTTGAACAGATTAGTTTTACAACAGCAAGGCCGATGAAATTCATCGGCCTTTTTTTATGCGATACGTTTCAGGGTGTACCCTCCGGATGGGGTAACAATCAGTGGCACCTTTTCCACAAGAACGGAACTCGAATCAAGTCCGAATGCCTTGACCTCGCTAAGGCTAAGTCGTTTGATGAAGAAATACAGGTTTAGGATAATCCTGTGATATACATCCAGGGTGTTTTCGTAGCTCAGGAATTTCTCGATAACGACAAACGTAAAATCTCCGGACTTGGTCAGGTGACTAAGGGATCCGTATCGGGTTGAAACATCCACCTCGTGGCTATTGGTCAATTCCTGAACAACCTGACGCAGCAACAGATCGATGCGTGGTTCATTTCTGAATCCGATTCGGAAACGGACGTACACGATTTTGTCATTCACCAACTCGCGCACATTGTATTCGCATGTATAGGGTTCGCCGGTCACGTCTACATGCACAAGCCAATACACATCCGCTCTTTTCGGATGCTTTTGCATGATCGAGTACAGGATCTTCTTTTCGATGAGACGCTCATTTGGGGCACTGGTCAGGAAAACGAGGTGGGTTGCGAACTTCGGAATCGATTCATCGGAACTGATGTCTTTAATAAGCTCAAAGTGAGGGGCAAGGTCCTCGAATTCGACCAATGCATTTTTGATCTTTCCGGCTTCCCGCAACACCCACATCACCGAAATAATACCTGCAGCAATCAGCAGGGTGATGAAGCCCCCGGTCTCGAATTTGTTGAGGTTCGCAATCAGAAATGCAGTTTCAATGCTGAGCAAAACTGCTGTCACACTGAGGTTGAATAGTCTTGGGAAGCGTTTCATTTTCAGGTAATGCAGAAGCAATACCGTAGTACAGAGCATGGTAAGTATTATGGATAACCCATACGCGGCTTCCATACTCGATGGATTTTTGAAATAAAGTAAGATGCCGATACAACCGCCGCACATCAGCCAGTTGATGGTTGGAATATAAATCTGTCCACGCAGGTCGGTTGGATATTCGATTCGCCCTTTCGGAAGAAAGCCCAGCCTCATACCCTCATTGATCAAGGTGAACGTTCCGCTGATGATCGCCTGGCTTGCAACGATGGCTGCAGCTGTGGCGATGATGATTCCGGTGAACAGGAACCAATCGGGCATGATGGCAAAAAACGGGTGTGCACCTCCAAGCGTTTCACCTCCATGATTAAGTAACCATGCTCCCTGTCCGAAGTAATTTGCAATCAAAGCCGCCTTAACGAATGGCCAGGTGCTTCTGATGTTGTTGCGCCCACAGTGACCCAGGTCCGAATACAATGCATCGGCTCCTGTAGTACATAAAAACACGGCGCCTAGAATCCAGAATCCTCCGGGATATTCAGCCAAAAGCTCAGCGGCATATATCGGATTAATGGCTTTGAGAACAGAAGGAAGTGAGATGATTTCCTTCAGGCCCATGATGAATAACATGCTGAACCATACCAGCATGATGGGGCCGAAAAAACGACCGACAAAGCGTGTACCGAATTGTTGCAGGAAAAAGAGTCCGGCCAAAATTCCGATAACAATTGGAATTGTAGGGATGCCGGGTTGAATGGCCTCGAGTCCCTGTACGGCTGAAGCTACCGAAATAGGAGGGCCGATGATTGCATCGGCAAGTAATGCGGCTCCACCCAGCATAGCAGGAAAAGCCAGCCAAGAAGTGCGAAGCTTACGGACTTTGGCAAATAAGGCAAAAATGCCCCCCTCACCTTTGTTGTCTGCTTTGAGCAGCAGGGAGATGTACTTGAAGGAGGTCAACAGTGTCAGCGTCCAGAATACACAGGAAAGGCCACCCAGGACAAGCGATTCTTCAATTGGCCTGTTCCCTACGATGGCACGCATTACATACAAGGGTGATGTGCCGATGTCACCGTATATAACTCCGAGCGTAACCAAGAGTCCCGTACCGGTGACCCGCTTGTGGTGAGTAGGTGAGGTGGCCATGATTGAATTGCAATGCTATGTTCAGAAAAAATGCAATGCCAAAAGAGTCAACTGAAAAAAATATCGAACAGCATATTTAAGAAAAAACTGAGCCCATGAATCCGTGAGTACAGTCTTGGATTGATGGATAATAGTAGCACGTCAATGGTTTTTCGGACGCAAAAACAATTCCGAGTTTCCCATGTTTGGAATATAAATCCTGTAATTTTGAACTATCATGGCAACAGTAATTAAAGTAAATTCCAACGGATCCCTGCGCGTAGAAGGAGATTTCAGTATTGTTGATGCAGAAGGCACCCCATTTGATTTGCAGGGTCGCACCACTGTCTCGTTGTGTCGCTGTAACCTCAGTAAGAACCGGCCATTTTGCGATGGTTCGCACAAGGGGTGTTTTGAGCACGAGGTAAAGGCATTTTCGCTTCCGCCGTTGCCGAAAAAGGAGGGCTAATGACCTGGGCCGATTTGCCGCAGGTGATTTTCGAATTACTCTGGCCGATCATCCTGTTGTTCTCTGTGGCCCTGTTGGTGAAAAGTGTGATTCGCAGATCCAGGTTCAACCGGCGGGTGAAATTCAAACGTGAGACGTTGCTCTTTTATAGTAGCGCAGTCTCCTCGGTGGTTATTTTGGTAGTATTCGCAACGCTTGTAATTTCTCCAACAGTAGATGCGATACTTTATACTGGACAGGTGGACACGAAATATGGCTTTTACATCTTTTGGGCCCTGTTGATGCTAGGCCTGATTTTAATTTCACTAGTCTCCTCCCGGATATTATGCATGGTTTGGCCATTCGATGCGGTTCCGGATCAGGACAATAACGTGTAGTTTTTGTATTCGAACAGTCGTTGTCCGGTCAACCGTTCAAACCAATAGAGTACTTGGTCCTTAAGGCGCATTTTTTTCATTTTCGTGTCATACTCAAATGACCAATCCTGCATTTCCACCCGGTTCAACATACTTGTCGGATGGGTTCCGCTGTAAAGGCTCAACATATCGACTTCTTTGAGGTAATCATACGGATCAATTCCACTTTTCTTTAATGCAGTTGCATCATCGTGCCATAGCTTGTGAAACTGCTGAAGCTTTTCAACTTGCTTCAAGGGGTTCTTTACCCAACCGTAGTGGAAAATCCGCCCCTTTGCTTTGCGCACCTTCAGTTTACGGTTGGCAATTCTGAATCCCTGTGCATCCCGGAATGATCGAATGTTCGGGTTGTTTCGAACAATCCTCACTTCATGCCTGTACCAACGCCTGGAAGTTCCAACATACGCGTATCCGCCGTAAAAATGCAGGTAGTCGAATAGTAGTCCTTCCGTTTGAACATCTCCAAGATGTTGGAACATTGATTGACGGATGGCAGCGTAATCGGATTCATGGATCACCTCATCAGCCTGAAGGTAAATGCACCAATCCGCATCAGCAGAAACGGCATCAAGTGCCTTGTTGGTTTCGATTGCAAGCACCTGACCTCCCTGTCGAAGTGAGTCATCCCATGTACTGTGAATGATTCGGATTTTGGAATCTCCGATGGAGCGAATCAAGGCCTCGGTATCATCGTCTGAATTACCCAGGCATACGACCAGTTCATCGACCAGAGGAAGCAGCGAGCGAATCGATGCCTCGACCGGGTAGTCGAAGCGAATGGCATTGCGGACGAACGTAAAACCGGTAACCTTCATATCAAGCATGCTCTGCACGCACAAAATCCTCCCATTCCTCAAACATTGCGTTTTTCATGACCCGGGGGAATTTGTTTTGTCCGCCGACTTTGCCGCGTTTTTCCATCCAGTTCATGAACACGTTCAATGGAAGCACCTCGACCAAGATCTCCTGAAGTGCCGACCCGCGCTCAACACGGTAATCATCGTTGAGGATTTTAAGGTGATCATCCAGGTGCTTACGTAACTGCTCTGGGTCAACGTTGTCATCGGTACCGATGTACCATTTGTGTGCGAATAGACTTCCATGGCTTATCCCCGCAACACAAAATTCATTGATGGTAATGTTCAGGGCATCGGATACCATTTCAACAGCCTTGTTCATGTTGTCCACGGAGAGGTGCTCGCCACATAAGCTCAGAAAATGCTTGGTACGGCCCGTAATGACGATTTCAGCTTTGACCGTATCGGTAAATCGAATGACATCCCCGATCAGATACCTCCAGGCACCGGAGCATGTGCTGAGCAATAGCGCGTATTCCTCACCAGCTTTGACTTCATCGATCAGCAGGGTTTTCGGTTTCCGGACAAGTTCTCCATCACCATTGAAATTCTCTTCGTTGAAGGGTACGAATTCGAAAAACAGACCATTGTTAAGCACCAATTTCATGGATCTGTTGTCTTGCTCATCCTGATATGCGATAAATCCTTCCGAGGCCAGATAGGTCTCGATGTAGGTTAGCGGACGTGCAACCAACCGCTCAAAACTCTTTCTATAAGGCTCAAAAGACACGCCACCATGCACATAAATGGTGAGGTTGGGCCACAAGTCATGAATGGTTTTAAGGTTATACTGTGCAATGATTTTTTCAATCAGCAATTGACACCATGCCGGTACGCCAACTAGTATACCGATATCCCATTGCGGAGCATTGCTTACGATTTCATCTAGTTTGGTGTTCCAGTCTTTTTCCTTGGCAATTTGTTTGCCCGGCTTATAAAAATGCTGAAACCAGAAAGGGATTTTACTGGCTGTAATTCCACTTAGATCGCCTTCAAAATAAGTTCCCTGCTGGTGTAGGTGAGTGCTACCGCCCAGCATCAGTATCCCTTTGGAAAAAAGATCTGCAGGCAATCCCTGATACCCTCCAAGACTGATAATCTGTCGGATGCTGGTACGCTGTATGGCCTTCACCATATCGTTGGTGACCGGAATATGCTTGCTCGAGCTCTCGGATGTTCCACTGCTAAGCGCAAAGTATTTCACCTTACCTGGCCAGGTTACATCTACTGCATTGTGCAAACATTTGTTCCACCAGCTCGCGTAAATCCGATTGTAGTCATGAACCGGTACTGTTGCCCTGAATTTATTGACGAAATTCCTACTCGATAGGATATTGGTGAACTGGTATGTTTGCCCGAAGAGTGTGTACTGCGATTTACGGAGTAGTTTCTTCAGTTCCTTACGTTGATAGAACGCGGGTGTCCTTTCACTCAGACGTATTTTGTGCCGGAGCTCTATGCCCTTTTTGATGATGCTTGCGAGTATCGGCATGATTCAGTTGCTGCGGATAGCTTAAAGTTCTAACTCCAAACCGAGTTGTTTTCTGAAATCATCTAGACCGGGATGTTTTTCGGCCAATTTCTGGTACTTTTCTCTGTTGGTGTAGGCGCTCTCGGGGTCTGTAGCCTGCTGTGCTAGGCGGGTTCGTAGTACAATGCTGTAATTGTTCAGCTTTTTCCGGATGGTTTCCAGTAAGTGAACGGATTCCTCTGTCACCATTTCCTCTTGGGCATGGTTTTGTACTTCCAGGGTTATTTCTGTTCCCTTGAGCTCAGGAGTCGTGTGAGTAATGGTAGTATAAAGCTGCAACTTACCCGCCAGTTTCATCGATTCTGCATAAGCATTCCAGGCGGTCATCAGTTCCTCATGGCTAAACGTGGTCGCAGGAAGGTCAGCAGGAAGCTTTGTAGTGGCTTTTTCAGGAGCTGCAGGCTTACTGAGTTGTGTCATTGACCTGGCTCGCAAAAAAGGTGTAGCCTGGTTCAGGGTTCCAGTTGAAGCCGGTTCTGTTTGGGCAGCAGGCGGTGCATCAGTTTGATGAATCGGCACATGAACTGGGGCCTCGATAATTTCCAGTTTGTCATCATGTTGCCGACTTTCAGGCACTGATAATTCAGGTGATGGAGTTACTGTGCTTACTGTCTCGGATTTTACTTGTGCTGCAGTTGGGACCGTTCGTGGGAGTTCCGAAGCGTTTTCAACCGGAGTTTTTTTTTCTATAGGAGCTGCAGTGGCGTTAGTCTGGCCGGTAATACTACACAGGCGGAGCAAGGCAAGTTCAACGTGTAAGCGCTGGTTCTTTGCCATTCGGTAATCAATGTCGCATTGGCTGCATACTGCCAGGAATTTCAATAGGTGGCCTGTAGCGATATTACCGGCCTGTTCACGATAGCGTTCGCGTGTATTCTTACTGACTTCAAGCAGTGGCAAGGTTACCGTATCCTTCGATACAAGCAAATCCCTGAAATGGCTGGCTAATCCATTGATGAATTGATGGCCGTCAAAGCCCTCAATCAATAACTTGTTGAAGGTGAGTAGTACTGTAGGAATATCCCCGGCACATATGGAATCCGTCACAGAGAAATAATAGTCGTAATCGAGAATGCTTAGGTTGGAAATTACATCCTTATATCGAATGGTTGTTCCTGCAAAACTGACAATCTGATCGAAAATGGAAAGGGCATCGCGCAAGGCGCCATCCGCCTTTTGTGCAATGATATGAAGCGCTTCTTCTTCAGCGTTTACTCCTTCCTGACGTGCTACATGTGCAAGGTGACTAGCAATGTCGTCAACCTCAATCCGGTTAAAATCAAAGATCTGACACCTGGAAAGTATGGTGGGTATGATCTTGTGTTTTTCAGTAGTGGCCAGAATGAAGATTGCGTAGGAGGGAGGTTCCTCCAGTGTCTTCAGAAAGGCATTGAATGCACTCGTCGAGAGCATGTGCACCTCATCGATGATGTAAATCTTATACTCACCTGCATGCGGAGCGTATCGGACCTGTTCAACAAGCCCACGTATGTCATCAACCGAGTTGTTCGATGCAGCATCCAGCTCGTAAATGTTCAGTGATTGTCCGTTGTTGAAGGATAAACAGGATTCACAGGTGTTGCAAGCCTCTGTTTCCGGACTGACGTGCCTGCAGTTCATTGTCTTAGCAAGGATACGTGCACACGTGGTTTTCCCCACACCCCGTGGTCCACAAAACAGGAATGCCTGGGCGAGGTGGTTCGTCCTTATGGCGTTTTTGAGGGTATTGGTGATATGCGCCTGACCAACAACCGTATCAAAGGTGGCCGGGCGGTATTTTCTGGCACTGACAACGAAGGGATTCATGCTTCAACAAATGTAGCCAATTCCAGTCCTTCGATTCTCGTTTAAATTTCCAGAAGTTTGGATGTGCCTGAAACTCAATTTGTGCTGAAAAACAGGTGTTTATAACTTGTTTTCCGTTAAATGAATTAGTTTTCCGCCGTGAGAATATCGTTGTCGTGGTTATGGAAAGAGCCAGTCCTTTTTGGCCTGATGGTCATGGTGCATCTGATTCCGATACTGATATTGAATCCTTTTGTTACACTGGATGGACCAGCGCATCTGTACAATGCAGTGCTAATTGATCAGCTGATCAAAGGAGATTCCTCGCACATCGCTGAAGTTTTTGTTTTCAATTCTTTTCCGGAACCGAATTGGATTGGACATGCGATCATGGTTCTGTTTCTTCAGGTGTTTTCATCTCTCGTTGCAGAGAAATTACTGCAGTTATTTATTGTCATAGCTACGGCATGGGGTTTTCGTCTCCTTGTCAAGGCCATGGATCCAGGCCGAACTCCTTGGATAGCGTGGTTTGTATTCCCCCTTCTCTACAATTTTACGTTCCTGTTGGGATTCTACAACTTCTCGGTTGGAATCGCCCTTCTGCTCGTAGGCATTGCCTGGTGGTTAACAAATACCGATCATGCACTATCAGTCAGGCAGTGGATTCTTGTGGGTCTTTGGGCCGGGCTTTTATATTTCTCCCATTTGGTTGTGTTTTTAATTGGAATGGGATTGGCGGGACTGATAATACTCTTCAGAAAGCAGGACTTTTCCTGGGAATTCCGGATCAAGAATGCGGTCGTGTTGGTTGTATGCTGCTTCCCCTGGATAGCTCTGACGCTGGCCTATTTGCTCAAGTCAGGCTCGACTGGGTTCAGGGGTGATGTGGTTCATTTATCATCAAAAAAATTATTTGAGGATTTGTTCCAAGCGCGGATGCTGATTGCCTATGAGCCGCAACAGGAACTCGTCCTGACTCGTCTATACTCGCAATTTCTTTTACTCATGTTCTCCCTGGGTGTGATCAAAAGAAGTATTTCACCTGTCTTTATCGTTTTTCTGTTGAATGCCGCAGTCGCAATTGCCATGTATTTTCTCATGCCCGACAGCATGGCTGGTGGCGGAATTCTCAGCGTCAGACTGCTGCTTTGGCTGATTATTTCAGTTGTTTTACTCCTGGTTGCATCGAGGCTACCCGAGGCTTATGCCCGACCAGGCGCGTGGATATCTGCAGCCCTCTCTTGCCTACTAATGTACATGCATGCACCCGATCAGTTTTATTTGAGTAGGGATGCCCGTCGGTTTATTGCAACAGCCAACCAAATACCCCACAAGGCATTCGTACTCCCCTTGAATTATTCGGGCAATTGGTTGCATTCGAACTTTCCGGCGTATGTGGGAGCAATTAACGGATCGTTGGTTTGGGATAACTATGAGGCGAACGAAGGGGTTTTTCCCCTGCATTGGCAAAAAGGGATGAATCCTGAACTCCATCTCGGGAACCATGTTTCTTCCAGTCGCCCCTGTGTAAGCATCGCGTCCTCAGAAAGTTTAACCGGAATAGCACTTAGCCATGTGCTGGTGTGGAAACGAAATGGTATACCGGAAGACTCCTGTTCATTGGATGTCCAGAGGCAGTTAATCGAGGGGTTTGATCAAATTCAAGGTGATGATCCATCGGTTTTCAGACTTCGTGCCGGATCGTCGGTTCGCTGATTACACAGAGGCAAATCGCTTATTTTTGCTGATCTAGTCTCATGATGAAAACACTTCAGAATTACGCCTGCGGGCAATGGGTTTCCGGATCAGAAGAAGGTCAGGTATTACGAAATGCCATCAGCGGGGAAGCCGTTGCACAGGCATCGAGTAGGGGTATCGATTTTGCCCAAATGTTGAATTATGCACGTTCAACAGGCGGTTCTCGACTTCGAAAAATGACGTTTCACGAGAGAGGACGCATGTTGAAAGCCATGGCCATGCACCTTAGTGCTAAAAAGGAAGATTTCTATGCCCTGAGCTGGGCCACAGGTGCCACGCGAATCGATAGCTGGATTGATATTGAGGGAGGAATTGGGAATCTTTTTGCCTATAGCAGCCTGCGGAGGCAGTTTCCCGATCAGCCCTTTTGTACCGATGGTGATGTCGCAAAATTGAGTAAGAACGGAACTTTTATAGGTCACCACATTTGCGTACCGAAAGAGGGTGTTGCCATCCATATCAACGCGTTTAATTTTCCTGTCTGGGGAATGTTGGAAAAGATCGCTGTCAATCTGATGGCGGGGGTGCCTGCAGTCGTTAAGCCAGCAACATTGACTTCCTTTCTCACCGAGGCGGTCGTTCGTGAAATGATTGCATCGGGTATTTTTCCGGAAGGTGCATTACAGCTCATTTGTGGTTCGGCCAATGGAATTCTTGATCACATCACCAACCAAGATGTTGTTACGTTCACGGGATCGGCATCCACAGGAAAACTGTTGAAGTCTCATCCCAAGATTCTTGAGGAGTCCGTTCCATTCAATATGGAAGCCGATTCGCTGAATTGTATGGTTCTTGGGCGCGATGCAGTACCCGGCACAGCTGAATTCGATCTGTTTGTTAAGGAAGTCCACCGTGAGATGACCGTCAAAGCGGGTCAGAAGTGTACTGCTGTGCGACGTATACTCGTTCCAGAAAATCTGATGGAGGATGTTCAGATTGCACTTGGGAAACGACTTGCCTCCACGATTGTTGGAGATCCTCAGGTAGAAGGAGTACGCATGGGGGCCCTTGCATCCAATGGCCAGGTTGAGGAGGTGCGCGAAAAGGTTCGGCAATTACTCAATCAGCAGGAATTGGTTTACGGCTCATTGGATGCTGTTGAACTTGTAGGCGCAGAGCAGGAGCGTGGAGCATTTATGTCGCCTATTTTGATGTTGAACAAGAAGCCGTTCAGTCATACCGATTGCCACCATGTTGAGCCGTTTGGTCCCGTGTCTACATTAATGCCATATACCACTGATGATGAAGCAGTAGAGTTGTCCCGCATGGGGAAAGGATCACTGGTTACTAGTATTGTCACCGCCGATGACACCATAGCGCGAAACTATGTGCTCGGAGCAGCGAGTATGCATGGCCGCATCCTTGTGTTGAATGCCGAATGTGCGAAGGAGAGCACGGGTCATGGATCGCCCATGCCGATGCTGGTTCACGGTGGTCCGGGTCGTGCGGGTGGGGGAGAGGAGATGGGTGGAAAGCGCGGGGTATTCCACTACCTTCAACGTGTAGCCATCCAGGGATCACCCAGTACCATCACACGCATTACGGGTGTCTATCAGAGCGGAGCAGCGCAGCATGAGCATGACCGCCATCCGTTTAAAAAGCATTTTGAAGAACTCGAAATTGGTGAGACGCTCATCACTGCCAGGCATACGGTCAGTGAAGCCGATATTCACAATTTTGCCAGTGTAAGCGGCGATAATTTTTATGCACATATGGATGCTACTTCACTCGACGGCACCATTTTCACCCAGCGTGTAGCACATGGATACTTCGTGCTGAGCAAGGCCGCAGGGCTATTTGTGGATGCAAAGAAAGGCCCCGTATTACTCAATTACGGACTGGATGAGTGCCGGTTCACGAAGCCCGTATATCCTGGAATGACCATTGGCGTGAAATTGACTGTCAAGGAAAAGGTAGATACAGAAAAGCGAACGCCGGAAGATATCGCCAAAGGAATCGTTAAGTGGTTGGTTGATGTGGTTGATGAAACCGGTGAAACCGTTGCAATCGCCACCATTTTAACCATGGTCAAAAAACTCAATCAGGACTGAATACCACATTGATTAATTTTTAAGCAACACCTTATGTCAAACGGATCCGTTCAAGTGAATCACAACGATGGTATTTCAACCATCGTTTTTCAGCATCCGCAGTCCAATTCCCTACCGGGCACACTGCTTCGTGAGCTTGCAACTGCAGTTGAGGATGCTGGTAATCATGCCGGTTCTTCAGTGATCGTGTTGAAGAGCGAGGGAGAAAAAGCCTTTTGTGCAGGTGCATCTTTCGATGAGTTGGTATCCATTGATTCGATTGACAAGGGTACCTATTTCTTCAGTGGATTTGCCGGCGTCATAAACGCCATGCGAAAGGCGCCCAAATTTATCATCGCACGTGTACAGGGGAAAGCGGTTGGAGGTGGTGTAGGTTTAGCTGCAGCTGCAGATTATACACTTGCTCACGAAAGTGCTTCCGTTAAGTTGAGTGAGCTCGCAGTTGGAATCGGCCCCTTTGTGGTCGGTCCGGCCGTAGAGCGAAAGATTGGTGTTTCCGCTTTCAGTCAGCTGACCATTGCAGCTTCCGATTGGAAGGATGCACATTGGGCCCGCGAGAAGGGCTTATATACTGAGCTTTTTCCCGATTTAAATGCACTTGACCAACGAGTGAACGCCTTGTCAAAAACACTTGCAGCATCAAATCCTGAGGCGATGATGATGTTAAAGCGGGTCATGTGGGAAGGCACCGACCATTGGGATCAGCTACTCGCGGAGCGCGCAGGAATGAGTGGGAAATTGGTGCTTAGCGAATTTACGCGCAATGCGATTGCCAGCTTCAAATCGGGAGCACGATAACTAGGTCAGAAGTCCCCGGTCGAGCATCAATTTCACTTTTAAAATCGAGGCTACACTCAGGCCATCTTTAATTTGCCCGTTCATGACCATGTCTACGGCCTCCGAAAATGGAAGACGCTTGACTTGAAGTACTTCGGTTTCCTCTGGTGTGGAACCTACTTCGCGTAAATTTCTGGCAACGTATGTCAGTCCGATTTCATCTGAAACCGAGTTGCTGAGTTGAGTTTCCAAAACAAGTTGCCAGTTTTCCGCTTCTAAACCCACCTCCTCGCGCAGTTCTCGCTTAGCACCGGAAAGCGGATCTTCGTCCAAAGGGGCACCTCCCTCAGGAACTTCCCATTCGTAGGTATCCATGGTATAGCGGTATTGTCCGACGATCCAGGTGTGCATGTCCTCGTCGAGGGGAATGATAGCGATGGCCCGGTTTTTAAAGTGGACCACACCATAAATTCCGGGGTTTCCCGCTGGGTTGATTACCTTGGACTCCTGTAGAGTGATCCACGGGTTTGAGTAAACTGTATCCCTTGAAAGTGTTTTCCAGGGATTTTCGTGTACTTGGTTCCTGGTATTGTAGTGGTGTGATTTATCTTCTTCAACTCCCATATTACCTCTGGTTTTGTAAGGGGGCCGCCACTCCTCCTCCCCGGCACAAATTTATCGCCCAGCAAAACCCGACCCAAGTAAAGCTCCATCTGTATCCGTATACAAACGAATAGCTCCAAGCATCAATCTCTCTACATTTGTCAGAGTGTCCACTTGAGTTATGTCTACCACCTCACCACAATCTCTGGCTGTTTTTACCTCGGGTGGGGATGCCCCCGGAATGAATGCCTGTATTCGTGCCGTAGTACGTACCGCCCGAATGCATCAGCTGAATGTAGTTGGAATCCGCAGAGGGTATGAAGGCATGATTGATGGCGATACAGTGTTCCTTGACGAACGCTCTGTCAGCAATATCATCCAACGCGGAGGAACCATGCTAAAAACAGCCCGTAGTGCACGGTTTATGACCGATCAAGGACTGGATTCCGCAGCGGCTGTATTACGCAATCTGAATGTTTCCGGAGTCGTTGCAATCGGTGGTGATGGTACGTTCAAAGGAGCCAGAGCTTTTACAAGTCGTTTTCCTGAATTCCGTTTCATCGGTATACCTGGAACCATCGATAACGATATTTCGGGAACCGATTTTACGCTGGGTTTCGATACGGCCTTGAATACGGTTGTAGAGGCCATTGATAAAATCAGGGATACAGCCGCATCGCACGACCGTTGCTTTTTTATCGAGGTGATGGGGCGAGATTCTGGATGTATTGCGCTGTGGTCCGGTCTTGCGGGTGGAGCGGAGGAGATCTTGCTCCCTGAACGAAATACAAATGTGGATGATCTGGTTGCATTGTTGCGCAAAGGCAGTTCACTGGGGAAATCCAGTTCGATCGTAATCGTAGCCGAGGGTGAGCAAAGTGGGGGGGCGGCGGAAGTCGCTGCAGCAGTTCGTGCTCGTTTGCCACATGTGGATACCAAGGTTACAGTTCTTGGTCACGTGCAGCGCGGAGGAAGTCCAACGGTAGCCGATCGTATCCTCGGAGCTAAATTCGGTACGTGGGCGGTCGAAGCACTGCTGCAGAATGTACACGGTGCCATGGTGGGTGTTCGTGACGGTAAAAAGTGCTTTATACCCTTCGAGCATGCTGTGAAATCCAGTGAGCCCCTCGATCCAGAACTATATCGCATCAATCGTATCCTTGCAACGTAATCAATTCAACACCATTCGATCAAACATACACACCATGAAACATCTAATCACTTTCGCACTGCTGATGGGGATTGTCGGCATTAGTCAAGCACAGGATGGAATCCGAAATAAGAAGGGGATTCTTGTTACACCCGAGGCCGGCGAGTTCTCCGTTGGAATTGATGCATTGCCCTTTCTTCGTTTCGCCGGCAGTCTGTTCAATGACGGAAGTACGCCTCCATCCAATGACTTCACTGCCGGAAATCCACTCACAATCACAGGCCGTTACATGAAAACTGCTGACCTCGCATATCGTGGAAAATTGCGTTTAGGATTCGGTACGTCTAAGTCAGAAGTGCTGGTTCCACGAATCGGCTCTACTAACCCCAATGAAACGGTATCCGATGAAACCAAGGTCACCTCTAGTAACATTGCAATAGGAGCTGGACTTCAGAAATGGCGCGGAAAATCGCGTGTCAGGGGGTATTATGGTGCAGAGGCGATGATTGGTGTGAGTACACTCGACAGTAATTTCACCTATGGAAATCCCTTGGGTGCTGAGAACCAGGTTGTGCGTAAGAAATCCAATAAGCAGGGATCTGCATTTTCATTTCAGGTGCGTGGTCTTGCCGGTGTGGAGTATTTCTTCGCTGCAAAGGTTTCGTTGAGTGCTGAATTCGGTTGGGGTCCAACGTTTCAATCGGTTGGTCGAGGTGAGTTGCAGGAAGAACGCTGGAATGGGACTTCTGCTGAAGCGATTGTCACCAACACGGGCAAGTCCAGTAACTTCCGCTTTGATAACGACAATGCAGCGGGAGCCATCAACCTGAATGTTTACTTCTGATCAGACCAGAGGAATAAAAAAACGGTCCGGAGGTATGCTTCGGACCGTTTTCATTTTGTGGAAGAACTTAGTTTCGTTTATAGGCTGAAAGTTCCTGAAGCACCGGCATGAGTTCTTCACGCGTTTGATATCCCGACAAATGTCGTAAGATGGTGTAGTCTTCGCTCATGATTACAAAACTCGGATAGCCCAATTTCCCATTCAAGAGTGACAATGCCAGTTCGTTGGTCTTGTATTCAGGTTTGAATACAAACACATTTTCGCGAAAGCGAAGGGTGTCACGGGTTTCTGCATCAAGCTTGACAGCATAATAATTGGCATTCATATAGGCTACCACAGCGCTGTCGCGGAAGGTTCCCGCATCCATCCGTTTGCACCATCCGCACCAATCCGTGTAAACGTCAATGAACAATTTTCGAGGTTGCTGATCGCAACGGCGAACCGCTTCTTCAAACCCCATCCATTGAATCCCATCGGTTTTATCCTGGTTTTCCTGAGCAGAACAGGAACCGAATAGGAACAGGCTGAGCGGTAGAATGAGCAGAATGTGTTTCATGTCCATTAAACGGAATCCAGGAGTTGAATGTTGCTTCATTTAACCTCGCCCATTAGTTTACGCACTTGTGGTGCTATGGCAATCAGTACGACACCTGCAATCAGGGCGTATAGCGCTAGTTGGGAGTATCCATCGGTATAGGAAATCAGTTTGTCGGCTGGACTCGCATTGGGGTCAGGAAGGGCCATTCCCGCTCCAAGTATTCCCGCTACGTATTGTCCATATGCACTGGCCAGGAACCACATGCCCATCATGACACCTTGCAGGGATTTGGGCGATAACTTGGTCATAATGGATAGCCCAATCGGACTTAGGCACAGTTCTCCGAAGGTGATGATGAAATAGGCGAGCGTGAACAGTTCCAACGAGGTCATACCGTTGGCATCAGCAAAGAATCGGGTAGTGTAAAAGGTGTAAAATGCCAGAGCCAAAAACAGAAAGCCAAGTCCGAATTTAACAACGGTGTTGGGCTCGGTCCGACGTTTACTCATCCATACCCAGAGAAGACCCAGTAGTGGCGCGAAAATGATGACGAAGAGAGAGTTTGCAGAGTTATTTACTCCATTTGGATCAAGCTGAATGCCCATGAAATCACCCTGAAGGTTGTTGCTGGCGAACAAGTTAAGCGATCCGCCACTCTGCTCGAAAAAGGCCCAAAACAGGATCGAAAAAAAGATGAAGACCATGGCTGCTAAAAGCTTGCGTTGCTCCTCGCGCGAGTAACGTAAGCCCTCAACAATCAGGTAGAGCAGGGTACACGGACCGATGATGTACATGAACCAATCGGTGTACTCGGTCTTCTCAACCATCACCATGATCAGTGGAATGGCTGCAAGTGAACCGATATAGGTTGCAATGGCATACCACTTGGGCTGAGTTCCTTTGTCACTGGTTGGCGGAAGTCCGATAGGTCCCAATGACCGCTGTGTGAACACGAACGTCAGAAGGCTAATGGTCATGACGATGGCAGCAAGTCCGAAGGCAAGGTTCCAGGAGTAACTCTTGGCGATGGCAATGCAGGCATAGCCTCCCAACAAAGCTCCAACGTTGATTCCAGCATAGAACAAGGAAAAACCGGCATCCCTGCGTGTATCTCCATCGTGGTATAGTGCCCCAACCATGGTGGAGATGTTTGGCTTAAAAAAGCCCGTACCCACAACAGTGAATGCAATGCCTAGGAAAAATAGCTGCTGTGGATTGTATGCCAGAATACAGCTCCCTGCAATCATGAGGAGTCCACCCCAAAACAAGGAGCGCCTGAACCCAAGGATTTTATCGGCAAACAGGCCACCGATAAAAGTGAATGCGTATACGAATGCCTGCGTCGCGCCATACTGCAAATTCGCCGTGTCCTCTGCCATTCCAAGCCCTAGTGCCTTATCCACCATAAATACGGTGAGCATCCCGCGCATTCCGTAGAAGCTGAAACGCTCCCACATTTCGGAAAAGAAAAGGTACCAGAGCTGTTTAGGGTACTGGCCTCTGAAGTTTTGTATATCCTCGACTGTATTAGCCATGGTGTTTGATCAGTTTATTCAGTTCAAACTGTGGTATTTTTTTCACAGAAAGAATGGTACTGTGAAGGGTTAATCTCTTGAGGGATTATACAATCCCATGCATCATCTGCTTTAGTTTGGGAGAAATGGCAAAAAGTAAAACGGATGCAATTCCGCACAGCACGACAAACACCATGAAGAATTCATACAGGTCATGAATGACAAATCCGGCAAATTGAGGATACGCTGTGGTTATCAGTTTGTGCTCCTTTATGGTGTTGAATTGTTCCGGGGTCAGCGTACTTTTCTCATCCTTTACCAGATTCTTCAATTCGAGGCCGTGTTTTTTAGCCTGAACCTCATGGATGGTGGCAGCTTTGCAACGAGCGAGCATGAACAACTGTTCTCCGCTTGGGTCGATTTTTCCGTCAAGAACTGCTTTTAAATCAATGTTGTTGGCTTCAGCTGCAATGTATTGCTCGCTGGTTGGAGGTAGGATTGACCCCAAGGTTCCGGCGAGTGCGTATCCGGAAGCATTGGAAAGGAAGAATACACCATAAAGTAAAGAGGAGAATCGTTTCGGTGAAAGCTTACCTACTAGGGATAAACCAATGGGGGAAAGACACAACTCGCCAAAGGTTTGGATCAGATAAAGTAGAATCAACCATTTCACTGCAAGCAATCCGCTGTTGCCAAGATCTTTAACATTATGGGCAATGATGAAATAACTGACTGCAATCAACAATAGGCCAATAGCCTGCTTGAAAGGTGAAATAGGTTCTTTGCCTTTCGCCCTCAACTTGTCCCAAAGGATACTGAAAGGAAGTGCGAAAATGACCACGAAGATTCCATTGAATATTTGAACCATGGAGGGCGGCATATTCCACCCAAGGAAGTTCCTGTCAGTCTGGTTGTCCGCAATGAACGTTAGAGATGATCCGGCTTGTTCAAAGGCAGCCCAGAAAAAGATGACGAAAAAGCTAACGATGTAAATTACCAAAATCCGATCGCGTTCCTGTCGGTTAATCGAGTGATCGGTTAAGATGAGTCCTGCAAGTGAAATACCAGCGGAATAAATAATGGAGTAAATCACGTTCTGTCCAAGTACATTGAAGAACACCAATCCAAGGCCGATGAAGGCGACGCAGGCACCAATCAAGGACTTATTGCTGAAATGGGCATGTTGTGCTTCGCCTTCTTCGTAGTCATCACTTTGGTTGTTTTTGGGCAATCCACCAATTGGTCTGCCTTCCGGAGTGACGACATATTTATCCTTCAGAAGATAGAAGGTAATCGTACCTAAAACCATGGCAATCGCCGCTGCCAGGTATCCCCATTTAAAGGCATGGATATCACGGTTTCCAGCAACATCTACAACATCACCAACCAACGGGCAAATTAATTGACCAAGGAATGCTCCGATGTTGATACCCATGTAGAAGATCGTGAAAGCAGTATCCAACTTGTTTTTTTCGCTTTTTGGATACAGGCTTCCCACCATGCTACTGATGTTGGGTTTGAAAAATCCGTTCCCCAATATGATTACACCCAGTGCAACGTAGAGCAGGTTTGTGGCCAGATCAAGGTTTGAATCGAAGGTGCTGGCACTTGCAAATAAGAGTAGCTGGCCCAAAGCCATCAACAAACCGCCAAGCATGATGCAGTACCTATTACCCAGGAATTTATCGGAAATAAATCCACCCAACATGGGAGTCAGATAACATAGCCCCAGAAATCCTCCATAAATAATGGAAGATTGCTCTTTGCTCATCATCAAAGCATTGACGATAAATAGGGTAAGTAGCGTCCGCATCCCGTAAAAATTGAAACGCTCCCACATTTCAGTTCCAAAGAGTACCCAAAGGCCCTTTGGATGATTGCTGGTATTTGATTGACTCATGGTTTGGTTAGGTTTAGGGGACTAAATGTAACGAAAAACCCATACCGGATTGCTCAGATTGCCTACAAGAATAAATTTGTATTCCTCAACTAAAAGGCCATGTTAGATCTGATTTCGAAACTGGGTGGACTAAAGGCCAAGATGGATGCAGTGAAATCCACCTTGGACGATGTCCGCGTATCCGGTGAATCCGGCGCCGCTGAAGTGAAGGTTACAGTGACCGGAAACAGAAAAGTGGTTTCAGTTCACATTGAACCTCATTTGCTATTTCCTGAAAAGAAGGAGCAAGTGGAAGAACTGTTGGAAATCGCCCTCAATAGGGCACTTCAAGAGGCCGAAAAAAGAGCAGAAGAGGAGATGAAAGCAGCCGGACGTGAGCTCTTGCCCGGCTTTCCGCTTTGATTAGAATAGCTGGTATTCATCCCTCAGCTGAAGGCTGACCGGATTGCCGAGCTGATCAATGAAGTTGTCAGTGTAATCAAGCCGTATACGCAGCGGGTTGCCGTTTAGCAGTATGCCTGTACCACCGAAGGTGTGTATGAGGGTATCCGTGGCCGTTATACAAGTAAATGTCTGTGGTTGTAAGAAAAGGCTGTCGATTTGGGGGCTATAGGTGACAAGCGGATCGGCCTGGAAGCAGTCCGAAATCTTGAAGATTTTGAAGACATTGTTTTGACTGACCGAGGCGCTGATGGTGGTGATCCAGTTGCGGATACTTCCCGATTGGAGGTTGGTCGTATTGGCATTGTACTGACCACTGACGTAGAACAAGTCGTTCCGAACATTCACAATACGCGTTACGCTGTCACTGGCTCCTTCCGAATCAGTCACGATGTAGTGAATCGTGTAAAGTCCTACCGAGTCTTTGTTGACGCTTCCACTAACGACCACATTTGCCGTAAGATCTCCATCTTGTTCATCACCAGCCGTAAATCCGGGTTCTACATACGAGGTGTTCAAGCTCAAGAGGGTAGTGGCGTTTCCGGTTAAAAATATTTTAGGCGCTGTGTTGGGCACGCGGCTTACCTGCAGTTTGAACGTCCGGGTGATTGAGCTTCCCTTGGCTGTACTACCGGTCACAGCAATCGTGTAAATGCCGGTATCGGCAGTAGTGGTCGATTCAATGTGAAGGGTCAGCGATTCATCAACTTCAAGGATGTTGTCCGGCTGGAAAATCGCGCTCGTTCCGTTGGGCAATCCACTTATGCTTAGGCTCACTTCCTCCTGTTCTCCCCCCAAATAAACCACGGATACGGTTCGGTCAAGTGCTCCGCCCAAAAGGTTGCTGGTGTCGCGCAAACCGGTGAATTTGAATTCCATAGGTCCAAGCTGATTTTCTTCCTCGCAGGAAGCGAAAAGAAAACTTGCCAGAAAGGCAAATAGAATGGATTGCAGGCGGCTAATGCTCATAAACGAACCCCCAGATGGTATAGGAGAAAGGCGAAGATATCGCTTTGTTCGTCGAGTAACTTGGACAAGGGTTTCCCTGAACCATGTCCCGCATCGGTATCGACCCTGATCAGTGCAGGGTTGCTGCAGGATTGTACTTCCTGTAATCTTGCTGCGAATTTGAACGAATGTCCTGGGACGACGCGGTCATCGTGGTCGGCAGTGGTTACCAGTGTAGCCGGATAGCAGGTCTCGGGCTTGAGTCGATGGTAGGGTGAGTAGGCGTACAGGGCGTTGAATTCCTTAGGGTCATCGCTGCTTCCGTAATCTCTGGTCCAAGCCCAACCAATTGTGAATTTTTGAAACCGCAACATATCCATCACCCCAACGGCCGGCAGAGCCACTTTGAAGAGTTCCGGTCGCTGAGTCATGGAAGCGCCCACCAGCAGTCCGCCGTTAGATCGGCCAGCGATTCCGAGTGTCGCTGGTGATGTATATCCTTCACTTATGAGGTATTCAGCCGCAGCTATGAAATCGTCAAAGACGTTCTGCTTGCGGAGTTTGGTGCCTGCATCGTGCCATTCACTTCCATATTCACCTCCACCCCTTAGGCTAGGTAAGGCAAATACTCCGCCATGGTTGAGCAGGACCATTCGCTCGGGCTTGAATTCCGGGGTCTTACTGATATTGAATCCACCGTAACCGAATAGCAGGGTCGGTAATTTACCATTCGGCTTTAGCCCCTTTTTATGTACCAGAAACATGGGGATTCGGGTCCCGTCTTTCGAGTTGTAAAAAACCTGGCTTGTCATGAAATCATCCGCGGCGTAGGGCAGAGTAGATTTGAACTGGACCGCCATGCGGTGGTTATTCAGTTGATATCGATAAACGGTGGCGGGCTGGGTGAACGTCGTGTACGAAAAGAACATCAAGCTGTCGCGCATCGATCCGCTGATGCCTTCGACAGTTCCGAAGCCGTCGAGCGGTACCGTATGCGTACGGAGCCCCTTCTGGTTGTGTATGTACAACCTGCTACTGGCGTCTTTCATGGTATGGACCACGATGGATCTCCAGCAAAGGGATGCGGATTGGATGATTTCATCCGACTCGGCAAGTATCACAGTCCAGTTTTTCTCGTCGATGGCTCTGGGATTTATTGTGATAATTCGTTTGCGCGGCGCCTTGTGGTTGGTCAGAAAAACAAGCTCTTCACCAAAGTTGCCCATCAGGTCAAAGTCATATTCGAATGATTTGACAATGGCCCTTGGACTGGAGCTTTTCACACTGAGATCCTGAACAAAAACGGAATTGCCGCTGGTTGATTCACTTCCGCTAATCACGAGGTAGCGCTCGTCATCGGTAACCGATGCGTTGAAGTTGCGTCGCGGATGTTCTTTGTCCTGCCAAACCAGTGAGTCCTGTGTTGGTGCCGTGCCCAAGCGGTGGTAATACACGCTGTGATATTCATTGGCTGCATTTCCTGTTTCGGCTTTTGGGTATTTGCTGTAAAAAAATCCGTCCTTGAACCAGGAAATGGAACTGAATTTCACCCCATCTATGACTTCGGGTAAGGTTTTCATGCTCTTCGTTTCCTTGATGCGGATACTGTTCCAGTCGCTCCCTGCTTCGGAAACCTGGAAAACCAGGTGCTTGCCATCACGTGAGGGTACAGTTTGGGTTAGGGCTGTGGTACCATCGCTCGATAGCTTATTAGGATCGAAATAACTGAAGGGTACAAACTCCAGCGATTTCATGTAGTACAAAACGGGCTGGTTTTGCTGACCATCCTGGCGGTAATAGAAAAAATTGTCTCCGCATCGGAATGGGGTTTGGTACCGTACATAGTTCCAATACCCCTGCATTTCAGTTTTTAAACTATCCCGAAAGGGAATTGTTGATAGATGAGCAAGAGTAAATGCATTTTGGCGATTAACCCAATCAGTAGTCTCTCGGGCTCGGTCATCTTCAAGCCAGCGGTACGGATCGTTTACTACAGTTCCGTGATAGGTGTCGTTTTGCTGAACCTGTCGCGATTCCGGATAGGCTGTGTTAGGTTTTTGGGCATTTGAATTCTGATGGAACAGCATCGAGAAGACCAACAAGAGGTAGCCGTTACGAGATAATGACTTCATGTTCATGGAATACAAAGGTAACAGGGTAGGGGATGGGAGTACCCTGGCTCAAAAAAAACCATTTTTGCACTCCGCCGTCGGTCAGACTCAAGTTTGCCTAAGAGTTCCAGCGGTGGACAGAATAGCAGAAAACGGAAAAATGGGGTTCAAAACAGAGTGGTTCAGCACCGCGGCAGAGATGTTCTCTGAGGCTGATGTTGCGTCCGCGAATGTGTTTTTGTCGCTTCCTTATCTCAATGCCCTGGAGCTAGGTGGTCCGGCGGATGCAGAGTTTCGCTATGCCGTTTTGAAATCTGGTAAAAAGGTTTTTGGTTTTTACTACTTCCAGCTCCTTCCATTTCGTCTCTCTGCGATGGATGAAATGATCAAGGATAAACCGTATCGCCGGTTGCTGCAAACGGTCAAATCCCTCCTGGATGCCTACCTGTTTCGAACCTCTTCGATGCGTAAGAGTGTATTGCTTGTGTGTGGAAACATGTGCGTAAGTGGTGACCATGGTTTTTCTGGGGACAACCGTTCAGCAATGGCTGACGCACTTCCCAGTTTGATTCAGGAGTTGCTGCGTTCGATCGGTGCGACACACCGCGTGATTGCTCAAGTAGTAAAAGACGCACCGGAATCCGATGATCCAATTGGAGCCATATTGAAATCGCGCCGGTTTTTCAGGCTCGATATGGACCCCGTCATGAAACTGCGGTTTCCGCAGGGCGTATCCGATATGGAGGGATATAAAACTGCCCTTTCTTCGAAGTATCGGGTCCGCATGAATCAGACCAAGAAGCGGATTGAGGATTGCCAATGGCGTGACCTTTCACTGAGTGAAATGAAGCGTTATCGACAGGATATGCAACACTTGTATTCGGCTGTTCAGGACAAAGCGCCCTTGAAAATCGTGCAGGTGGATATGGATTATCTGATGGCCTTGAAGAAAAACCTGGGCGATGGCATGCGCTGCTCCGCGTTGTTTTTAGGTGATCGTATGCTTGCATTTACAACCGGTATGCAGAATGGTGAAGAGTACGAAGCACATCATATTGGTTTGGATTACGAGGAGAACCGAACCCGTTCTTTGTACCTCAATATTCTCTTTCGCTACATTGAAATGGCGTTTGATTCCGGAGCTGAATCGGTATGCTTTGGCAGAACTGCACTTGAAATGAAAACCACGGTAGGTGCAGTCCCAGTGTATTACAATGCTTACATGAAGCTCTCAAACGGTTTTTTGAACGGCTTCGTTCGTTGCCTTTTGCCCGATCCGGCCCCGCACAACTGGATTCCAAGGAGTCCTTTCCGTTAATCGTTCCGTTCGCCCTCTGTTGAACCACGTTAACCACATGGCAATGTGGCTTTCGTGGAAAGTTGATTGAATCAAGCTTAGGTTCGAGCATAACTTGTATTCAGTTTAAAACGGATATGGGACTTCGCATCTACCTCAACTTTCTAATGCTGCTGTTGTTCATCACCATGCAGGCAAATGCTGATCTGGTACGCCGCCCAGCGGCCCTACCAAGCGGATTGAGTGGCAGCGACCAGGTGCTGGTGTACCCAAATCCGTTCACGGAAGCAACTACGCTTACGTATCGTGCCGAGAAAACCGGTTTTGCCCGGATCGGAATCACCGATAGCCAGGGAAAAATGATGGCCGAGCTGTTGGACGATCTTGTAGAAGAGGGGGAGGTTTACCAATTCAGCATTGATGGGTCCTCAATGCGACCAGGCACTTATTGGTACACGGTTGCCTGTTCGGGTTCAACGATCTGGAAGAAAATCGAAATAATCCGTTAAAGCACAACGGGGGAAAAATATGTGTGTTTTATGGTTTGATTGAGTGTTCGGGGTCCCCATGGACCCCGTTCACTTTTTTGGCCTTACTCATTCCCCGAGATGAATCCGCCCAGTAGTCCTCCAAGTCCACGGGATTCTTCTCTTCCACCACCAAAACGGGACGCAGCAACGATACGATCCGCAAGCCGTGAAAAGGGAACACTCTGTAGGTAAACCAGTCCGGGTCCGGTCAATTCTGCATAAAACAGTCCCTCACCTCCAAACAATGAGTTCTTGAAACCACCGATGAATTTGATGTCATAATCCACCGTGGGCTCAAACGCAACAAGACATCCCGTATCGACGCGTAATTGTTCTCCCACAGCGAGCTGTCGTTTCAATATGGTACCTCCTGCATGTATGAAGCAGTTGCCATCACCAGAAAGACGCTGTAGGATAAATCCTTCACCACCGAACAGGCCTGCCCCAATCCGCTTGGTAAAAGCGATGTTGATATCGATTCCCTGAGCAGCACACAGGAATCCGTCTTTCTGGCACAGGAAGCTGCCTCCGAAATCCTTAGGATTGATGGCAATGATTTTACCCGGATAAGGTGCTGCAAGAGCCATTTTACGCTTCACTGCACCATGGTTTGTGAAACTGGTAATGAAAAAACTCTCGCCCGTAATCATTCGCTTAAGTCCCTTCAAAATACCGCCACCAGTGCTGGTTTGCATTTCAATGCCCTGCTCGAGGTATAGCATGGCTCCGGCCTCGGCCACAATGGCTTCACCCGGGTCCATTTCCACTTCTACAACCTGAATGTCGTCTCCCAGAATGACGTAGTCTATTTCATGTGCCATGGCTCGATGTATTGCGTTTAGGCAGCGAAATTATGTACCTTGTGGTCATGTACGTTTTGTCTCGCCTGTTTGTACTGGTTATTTTCCTGTTAACAGCCGGAGGTGTGACTGCACAATCTCTGGGCGAGGACGCGGGCTTCCTTCCGGGGAATCTTCGTCAATACCAGTTTCAACTCGAAAAACCGGTTGAGCGAATTGAGCAGCTGCGGTATGATCGGTCCGGTGAGCCGATTCGGGGGACTTTGTCTCCGGATGGTACACGGGTCCTGATGGATCATTATCAAAAAGGCCAGCGTGTAAAGTTTACGGCTGTCTATACCGACGGGACCTCCGAAGAGTTGTCTAAAAGTTCCTGCTTTATCGATCCGGTTTCGATGGAGTTGTGATTGCCCGGCTTACAATCCCTGAATCGTTTGGTCCTTGGGCCATTTTACTTTGAAGCTGAATTTTTTACGCAAGCTTTGTCCCCCTTTCAACTCCAACCGCCAGGTGAGTTCACCGCTCTGTTCATTTCGGGTTGCGCCTGTACTTTCCTCTAGTTCGACGATGATGTCCTTTTGCATGTTCACAGGTATCTGGTCAACCAGAATGAGGTCTACGCTGTCCTTCCGGAGGTTCTGAATCGTGGTTTCGTAACTGAACCTACGCTCTCTTTTCCCGCTGATTAGTGTGGTTCCGCTCACATCATTCACGCGCTCACGTTTAATCAAAATCCGCTTGTCGCGCCCAAGTGAAAGCTCAAGTGTGTCGTAGTCGGCGCTGGTTTGCACATAGGCCTCTCCGGTATAGGTTCCCTCGAAGTAAACACCGGCTTGGGCGGGCATGAGGCCAAGATCCTGCCAACCCATGACTCTGGCTACGAGAAATGCATCATTATCCGATTTTGGAACAGCGATATGGGTGTATTGCGCATCGAGGCGGTTTCGTTGGATTTCTACCTGGTATTCGCGACCATCCGATGGAATGGAGTAGGGCGTTTCGATCCTGTAACTATAGGCTAGCTGATCTTGACCTGTACTTACCTCTAAGGAGTTCAATTCGGGGACATTTGAATCGGCAGCACCTGCAGCCATCGGTACTGCCCCCCGCATCTCCTGACTTTTGCGGTGGCCCATTACAGCAACTTCCTGTAATGAAGGCATGAAATTAAGATACCAAGGACTGAGGAAAGGCCGCTGGCTTCCGGCTGCTGGCTGATTACCGTGCAGAGATAGTTTGACATTGTTCCAGTCTTCTCCGGTTTGCTGGCTGATTTTGGCTTTGTAAATAACCTCAACCGGTTCTCCTAAACCAGTTGATCTGAGTTCATAATAAGGAGTCCAGCTCGCTGCTGTTGTAATCAGATAGCTGAATTCAAATTGAACGGGTCCCGCTTGTTTCGCATCCATCCGAACTACCAGGTTTCCGGTGGGCCGCTGAAGGGCCTGCTTCTCGGTTATGAGCTGTTGTCGGATGCGTGTAATGGCCTCATTAAGGGGCTTTTCCCGTTGTTGCAACTCAAGTTGTTCTTCCTGTAATTTCCCGAGTTTTTGTGCGAAGTACTCTGCTAGCTGATTCAAATCGCTCGCCTTAACGCCTTGTTGATTGCTGCCGGCTTGGGTGTTTGCGAGGAGTAATTTCTGCGTTTCATTGTTCACTTGTAATTTGGATTTCAGCCGTGAGGACAACAAAAGCAGTGAATCGAGTTCAGTTTCAAGTCGCTGAATGAGTGGCGAACGCTTTTGTTCCTGGAGGTAGTTTTGGTGGAACGATACAGAATGGATAGTAGCGTCGCCCGAACCTTTCAGGGTGATGCTTTGCGCATTGACGTAGGGCGAGAGTCCATCCAGTATGATTTCCTGAAGACCGGGTTTGAGTGAGGCTTTTGCGGTTCTGGACACGGTGGCACCGCTGAGGTAAATTTTTACTTCCTGCACGGTCGACTGACTGACCCAGACGGGCTGTTGAGCGCTGCATAGTCCGGGTATTCCAAGGAGTATGGTTAGGGAAATGATCAGGGTGTTGTGCATGGTTATGGAGATTGAGTTGATTCTCGGATTTCGTGTGTAAAGCAGAAACGTTCTACGGTGAATGTCTGGTATAACCTTTCTTCAAAAGTAGGGACTCTGCCCGCGAACCCCCTAATTTTACACGGTGCAGCTCGATCGTCTCACGTTGTTTCAATTCAGGAATTATGCTCAGGCCGAGTTTCAATTCGGCCCGGGTGTTAACGCCTTGGTTGGTCCCAACGGAAGCGGAAAGACCAATGTGCTGGATGCCATCCATTACTTATGCCTCTGTAAAAGTTATTTTGGAGGAGGCGATTCGCATGCGATGCGACACGGTGAGCAGTTCTTTTCTGTTGCCGGTGCGTTTCTGCGTGAGGGTAAATCGGACGAGGTCCTGGTCAGTGTCAAATCAGGACAAAAAAAGACCATTCGGTTCAATCAAAAGGATGTTCCACGCTTGCGTGACCACATCGGCAGATTGCCGCTCGTGATGGAGGCTCCTGTCGACCAGGAATTGGTAACGGGGGGGAGCGAGGAGCGAAGGCGAATGATGGATAGCATCATCTGCCAAATGGATCAGGCATATCTGGATGATTTAATGGCCTACAATAAGGTCTTGATGCAACGCAATGCGCTTTTGAAGCAAGTGGCATCTGGTGGCTATGCAGATGCATCGCTTTGGCAGATTTGGGATGAACAATTGGTAATGTATGCGCAGCGTGTGTTCCAAGCCCGTGAGGCCTTTATCTCGCGTTTTGCTGCGGTGTTTTCAGAGGCCTATGCCTTCATTTCGGGCAGAGCAGAGGAGGTTGGTTTGCAATACAAAAGTTCGCTACGCGATGAGGATTTTTCAAATCATCTCGAGAAAACCATGCAGCGCGACCTCTCTCTTCAATATACCGGATCGGGTACGCACAAGGACGACTTGGTTTTTACGCTCAATCAATTGCCGCTTCGAAGAGTGGGTTCACAGGGTCAGCAAAAAACCTTTGTGCTCGCATTAAAGCTGGCTCAATTCAGGTTGATGTCTGAATCACTGAATGCAACGCCTATTCTGCTGCTCGACGATATTTTCGACAAACTGGATCCACAGCGTGTGGAACGACTGATGCAGTGGGTTTCTGCGAGCGAATTCGGACAAATTTTCCTGACCGATACGCAGGAACGACACGTTGCAGAAGTTTTTGGTCAATCGGGAACGCCTTTCCGGGTGTTCGAAACCCGTATCTGAGGTTATTTCCCGCTTCGTTGTAAGACGGTCCTCACGGTATAAAAGAGGATTTTGAAGTCGAGGGCCAGCGACATGTTCTCAATGTAAATGATGTCGTATTTGAGGCGCTGGATCATTTGCTCAACGTTTTCCGCGTAGCCGTACTTGACTTGTCCCCAACTGGTAATCCCGGGACGAACTTTGTGCAGGTGGCGGTAGTGGGGCGCACTGCGCATGATTTGGTCTATAAAGAACTGGCGCTCTGGCCTTGGACCAACCAATGACATATCTCCCAATAGTACATTGTAAAACTGAGGGATCTCATCCAGACGAATTCCACGCATGAATTTTCCAAAAGGGGTAATTCGACTATCGTTGTTGCTCGATAGCATAGGGGTTCCTTTTTCAGCGCCTACAAACATCGATCTGAATTTGTAAATCGTGAACGGGTTTCCGTGCAGTCCGATCCGCTCCTGAGAGAAAAAAATAGGTCCTCTGGAGGTGAATTTAATGATGAGTGCAGTTGTCAGATAAACTGGACTCAATAGGATTAGGAAGAAGAGCGAGACCAGGATATCAAGAATCCGCTTGAGCGATTGTTGCCAAACAGGCATCAATGAGGGATTGATGATTATAAGTGGTGAGCCGAAAATCGAGGTCATTTTGACGCTCCCGGAGAGGATGTCGTACATGTCCGGGATGATCTTGATGATTAGGTCACGGTCTTCCAATTCGTTGACGATCCTTCCCAGTGAATCGTGTTCCGATGATTCGATTGCTATGATTACCTCCTCGATCCGAAATCGGTCAATGACATCAGAGAGCACCTCCAATCCGCCTAGGTGGGGAAGTAAGTTGCCGAAGTGAGTGCCGTTGCCGTGATCGATGTGGATATAGCCTTTGAACGCGTATCCTTGGCTGAAGCGTTCGCTCTCTAGTTCTTGGAATAAATTCAATGCACGCTGGTTGCTGCCGATAATCAGGGAGGGGAAACCTATTTTCCGGCTTTTTATTTTTCGCGCAGTAATGGTGGTCAGGATGAAACGGGCAACGGACGTGAACCCGAATTGTAGGGCAAGCAATACAGTGAATGCTGAGTAATAACTCTTGTACGATACGATTACATCGTCGAGCAGGAGGCTGAAAAAAATCACCACTACACCAATCACCGACAGATACAGGGTCTGCCCGAATTCCTTGAGCCTGGATTTCCTGAATATGTCGTTGTAGGTACCAGTTAATGCATACAAAAGAACCCAAGCAAGAGGCAGTACCGTAATCCCGAGATAGAAATTCCTGTCAGGCGCGAATGGTAAATCACTGCCGAACAATGCTGCTTCAATGACTGATTTACGGTATGCGTAGAATGCAGCCCAAGCGCTCATAGCCGAAACCAAATCGGCTAACACATAAAGCGCAATTTGACGCGGCCTGTTCATCAGTTGGCAATCAGCTTGATGTTGTCGAGGTAAGCCGTGCCCGTACTTGCCCCTGAAGCCAGATCCATCCGGAAGTAAACCTGGAATTTAAAAGCATCCCCGTTGGCATTTACGTAGGGACCAAGACGCACATAAATCTTGTTCCAACCGGCCTTGGGGTTTAACCGGATGACCGGAATAGCTCGCTCGCCTGAAAAGGTTTTAGCAATGAGACCAAGTTGAAATTCCTGTGTGCAGGTATAATCCAATTCAAGGTAAACATCCTTGCCAGTTGGCAGGATAAATCCAGCATCTGGAATTGATGTACACTCAATGATAGGCCTGGTGGTGTTGACTTCCATTTTGAGGGAGCGTTTGCCTTCAAAAACGACCAGTGAATCGGGAAGAATATTCCCCTG
Organism: Sphingobacteriales bacterium; assembly: GCA_021299095.1. Taxonomy (GTDB): domain Bacteria; phylum Bacteroidota; class Bacteroidia; order AKYH767-A; family OLB10; genus JAJTFW01. The sequence continues at coordinate 20,817 of JAJTFW010000001.1, read as the reverse complement.
GCTGTTAATTGTGGTATCGATACTGATTCCACTGCCGCTGGTATCGCGCTCCAGATCCTCATACCAGATCGGACTCAGCCCTGTGAAATAACCGAAGGTCAGGCTGTCAAGGGCTGTGATTTGTCCGGGTAAAAGGGTGAGGGTTGAGTCGATGAATTTATAAAGCGGATAAGCCTCACGAGTGCTAGCGATTCCATTGGCCATGATACCAGCTCCGAATGTGATCTGGTGTTGGCCTTCAAGAAGGACTGGAATGCGTGCAGGAAGCTGAAAAGTGCCGAGGTAAGACCCATCTGCGAAAACCCAGATGTCGGTGATGCGCGATGAAGAGGTGCCCTGCTGCAAATAATTGGTGAACACACCCGCATCCTGTATCGTGATGTAAGCGGGTATTGGCTCAGCTGGATTGATCAAATCGCAGGAGCTCAGTGCCAGAATAAACGAAAGGAGTAAGGTGAACCGATTGCGTAAAGTCATCATGAAGTTGAACGAAGTTCAGGCCAGGGCCTTGAGGTGCTTGAGCTTTTCCGCAATCTGATGGGCAACCTGTAGGGCTTCATATCCATCTGTAATTGGGACAGCGGGTTCTTCATCACCGAGAATACAGGCGGCAAAAGCTGCAAGCTCCTCGCGGATCGCATTGGTTTCGTCTATGGCTGGATTTTCAAAATAGATTTGCTTGACGGGTTTGCCCTCACCCGGCTCGATCAACACAGCCAGTGGATCGGGTATTCCTTCCACCTCTTTTAGCCGAACGACCTCTGTTTTTTTCTTCAAAAAGTCGACAGAGATGTAAGCGTCTTTTTGAAAGAACCGCGACTTCCGCATGTTTTTGAGCGAAATACGGCTCGCAGTCAGGTTTGCAACACAGCCGTTGTCGAATTCGATTCGGGCATTGGCAATGTCGGGCGTATCGCTCACGACGGCGACTCCACTGGTGCTGATTTTTTTGACACTTGAACGCACTACGCTCAACACAATGTCGATGTCGTGGATCATCAAATCGAGAACCACCGAGACATCAGTGCCCCTGGGGTTAAACTGGGCAAGACGATGGGTCTCAATAAACATCGGCTGGTGCAGGTATGGAAGGGCTGACTTAAACGCAGGGTTGAAGCGTTCAACGTGTCCGACTTGAGCCTTCACATCGGCTTCCTGAACCAATCGGATCAGATCCTTGGCCTCCTGAACCGAGTGGGTTAGAGGTTTTTCAATAAAGACATGCTTTGATAGCCGGATGGCTTTCTGAGCGAGCTCGAAGTGGGATAGGGTCGGCGTGACTATGTCAACTACATCCGACAATCCGATAAGTTCCTCAGCTGAATGAATCGCACGAACACCGGTTTCATCGCTAACAAGCCGACAACGTTCGGGGTCAGAATCGTAAAATCCGACAACGCGGTACACCTCGTTCAGGCTGAGCAATTGCTGCAGATGGATTTTTCCCAGGTGCCCAGCACCCAACACGCCTACGCTTAGCATACCGATTTTGGGCAAAATTAGCCCCTTTTGACCTTGCTGCCTGTTGAAAAATGCATGGCTTTTTCACGGATGCTGTTCGTAGTCCCCTACACGAGGCATGTACTTTTGCATCCTATGATTCAGGATTCACTACGGCATGAAGGGTTGAGGCGGCAATTGGTAGATGACTTGAAATCAAAAGGGATTACTAGTCCTGTTGTGCTCGATGCGATTTCGCAGGTGCCACGTCATGCTTTTCTGGACAACGCTTTTCTCGCTTTCGCCTACCAGGATAAGGCCTTTCCAATTGCCTGTGAACAAACAATCTCCCAGCCATCTACCGTGGCTTTCCAGACCCAGCTTTTGGATCCGAAACCGGGAGAGAAGGTGCTCGAAATCGGTACAGGGAGTGGGTATCAAACGGCAGTCTTGGTGGAGACGGGAGTAAAGGTGTATTCTGTCGAAAGGCATAAACCCTTGCACGATTCAACCCAAAGGCTGCTCAACGAAATTCTGGCATTGCTCACAGATCGGAATGGGCTCAAACGAAGGCATGCTCCACGGCTATTTTTCGGGGACGGATTCAAGGGTTTGCCAGCATTTGCGCCATTTGACAAGATTATTGTGACGTGTGGGGCACCTGCTATTCCCATGGCGCTCTTTGAACAATTGAAGCCCGGAGGGCTGATGGTGATTCCGGTCGGGGTCGGAGCGGTTCAAACCATGATTACCGTTTTGAAGCGACCTGATGGAACCATGGAGCAAATCGCCTTTTCAGATTGCCGGTTTGTTCCGATGCTCAGCGATAAAGTCAGGTAGGCTTTGTGGTGAGCGATTCGCTTACTTTGCCCTCAATGAAATCAAATACGAAAAAGAAACTGGCGAAACCGGGTTCCGCGAGGAAGGAACGCGTCATTCTGATCACGAACGATGACGGTATAACGGCGCCTGGAATCCGGAATCTGGTCGAGGCTATGAAGCCTTTTGGTCGAGTCGTGATTGTTGCGCCAGATAGTCCGCAGTCGGCAATGGGGCATGCCATTACCATCAGTAAATCCTTACGGCTCGATCGTGTAGAGGTTTTTGAAGGCGTAGAAAGCTGGCAGTGCTCCGGAACACCCGTAGATTGCGTAAAGCTTGCAGTGAACAAAGTCCTCCACCGAAAACCCGATCTGCTGGTTTCCGGGATCAATCATGGTTCCAATTCCTCTATCAATGTCATTTATTCAGGAACCATGTCGGCTGCCATGGAAGGTGCCATCGAAGGAATTCCCAGTATTGGCTTCAGCTTACTTGACCACAGCCTTTCGGCTGACTTTGCTCCGGCACGTAAGATCGTGGAGCACGTTGTGCGAAATGTACTCGAAATTGGCCTGGACGCGGGCACACTCTTAAATGTGAACATCCCGAAGTTGCCATTCGGAAAGATCCGCGGAATCCGGATTTGCAGGCAAGCAAATGCCAAATGGAAGGAGGAATTCGATGAACGATTGGACCCCAATGGCAGGAAGTATTATTGGTTGACCGGTAAGTTCATCAATTTCGATACGGGTGATGATACCGATGAATGGGCACTTCACAATGGATTTGTATCTGTAGTTCCGGTTCAATTTGATTTGACAGCACACCACGCTATTCAGCACCTGAATGCGGTGAGCTGGAAAATACGCTGATAACCGAAATATACCCTGCCCATGCGATTCAGTCTACCCGATACATTCAAGGCCGGATTTGTTCCCGGACTGCTGCTGCCTTTGTTTGGGTTCTATCTCTATTACCTTGGATTTTTCCAATACATGGGCTTTGACGCATTTGTTGATCACGTTATCCGGGCGAACCTCGCGGTTTCGGTTTTAAGTCTCGGCGTCATTCTGAACCTGGGCTTGTTTTTTCTGTATTTCAGCAATCAACGTGATCAGGCGGCACGCGGTGTCATTGGTGCCACACTAATCTATGGTTTCGTCGTCTTGTACTTCAAGGTCTTGGCATGAGGTATTACATCATTGCAGGAGAGGCCTCCGGTGACCTTCATGGTAGTAATCTCATAAAGGAGTTGGCCGTAATCGATCCGAAAGCTGAATTCAGGTGCTGGGGTGGGGATTTGATGCAGGCTCAAGGGGCGATGCTGGTAAAGCATTACCGCGACCTTGCGTTCATGGGTTTCTTCGAGGTTGTGGCCAATTTGCCGACCATTTTGAAAAACATCCGTTTATGCAAGGCAGACATTACGAAATGGAAACCCGATGTGGTGATTTTCATCGATTATCCTGGTTTTAATTTACGCATCGCTTCATTCGCCCGAAAAGCCGGATTTAAAACGGTCTATTACATCTCACCGCAAATCTGGGCCTGGAAAGAATCCAGGATCCGAACAATCCGGAGGGATGTCGATCGTATGCTGGTTATTTTACCCTTTGAAAAGGAATTTTATGCTTCAAGGGGGATGGAGGTTGATTTTGTAGGTCATCCCTTGCTGGATGCAATTGATGTGAATAACAAGGACCCGCAATGGAAGGAACACCACGAAATTCCGGCTGAAAAAAAGCTGGTTGCCTTGTTACCCGGTAGCCGTAAGCAGGAAATCCGCGCCATGTTGCCAGCCATGCTTGAGGCAACCCGAAACCGCACTGACTTTTATACGGTTATCGCATGCGCTCCATCGATTCAAGCATCATTTTATCGGCAATGGATCACGGAAAGCGATTCGGTACGTCTTGTTGCGGGCGAAACGCAGGCCGTACTTCAGCACGCCGATGCGGCATTGGTTACCAGTGGAACGGCTACTTTGGAGACAGCTTTATATGGGGTTCCTCAGGTTGTTGCCTATAAAGGACATCCGGTTTCGGTCTGGATTGCACGCAAGTTGGTTAAAATCCGGTTCATCTCCTTAGTCAACCTCATCATGGATACGGAGGTGGTCAAAGAGCTCATACAAGATCAAATGAACGCTGAATCTCTGCGTACCGAATTGGATAAGCTGCTCCAGGATTCTCACCGTAACCGGCTTAAAACGGCTTATCAGGAATTGCGTCAACGATTGGGGGTGAAGGGTGCTTCAAAAAAAGCTGCAAAATTGATTTACAATTATTTATGTTCAATTAATTAAAGTGATTTATTAAATAAAAAACCGCCGGAGCAGCCTACGGTCCAAGCGGCTGTCCGACGGTTTGGGGCAGGGGGGAGGCTTAGTTTTCTGCCTCCGGTTCACCACCGGCCCAATTGTTCAGAATCATGAGTTCATTGACCTGGACTTCTGTTACGGTTCGCTTTTGTCCCGATTTGTCCACGTAAGAACGATTCAGAAGTTTGCCCTCCAGGGCGATTTTGCTACCCACGCGGGTATAGCGTTCCATCAGTTCGGCGGTTTTTCCCCAGGCAACCAGTTGATGCCACTGGGTTTCGGTCACCCGTTCACCTTTATCGGACTTGTACGTGTCGTTGGTTGCGATCGTGACCTTAGCGAGCTTACGGCCTCCATTCAAGGTTTTGATCTCCGGTGTGAACCCGAGGTGACCAATCAGATTGACTTTGTTGTTTAGCGATTTCATCTTGCTTTTCGTGTGTGTTGGGTGGATTGATTTGTTTTGATTGTGGCAGGCGCCTGCCGTTGTCGACGATGCAAAAGTGGGCAGACCAATGCCAGCGATTCGGATAAAAAGTATTTGAACCCGGTTTCAAACGCTTAAGCGGATGACCAAAGAAAAAGGCTGCCCGTTCCGGAGCAGCCTTTCCTTTGCAGTTAAAATCGTCTCGCTTACTTCTTCTTGAAGATGTAGCGGGTGATAAAAATGCCTTTTCCATCGTCTTTACCGGCATCACTTTCAACGCCGCTGGTAACGAAAACCAGCTCCCAGCCTTCAGCGACCATGGCATTGACTTTCGAACTGATCATAGCGTCATTGGAAGCCACATTTTGGAAATTGATACCAACACCGCTGTAGAAGTTGAGCATCTTGGTTTCATCAAACGTGTCGATTTTGAGGTCAGAACGGTCTACTTTTTCCTGCTTTTCATCGTCATCTCCTTTGGCATCCTTGGCAACCCGGCTGGTTGTTGCTTTTTTGTGATCCATGGGCTGCTTTTCTTCGATGATGCGCGAGCGACCAAGACCCATCGGAACGATGGACTCAACCGTTGTAATGATTTTGTACTGTTGAGCGGACGCGGTTAGGTCCAAGGCGAGGATACAAATCCCCAGCAGAAGCATTTTTTTCATGAGGTTTTTGGTGTTTGTGGTCGCAAAAGTATGCGTAAATCCGTTTGAAAACATCTTTAAACGTTTAGTTTACTTGTATATATAATTGAATATGAACATTTTATAATATAAAACGGAGATTGGTTGAGTAAAAGCCATACAAATCCGGCCTTTGGTTTCCTATGTTTGCGGCCGAATTCGCGTTCTTTTAGTGTCCGGTTATCTTTTCATCATGCCGGAAAAGCAATTGTCAAGCAACCCCTTTAAGACACATGACCATGAAAAAAACATGCATGGATTGCGGCGATTCCATTATTGGAAGGTCCGACAAGAAATTCTGCAACGACTTCTGCAGAAACAACTACCACAACCGTTTCAGCGGGCAGCGAAATGCCATGATGCGGTACATCAATGCCAAATTGCGGCGTAATCGGCACATTTTGTATCAAATGGTACAATGTGAACTTGTCGATGTGAGCCGGTCCGAACTCAACGATACGGGATTCGACTGGCAGTTCTTCACGGAAGAACACGTGCAAAAGCAAGCCGTTCGGCGCTTCATTTACGACTTTGGATTGGAGTATTCAGGAAAGTCGGATCAGTTCAGAATCATCAGTCGTGAATACCAGTCACCGCGCGAATTCCATCTGAGACGGATGTTGGCTGCAGAAGAAGCCGGCCACGAAATACCAGTTTGATCAAGAGCTGTTTGCCGGGTTCGCAGTAGCCAGTCTGACTTATAATTAATATTATGTTAACCTGTAATTCATTGAAAACGGGGGCCTTAGCCCCCGTTTCTGATATTCGGAATTATTGTCCTTCCATTTTCTTCTTGATCTCAGAGGCCTTCTCCAGGTTCCCCATCCGGGTATATAGCTGACGCAAACTCTGCATAGTTCCTATATCAGTTGGATTAATAGCATGAGCTTTTTCCAGATAAGGCAATGCCTCCTTGAACTTGGCTTCGAACTTCTTTTTCATCGCATCATACTCAGCCATTTTGTTGGTTGGTATTGCGTTGGCCTTGTTCGACAGGTCTGCTCCTTCATTAAAGTACATAGCACCCAAGTTGTAATTCGCATCGAAATAGTCAGGCTTTAGCTCCAAGCACTTTTTGTACGCTAAAACAGCCTCTGTCCTGTTTCCGATTTTGTCCTGTAAATTACCCTTGATGTAATACAGCATGTGGTTTCCTGGGTCAGCTTTGATTGCTTCGTCGTTTTCTCTCAAAGCCTCTTGGTCGCGACCACTGGTCAGGTAGATGTTCAATGCCTGCGTAATCAGTGTGTTGTCTTCGGGAAACTTCCTCCGTCCCTGGTTGATCCTCAATAAGGCATTGGTTGTGTCCTTGCGGTCGAGGTACATGTTCCCCAGCAGACTATAGATTTTTGAGCCTCCATAATTAACGGTCGTGAGGTATTCGAAATCCTTGATTGCCAGATCGGTATTTCCAGATTTGTTCGCCGCAAGTGCCCTGTTGTAAATGGCTACCGTATCGGTTCTTCCGAATAGGTTTTGGTTGATTTCAATGGATGTTTGGAAGAACGAAATGGCGTTGGCGTAATCGTTTTCCTTGTAGCGGTCCACTCCTTCATTCAATGCCTGTGCAGCAACCACACCAAGTCGTTTTTTGATGTCATCACTGAATTCCTGTTTTTGATCCAATTCCAATGCTTTTTGATAGGATTTGGCGGCTTCTGTAAGCGATCCGGGCTTAAGGGCATCGAATTTCGAGTTCGAACTCTGGTAAATCCCCTGGTAAATGCTGCCACGGTAATACCAGGTTTTAGCCATGCCGATTGTTGTCTCGTTTATAGCTGCCCCATCGATAGCTTCTTTGGCTTTGTCGAATTCCTCATAACGCATCCAGTTGTAGGCTGTTTGGATTGCGCTCTTCTGTCCAAAGACTTGTATTGTTAAAAGTAGTGCTGCAGATAAGCTTAATATACTTTTCATTATCAACGTGTTATTATTCTGTTGGTTCGGTTTGGTTGGTGTTGGTTTCGGAATCGTTCTCGGGTTGCGGTTGGCTGTTTTCTGTACCCATGCTGTCATTTGTATCAGTCTCACCAGCCAGTTCTGATGGATCAGCTTTCAGCAGGTGTTCCTCCACCTTGGCTACCGATGCGATTGCATCCTCATCGTCGAGGCGGATTAGTTTCACTCCCTGGGTAGCCCTGCCCATGACTCGCAACCCATCAACGGGAATTCGGATGGTGGTTCCTTTGCGGGTGATGATCATTAGGTCATCTCCGTCAATAACGGATTTAATTCCCACCAATTGTCCTGTCTTATCGGTGATTTGAAGCGTTTTTACGCCCTTTCCACCGCGGTTGGTAACCCGATAATCCTCAATGTCTGATCGTTTACCGTATCCTTTTTCTGAAACAACAAGGACGGACTCCTTGGCGGTATCTTCAATGCATACCATACCAATCACTTCGTCTTGGTCATCTTCGAGACTCACACCCCTTACCCCGGCAGCATTCCTTCCCATGGGACGCACCGTCGATTCGTTGAAGCGGATTGCACGACCTGACTTGACCGCAAGCAGGATTTCGTTCGTCCCATTGGTTAGGCGTGCTTCAATCAGCTCATCACCCTCGTTGATGGTGATTGCATTGATACCATTTTGGCGGGGACGCGAGTATGCTTCCAGGAGGGTCTTTTTGATGGTGCCCTGCCGTGTACACAAAATGATGTGATTGTTGTTAAGGTAGTCTTCTTCGTTCAGTGTGCGGACGTTCACAAAAGCCTTTACCTTATCATCGGGTGTAATACTGATGAGGTTTTGCAGCGCACGTCCTTTGGAGTTCTTGTTTCCTTCCGGAATCTCGAAGACGCGTAGCCAGAAGCATTTTCCTTTTTCGGTAAACAGCAAAAGGTAATTGTGATTCGTAGCGACGAACAGGTGAACCACAAAGTCCTCTTCCCTTGTTGCAGCTCCGGCCGAACCGCGTCCTCCCCTGCCCTGACTTCTGTACTCGCTCAGCGATGTACGCTTGATATAGCCCAGGTTTGAAATCGTAACAACGACCGGTTCATCGGCGATCATATCCTCGATGCTGATGTCATCGGCCATGTAAACGATCTCGGTTCGGCGCTCGTCTCCGTATTTTTCACGCATCTCTCCCATCTCATCCTTCAGGATCTTCATTCGGAGCACTTCATCACCGAGAACTTGCTTGAAGTAGTCGATCATTTTCATGATCTCTGCGTATTCATCACGGATTTTGTCTCGCTCAAGGCCAGTCAAACGCTGTAAGCGCATTTCAAGAATGGCCTTGGATTGAATTTCACTCAGTTGGAAATTCTCAATCAGTCCGCTCTTAGCTTCATCCGGGGTTTGAGAACGTCGAATCAGTGCAATGACCTCGTCGAGGTGATCCAGGGCGATGAGCAATCCTTCCAGAATGTGGGCGCGCTTTTCTGCCTCGGCCAGTTCGTAGCGTGTTTTACGGACAAGAACCTCGTGTCGGTGCTCAACGTAATGAACGATGAGGTCTTTGAGGTTGAGAAGCATGGGTCGACCACCAACCAACGCAATATTGTTGATGCTGAAGCTACTCTGTAGGTCTGTATGCTTATACAAGTGGTTCAGTACCACGGAGGCCATGGCATCGCGCTTGATTTCGTACACAATGCGCATACCTTCACGATCCGATTCATCGCGGATATCGCTGATGCCTTCGATTTTTTTCTCGTTGATCAGATCGGCTGTCTTTTTGATCATTTCAGCCTTGTTGACCTGGTACGGAATCTCGGTCACGATAATCCGTTCACGACCATTATCGAGGGTCTCGATAAGCGTCTTGGCCCGGATAACCACCCTGCCTCGACCATTTTCATAGGCGTCTTTTACTCCTCCGTATCCGTAAATAATTCCGCCTGTTGGGAAGTCAGGAGCTTTTACGAATTTGCTGAGCTCATCAACGGAAATTTCACGGTTGTCGATGTAGGCGATGATGGCATTCAGGACTTCCGTCAAATTGTGCGGAGCCATGTTGGTGGCCATACCTACTGCAATACCCGCAGCCCCATTCACAAGCAGGTTGGGAAGCCTGGCCGGAAGGACCGTCGGTTCTTCAAGGGTATCGTCAAAGTTCAGTCGGTAATCAACGGTGCCTTTATCAAGGTCTGCTAGCATCTCTTCGGCAAACTTGCGCAAGCGAGCCTCTGTATAACGCATGGCTGCCGGACTGTCACCGTCAACCGATCCGAAGTTTCCCTGGCCATCCACGAGCATGTAACGGAGCGACCAAGGCTGAGCCATACGAACCATGGTGTCGTACACGGATGAGTCGCCATGTGGGTGGTACTTACCTAAAACCTCTCCGACAATCCTGGCCGACTTTTTATATGGCCTGTTCGACATAACCCCCAGTTCCTGCATGCCAAACAAGACCCTACGGTGTACAGGCTTTAATCCATCGCGTACATCCGGCAGTGCCCTCGAAACAATTACCGACATCGAATAGTCGATGTAGGCCGTTTTCATTTCATCCTCAATGTTGATTTTGATAATCTTCTCTCCTCCGTTCATGTTCTTTTTTCTCGTGTTGCTACTGCTATTTTGTCAGGCAGATTGATTGGTTAGAAATGGGCTGAAAAACAGGTAGTTACTCGTGTTAAGTGGAATGTTGATAACCTGTTTCAGAGATGTTCGAAGGTAGGAAAACGGTGGCATATTTTTGGATGCTAGCGATTCGAATTATCAACATCTGCGCAGCGTGATCAAGGGATTAGAAATGGGATTACTATCTGAATTAATAACGGAGGATAATCCGTCTATTTTTCAACCGTTTGAAATACCCGGTAGTCTCAGTCGTTAGAACAAGAAACAGGTACAACCTTTTCCGAACCGCTGCGTAGAAAATCCCGAACCAACACACGAAAAACACACCGAAATGGAAGCCAAATTCTCCCCCCGGGTTAAAGATGTGATTGCATTCAGCCGCGAAGAAGCGCTTCGGCTGGGTCACGAATACATCGGAACCGAACACCTGCTGCTAGGCCTAATCCGCGAAGGAGAAGGAATGGCCATCAAGTTTCTTAAATCCTTAAACATTAATCTTGTCGAGCTTCGCAAGTCGGTCGAGAATGCAGTGAAAGGCAACGGTGGAACCGTTAGTAACCTCAACAACATTCCTCTGACCAAGCAGGCCGAAAAAGCCCTTAAAATCACGTACCTCGAAGCCAAAATCTTCAAAAGCGAGATTATCGGCACCGAGCATCTGTTGCTCGCAATCCTCAAGGACGAAGACAATATTGCTACACAAATCCTCAACCAATTCGGAGTAACCTACGACATCATGCGCGAAGAACTGGAACTGTTCAAATCGAACTTCAAAGCCGAGGCCCCACAAAGCCCCGATGACGATCCCTATTCAAAAGACGACGATGGACCCTCATTCGGTTCCACGCAAAAGAAAACCGGAGACTCCAAATCGAAGACTCCCGTGCTCGACAACTTTGGCCGTGATTTGACCAAGGCAGCCGAGGAAGGAAAGCTCGATCCGATTGTGGGTCGTGAGAAAGAGATTGAGCGTGTATCGCAGATTCTCTCTCGCCGCAAAAAAAACAACCCCATTCTGATCGGTGAACCCGGCGTAGGTAAATCAGCCATCGCAGAGGGTCTGGCCCTTCGGATTGTACAGCGAAAGGTTTCCCGCGTGCTGTTCAATAAGCGTATTGTCACCCTTGATCTTGCATCACTCGTTGCAGGTACCAAGTACCGTGGTCAATTCGAAGAACGGATGAAGGCGGTGATGAATGAGCTAGAGAAATCACCTGATGTGATACTCTTTATTGACGAGATTCATACAATTATTGGTGCCGGTGGCGCTTCGGGTTCGCTCGATGCCAGCAACATGTTCAAGCCCGCCCTCGCTCGAGGTGAAATTCAATGTATCGGTGCAACTACACTCGATGAATACCGTCAGTACATTGAAAAAGATGGGGCTCTTGATCGCCGATTCCAGAAAGTAATTGTGGATCCCACTTCTGTGGAAGAAACCATTCAGATTCTGAACAACATCAAGGAACGTTACGAGGAGCATCACCACGTCAGTTTTACGCAAGATGCAATCAATGCCTGCGTAAAGCTTACCAGCCGTTACATCACCGACCGATTCCTGCCAGATAAGGCCATTGATGCACTTGATGAAGCCGGTTCACGTGTGCACTTGTCAAACATACACGTACCCCAAACCATTGTTGACCTCGAAAACAAGGTTCAGGATATCAAGCTTGAAAAAAACCGTGTGGTTCGTTCCCAGAAATACGAAGAGGCAGCTCGTTTGCGTGACAGTGAAAAACAATTGCTCGAGCAGCTCGAGCAGGCCAAGCGCGCCTGGGAAGAGGAAACCAAGACCCAACGCTATGCGGTAAACGAAGAGGACGTAGCACAAGTGGTAGCCATGATGAGTGGAATTCCGGTAACACGGATCGCTCAAGCAGAAACAACCCGTTTGCTGCGCATGCCGGATGAGCTCAAGGGTCAGGTAATCGGTCAGGATGACGCCGTGAAGAAGGTTGTGCGTGCCATTCAGCGTAACCGAGCTGGTCTGAAAGATCCCAATAAGCCCATCGGTACCTTTATTTTTCTCGGTCCAACGGGTGTAGGAAAAACGGAATTAGCCAAAGTATTGAGCCGCTATCTTTTCGATACGGAAGATGCGCTTATCCGCATCGACATGAGCGAGTACATGGAGAAGTTTGCTGTATCTCGTCTGATTGGAGCTCCTCCGGGGTATGTCGGTTACGAAGAAGGCGGACAATTGACCGAGAAGGTTCGTCGCAAGCCCTACTCCATCGTTCTGCTCGATGAGATTGAAAAAGCACACCCCGATGTATTCAATCTGCTGTTACAAGTGCTCGACGATGGTCAGCTTACCGATAGTCTGGGGCGCAAGGTCGATTTCAAGAATACAATCATCATCATGACATCCAACATCGGCTCTAGGCAGTTGAAGGAGTTTGGTCAGGGTGTCGGATTTGCGACCTCATCACGCACAAGCCAGGTAGAAGAGCATTCGCGCAGTGTGATTGAGAATTCACTCAAAAAAGCCTTCGCTCCTGAATTCATAAACCGGATTGATGATGTGATTGTCTTCAACAGCCTGAGTAAGGAGGATATTTACAAGATCATCGATCTTGAACTCGATGGGTTGTACAAGCGCGTGGCTGAACTCGGATACAAACTGAAGTTGACCACAGAAGCTAAGGATTTCATTACTGAGAAAGGCTATGATTCCAACTTCGGAGCACGTCCGCTTAAGCGCGCCATACAGAAGTTTATTGAGGATCCTATGGCAGAGGAAATCATCAAAGGTGAGTTGACAGATGGCGACACCATTGAGCTACATCGTGAGGATGCCGAAGAATCGCTTCGCATCCAAGTGGTGAAGCCACCTAAGCCCCGCAAGAAGAAGGAAGAATCCTGATTACTGTACAAAGAAAAACGCCCTGCTTAGCGGGGCGTTCTTCTTTGTAGGTGGGTTGAGAATAAAAAATCTCAGGAGTTGAATTTTTCCATGACCTCATTGCTGACACCTGTGTATGAAAATCCTCCATCATGAAAGAGATTTTGCATAGTGACATGCCTAGTCAGGTCGGAGAATAGAGTCAGGCAATAGTCTGCACAGGCCTCGGCAGATGCATTGCCCAATGGTGAAATTGCATCCGCATAGTTGAAAAAGCCATCGAAGCCTTTCACACCCTGTCCGGCGGTAGTCTTGGTTGGTGACTGCGAAATGGTATTCACACGTACCTTTTTTGCCTTGCCATAATGGTATCCGTAACTCCGCGCAATGCTCTCCAGCATGGACTTTGCATCGGCCATGTCGTTGTAATCGGGGAACACACGCTGCGCTGCGATGTAGGTAAGGGCTACTACACTACCCCACTCCGACATGGCATCCATGCGCATGGCAGACTGAAGTACTCTGTGCAGTGACATGGCTGAAATGTCCATTGTTTTGTGGTAAAAGTCATAATCCAGGTCGGTATATGCACGGCCTTTGCGGACGTTCGGAGACATACCGATGGAGTGCAAAACGAAATCGATTTTCCCGCCTAGCTCCTCCATGGATTGTGTAAACAGCTGTTCAAGATCTGCATTCGAGGTGGCATCGGCACCGATAACGCGGGCACCACATTGTTCCGCAAGTTGGTTGATGGCTCCCATACGCAAGGCGACAGGGGCATTGGTTAGTGTGAAGCGTGCACCTTCTTCGTGAGCGCGGACCGCTACCTTCCAGGCGATTGAATTGGGATCGAGCGCACCGAAAATGATGCCGCGTTTACCATTAAGGAGAGAGTAAGCCATGTGAATTGGATTGGTGAGCCAAAAGTAATGCTTTGGCCGGATGAAGCCTGTCCGGATCAGCCTTGGATCAATACACGGGCATTTTCAAGTGCAGCCGTGCTTAGGTCCTCCCCACTCAGCATACGTGCCACCTCTTTTACACGCTCATCCTGGTCAAGGCAAATGAGCATGGATCGGGTTTCGTTCTTGCGGGTTTCTTTGATGACCTTGTAATGGTGGTTTCCTTTCGAGGCGATTTGTGGCAGGTGGGTAATCACCATCAATTGATGCCCCTCGGACATCTCTTGCAATATTGAACCGACTCGTGCGGCTGTTTCACCGGAGATACCTGTATCGATCTCGTCAAAAATCACGGTCGGCATCGAGGTTTGTCGGGCAATCAGGGATTTGATGCAGAGCATCAGGCGCGACATTTCGCCTCCGGAGGCTGCCTTTGACAACTCACGAAATTCACCTCCCTTATTTGCAGAAAAGAGGAAGCGAACAGCATCAAACCCATCGGGACCGGCTTCACGTTTATCGCATTGAACACGCAATTCAGCATGCGGCATGGCGACTTCGCCAAGGCGCTTTCGGATGGATTTTTCAAATTGCGGAGTGACCTTGGCTCTGGATGTAGAAAGTGCATCTCCGCTTTTCTTCATGGCTTGTTCGGATTTAGCCAACTCTAGCAGGGTGCGTTCGATTTCTTCACTCAATTGCAAATTGCTGCTAAGTCTGGTAGACAGGTCCTGACGTAAGGCGATCAGGCCATCCACATCCTGCTGACGGTGTTTTTTCAACAGGGAGTAAATTACATCGAGCCTTGATTCGACTGTTTGAAGTCGATCGGGATCGCTGCTGACACCACGTGCATGCAGTTCGAGTTCAGCCGCGATGTCTTTCAATTCAATGTGTAATGCCTGAAGCCTGTTGGATGAATCCGAAAGCTTGGCATCGAATCGCACCAAACCATTGACCATCTGGGTGAGGCGTTGCAGGCGTGTACTGATGTTCTCATCGCCAGTAGCCAAGGCATCAACCGCTGCAGCAAGTTGCTGCAGAATTTCGCTTGCGTGATCAAGCCGGTCTCTTTCCTGTTCAAGTCCTTCTAGTTCTCCGGCTATCAGGTTTGCGGATTGCAACTCGTCGAATTGAAACTGGATGTAGTCTTGTTCGGCCTGATTTCTGGTTTCTTCGGTCTTGAGTTTTTCGATCTTTTCGGTGAGACGCTTGAACGTACGGTAGTGTTGTCTGTACTCTTCAAGAATGGTCTCATTTGATGCCATTGCATCAATTGCGCTAAGCTGAAAACGACTGGTGGTCAGTAGAAGATTCTCGTGCTGGCTGTGTATATCGACAAGGTGTTCCGATATTTCTTTCAATGTCGAAAGGGTTACCGGGGTGTCATTAATGAACGCTCTGGATTTACCCTCACCGCTGATTTCTCTTCTTAGAATACTGGTCGGTTCATAATCCAGTTCAAAGGACTTGAATACCTCTTCCAGACCATATCGACTGATGTCAAAGTGACCTTCTACAACACACTTATGGTTCTTGTTCAGTAAAACAGTTGAATCGGCTCGCTGACCCAGAAAAAGTGAAAATGCGCCGAGAAGAATCGATTTCCCCGCGCCGGTTTCACCGGTGATGACATTGAGACCATCGCTGAAGCCGATTTCGAGTTCCTCGATGAGAACGAAATTCCGGACGATGATTCGGGTGAGCATCTGAAAAGACGATTGATATCAAATCGGTGGATTTTAGCCTCCGGTGATTTTCTGGTATTTGCTCGTGTTGATCGGGTCGATTGTACTCAAGGTCTGTTTTGCGGTGGATTGAACATCACCGGGCGCACCGGTAAACAGGTTGACCATCTCTTCTGACTTGGCATCAAAAAGCGTTTTCATAAAAACGGAGAGCGGCTTGTCGTTGTGTACTTTTCTCAGCTTTTCGAGGCTCGTTGAAATCTGCCGAATCGACTCGTCTCGTTTTTTAACCATTGTATCCAAGCCCTTGCGGTGAAAGTCGTAGTAGAACTGGCGGATGGGCTTGTAAATCGGATTGTTGATGTTCTCAATCAACCAGAAACGATTTCGTAATCCTTCAAAAGCCTTCCAACCAGGTTCCGCCGAATTGGCACTGTTAGCAACAATTGCCTGGGCCTTGGAAAAGTATGGGCCTCCACCTAGCGGGGAGTAGGTGTCATAGTCAAAGCCGATGATGGTATAGGCATAAAAGGCCATGACCATGACTAGGTTTGGGTTGACCTGACCATCCGTATAATCCAATGGCTGGTATTCAACATATCGGAATCTGAGATCATCGTCCTTGTAATTCAACAGGGGTGAGTTGTACGATGTTCCGAATACCGGGCGGCGCGAGCTCACCTGGATTGTCCCCTTGAATTCATCGCTGCCGATTCGTTCGGTAATTTCGATTTGAATCGAACACTCGATTTTCTCCTCGTTTTTGTATTTGTCTCCCGTCCACCTCGTATTGTTCATGAACTCCATGATTGAGGTTTGTAGCGTAGTGAAAATCCGCTTGTCGGATGTTTGAATGCGAGGAGCAATGACACTGACCATGCAATTCAACTCCTGTGCCCGGCTGGCGACAGAAACTAGAATCATCAGGATGAAAAATGGGAAGGACTTACGCATTGGCATTGATCAAAGGTATGAAGGAATCGACGATTCGGCGGGCAGTTTCGTCCTTGCTCAATAACGGGAATTCAACGGTTTTCTTATCCCTGAAAAGCAAGGTTACTTTGTTCGTATCTGTTCCGAAACCTGCACCTACATCGCGCAGAGAGTTCAGTACAATTAGGTCAAGGTTTTTGCGCTCCAGTTTTGATTGTGCATGTTCAAGTTCGTTTTCCGTTTCAAGCGCAAAGCCCACCAATACCTGATTTGCACTTTTCTGTTGTCCAAGGGTCGCAAGTATGTCGGCTGTCGGCTCCAGATTCAGATTAAGTTCGGCTCCATTCTTCTTCAGTTTCTGATCATGTGGATTTACTGGCCTGTAGTCTGCAACCGCTGCACTCATAATGGCTCCATCGCAGCCTGGAAAGTACCGTAGGCATTCCATCAGCATCTGGGCGGCGGTTTCCACTGGCACGTGTTCAATGCCTTTTGGCACCGGCCTTTGAAGGGGGCCTGCCACGAGAATGACATGGGCTCCGGACTCCTGTAGTGCTTGAGCCAGAGCAATGCCCATTTTTCCGGTTGAGTGGTTGCTGATAAACCGAACCGGATCGATAGGCTCCCGTGTAGGTCCAGCACTTAGAAGAATGGTTTTACCGCTCAAGGGAAGATTGCGGTTTGAAAAATGCAGGCAAACACGCTCCAATATGGTTTCGGGTTCCTGCATCCTACCCTCTCCGTAAAGGCCTGAAGCTAGTTCGCCGGTAACCGTATCAAGTACCAGGGTGCCACGGCTTTTCAGTACAGCAAGGTTATGGGACGTGGAGGGATGCAGGTACATATCATGATCCATGGCGGGTGCAACCATGACCGGGCAGCGTGCGGAAAGAAAAACGGCTTGCAGCAGGTTTTCGCATCGACCCTCAGCAAACGCCGAAAGGGTCTGTGCAGAGGCTGGTGCAACGAGTATCAAATCGGCCCAAAGCCCCTTTTCAATGTGGTTTTCCCAGGTCTGGTCAGGGCGAACCATGCCCGTAGCCACCGGGTTCTTCGAAAGGACAGAAAGGGTTAATGGTGTGATGAACTGGATAGCTGATTCGGTCATAACAACCTGAACTTCAGCCCCTTCACTGATCAGTAACCGACAAATTGATGCAGATTTGTATGCGGCAATGCTTCCGCTGATGCCCAGAATGATCCGTTTACCGGACAGCCGCATGAGTTGGATTACTGCTCGGTGGCAGGATTCCGGTGGTAAATCTTTCCATCGAGGTATTCCTGGATGGCTACTAGACTGGCCTTTGGAAGCTTCTCGTAGTGCTTGGAAATTTCGATTTGCTCCCGGTTCTCAAAAACTTCCTCGAGGTTATCGGTAATGCTGGCAAATTCGCTGAGCTTTTCGTTCAGCTCCTCTTTCATATCGGCAGAGATGTGGTTGGCACGCTTCGCCAGCACAGCGATACTCTCGTAAATATTGCCTGTTTTCTCCTCGAAATTGAGCAGATCGCGGGTTACGGTCGTGTTTGTGGAGGATTTGTAGTTTGCCATGGTATACATATATAATATAGTACTGCCGCGGAATTCAAGGGTTTTGAGCTGTACCTGCTCCTCCTATTTTCTTGAGGAGACTATCATACAGGTTTTCCGCTTCGCGAAGATAGCGACTTTTCGGGAAATTGTCTATTAAACGCAGGTAGTCTTCCCGTGCGGCGCGGTAGCGCTCGGCTTTTTTAGCCTCTACAGAATTGTCGGCATACAGGTATGCACTGCGGAAACTGAGGTACATCGCCTTCTCACGGAATTGACTGTTTGGATAATCCTTCAAAGCATTGCTAAACGCCACAACAGCGGCCTTATAATGTTCCGTTCTGTAATACATCTCGGCATTATCAAATGCTTTGCGTTCCAGTTTGGCGCGCAACTCATCAATCAACTTGTTCGCTTCTGCCACACGTTCACTGCCTGGAAATTTGTTGATGTAAATCTGGAACTTATCGATTGCATCGATCGTGCTGGTCTGGTCAAGGCTTGCAATTGGCGAATCGAGGTAGTAGCAATAGGCATACATATATTGCATCTCTTCCGCATACTTGCTGTTTGGATAACTCTGCACAAAATTGTTGAAGTGATATGCGGCAAGCGTGAAGTCGTCGATATAATATGTACAGAACGTGTAGTAGTAATAGGTCATCTCCGCTTTCGAGGTGCCGCGATATACTGTGTTTAGTTCCTCGAGCAATTGCAGTGCGTGGTAATAATCTTTCTTGTCGAAATACTTCACAGCTGCTGTGTACTTCGCTTCCATGTCTGTGCTTTTCATCAGTCGGTGGAATTTACTGCACGATGAAAATGCAACAGTACAAACGAGCGCGATGAGAATTGATTTTAGTTTGTGCATTGAAAGAAATTTTCGCTCAGCGAATGTACACATTCGCATCGCAAGCATAACATGCGATTAACATTTGCTTGTTGAAAAGATTGAGGTGACATGTGGTCTCATCAAAAAAAATGTGTGGATATTCGGCAGAGAATTTTGATGCAAAAAACAATCGCAACAATTGTTCGCATCAAAAACAAAAGGCAGAGATGACCGACATATTTGAGAAGATCAGAAAAAACCGAGGGCCGCTCGGTATGCATGCGAAAGATGCGCATGGCTATTTCACGTTCCCTAAGTTGGAAGGCGAAATTTCAAACAAGATGTTTTTTCGTGGGAAAGAGAAGTTGGTGTGGAGTCTCAATAATTATCTGGGACTAGCCAATCATCCTGAAGTGCGAAAGGCCGATGCTGATGCTGCCGCTCAATTCGGATTGGCATTGCCCATGGGTGCCCGGATGATGTCCGGTAACTCAAACCAACACGAGCAGCTTGAAGCTGAATTATCATCTTTCATGGGAAAGCAGGATACCATTCTGCTTAACTATGGATATCAGGGCATGGTGAGCTCGATTGACTGTCTTGTTGATCGACACGATGTAATTGTTTACGATTCTGAAGCGCATGCCTGCATTATAGATGGTCTTCGTTTGCACATGGGTAAGCGTTTTGTTTACCCGCACAATGACATCGACAATCTTGTAAAGCAGCTTGAGCGTGCTACTCGCCTAGCCGATCAGACCAACGGTGGAATATTGGTTATCACTGAAGGTGTATTCGGTATGTCGGGCGATCAGGGCAAGCTGAAGGAGATTGTTGAACTTAAAAAGCGATTCAATTTCAGACTTTACGTTGACGATGCACATGGTTTCGGTACCATGGGTAAGACTGGTGCGGGTACCGCAGAACATCAGGGATGTCAAGATGGGGTCGATATTTATTTCGGCACCTTTGCGAAGTCAATGGCGCTTATCGGAGGATTTATCAGTAGCGAAGAGCAAGTGATTGAATACATGCGCTACAATATGCGCTCACAGATTTTTGCCAAAGCGCTGCCCATGCCCTTAGTGATTGGTGCATTGAAGCGCTTGGAGTTGTTGCGCACAAGACCTGAGCTGAAAGACAATCTGTGGAAAATAACCCGCGCACTCCAGGATGGTCTTAAGAAAGCTGGATTCGAAATCGGCAAAACCGATTCACCGGTGACTCCGGTATATCTGAATGGTACCATTCCAGAGGCTACCAATCTGATTGTTGATTTACGTGAGAATTACGACATCTTCTGTTCCATGGTTGTGTATCCAGTCGTACCTAAAGGAGTTATTATGCTCCGTTTAATTCCGACCGCAGTTCACACGATAGAAGATGTAGAGTATACGATTAAAGCGTTCAAGGACATTCAGGTTAATCTGAAGGCCGGTAAATACAATGCAGATAAAATTGTAACCAGCCTCTCCTGATATCACCCATGAACATCACATCGGACCGCGAAAAGAAGGAAGTTGAAGGGAGCGTTCGTATGGGAAGTGGCCGCATCGAGTACATTGCAATAGTGTAACCTTGAATGAAAAGAGTCAGTACAAACCCAAGATATTAAACGTTAACCCAATCAAAACAACCTCAACAATCAAAACAAACATGGAAATGAAAAAGTCAAACACCCCTAGCGCAGCTTCTGCAACGCGCGTAATCGGCTTCAAGATGACCAATGTTGAAGCTATGGCCGCTCCTAAGAAAGCCGCCAAGAAATCTGCAAAGAAGGCTACCAAAAAGGCTGCTAAAAAAGCAACCAAGAAGGCTGCCAAGAAAGCCGCTCCTAAGAAGAAGGCCG
>JAJTFW010000048.1 GCA_021299095.1 Sphingobacteriales bacterium | reverse complement strand
CATCGTGTTCGAGCGCATTCTTTACCGGGTTGTACACGCGGATGGTGTTGATACCCGTAGTGCCGGCCTGCATCTGGATCTGCGGGTAGTGGATGCCGGGTTCATAATCCAAAAAGTAACGGGCCAGGATATACGCACCTTCCCTCCAGTCCTGCCCGAGGTGATGGGTGAGAAAAGACACAACCATGGCACGCATCCTGAAATTGACCCAGCCGGTGGCGGCCAGGCAACGCATACAAGCATCCACCAGGGGTACGCCGGTCATGCCTTCGGCCCAGGCCTTCACCCATTCGGGACGCAGGTTGTGCTCCAGACGTTCGTAGCCGCGATTGATGCATTCGGTTTCGTAGCGGCACTCCACCTCGAATTTCTGGATGAAATGACAATGCCATTTAATGCGATCCAGGAAGGCCAGATAGGGGCGCTTCATCTGCAGGTTGGGCAGGCGCACCCGCGTGGCCTGATACACCTGCCGGATGCTGATGTTGCCCCAGGACAGGTAGGGCGAGAGGCGTGAACAGGAGGTGCGGCTTTCGGCCGGTTTGCTGATGTGGCGCATGTAGCGCTGTCCGCGTTCGTTGAGAAATCCGTTGAGGTATTGCCAGGCCATGGCTTCGCCCGGAGGCTGCATGCCCGTCGGAATGGATGCCCACTGCTCTTTCAATTCGGCGGGTAGCGGAAAGAAGGGTACATCGGGTTCGATACAGGGTGTCTTGAATTGTGTTTGGACACAAGGTTGATCCATAAAGGCATACCAACGCCGATCCCAGTCTTTGCGGTTGCGGATGCCGCGCAGGATTCCATCGCGTTGAAATTCTGTCCACCCAATTCCGAGCAGGCGAAAAGCCAACGCTAGCTTCCGGTCACGGTCATAGCTCAGTTGTGTTCCGCTCTCGCGGTAGCTGAACACAGTGTCAATGCTGTAGTGCAGCGAGAGGAATTCGAACACCTCTTCGGCATCGGCGTAGGCCATCACAACCGGATGGGGATGGTTATCCGTGTTTATGGCCAGCACAGATCCGTACTGGAAGGCGAGGTGGCGCGTAGCGGTATCGGGGTGCGCCATGAGCGTCGGCTCAAACAAAAACAGACGCAGGTAAGGAAGTCCCGCAGCCTCGGCAGCTTCCAACGGAGCATGATCACGGTCGCGCAGGTCGCGCTTGTGCCAAACGATGTTGATGCGGAGTAGCGTCATGCTATCCCGTGAAACACCTACAGGCCCTTTAGGTTTGAACTGGTGGAAAAGATATTCTAGATTTCCTTGCCGCAATGCGGGCAGCACTGCTCAGGATCGCTGTCCTTGCGGGTGAGTTTCTCGACGAAGGAGGCACTCAGGATCCCCGTGGGCAAGGCCACCAGCCCGATTCCGAGCACTGCAATGATGCTGCTGATGATTTTTCCTCCAACGGTCACGGGAACAATGTCGCCATACCCCACGGTGGTAAGTGTACAAATGGCCCACCAGAATGCGGCCACGATGTTCGGAAAAGCATCGGGCTGCTCGTCGCGCTCTACGTAATACATGAGTGTGGATGACACCACAAGGACAATGAAGGAGACAAACACGGTGGCGGTCAACTCGGAACGTTTTTCCGTGACCACTTCCTGGATGAGTTGCAGGGAACGCATATAGCGCTTCAGTTTGAACAGGCGCGCCAGGCGCAGCAGCCGCAGGATGCGTAAAATCCGTAAGTCGAAGGGAATTAACAGGTGCAGGTAGGCGGGTAATACGGCCAACAAATCAATGAGCGCCATGGGCGAAAGCATGTATTTGCCAACGGCACGCGGACTGCTAAGCTCGGGGTACTTCAAATCGGCGGTAAACAGGCGAGCGAGGTACTCTAGGCTGAAGATGGCGATGGAGAACAACTCGAATGCATGGAAGAGGTCCGCATACCGTGCGTGGAGCGTATCGAACGATTCGAGCACGATAGCCGATACGTTGAGGAAGATGAGCAGCGCAATGCCGTTATCAAAAAGGCGGGCAGACCAGGTCGACTTGTTGTTCTCGTCGATCAGGTTGTAGAGGCGATGGCGCATAGTTCGATGGGGCTTATCCCGAAAGTACGTATTCGGCACAGCTTCATTCACCCCGGCCAGAATAAATTTCACCCCGAAAAGCAGGCCCTTGGTCACAGGAATCGGGGACTCCTGCCTTGCTGAAGGCTTTATTGTGCTATCCGGAGGTGTAGAAAAACCACCTGTGGGCCTTCCTTCAGCAGATAAAACAACGTCATCACACATGTCACTCTTTACCCTCACCCACCGTCTGCCCTATGCAATCCTGACGGGCGCATTGCTGAGCTTGTTTGCACAAAGCACTTCGGCACAGACCAACAACACGTTTGTGCAATTGTCGCCCGCTTCGGGCGATGTGTGCTACGGCATGGATGCAGCACTAAGCATTTCCGGCAACAGCTTTACACCGGTTTCTTACTTGTGGAGTGATGGTTCCACCGCTGCATCAATCCAGTTGAACACCTCCGGTACCTACACGGTCACCGTGGCGGGTTACAGGGGATCAAGCAACCGTTTGGTCACGCTCACGCGGACCCGCACCTATTCCGTGCTGGCACGTCCCGAGTTGTCGGTCGAGCGTGGTCCCTGGGTATGCAAGGGCGATACGGTGATGCTGGCTTCAACGCCGGGTTATCCTTCGTATGCTTGGAGCGACGGTTCAACAGCAGCCAACTTCAGTAAAACGATGAATACCGTCACCAACGGTGCTGTACTGGATACTGCTACGGTATATTATACCGCATCGATTCCAGGGCTTTGCTCGGCTAAATCCGATGAGATTGTGATCCGCAGCATCCGCTTACCGAAACTTGGCAGCAGTTTCTGCAGCCGCAGCGACTATACTCCGTCGGATTCGGCCCGCATCGAACTGGTGATTCCTTACCTCTACCCTGTCGCTTTCGATGTGGAGTTCGTGCAGGTGAGCGACCCCAGCCGTATTCTTGCACAACAAGTCACCAATCCGCGCCGCTGGGTATCCCTGAACGGACTCACGCCTGGCGAACAGTACGAAGTGCGTACGCGTCCGGTCATCAACGGCGTTCCCTACTGCTGGGGCGATGTGTGCACCATCGGACTGAGTGCTCCCGGAAGCAAGAACGGAACTGTCATCAAGGCCGAAATCAATCAGTACACGTTCTATTCGATTGATGGCCGCTACATGGGCGAAGTGGACGCATCGCAGTTCGATACGGTCTGGTTCCGCACACAGCTTCCCAAGGGAACCTACGTAATCATTGGCAGCGGTCCTCAGGGAATCGCTGAGCGCAAGGTGATGAACAACTTCGATTATTAAACACATTACACCATAACCCGATTGAAGAAGGGCCCCTAACGGGGCCTTTTTTTCTGCAGGTTAACCAGTTAAAAACCACCGTTCAAGTCGGGTGATTATTGTAAAATCAAGTCGCGCGCTGTACCTTCACGGAGATGTTTCGTTTGTTGCTCTTACTGCTGCTCCTAGTGCCCTTTAGGCTAAAGGCTCAAAGCAACCTCAACATCCAGTTCCGGTCGCAGCTTCCGTACGCCAGTACCGTCGATTTATCGAACATCTGGGGCTACGTCGATTCGCTGGGCAAAGAATATGCATTGGTTGGTGCACAAACCGGACTTTCGATTGTCGATGTAACCAATCCGGCGGCTCCGGTCCAGAAATACCTTATTCCCGGCACGAATTCCTTTTGGCGTGAAGTGCAAACCTGGGGCAAGTACGCGTATGTCACCACCGAGGGCTGTTGCAACGGCCTGCAGATTATCAACTTGTCGAACCTACCCGGAACGCCTACCTCCAAGTACTGGACCGGATCGGGTACCATAGCCGGTCAGGTCGGGAAAATCCACACCGTACACATCCGCGACGGATATGCCTATCTGAACGGATCCACGCTATTTGGTGGTGCCAGTCTGATCTGCTCCCTGGCTGACCCCTGGAATCCCGTCTATCTTGGAAACACCCAGTTGGCTTTTTCAGGCAATATCCGTTACGTACACGATTGTTTTGTGCGCAACGATACGATGTGGGCCGCACACATTTACGGTGGATTTTTCTCCGCCATCAACGTCAGCAATAAATCGGCTCCTGCACTGATTGCTACCCAGACTACACCAGGAAGTTTCACGCACAACACCTGGATGTCGGATCAGGGCAGCCGTGTGCTGTACACAACAGACGAAGTCAGCAATTCGTTACTGGCGGCCTACGATGTCAGCAGCACAGGTAACATCACACAACTCGACCGCCTACAGGGAATCCAGAACAGCGGATCAATCCTCCACAACACGTACATCCGAAACGGGTTCGCGATCAACTCGTATTATAAAGACGGTATCACGATTGTAGATGTATCCCGACCCGATAACCTGATCACGGTCGGGCGCTTCGATACCTATCCGCAAGGAAGCGGCAACGGATTTAACGGGGCCTGGGGAGTATATCCCTATCTCCCGTCCGGAAACATTTTGGTATCTGACATCGACAACGGCCTATTCGTACTCACGCCTACGTATGTACGTGCCGCCTGGCTGGAGGGAACAGTGCGCGACTCCTGCAGCAATGCACTCATGTCGGCCGTGAATGTGCGCATCCTCGGCGGAACGCACCACGATGAACAGAGTAAACTCACCGGCGTGTATAAAAGTGGAACCGCAACAGCGGGCACCTTCACCGTGCAATTCAGTAAAGCGGGTTACGATACACTCAATATCACCGGTGTAAATCTGCAAAACGGTGTGCTCACCACACTCAACGTGCGGATGCGTCCCGCATCGGCCGTTAAACTGGGAACAGCCGTAGTGCAGCAACCTTCCTGCTCTGGACAAAGCAATGGTAGCATCGATATCCAGTTGCTGAACAATCCGACCGGATTGGGTTACGCCTGGTCGAACGGTGCCACAACGCAGGACCTGACGGCGATTCCCGCAGGCAATTACACCGTAACGGTGATCGACGGACTGGGGTGTACAGCTACACAACAGCACACACTCAATCAACCGGCAAATCCCTGTTCGGTGGTGGTCAGTGTCAGGGTCTTCATCGAAGGCCGTTATAGTGGGAATCTGTCCATGAACAGTCTGAATGGTGGCGTGATGGCGGATACGCTAAGTCTCCAACTTCGTCAATCTGTAAGTCCCTACGGAGTACTATTGAGTGCCCAGGCAAGTGTTGACACCAACGGATGGGCGCATTTCACCTTTCCACCTTCCCTGTGGCAGCAAACAGCCTACGCTGTTATTCGACACCGCAATAGCCTGGAGACCTGGAGCAAGACTCCGCTTTCTTTCCCGAGCGGCACCCGGCAATTTCAGCTCAGTTCGGCCGGCTTGATCCTGCGCAGTACCCAGGACCTGATTGATGCGCAGGAATGATGGGGCCACCGAATGCCGACCTGGGTGATTCAAGTTATCATTCAGGATTGTTCCTACATAACGGTTACGTGCTCGCGCATCAGCAGATGTGACTCACCACTACAGGAAAGTAAAACACGGGATTCGCACATGAACACGCGCTGAAGTCTGCCAGACACGCCTTTGTGTACTTTTGATTGCCCTTGTTCCCTCTCTTCATGCGCTACATGATGCTCTTGCTCATCAGCCTCATGCTGATCGCCTCCTATTCCCATGCCCAATGGACCGACATCAGTTACCCGACGGCCAACCGCCTCTACTGTGTGCAAAGTACCGCCAGCGGTCAGGTGTGGATCGGTGGCATCAATGGCATCTTGCGCTCGACCAACGGTGGATCCACATTGAACTTCGTGAATGCGGTGGATGGTAACCTGGGCAATGCGCCGATTTTCGGGAGCTTCGATGACATCCATGTAACGGGAACGAATAGCGCCGTTTCAGCCGGACTTTTCTTTTTGGGCAACGACCTAATCATGTACGGTACGGGTAACAACGGGAGTACCTGGACACAGCAGTACTATTCCAATACGGGAAGCGCTCCACGTTATATGAACGGACTTGCCTTCAATGCCTCTGGATTCGGTTTGTCGGTCGGATCGTATGGACGGGTGTTGGCTTCATCAAACAACGGGAGCTCCTGGTCAGCCTATACTTCCGGATTAACGGCAGACCTCAAAGACATCGCTTGGACAGGTGGAAGCGATTGGGTGATGGCGTCGGACATTGCAATTTACCGTTCGATCAACAACGGCCTGTCGTGGACCCAGGTGGGAACCTCCTTCAGCACAATTGAACGGGTGTCATTCGCTCCCAATTCCTCGACGGGCTACGCCGGCGGGTATGGGCAGCTCCAAAAAAGCAGCGATGGCGGCCAAACCTGGTCTGATCTTCGAACGCCTCCGGGAACCATCCGATCCCTATTCGCCTTCAGTACCGATTCGGTGTACGTAGGCACCACAACCGGATTATATCGCTCCATCAGCGGAGGCCAATACTGGGAATCGTTTACAGTACCCGGCTTTGAAACACCCTACGGAATCAACTTCTACGACGGACTGAACGGCCTGGTGGTGGGTGACAGCGGATTTGTAGCAAAAACAACTAACGGTGGTGGCATAACGACACCGGTATCCCAGTTCGAACCATCCGCAACGCAGGTGTGTGACGGCAGTTCTTTGGTAATGAACAACTACGGCAACCCATCCTGGACCTACCAGTGGCTGGTGAATGGTGTACTGCAAAGCACGCAATACGCCCCAACGCTGACCTTCAACACACCAGGGGTAGCAACAATACAACTGGTATCAAGTGCGAATGGGAATTCGGATACCACTTCAGTCAACATCAACGTAATCGTTATACCAGCCGTGAATCCGTTCACCGTTGTAAACGATAGCATTTGTCAGGGTGGGACCGGTATCTTTTACGTTAACAACAGTCAACAGAATGTCAACTATGCTCTTTTTGACGGAACAAACCAGATCGGCATTTCCAAATTCGGCACCGGTGGTACACTTACGTTCCTGACCGCAGCCAACCAAACTGTCGTCAAACCCTACCGTATTCGCGGTGTATACGTTAATGCGTGCGGCGCCGACACCCTGTTTGTAGAGGACTCCCTGTACATCGCAATTCCTGCAGCAAACGTTTCGGCTCTCCTTTACCGTGATACCATCTGTACAAGCGACACCACCTCCATGCTGGTGTACAACTCAGAACCCGGATGGGAGTACTATTGCTCCAACGCGACGCAGATTCGCGTGCAGGGCAATGGAGGTACCATCCTCATCCCCGTTGGACCCATCACGAGCAACGTGACCATCACGGTCAATGCGCGCTTCATCGCCCAAAACTGCCTGAAGACACTTCCGGGTTCTTTTCCCTTACGATTCATCTCCTCGTCGGCCTCCATTGTACCGGGTACCCTGCAAGGTGCGCCAAACCAGCCCATCACCATATCGGCATCGAGTACGGGATACAACACCTGGCTTTGGAATTTCGGACAGTCCGCATCGCCCTCAACGGGCGTCGGCAGTGTACCGGGCACTGCGAGTTACAATCAACCTGGCATCGATACCGTTACCCTCACCCTGCGCTTAGACAATACCTGCGAACGGGTTGTAAAAAAAGCCGTGTATGTGTACAGCACGCTGGCTCCCTCAACACTTGACACCTGCAGCGTTGACACCGGTTCTGCCGGACTCAGTCCGCTTTTCACCCGATTCCATATGGATCCGATCAATGGTTTCCATATCGCATCTTACAATGTGGCTTCCACGCCTTTTCCATTCATTCCCTATGTGGTGAAATTCGACTCGACTGGAAAAAAGGTATTCAGCATCGATTTTTTCTACAGCGGCAATAATCCGGGTGCGCAGGGATTACCGACTGGTATCACTTCGGATCGCCTGGGTAATACCTATGCAAGCTGCTACATGAATGTGCCCAGTTATTTCAATGTGCAGGGAAATTACCTGCGCCACAAGAACGCATTGATTAAAATTGACAGCAGAGGAAACTACCGCTGGGGAATCGAGAGTAACGCAGCGGTATTCACCGACCTGATCACCATTGATAACCGAGTGCTGGCCATCGGATACAATGCCTGGAATGGAGCACAGTTCCAGACACCAAACGGCGGGTACACCTATGCGCCGGCAATCACCAACCGGGGCGATGCCTTCGTGATGGAAATCAGTGCCGAAGGGAAAGTGCTCGGCTTCGATGCGTTCGGAGGTACCGGCAACGCAGGAGTAAGTGCACCTGCCAAGTTCCGACCGAATCTGTCCATCAGCAATGGACTTGGGGGTACAGATACCCTGCGCCGCAATCTGATGGCCGTGCCCAATGGCAACGGCTCTATGCTCATCGGAGGATTCTTCGATGCCTCAAGTCTCAATCAGCCGATTGTGTTCAACCAGACAACACTCAGCAACGCATTACCCTTGGGTACATTCTCCGAGCGGACCCTGTTCATCGCCCGCTACAACCTACAAAACGGATTCTCATCGGCCGTTACCCTGCTGAGTGGTTCACTCGATTACCTCTGCGATTTCAAGGAGGATGCGAACGGGAATTTCGTTGTAGCAGGTCGTGTGAAAAACAAGATCGTAACCAGTGCTGGTACACGCACTCTTCCTATTGCCAATCAGGAGAATCAATTTCTCGCCTCGTTTACACCCGCCGGAACGCTGAACTGGATGGTGCTGGCCGATTCCATGCTCTTCCGATCCATCAGTACGCACCCCGACGGTTCGGTGACACTCACGTCCACCATGACCACCAAGTTCCTCATCGTGGATGCAGCAAACAATCCGGTGAATGTATCGCCCAGCCCTTCCTCCGGATCCTTCCTGCTGCGCTTCAACACTGCAGGCGAACTTGTTGCCGCCGATCGCATCAGTAGCTTCCAGGCCATGGGGTCGGTGCAGGATGCCTGCGGAAACATCCATTCCTTAATTGGTACAACCAGTGCCTATCAGGTCAGACCCCTTCACACCGTACACAGCATCAATGGAAACTGTGTACCCAACTGCAACCAAGGGTATGATCCCAACCTCCTCGATGCCGGCATCGAAACAATCACGCTGAACGATACCACAGCTGGAGGTGCTGCTCAACGCAGTCTGACGGTAAAGCTGAGAAGCCATTCGGTACAACCCATTACGAGCATACAGGTAGCCTGCCGCATCAACAACGATCCTGTGCAGTTCCTGAATTGGAGCGGAAGCATGCAAACGGCCGATTCACTCTTGCTCACATTGACCAATTACACGTTCAACCGTAACTACAACCGCATCCGCGTGTGGATCAGCAGCGTGAATAACGGCATGGATGACCGACAGGAGAACGACAGCGTACTCATGGGACAAATCGTCTGCCAGACCCCACTTGCCGGAACTTATTCCCTCGGATGTGATACCTGCTATTTCGATTCATTCCAATCCGCTGCAAACACACTGAGGCGCTGTGGCGTTTCAGCTTCGGTACTCATCGCGATCGAACCGGGCACCTATTACGAGCAGGTGGCCATGGATTCGATACCCGGGGCTGGTCCAACGAGCAGAATCACCTGGACCTCTGCGAATGGCGATGAATCCGCCGTCACACTCGATATGGGCTGCAACGGTTCTTTCGAACGGTACCCTTTGTTGATGCGTCGCGCTCATTACTGTACTATCGACGGCATCACCATCCGAAATACCATCCCTCGTGCACTCGATGCCTTGATGAACGGCTCCGGATCGCGGTCATTGATCATCCTCGACAACGTACAACATACCTCTATCCGGAATTGCCGCCTGTTCGGCGCCCAGCCTTCGGCAGCTGTAAGCAATACCGCATCGCTGATTTTCTCCGGTGGATACCTTTCTAACATCACTATCGAGAACAACACGATGGAAGGTGGCGACTTCGGAATCTACTTTTTTAACAGTATCGTGATTCCACGGGCAATTGTCATCCGAAACAATACCTTGAAGCAAACGCAGGGAATAAACCTATACAATTGCGATAGCGTGATTGTTGACGGGAATAGACTCACGGCAATCGGAGTGACAAGCAACTCGGTGAGTACCGCCATAAACCTGTTTGAGGGCGATACGCTGCAGGTAATAAACAACCTGGTGAGTAACGAGAGCTTCGGACAGACCGCATTGAATGTGAAATGGTGCAATTGTCCACCATCATTGCCCTGCCTCATCGCCAACAACAGCATCGGCAGTGCGCCCCGTTTCCTATCCACACCGGGAGCGGATCTGCTAGGCGACAATTTCACTGTTGTTCACAATTCATTCGGACAAGGTGTTACGCTAAATGGCGGAAACAACCTGAACTTCGCCAACAACCTGGTGCGCTCCAATGGCTCCTTTGTAATAACGATATCGAGCTTTACGGGCACAGGCACATTCAACAACAACCGGTATCAGTCGAGCGGTTTCCCCATCGCCTTCAAGTACAATGGTAACAACTACACTCTGGCTGCCTGGAGGACCTTGAGCGGATACGATAGCGCATCGGATTCCGTGACAGCGAGCTACAACTCGCTCACGGACATGCATCTCCGCTCTTCGGTTTCCATGCCCGGAATTCCCTGGCCAGGCATCACCACCGACATCGACGGGGAACCGCGCAGTGGAACTGCCCCCACCATCGGAGCAGATGAATTCAGTCCCTCGGCGGCGATGAGCGCTGTTTGGCCGGGGGATTGCGACAGCTCTACTGTAGTCGACAATTTCGACTACCTGCCCATTGGTCTTCTGTACAACCGCTTCGGCACCTCGCGTCCGGAAGCCTCCACAGTCTGGGCAGCACAGCCGTCCTTGTTATGGAGCGGCGCGCAAACGGGAGGAGTCAACCTCAACCATGCCGATGCCAACGGTGATGGAGTTGTTACTGCGGCGGATACGATTGTGATTGTCGATAACCTCAACTCCTTTCATGCCACACCACCTCCTCCGGCGCAGCGCCTCAGCAACGGTCCCGAACTGATTGTAAGTACGAATACTACCGTAATCATCCCCGGCGACACCGTTACACTCACCGTATCGGTTGGAAGTGCAGGCCTGCCGGTTTACAACTTGTCTGCTATCGGATTCCAGGTTCCCATCCCGGCTTCATTGATCCAGCCGGGTAGTTTTCGCGTCAGCATTGATAGCAACTGGATATGTCCCGATGCGAAGTGTCTTGTGTTCAACCTTGCCGACGAAACCAACGGCATTGCAGCAATCAGCATTGCACGTATCGATGGATCAGGTCCCGATGGGTATGATACCCTGGCAACCATTTCGTTCATTGTCAGTTCTGCCTATAGCGGATCGCCGATTATTCCCATCCATATCGGAACATATCAAGCGTACGATCCGGCATCTACATTCATCCCCTTGAACACAAATGGAGTTCAGATTACGTTCCCAACCACCAATACATCGTTTCAGGAAGTTGTTGAAGGTCTGTCCCTATTCCCGAATCCCGCGAATAACCACTCCAATTTACAATTTCGCTACTCCGGGTCTCAGTCCATTGGCGCAGAACTTCAACTCCTCGACCTGTTGGGCCGTACACTTTTCGTACAACCTGTTTCCATTGTGTCCGGACCCAATACCGTTCAGATAAACACCGGGGACCTCACACAAGGAGTATATCTCGTGAGATTGGTAGGGCCCGGGTTGAATCACGTGAAACGCCTGGTCAAAACACTGGGGCAATACTAATCCATCTATATTGGGTTTAAGGGCCGGGGATGATTTATTACAGGACCTGGCGGTTTGTTAAACTGTACACGGGTATTTCGTGTTCGGGCCGTTCTTTTTTCTTCTTTCTTTTTTTAGAAGAAAAGAAACAAAAGAAGCGCTGTGCAAACAAAGGCGACACAGGGCTCAACCAACCGGTGGGTATACCGGTCCCTGAGCGGAGTCGAAGGGCCGGGGTTTCGACTCCGCTCAACCTCCGATTATATTATAC
>JAJTFW010000010.1:38125-116783 GCA_021299095.1 Sphingobacteriales bacterium | reverse complement strand
CCTTGAACGATCTGCACCTGACCTGTCACCATTCGATTCACTCACTTGGATTTTCAGACTCAGAACCTTTGCTTGTTCTTCGGCTAGTCCAAAGCGCATTGACCAGCTTAGGGAACTGTCGGCAAACGGCACAGCCGATCGCCCTTTGCGCTGGGCCAGCAAATAGGAGGCTGTCCAATAAGCGGCCCGGGTTTTTGTTGTTGCATTTGTTGGGTTCAATGCGGTAGCATGCACGCTGTCAAGAGCGAGAAATGCATTGAGCCCTCGCCCATCCTGCCAGTGTGCAACGGCACGCGTAAGGGTCTCACGTAAAAGGCTGTCTCCACCCGGCTGACCGAATGACAGTGCGGCATGGAGCATCAACAGGAAAAACAGCGGGGTCTTTTTCACAATTTGTGGTTCTACTACGAAGGTAAGCCACTTTCAGGATGTTGGAAGCCCTTTTTTGGTTCGATGTCCCCGTTCGTTTTGCTTAGGTTTGCACACCGAATCCGAGCTATGTCAAATCCTCTGCAAAATGTGTTCCCTGTCTCTAAGATGGCCGAGCATCTCATAGGGTCAGAAATCATCAAATTGGGCAATGATGTGAATGAGCGGATTCGCAATGGCGAGCGGATCACCAATTTCACCATCGGCGATTTTGACCCAGCGCTGTTCCCGCTTCCAGAACCCCTGCTCGAGCACATCATCGCTGCATACCGTGAAGGGCATACCAATTATCCGATGGCCAATGGTGTACCCGAACTGCGGGATGCGGTTGCCGCATTTTCGAAGCGGACCTACGGTTTGGAGTATTCTCCTCAGGAAGTTTTAGTTGCTGGTGGAGCACGTCCCGTAATTTATGGGATCTATGCAACCCTCATCGATCCGGGTGATAAGGTGGTTTTTCCGGTTCCATCCTGGAACAACAATCACTATTGCCACCTGCTGGGTGCTCAAGGCGTTCCAGTCGAATGTCAGCCCGAAGACCAATTCATGCCTGTGGCTGAGCAGCTCAAGCCGCATCTGTCGGATGCGGTTATGGTAGCATTGTGCTCTCCTCAGAATCCGACCGGTACGGTATTCACTAAAATGCAACTGGAGAACATCTGTGATCTGGTTCTCGAGGAAAACCGTCGCCGTGGCCCGGAACGAAAACCAGTGTATATCCTTTACGATCAGATTTACGGTGCGCTGCTGTATGGTGACCACAAGCACCATGATCCGGTAAGTCTTCGCCCTGAACTTCGCCCGTATACGGTGTTTGTCGACGGGATTAGTAAGTCCTTTTGTGCAACCG
This sequence comes from Sphingobacteriales bacterium, assembly GCA_021299095.1. Classification (GTDB taxonomy): domain Bacteria; phylum Bacteroidota; class Bacteroidia; order AKYH767-A; family OLB10; genus JAJTFW01. The sequence goes on along the minus strand of JAJTFW010000010.1, from coordinate 115,504 downwards.
GTGTGCGTGTCGGCTGGGCCATGGGTCCGACTTACATCATGGATAAAATGAAGTCCATTCTCGGACACATCGGTGCCTGGTCGCCGAAAGCCGAGCAGATTGCTACAGCCCGGTATTTGAACGATGTGAACGCCTCCGATGGATTTCTGAAATCGTTCAGGGAACGGATGCATAGGTTGCTCTCGGCTGTATACTCCGGATTTGAAGCCATGCGTGCAGATGGGTTTCCCGTTCGTTGCATTGAACCCGCTGGTGCGATCTACCTTACCGTACTATTCGATCTCAAGGGAAGAACCACTCCCGATGGGAAATTGCTAGAGCGTACCGATGAAGTGACCGGCTATATTCTTGCTAACGCAGGCTTGGCCATTGTGCCCTTCTCGGCCTTTGGTGCCCCACCTCAAAGCTCATGGTATAGGCTTTCACTCGGAACCTGCAAGGAAGAGCAGATACCGGAGTTTTTCGATCGCCTGCGCCAAACACTCAGCCAATTGCGCTGATGACACTTCCCTTGGGCTTTTTTCGTTCTTTTGCACCCTGATTCGGGAGTCCGCTCCCATTGCGATTGTGTCCATGGAAAACAATTATTGTGTGATAATGGCCGGCGGTGTCGGCAGCCGATTCTGGCCCATGAGCCGCAACGCCCGTCCGAAGCAATTCCTGGACGTTCTTGGAATAGGTAAGTCCCTAATTAGGTCCACGTTCGAGCGCATGCTTGGAGTTTGTCCTGTTTCCAACATCATCGTTGTGACGCATGCAGATTACATATCCGAGGTAAAGTCGCACATCCCTGAACTGAATGACAATCAGATTTTAGGAGAACCGGTTCGGAAAAACACCGCTCCGTGTTTGGCCTATGCAGCCAGTAAGATTTACAAGCGGAACCCGCTGGCCAACCTTGTCATCGCACCGAGTGATCACATCATCCTCAATGAAGCCTCATTTACGGATTCTCTCCGCACCGCATTGAATTTCACCCGCGAGCAGGACGTATTGCTTACCCTGGGTATTAAGCCAAGTCGTCCCGATACGGGCTACGGGTATATCCAGTTCATCGATGATAAAAAGGAGCGCTTGCACCGCATCTCCAAGGTCAAAACCTTTACAGAAAAGCCCGATGCGGAGATGGCGAAATTCTTTTTGCAGACAGGCGAGTTTCTGTGGAATTCAGGCATATTCATCTGGAGTGCATCTTCAATCCTGTCTGCTTTTGAAGAGCATCTGCCCGAAATGTCGGCCATTTTCAGGGAGGGCGATTCGGTTTACGATACAGAAGGGGAGCAGGAGTTCATCCGTACTGCTTACGAGCAGTGCGCCAATGTATCGATCGATTACGGAGTCATGGAAAAGGCCCGTAATGTGTATGTGATGGGTGCTGATTTCGGGTGGAGCGATTTGGGCACATGGGGTTCGTTGTATGAACACACCCCCCATGATGCCTCCGGTAACGCAGTTATCGGGAAGCAGGTGATGCTCTACGATTCACGCAATTGCATCATCAATATGCCCAAGGACAAACTCGTTGTTTTGCAGGGCCTTGAAGATTATATTGTTGTCGAATCGGATAACATCCTGCTGGTATGCCGAAAAGGCGATGAGCAGCAGATCCGTCAGTTCGTCAACGATGTTCGGTTGGGTAAGGGCGAACGCTTCGTCTGATTCGCTTAGTCTTTGTTCAGGTTCCGGTAACTGTTGAAGTAGCTTTTAATCTTCATCGTCAGTACGCCAAAAATCGCTTCGCCGAAAATGCTTCCGCTCATTTTACTCTGACCTTCGCTTCGGTCGGTGAAGATGATCGGCACCTCGCGGATCACGAATCCGAGTTTCCAAGTGGCGAATTTCATCTCGATCTGGAATGCATAGCCCGTGAAGCGGATGCGGTCGAAGTCGATGGTCTCCAAAACACGCCTGCGATAACACTTGAACCCTGCAGTCGTGTCTCGAACCGGCATACGGGTCACAATCCGGACGTACATCGAAGCGAAATAGGACATCATCACCCTGCCCATCGGCCAGTTCACCACGTTCACTCCGGTGATGTAACGTGATCCGATGCTAAGATCAGCTCCGCCCTCATGGCATGCCGTGTAAAGCCTGACCAGATCAACCGGGTTGTGTGAAAAATCAGCGTCCATTTCGAACACGTAGCCATAGTTACGCGATAGGGCCCATCGAAAACCGTGAATATAGGCCGTGCCTAAGCCAAGTTTTCCTGCCCGTTGCTCCAAATGAAGTCGACCCGCGTATTCTTGCTGCAGACCTTTAACGATGTCTGCTGTTCCGTCGCGCGAATTATCATCAATGACCAGCAAATGGAACGGATGCGGAAGCTGCATCACTGCCCGGATCATCTTTCCGATGTTCTCTTTCTCGTTGTAGGTAGGTATGATGACGAGCGCGTCCGACACGGGATGTGGTGTTGAATCCTTAAAGTTCGGAAAAGGAAATTAAAACCGCAATGACTGGATTTACCACTTGAGCAGCCAGGAGAATACCAGTGGAGCGACGATACTGGCATCCGATTCGATGATGAATTTCGGAGTCGTGATGTCGAGCTTTCCCCAGGTGATTTTTTCGTTGGGTACCGCACCCGAGTAGGATCCATAGCTGGTTGTCGAGTCGCTGATCTGACAGAAGTAACTCCAGAAGGGGATACTTTCCATTTCCATATCCTGGTATAGCATCGGTACTACACAGATGGGAAAATCACCGGCAATACCTCCTCCAATTTGGAAGAAGCCGATGCCTTTCCCTTCGGAATTGCGGATATAATAATCGGCCAGCCAGGTCATGTATTCGATCCCGCTTTTCATGGTCGAGGGTTTGAGTTGACCTTTGATGCAATAGGAGGCGAAGATGTTGCCCATGGTGGAATCTTCCCAGCCCGGTACGATGATGGGTAGGTTGCGTTCAGCGGCAGCCAACATCCAACTGTTTTTCGGGTCGATTTCGAAGTACTGGTTCATTTCCCCGCTGAGCAACATTTTGTACATATACTCGTGTGGGAAGTAGCGTTCGCCCGCGTCTTCAGCCTGTTTCCATTGATTGAAAATGTGTTTCTGGATGCGGCGGAATGCCTCCTCTTCGGGAATGCAGGTGTCGGTTACCCGGTTAAAGCCCCCTTCGAGCAGAGCCCATTCATCCTGAGGGCTCAGGTCACGGTAATGGGGAACACGCTTGTAGTGGGAGTGTGCAACGAGGTTCATGATGTCCTCTTCAAGGTTGGCCCCCGTACATGAAATGATATCTACCTTACCCTGACGAATCATTTCGGCCAGTGAAATGCCGAGCTCAGCGGTGCTCATGGCTCCAGCAAGTGTTATCATCATTTTCCCGCCCTCAAGCAGGTGCTGTTCATAGCCTTTGGCGGCATCAACCAGTGCGGCGGCATTGAAATGGAGATAGTGTTTCTCCATGAATTGCGAAATGGGTCCTCGTTGCATAGTGGAAGTATTGGCCGCAAAGGTAGGCCAAAGGGATCAGCCCTACAGGTGGCGAAAGCGCAGTTCGAGGATTTTTCGCGTTTGATCGGTCACACGATAGCGATGGTCGATCCGGTCGCCGGCAATCCAGACAATTTCGCCCTGACTTCGAATGATAAGTGCTTGCTCTTTCCTGAAAACGGGCACTTTGTTGTCAATGAAGTGATCGCTCACTTTTTTGAACGTGTTCATTCCCAGCGGCTGAAAGCGATCACCGGTATTCCATTTCCCGATACTCAAGGGGAAATGAAGGAGGTCCTCATCCAACCAGGCGATGTGTTTTTCGGTTGGACGCTCGTCCACGCATTTATCAGCCTGAATGTGGCGCGACTCCAATTTGAATGAATCGGTGATCAACGAGGAGCAATTGGAAGCGATCTGCCACTCAATGTTTTCGACTTCAGTCCCGCGTTCCTGAATAAATAAGCGCTGCCGATCCAGCGTGATGTTGTGTGATGGTGTAACAATCACTCTTCCGCTTCGGATAGGTTTTCTGATCAGGTCTTGAACCTGGCTGCTGTTGATTCCATAGGGTGACAAGGCAAGGTAAAACAGGTGTTCTGCGCAGGAATGTTCAAGCAAGCCCTCTGCATTGAACTCGTGGTGCCCTGCCTTTTCAACGATCCTTCCGTTCAACATTTCTTCTGCGATTGCATCGGACAGCGCACTGACATGCTGGATGCGTTCAGCCAGTGTGCGCAGCGTTTCGCTGATGGAGGGGTTGAGTTGGCGTAGTCGAGGCAGAAGGTCGAGACGGATGGCATTTCGTCGGTAATCGACAAGCGAATTACTCGAGTCTTCCCTCCATTCCAGTGTGTTTTCCCGGGCATAGGCTAGAATGGATTCGCGGTCAATGGTCAGCATCGGTCGGATGATGGAGTCCCTTGTCAACGGAATTCCCGCAAGTGCTTTCGGACCACTACCATCAATGATGCGCATCAGGACGGTTTCAGCCTGATCATCGGCTTGGTGACCCGTGGCCAATCGATCGTATTTCTCCTCTTTTAACAACGTGTCGAACCATTCGTATCGCAGGGTTCTGGCTGCCATCTGCACGGATACCTGATTTTCTCCTGCATACTGCATGGTTTCAAACGTTTTCGTGTGAAACTTGATGTTCCACCCCTCACAGAGTCGTTGGCAAAAGTCCTGATCTTCTTCCGATTCCTTACCTCGCAGGCCAAAATTGACGTGAGCAGCTGCGGTTTGGAAGCCACTGCGCCTAAGTAGATGCAATAGTACAACCGAGTCCAATCCGCCGCTCAGAGCTACCAGAACAGAATGCCGGTCCGGACGGATGCCGATGTGGTCAAGCTGCTGTACAAATCGTTTGAGCACCGTGATTGATGACATGCGGCAAAGGTAATCACACCGGGTAGGGAATAATTCAGCCCGAAATGGCTTCCAGCATCCCCTTGGCCTTCAGAAGGCATTCTTCGTACTCCGATTCCGGGTTGCAATTCGCTGTGATTGCGCTACCGACGGGCATCGTTAGTCTACCAAGTTCTTCGTTATACAATATGCTGCGGATCACGACATTGAAGTCGAAATCACCATTGGGTTTGACTATGCCTATCGTTCCAGAGTATAATCCGCGTGAAAAGCACTCATGCTGTTGAATAAGTTCCATTGCCCTGATTTTTGGGGCACCCGTCATAGAACCCATCGGAAAAAGCGCTTCCAGAATCGCTTTGAATCCCACATCGGGTCGCAATGTTCCCGAAATAGTCGAAATCATTTGATGCAAACCTGGAAACGTATAAATGCCGCACAACTCGTCCACCTGTACGCTCCCGGGCTCAGATAGGCGACCGAGGTCGTTGCGAACCAGATCTACGATCATGACATTCTCAGCGCGTTCCTTTTCCGACTGCTGTAAAGCCTCGCGGTTGAGAGCGTCTTGCTCGGGTGTGGCACCCCGCGGAGCAGTGCCTTTGATGGGTTCCGATTTCAGTTTCATGCCGTCTTTTCGCATGAAGCGCTCTGGACTTCCGCAAAGCAACCAGTTCTTTCCTTCACGATACAAGGCACCGAAGGGTGTTTGTTGCCTGGCGTGGAGATTGATCCAGGTTTGCAAGGGATTCTCGAGATGACCGGCTGCACGAAACGGAATACAATAGTTGATTTCGTAGATATCTCCCCGCTTGAGGTGCTGGATAAGATGCCGGACGGTATCGATGTACGCTGCTCTGCTGGGAGGATCTTGCAGGCTGACCGGTGTTTGAGCGGAATTCGACTTTGTAGTTTCAGTCAAAACCTCTTCGGGATCCACTGTTTTTTCCTGAGCCTGGTCCCAAATTCTGTAACCCGCTGCAGTCGGCTCGGCCACGTATCTGGGCAGGAAAAATGACGCTATGCTAAACGAATCCGGCTCAACAGCCTGTTCCTCGAAATGCGGCTCAAGCAGGAATCCGGCCTCATAGCAGCAATGTCCGAAAATCCATTTGCCGGGGTACTTTTTCAGAAAAGTGTCCAGATTTTTGAGATCGGCTCGCCGATTAATCTGGACGGAATCAAGCATGCCCCATCCGCATAAAAACGGTTTATTCGGCACATTATCAATTGACTGACTACTGCCTCCGAGGACAAAAAAACGCTCGTTTGACGAGGCGGTTTCCAAGAGCCTGTTTGTTAATCCACTTAGATGTTCACCAATCAAATCCCCCATGTTCATGTTTAATCCGGCCCGAAGGTAATCGAGTGTATTCACCCCGAAAAATCAAACGTTTACTAACGTGATTTTAATGTTTACCCACAGTGCCAGACTAAGGGGGGGGGGCATTGTAATTTAAAGCATTGAAAAACAATGGTTTATTAATTTTAATCGTCATTCCAACGTCATGTCATACACCTATTGCACATAAAGTGATGAAAGTCTTATATTTGGTCAACATTTAGGTAATAAGTCATCAATCAGCAACAACTGCTTGGGCTTGTTGCTATTGTTTATTTACACAACTATTGCATAACCTTACAAACACCAACCGCATGAACCGATTCAACTCCACTCCTCGGGCAATGTTCAGAGCAATAGCATTGATGCTCTTTGCATTGTTCCTCATGCACACGGATGCACAATCACAGGCTGTTTTACAGACTGAATCGTTCGAAAGCACCATCTTTCCGGCTCCGGGCTGGAGACAGGTGAAAGGCACGCCCAACGTGCTCTCCGTTTGGAGCCGTCAGGCCCAAGCCACATCATCTTTTCCGACGGCGACAGCCCTGGCAGGTGGTGGATCACAGATCATGATGCTGAATTCGGATGCTGCAGGAACTCCGTCGAATCCCGATGTGGCCCTGATGATCAGTAAGCCATTCGACTTCAGTAACAACGGCGGAGTGAATCCGGAGTTCAAGTTCAACATTTTCAGGGACAATATCAGCACAGTAGCATCGGATGTGGTAAAGGTGTATATAAACACAACACCAACCATGACCGGCGCGTTGCTGTTGACCAACGCATCTGGTACCACTCAGATTTCACGGTATCACAACTCTTTTCCTGCGGTAACCGCCAACACCTGGCAGCAGATCACCTATTCCCTCCCGGCGGCTACATACAATCAGAAAAAATACTACTTCATCATTGAAGGTATTTGTACAGGTGGTGCTAACCTGTATCTGGATTTGTTTACGACAAACACTTTCCCTTCTGCGAGTAATGCTGGTGACGTAAGTTTTGACATGTTCACACAGAACGCGATTTCTGTCGGTCCGAACACCACCAACAACATGATTGTAGGTGTGCGCTGCATTATGGGTGGTACATCCGGTAATGGTGTAGTGAATGGTGCTTCCTCTAATGCTGTGAAGCTTGATTCACTTCTGTTGAACACCACGGGAACCACCAACGTAAACGATATCCAGAATGCCAAAATCTGGTACACGGGTGGATCAAACCTGTTCAGCACCGGCTACATCAGTCCCTTCCCCGTTACAGCAGGATCCGATGATTACCCCACCGCACAATACGGCACAACCATTGCTGTTCCCGCAACCAACCTCGACTTCACCAATGGAGCTACTTCCTGTTTTTATCTTGAATACGATACCACGTATTTCTGGCTGACCTATGACGTAAAACCTACAGGAGTAGGTGGCAATAACCTTGATGCAGACTTCCGTGGGGCTTCTGTTGGTGGTCCAGCCGGGCAATGTCCTTCCCCCATCAATTCCACAACGCCAATCACACCCGGCGTGTTTACACTCACCGGTGCGTGTCAAATTGATTTACCGTATTGTGTTCCTACCTATACCGTAGGAACTGCATGGGCTAACTACACCAATAACGACTATATTCAGTCGGTAGTCCTGGTGGGTGTAGCTCCAACATCCATCAATACCAACTTCGGTGCTTCCAATAACAACGCAGGATTACCTGTCGGTTTGGGTTGTTATCCGAACTGCGACTTTACCGCGCATCCGCCCGATTATCGACTCTGGCCAGCTGTAGCAGGTCGAACCGTTGTGCTTATTCAAGGAAGTAGTTATTCCATTACAGTGCAGGCCGGAACCTGGTACTCCAGCAACTACATTCAGGCTTGGATCGATTTCAACAAGAACGGAATTTTTGAACTAGCCGAAGCACTCAGCCCAACACCGCTTCCGAACCTAGCTGCCAATGCAACCGCTACGTACAACTTCACGGTGCCCGCAGGCTCCTTCGTAGGGCCGACCCGTTTACGTGTGCGTGAGGTCTATGCCAACTCGAATCCCGATCCCTGTCTGAACTACACCTACGGTGAGACTGAGGATTTCTCAATCATCATTTCGCCGAACTGCCCCGCTAGCTACAAATTGTGGCTTGGTAACAACCGCAACTGGCACGATCCGGTGAACTGGTGTGGCGGCGTACCAACGATTTTGGACTCAGCTGTGGTTGATAAGGCCCAGGTTCCAGGTGCATCCGGTCGTGCGTATTTCCCTCCAACGATCTTGAGCCAGGGTAACCCTGCCAATCAGGCCAATGCGAAGAGTCTTTGGATTTCGGCGGCCGACAGTTTGATTGTTGATGCTCCCCTTCCTGCATCTCCAGCTTTGAAGGTGGCTACCAACATCATCAACAACGGACGAATCGAAGTGATTGGAGGACTTGGAGCTACTTCAAGTGCAGTTACCTATAGCAATGGTACCTTGCAAAATGCCCTGTACTCACCGTTCCGTTCCAATGCTTCCGATTCGCGCATGCAGATTATTTATACTGCTGCCGAACTCGCTGCTCAGGGCCTCATCGCTGGTGACCAGATTACTGCTATCCGATGTTCAACAGTAACAAAGTTCAGTACCAGTGCTTTCCAAAACTACACCATCGGATATGCACTGATTCCAGCTGCAACCACCCAGCACATATCCAACGTGCCGCAGGCTGCAGGACTTACTACGGTATTCGGCCCTACAGCCTACACCACGGCACTTGGGTTGAACACCTTCACACTCACAGCTCCGATGGTGTGGGATGGTACCAGCAACCTGTTGGTTCAGTTCTGTTACGATAATGCAGCGAAGAACGGAACAGCTGCAGATGCTATTTACATCACGCAAACCGATGGTGGCGGACGTAAGTCGGTGCTTCTCCTCACCACCTCTATCGACAACTCCGGTTCCGGATGCAGTTTGACGCCCGGTGCAGGTATTATCGACAACCTCTTTGCAAGCTACGGTTCTTACCGCCCCAACTTCACCTTTGTACTCAACCGCGTGTATGGTAAGCCACAAATCACGGTCCAGAAGGATTGGATCAACAACGGAAGTTTTGTACCGTCCAGCAGCCGCGTACTCATGGATTCTACAGTTAACCAGATCTTGGGCGGTTCACAAGCCAGTACGTTCCACGAGCTGCAAATCAACAAAGGTGCTTCAGCACAAAATGTGACCATGCAGCGTGCAGTGACAGTGCAGGATACACTTTTGCTGAACCAGGGTAGTCTTATCCTGAATGGCAATACGTTGTCAATCACCAACTCTGCCCCTTCGACGGGAACGCACACCAACTTTGCCGCCATCAATGGGCCCATCACCAGGACAAACGGGTTTATCATCAGTGAATCTCCAGGTTCTTTCTCCAGCACGTCAACAACCGTGGGTTCGTTTGTGAAATGGACGGTTGGTACCACACAAGGCTGGAGGGTTGTTCCCTTCGGTGATAATGCAGCTACTCCGGTGCTTATTCCATTCACCTTCCAGCACAACTCCGGAGATTTGGGTACCTTCAGTGTAGCTACCTACCGCGCTGCTTCAAACTTGCCTTGGCCTCCCACTGTCACACACCTGCGCAATTACGACGGAACCATTGTCAACAATGCTACAAACGTGGTGGATCGTTTCTGGGTGACTGAGAAGACCGGTTCGAATCCCAATACCAGCATTTCACTCCGTTGGTCGGATGCAGAAAACTCCGGTGCCAGCGCACTCAATCCGCCTCGCGCTCAACCTTGGCGCTTCGTTGCTGGCGCACCGCCTTATGAGGCTTGGTTGAGGATCTCAAATACCAGTCCGGTTGCCCCTGTAGGGTCTACCTTAGGAACATCGGTTGCTTATACTCAAACAACACCCTACATTGCAGCTGGTGTTGCGGATTCCGTTCGTGTTCAAAACTGGGACTGGCCTACTGTACCGGGTCCACCTTCCGGCCCCATTGGTAATTTCGTTCCATGGGCGATTTCAAATAACAACCAGCCTCTCCCTGTTGAACTCTTGAGTTTCAACGCAGACGTGGTGAAGAACAAAGTGCGTCTGTCTTGGATTACGGCCAGTGAAATCAACAACGATTACTTCACGGTTGAACGCACCGATCCTTCCGATATGGACAACTTCGATTTCATCGCCAAGGTGAATTCGTACATGAACAACAGCACCATGATGCTCAGCTACGAGGCTTGGGACAACAACCCTCTCCCTGGACTGCAGTATTACCGCCTGAAGCAAACCGATCTTGACGGTCAGTATTCGTATTCCGATCTGGTTGCAGTTGATTTTGCCCGTAAGGGTGCCGGATTCGAAATCCTGAATGTATTCGGTACTGCCGAGCAAAACGGCGAGTTCCAAGTTGAGTTCGTGTACGATAGCGAACTGCCTCTCACGGCAGTTGTTACCGACGCCTCCGGGCGAGTGGTGCTCCGCCAGGACAACCTGAATGCCAGCCCCGGAATCAATCGTCTCGGCTTCGGTCAAGCCTTGCCACGAGGCATTTATTTCATCCTGCTCCAGAATCAGGAGAAGGCTGTAAACCGCAAGTTCTTCTACTGAGAACCTTCGTTCTAACGAGAAAGGCCCCGGATTTTCCGGGGCCTTTTTTTATGCGTTTGTAATCGGATACAATCGTCTGCTGCTGGCCTTAGCGAATTGCCAATAGCGAACATTGTGCTCCAATGAGCACCATTCATTCTTCTCCTGTCGGTGATTACACTGTGAAAGAAACACCGCCTTCACGACTCGTTAAAACCCATTCTGCAACCCTGTTGGGGGTTGATGCTGTGCCGGTCGACCTTGAGGTGCATGCAGCACAGGGTCAACCGAAAACATTCTGGTCAGGTCTGCCCGATAATGCGGTGCGCGAAAGCCAGTCGCGGATTGAAGCGGCGCTCAAGGTGAATGGGTATCGCTGGCCGGGTATGCGCATGGTCATCAATCTGGCGCCTGCCGATATCCGTAAAGAAGGCTCCGGATATGATTTGCCAATCGCTTTGGCCATTCTCGGTGCTTCCGGACAAATACCATCCTCCCCCTTCTCAGAGTACATGATCATGGGCGAATTGTCGCTCGATGGACATCTGCTGCCGGTACGAGGTGTATTGCCAGTCGCTATTCAGGCTCGTAAGGCAGGCTTCCGGGGTATTCTTGTTCCCCGTGCCAATGAAACGGAGGCCTCCGTGGTAGAAGGACTCGCAACGTACGGGATGGAATCACTACGCAGCGTGGTTGACTTTTTCTGCAACCCTGTCAAGCCCGCTCCGGTTACACCGCAGCTACAGAACAGCCCGAACGAGGTATCCAGACTTGAGCTCGATTTTGCAGATGTACGGGGACAGTTGGGAGTTAAACGTGCACTCGAAGTGGCAGCTGCCGGCGGTCACAATGTGATTCTGATCGGTCCGCCCGGGACAGGTAAAACCATGCTGGCCCGCCGCATGCCGGGAATCCTTCCTGTTCTGAGTCCGGTTGAAGCACTTGAAACGACCAAAATACACTCCGTTGCCGGAAAGCTTGGAAGGGGAAGTGGTCTCGTGCGGATGCGTCCATTCAGAAGTCCTCACCACACCATTTCTGATGTTGCACTTGTAGGCGGGGGCGGCATACCCAACCCGGGTGAAATTTCACTTGCGCACAATGGAGTCTTGTTTTTAGACGAATTACCCGAATTCAAGAGAACCGTTCTGGAAGTGATGCGTCAGCCGCTCGAAGATCGCAAGGTGACCATTTCGCGTGCACGTTTTGCCGTTGAGTATCCGGCCAATTTTATGCTGTTGGCCAGCATGAATCCCTGCCCGTGTGGATATCTCAATCATCCCGAAAAGGATTGCTCCTGTGCGCCGGGAGTTGTTGAACGATACCTGCAGCGTATATCCGGACCGCTGTTGGATCGGATCGATTTGCATGTGGAGGTGGTTCCCGTTCCGTTCCGGGAATTGGCTTCACCGGAAGCCTCCGAATCAAGTGCAGATGTGCGAACCCGTGTCATGGATGCTCGGCGCATACAGCATGCCCGCTTTTCGGGCGAAGAAGGTGTATACTGCAATGCGCTGATGTCCGGAAGGCTTTTAAGGACCCATTGTGCAATCGATGCGAACGGACAGCAACTGCTACGAACAGTGATGGAAAAACTCGACTTGAGCGCCAGAGCGCACGATCGGATCCTGAAGGTGGCGCGAACCATTGCCGATTTGGCCGGTTCTCCACGGATTGCCAACGAACACCTGGCTGAAGCCATCAATTACCGAAGCATGGATCGCTCAGGTTGGGGGAATAAGCGGTAGCCTATCTCCAAATCCGATAAACTCAATAACACAATCAGGTAAATGTTAAGCCACTCGAATCCAATCATACGCTTTGCATGTTGAATATCCAATGGGCCATTGAAGTGAATATCCGGATCAAAAGGGTGTTTACGCGCATGCGTGAAGTCCTTTTGCAGTACAAGGATGTCCTATTGATCCTGGAGCAAATCGAAAGGCAGACCTCAGGTCAGCAAAGTGACATCCAACTCGTCTTTGAAACCATCAGGTATCTCATTGCACAACCGAAGCCAAACAGTCTCCGCAAACGTGCTGGTTACCATTCGGTCAAAGAAACCCCATCGCGACATCTCTGATTACTTCCAACCCTTGCGACAGGTCGATTAACCTTCCAGCATGGCCCCATGGCAACTCTTGAATTTTTTTCCGGAGCCGCAGGGGCAGGGCTCGTTCCGTCCAACCTTCATATCATTGCGAACCGGTTCATGGCGTACAGGTGGTGGAGGGCCCTGTTCAGGACGGTTTTCAGTCTTACCACCTTGTGGAAATTCTTCGTGGGTGGCCTTCAACTTGCTCATGTCACTTCGTGGCTGTTCAGCCTGACGCACCTGCTGAGGTTGTTCAATCGCAATACGACCTTTAAACAGGAAGGACAGTGTGTTGCGGTTCACTTCGTCAACCATTTTCTTGAACAATTCGAAGGACTCGAATTTGTAAATCAGCAACGGGTCCTTCTGTTCATACACCGCATTTTGAACGCTCTGCTTCAAGTCATCCATTTCACGCAAGTGTTCCTTCCAAGCATCGTCAATAAGAGCCAGCGTCACTCCGCGTTCAAAGGCGCGAATCAATTCAAGGCCGCCTGTTTCATATGATTTCCGTAGGGGAGCGATGATTTGCATCCCTCGGATCCCATCAGTAAAGGGAACCACAATATTCTCAAATTGCTGCCCTTGCTGTTCGAACACTTGCTTTACCACAGGGAAAGCCCCATCGGCAACCGTACGTGTTTTCTGTTTGTAGTGCGTGTCGAGTGCATTGAAACAGTCGGTGGCGAGCACTTCGGTCTTGGAGCCAAGGAATTCCTCCTGCGTTAAAGGACTTTCTACTGCGAAGGTGCGAATCAAGTCAAGATTGAATTCTTCAAAATCGCGGGTTTCCTGATGCTGTACGACCAGTTGCTCGGACATGTCATACAACATGTTCTGCAAGTCGAGCGCGAGTCGTTCTCCATACAGGGCATGCCTTCTCTTTTTGTAAATGACTTCTCGCTGAGCATTCATCACGTCGTCGTATTCGAGGAGCCGCTTCCGTGTACCGAAATGGTTTTCCTCCACCTTGCGCTGCGCACGCTCGATGCTGCGTGTAATCATGCTGTGCTGGATAACTTCACCTTCCTTCAGACCCATACGGTCCATTAGGCTGGCGATCCGTTCGGAACCGAACAGGCGCATGAGGTTGTCTTCAAGTGATACGAAGAACTGAGATGATCCAGGGTCGCCTTGACGACCGGAACGTCCCCGCAACTGACGGTCGACACGCCGTGACTCGTGCCGCTCAGTACCGATGATGGCAAGTCCTCCTGCCTCTTTGACGCCGGGCCCCAACTTGATGTCGGTGCCGCGACCAGCCATGTTGGTGGCAATCGTTACAGCGCCGCGTTGTCCGGCTTGTGCTACGATTTCGGCTTCGCGTTGGTGTTGCTTCGCGTTAAGTACATTGTGTGTGACACTGCGCTGCTTCAGCATTCTGCTCAGCAGTTCGGAAATTTCGACTGATGTTGTTCCAACGAGTACCGGTCTGCCGGCCTGGGTCAGTTTTTGAATTTCATCAATAACAGCATTGAACTTCTCGCGGACTGTCTTATACACCAGGTCCTCTTCATCTTTCCGCTGGATTTTTCGGTGGGTTGGAATCACAACCACATCCAGTTTGTAGATTTCCCAGAATTCCCCTGCTTCCGTTTCGGCTGTTCCGGTCATGCCGGCCAGCTTGTGATACATCCTAAAGTAATTCTGAAGCGTGATGGTGGCGTACGTTTGAGTCGCAGCCTCAACCTTCACATTCTCTTTCGCCTCAATGGCTTGGTGAAGTCCATCCGAGTATCTTCTGCCTTCCAGCACACGGCCGGTCTGCTCATCAACAATCTTGATTTTACTTTCCTGTATGATGTATTCCACATCTTTCTCATACAGGGTGTAGGCACGCAACAATTGGTTGATCGTGTGGATGCGTTCACCTTTGATCGAGAAGTCGCGGAGTAGTTCGTCTTTTTTCGACGCTTTTTCCTCAGCACTCGATCCACTGCGTTCAATGTCGGCCATCACCGAACCGACATCGGGCAATTCAAAGAAATGGGGATCGGAAACGTTGTTCGAAATGAGATCGATGCCCTTTTCTGTCAATTCGATGCTGTGATTGCGCTCATCGATAATGAAAAACAACTCTGGATCCACTTTCTCGCGCATCAAACGGCCCTGTTCGGCCATGTATTGGTTTTCGGTTTTCTGAAGAAGGGTTTTTACACCAGGCTCACTCAGAAATTTGATCAGTGCCCTGTGCTTGGGCATTCCACGGTGTGCCCGAAGCAAGGCAAGTCCTGTCTCATCCTGCTTGTCTTTGTTTTCGATGTTTTTCTTGGCATCGGAAATCAAAGTGTTGACGTAGTTGCGCTGCGCATTGACGAGCAATTCAACCTTAGGCTTTAGGGCATGGAATTCCTGGTCGTGACCTTTGGGTGTTGGCCCGGAGATGATGAGGGGCGTTCTGGCATCATCAATCAACACCGAATCTACTTCGTCCACAATTGCGTAGTGGTGTTCACGCTGTACCATGTCCTCCGGACTCCGCGCCATGTTATCGCGCAAGTAGTCGAATCCGAATTCGTTGTTGGTCCCGTAGGTAATGTCGGCGAGATAGGCCCTTCTGCGCTCGGGTGAGTTGGGGGCATGTTTATCGATGCAGTCGACGCTAAGGCCTAGAAATTCGAAAATCGGACCGTTCCATTCGGAGTCGCGTTTTGCGAGGTAATCGTTGACGGTAACTACGTGCACTCCGCGTCCAGCCAGCGCGTTTAGATAAATCGGTAGGGTGCCAACCAAGGTTTTTCCTTCTCCGGTTGCCATTTCCGCAATTTTTCCTTGATGAAGTACTGTACCTCCAATGAGCTGTACATCATAATGCAACATGTCCCAGGTGACTTCATTTCCTGCTGCATTCCAGGACTTCTTGTAGGTAGCCTGTTCTCCGTTGATGACCACATGGTTCTTTCGTGCGGCAATGGACCGGTCGTGCTCCTCTGCAATCAGACTTTGGTCTCCTACTTCTTTGAAACGCCTTGCGGCTTCTTTTACAACTGCAAATGCCTCGGGTAACAATTCGAGTAAAACAGTTTCTATTTGGGCATTGCGTTCCTTCTTGAGGGTATCGACCTGGGAGAAAATCTGTTCTTTTTCCTGTAGATCCATGTCTGGATCCGATTCGGCTTGTGCATTTAGCTGAGCCATTTGATCCTCTGTTTCGGCGATGGCTTCGTTGATGCGCTTGCGAAACGCATGCGTCATTCCACGCAATTCATCATTTGACAGCGTATGCAAACTGGCATATACAGAGTTGATCTTCTCCGCATAGGGGCCAATTTCCTTCAGGTCGCGGTCGGCCTTGCTGCCCACCATGGAACGGATCAGTTTATTGACAAAATCGAGCATAATCAATGGGATTCAGGGCTGCAAAGGTACTGTTTATTGGGCAGTTTGCCCTTGTGGAGCCTGCTTCTGTCTGTCGCTTAAATACTTGCTATTCAGGCTGGTAATACCGTCCATTCTGCTGGTGTACAGCATTTTTCCGTTTCAATCCATTGTTACGCTCAACGTGGCGCTGGACAATTTTACTTGACTCATATTGGTCACGGCCATACCTTTGATAGAAAGCCATTTTAGGGAATGAATTTTGATTCTGATGATTTCTTTTTGGGTTCTCTGGGAGAAGAGGATGGTGTGAGACGCGAAGCCTTGCGCGATATTGAGCGCGAGCGTGCCCGTATTACAGCGATGCCCTTGATGCGTAAGGCCAGATCGATATACCAATTGATTAACGCCTTGGTGGGTACATTTCCCGAGCGTGACGATTTGGCTTCGCACTACCGAGAAATCATGCTGGGTGATGCAGGATTCATTGCGGCACGCATTGCGGCTGCAGAGGGGACTTCACTTTACACCATGCGCATGGAAAATGCTGTACAGATCAAGATTTCCGCGCGTAACATCATCTCCCAGTCGGCAGGTTTGCGTATGCTCGGTTTTTGTGACGAGAGTTATGTTCGGTTGCTGCGTGAAGAAATGGACGAGTTCAGGTACTTATTCGTTGCCTGGGTAGCTGGCTTCGACCGTAGCACTGATATTCGCGACGACTGGGGATTGTTTTATTAAAAAGCCCACTTAGAGGTTCAGCTTACGCAGGCTTGGTGAAAGCCGTGAAGTGATGATCACAGAGGCGATGGTAATGATTCCTCCGCCAACGACCGATGGGACCAATCCGAAAAGTTTTGCAGCGAGCCCCGATTCAAATGCCCCGATTTCATTTGAGGAGCCGACAAACAAACTGTTGACAGCCGAAACCCTGCCGCGCATTTCGTCAGGCGTATGGGATTGAAGAATCGTACTACGGATGATGACACTGACGTTATCAAACATACCCGACATGACTAGCAAGGCCATGGAAAGCCAAAATGCCTCTGAAAGGGCGAAACCTATCATGCAACATCCGAAACCGGCGATACACCACATCATTAGTATACCCGCCTTCTTGGCTGGTGGTCTGAACGCGAGATAAAGCCCCATCATTACAGCACCAAGTGCCGGTGCCGCGCGCAGATACCCCAATCCTTCAGGGCCGCAATGCAACACTTCATCTGCAAATGCTGGCAGAAGTGCAACCGCTCCGCCGAACAATACCGCAACAAGATCCAACGTAACAGCTGAGAGCAGGAGTTTGTGTCCGAAGAAAAAGCGGAGTCCACTCTCTAATGATTCCATGACGCTTTCCGCCTTCGATGAGCGTTCTGTTTTTCTGCCGTTCATTGCCATGTATGACAACAGAGCAAGGCCTATCAACAGGCAAACCAAAATCATGGTGTGACCAGCGCCAATCCAGGCATAGCACAATCCACCCACGGCGGGTCCACTAACTGCTCCAATCTGCCACAGGCTGCTGTTCCAAACTGAGCCGTTCACATAGTGCGTGGAGGGCAATAGTTTTCCCCAAAGAGCCGATTGTGCTGGAACGAAAAGTCCGCGTGCCAACCCGATGACAAAAATTAGCATGTATGCAGGCCAGGCACTAAGTAAAGCACTGCCTCCCAAGATGAAATACACGAATGCCAGCGATGCCGTTAGCATCAATGTGCTACTCGCCAGCATGATCATCCGTCTGTCGAAACGGTCGGCCAGGATACCGCCTGGTAAGGCAAGGCCCAGCGCAGGTACCGCCTCGCTCAGTCCAATCAGGCCCAGTGAAAGTGGATCCTTGGTTTGCTGGTAAATCAACCAAGCAGCTACGGTCGCCTGCATTTGCAATGCGACGGTGAGCAGAAATTTTCCTGCAAGAAAAAACCGGAAGTCCCGGTGCCGGAGTGCTGCGTAGGGATCCTGTTTGGGTATTTCCACCGGACAAAACTAATCCTTTCAGGGTGGCTTGCACTCCACCGGCGCATTTAGCCGGCTCCGTCCGTATCTTTGAAGCATGGCTGAAATCAGGCGCAAAAGCCAAAGTTCCAAATTGAACATTTTCGTAGTAGAAGATGATGCCTGGTATCGGGAGTTGTTGACGCATCACCTGAGCCTTAATCCCGATAATTCAGTTCGTGGATTCGAATCGGCTTCTGAGGTCCTCTTAGCACTGGAGCAAGAAACACCGGATGCTATCACAATCGATTACCGCCTACCCGATCTAGACGGGCAACAACTGATCAAGAAGATCAAAGCATTGGCTTCGGATTCGGCCTTGATTGTGATTTCGGGTCAGGAAGATGTGCATACGGCCTTGGAACTGTTACGGCAGGGTGTGTATGATTACTTGGTTAAAAATGAAGAAACGCGCGAACGCTTGTGGAATGCCATCAACAATGTCCGAACACAAGTCGTGCTCCGTTCTGAACTTGAACAGCTTAGAAGTCAGGTAAACTCGCAATATGAGTTCAAGAATCTGATCATTGGAAATTGTGAGTCCATCAAATCGGTTTACCATCTGATTGCTAAGGCGGCTGCTACTTCAATCAATGTATCACTGAGTGGCGAAACGGGTACAGGTAAAGAGCTTGTGGCGCGTGCCATTCACTACAATTCCTCGCGATCTGCACATCCGTTTGTAGCCGTAAACCTTGCTGCCATACCGGTTGATCTTGTTGAGAGTGAATTGTTCGGTCATGAAAAAGGTTCCTTCACCGGAGCTTCGCAGTCACGTACGGGTCGCTTCGAGGAGGCGGATGGTGGCACATTGTTTTTAGATGAGATTGCCGATGTGCCGCTTGCCATTCAGGTTAAATTGTTACGTGCCATTCAGGAACGAGAGGTCGTTAGACTTGGTTCCAGTCAACGAAGAACTGTCGATGTGCGCGTGATTACCGCATCACACAAGGAGTTATCGACCGAGGTGAAACACGGCAGGTTCCGTGAAGATTTATTCTACAGGTTGCTCGGACTCCCGATTCACCTGCCGGCTCTGAAAGATCGTGGAAATGATAAGCTCTTACTCGCAAAGCATTTTCTGGATCAGTTTGCTCACAGCAACAAACTCGGCAAAAAACAATTCAGTTCGGAAGCAAAAGAAAAACTGATGCAATACCGGTATCCGGGAAATGTAAGGGAACTAAAGGCAGTTGTTGAACTTGCAGCCGTCATGTCAGATAGCGACCGCATTGAGGCATCAGAAATCTCTTTTACAGCATCCAGAACCCCCGAGGATTTACTGGATCAGGATTTGACCTTGCGCGAGTATGAACGAATCATTGTTCGTCATTACCTCGACCGTTTCGATCACAATGTCATCGAGGCGGCCAGCCGGCTAGATATAGGTAAGTCGACCATTTATAAAATGATCAAAGACGGTGAGATTTGATTCGTGATGGAATTGCCCGGAAAACTTGAATTCTATCGGGGTGTCCTTGAGAACCTTCAGGGAGATGTGGTCGTACTTGATACGGAAGGGCGATACGTTTATTTGAACCAATTCGCCATAAAAGACAACCAGATCCGTGAGTGGATGATTGGGAAAACAGTGTTTGATTATTGTGAGTTGAAGGGTCGACCCCCGCAAGTTGCACAAGCCAGAAATGCATACCTCCAACGGGCCATTGCCGAGCGCAGGATGTTCGAATGGGAGGAGTGTCTGGAAACCGACTCCGGTGAGATCAGGTATTACTCACGCCGTTTATTTCCTGTAATCTCTCAGGTAGGGGAAATCGATTACCTGATCGGCCACGGAATTGATATTACAGCGCTTCGAAACAAGGAGCAACAACTGAGCGAGAGCGAACGACGATTGAATGAGGCTCAATTGCTGAGCCGAACCGGTAGTTATCGTTTATCATTCAATACCGGCCAAATTGAATGGTCCGTGGGAATGTTCGCCATATTCGGTGTCGATCAAAGCCGAAAACCGGATTTGGACTTGTTTTACACGCTACTGCATCCGGAGGATAAACCATCGGTAGAGGAGACATTCGCCTTAATGAAGCCGGAAAATCCCCCATGGGCAATACGGTATCGTATTATTCTTCCATCCGGTGAAGTAAGGCACATAGAGGCACATTCAAAAATCGTCATAGATTCCGAAAGCAATACTCCGGTCCTTATCGGGAGTTGTCAGGACGTGACAGAACGTGAGATTCTATTGGCCAGTCTGCGTCAGAAGGAGGCTGAATTGCAGGAGTCTGTCAAAACCAAAGAGGCTTTTTTAGCCAATATCAGTCATGAGTTAAGAACACCACTCAATGGCATCCTCGGAATCATTCGACTACTCAGGAAGACTCAGCTCAATGGAATTCAACGCGAGTACATCGAAGTGATGAATGAAGCGGCTGGTAACTTGCTGGTGATTATCAACGACTTGCTTGATTTCGCACGTTGGCAAAGTGGCGAATATTCATTTGAGGAGTCGGTTTTTGATCCATTTAAAGTCGCCGATAGTAGCCTTCAACTACAGGTTTTTCGTGCTCAGGAAAAGGGATTATCCATAAAACATCTCTGGGAGGGACATGAGCCTGCGCCTCTCGTTTTGGGTGATCCGCATCGACTCAGTCAGATTTTACTGAATCTGCTGAGTAATGCAGTCAAGTTTACCGAAAAAGGAAGCGTTGTGCTAAAACAATCTGTTTTGGTTGATGGTCCGGATTCGGTTTTGATGCAATTCAGCGTTACAGATACCGGAATCGGCATTCCAGCGCACATGCACAATCGGATTTTTGAGAGTTTCACACAAGTGAATACGTCTGAATTCGGAAATGGTGGTCTTGGGCTCGGACTTGCTATCAGCAAGAGTCTGGTTGAAAAGCAAGGTGGAAGTATCCGTGTTGATAGCTCACCGGATAAAGGCAGTACTTTCATATTCGAGTTGCGTTATCCCAAAGCCGGAAATCGAACAGATCGTGCAAGTAAATCCTTCACAAGCGCTACCGATCCATCAACAATTCGTGTACTTGTAGTCGATGACAACAAAGTGAACCTGTTTGTTACAGAGGCCATGCTGAAAGGCTGGCACATGCAGGTTAAAACAGCAATTTCTGGTCAAGAGGCCATTGATATATTCCAGCAATCCGATTTTGATATTATTTTAATGGATATTCAAATGCCCGGTATGGATGGTATTGAAACGACAAGGCATATTCGATCATTGGCTGATTTAAAAAAAAGCCAGATTCCGATTCTGGCAGTCACGGCGAATACTTCACGGATTATGCGTAGGAAATGCATAGCAGGCGGAATGAATGATTGCCTGGTGAAACCATTCAAGGAAGATAGCCTGTTCAGGAAAATGATATCCTGCGTGAATCCCGGAGGGAAAGCTGGCGTTAGTCGACCCGCCAGGCGGGTTCCCTCAGAAATCAAAAGCAGACCAATTTCAAGCCCACTTTACGAATTGTCGGGTTTGACATACGATGTGGACTCCAATCGGGATTTTATCTTACGGATGCTGGAGATATTTAACGAAACTGTACCCTCGACTGTTGATGCCATGTTAGGTCAATACGCCGCCGGCGACCTGAAATCGGTATCAGAGTTGGCACACAAAATCAGACCAACGCTGGATGGTTCAGGAATAATATCGTTAAAGGAAACGATTCGGAATATTGAATACTTCAAGGAGCGTAAGCGAACCAACGAGGAGTTGTGTGCAGATCTCGAGCAGTTGAATGTTGTAATTCGTCAAGTCAGTAGGCAATTCAGCGAAGAGATGGCACGTTTGCTTAAACAAAAAGTCAGCTGAAGTTCAAGAGACTATTTTTAATTTTTTTCGCCTCTTCCTCCCAGCTGAAATGTTTCAGTACATATTGGTAACCAGCTTCTGCTATACGCTTGTACAGCGCGTCATCTTCAAGCAACAATTCAATTTTATGTGCATACTCTTCGGGCGAATTCGCTACCAGTACTTCTTCATCGGGTCTGGCTCCGAGTGCATTGTTGGCCATCGTACTCACCACACAGGGAATGCGCATGGCCATTGCCTGCAAAATCTTGTTTTGTAATCCAATGCTGATGAGCATGGGAGCGAGAAGAATCCGCGAAGTATTAAAGGCCTCCCGTACATCATCCATCCACCCCTTTACCGTCACACCTTGTCCGCTTAGGCTCTGGATGCGCTTACCGGGTTCGGCCCCTGCAATCAGCAATGAGGTTTCAGGCCTCTTTTTCCGTACGAGGGGCAGTATCTCTCGAGCAGCATACTCAGCGCTGGCAATGTTCGGTGGATAGGCCATGTGTCCATTGAAGAGCAAGTCGAATTGTCTTTCCGATTCAGACGGATGAAAGAAAGTAGTGTCAACTCCGTTACGGACAATGTCGATTTTATGCCTCTCGGCATGTGGAATCAAATTGCGGTCTTGTTCCGAAATGATGAAATGTGCTTTGAACCAATCGAACACCTTCGCTTCGTACACATCGAGTCGCGATGCTTCAATTCTTGCGAAGGGTTTAAGCATTGGGTTGCATCGTTCCGCGTAACGGTGCATGCCGGTTGAAAAGGCATCCATGTAATCTATTGCTTTGGTACCCTCAATCCCTTTCGCGTATTCAGCCATTCGGATGAGATGACAAAGTATGTATTGTGGTTTACAAGTTGCCGTAAAATCATTCAGTTCTCTTTTTGCTGCTGAGTCGGTAAAATACGCAACTTGAAAGGGTAGGCTTGGTTGACGCAACATATTGTAACCGGATTTCCACCGCGGAACAACAACGGTGCGAATGGATTTACAATACTGCTCTAGTTCGTTGATGCTGTTCTGGGCCGGTGCTGACTGAGAAAGGCTAAACAGGTGGATTGAAAAATCCTGGCTCAGGGACTTGATCAGGTGGTATGCCCTGAGTTTATCGCCCTTTTCCAATGGATAGGGGAATCTCGAGGTCAGGAATAATAAGCCTGGTTTTTCCACGTGATGCAAAGGTAAGCGAATCGGCCGGAGGGATTCAGTAAATTTGGGTCATGCAAATTGAGAGTCAATTCAGGAGTAGGGTTCAAGTACAGCTCCGGTTCAAGGATATTGACGCTATGGGTCATGTGAACAATGCCAACCATCTTTCCTTCTTCGAATTGGCACGCGTCCATTATTTTAACACCCTCCTTGGAACTGAATTGAACTGGAATCGCCAGGGAATCATTCTGGCCCGGATCGAAATCGATTACAAGCGCCCCCTTTTACTTAGTGAGCAAGTTGAAGTCGACTGCAGGGTTTCCCGGTTGGGAAACAGCAGTTTTGAAATGGAGTATAGGATTGTTGCCCGCAGACGTGATGGTGAGCCTCATATCGCTGCCACAGGTAAATCCGTACAGGTCTGTTTCGATTACGAACAGGGTGTCAGCATTGCAATGCCTGCTCACTGGAGGGAGAAGGTACTGGCATTTGAATCCGGCGGGATTTGATGCAGGGATGTGAATGGTAATGCGTTGTTTTTTGTAAACGCGCTGTCAAACCGCAGATCGTTGTACTCGGCTTGGTCCTCGAGGTAAAAGATGCGGATATTTCTTGTTTTCAGGCTATTCAGTTGCATTGGACTGATGTAGTGTAGGTAAATGACATCGGAATTCGCTGGATACTGTTTGGATAAGACCAGAATATCAGCGAGCCACCATCCGCACAAGATTGCGGAAGGTTGTCTAATCAATTCACACTGTGCTACCACCGATTCAGCGAATTCGGTTCGTTGGATGCGCTTACTGCGATCTGCCGTCACTAGTCCGTACAGGGGATCCAGTGCGACCCTGTGACCTGCAATCTTGTACTCTACAGCCAGTGCACTCAGGGCTGATCCTCTGTGTGCTTCGGCAAGATTGACCCCAAGCACGAAACATCCGGCCAGCAATGAACCTGTTAGGACATGAAACTGCTTGCCCGAAAAAAAGAAGCCCGCAAGCACGATGGTAAAGGGTACTGCAGGTACAAGAAAGGCAGACTTGAGCGGGAGCCTGAAAAATACCAAAGCCATTAAAATCACCATACCTGCGCTAAGTCCGGCAAAGGCTTTCTGTTCCCGCTGAAGGTTTCCCCAATTCCTTCGGAGTTGTGCTGCTTGAATGGTTGATGCGATTGTAAAAGTTACAAGGGCTGGCAATCCCCAAACACCCAGAGTTCCTTTATAGAGATTTTTTGTCCAATGAGGAATCGGGAAATGCTCGTAAAAAGTGAAGAACGAGGTGCCATATTCCGCCAACACCGGTGTAAATACCAACAAAGTGGATGCGAGCGCACAGCAACAAAGTTTAATAGATGATCTTATACCGGACGATGTTGAGTCAAGAAATAAGAGATATGCGATCATGGGTACTAAACTGGCGAGCGAGGTGATTCTGCAGCCGGTTGCAATTCCGACTAGAATACCGCACAGCAGGATCCTGTTGGAAATGAGGGCCAGTGTTGCACAGATTAATAGTGACATTCCCCAGGTATAATCCATCGAATTCGTTGAGTGTATAAATACGATTGGGGTCGCTGCCAAGGCAATTCCGGACCAAAATGCAATTGGTCTGTTCATGATTCGGACAATCCGATAAAATGCCCACACACCAACGGTACTGATAAGGGCTGTGGTCAGATTGAACATGAATGATCCCCACGAACTCAGCAAGGCAAATACGATTTCCTGGACAGGATGCCCAGGCAGGCGGGAAACTTCGTAGTGGCCGGTAGTTGCTATTCGCTCTGCAACCAATGCAAGCGCCCAAGCGTCTTCTTCGGAACCATATCCATCGAATAAAAATGGTATGCGGCTTAGAAGCGTACAGGCCACCAACAAGAGCGGCTCGAACCTTAGGAAATGTCCACTATAAATGCTTGAGTGCTTCAAGTACGAACGGGTCTTGCTCCAGGAGGATCGGATACATTCCGGTGTTTTGCCAAAGCAGGCGGGCAATTCCGGATTTCACTTGTGTTCGAAGGAATGAATCGGATATTGCAAGTCCCTTTTGATCGGTGGGTACGCCCTCTTTTTCGGCAAAGGCCAAGAAGCGCTTTAGGAATGCATCGTCAATCTCAAAGGATTTTTTGAATTCCCCTGCGTTTTTGTAATTGCGTAAACCTTCTCGCTCTTCGTCGACGTAGGCATAGCAAAACGAACTGATGACACCTTCTGAATAGAGTTTCTGGAGGTATTCACTATAATGGCTGGTGTCCATCGAAACAAAATGATCAGGCATGATGCCACCTCCACCGAAAACCGTTCGGCCTCCGTGGGTTTTGTAACGCAACGAATCGTTGGTGCGTGTGCTGTCGGCGTGAATGAACTCCCCGTGGGCCATGCGGTTAGATAACTCCTCCTCGTATGCATCAGCGCCATCGGAATATGGTTTTTGAATACAACGACCGCTGGGTGTATAGTAACGTGCAATGGTAAGCCGGATGGCTGAACCATCGGGTAGTTCAGTTTGCTCCTGGACCAGGCCCTTGCCAAATGAGCGTCGCCCGATAATCATTCCGCGATCCCAGTCCTGGATTGCACCGGCAAGAATTTCCGAGGCCGATGCGGAGCCTTCGTCAATCAAGACAGCAAGCGGACCCTCTTCAAACAGGCCGGTACGTTTGGTGCGGTATTCAGCTCTTGATCGGGCTTTTCCCTGTGTGTACACAACCAGTCGCTTGTCTTCAAGCAGTTCATCGCAAAGTTCGGTAGCTGCATCGAGGAATCCGCCCGGATTACCCCTCAGGTCAAGAATCAGCCGCTGCATACCTTGCCCGCGAAGGTCCTGAAGTGCTTTAACCGTTTCATCGTAGGTCGTTGCGCTGAACCGATTGATTTTGATCAATCCTGTTTTTGCATCAAGCATGTATGCGATTTCGACGCTGTTCAGTGGAATCTTTCCGCGAACGATCATAAACTTCCGGACCTTGTCGGATCCACGCCGAAGTATCCCAACGTTTACGGTTGTACCGCCTTTTCCCCGCAGTGTTTTTTGCACGAACTCGTTGTTGATTTGAGGGCCAGTCACGGATTTATCATTCACCTTGACCAAACGATCGCCTGCGCGAAGTCCTGCACGCTCGCTGGGTCCACCCGAAAGTGCGGCAACCACAACGATGGTATCTCGCTGAATGTGGAATTCGATTCCGATTCCTTCAAAGTTTCCCTCGAGTGATTCATTCACCGATTGCAGTTCTTCGGCAGGAATATAGGCTGAATGTGGATCAAGTTGCTCCAGCAATGCCGTGATGCTATTCTCTACAAGTTCATCTCCTGAAACCGTGTCGACGTAGTCCTGGCGGATGTAATCTAGCACCAGTTTGAGTTTTTCGGAGGCTTCACTGCGTTCAGGCACTGGACCCAGTCTGTTGCCTAAAAAAACACCCAAAGCAAGGGATAGTCCCAGTAGTAGCGGTAAAAAGACACGATTGGAAGGTGCGCTCATGGGTGGGGGTTACTGAGCCGTTTCGTACTGGTTCACTTCAACGCCGAAGCGCTTGAGGAAATCTACACCTTCTTCTACGTCAATGCCTTTATATGCTGCGTAGGAATCCCGGAAAATAACTTTCTTTATCCCCGAAGTATAAATGATACGTGCACAGGGCAGGCAAGGGGCAAGTGTGACGTAGAGTGTGGAATTGTCAAGGGTCAGCTGGGTTTTAGCTGCATAAAGAATGGCATTCGCCTCTGCATGCAATGCCAACGAGCAACCTCCTTTGCGGTCTCTCGGACATCCGGTTTCTGGCCATTCCTCGTCGCAATTGTGTGTTCCGGCAGGAGGTCCGTTGTATCCGAGCGAAACGATCCGGGTGTCTTTGGCAATGACGGCTCCAACTTTCATTTTTACGCAGTGGGATTTCAAGGCCAAGTTGCCGGCCAGTTCCATGTAAAGCTGGTCGAAGCTGATTTTACTCATCGAACAAAGATAGTCAGGGATTGTTGCCTCTGCCGGGTCCAACCGAATCGCCGACTTCTTTTCCGCGGATGCTCTTCCATATTTCGCCCAGAAACACGCGAACGCCCAGGGAGAGAACAGGTGAGTCCAATCGGGTTTCGATTTCGGGATTATTGATCAACATGAACCGATACCCCAGGCCTGCTGTCAAGCCAACCCAGCGGATTAGTTTATACTGAACATTGCAGCCGGGCTGCATACCGAACACTCCACGTTTGTACAAGGGGCGTCTGATATTATCCCGGTCGTAATAGGAGAAATAGGATTGGCCATAGCCCATCAGGAACACTGCACTGGCTTGCCAGGGGTCCTTGCGAAAAAAAATGGCCTCACCCATTACAGGGTAGAAATTGAAGAATAGTTGTGCTTTTACTGTGTCCTGGTCCGAGAATGGGCGTTCGGTTGCCGGGAGGGCTTTCTCTTCGATGATGTCAGAGCTCAGTTTGTTGTATCCTGCACCAAAGCGCCAGGTTTTGTTCCATTCGATTCCGGTTCTAAACCCCCATACATCCGCTCCACGCTTGCCGATAAACGAGGCATATTGGTCAAGGTTGAAAAACGGATTCCATTTCCGATCCTCTTGCGTTTGTGCTGAAACAAATGCCGGAGTGGCCGACATGATGATAGCGCAGAGTAGCAGGGTTCTCATGTTAATCTGACCAAAGGTACGGGGCTTGATGGAAAAGCTCGGTCAAGCTAAAAGAGCATTGTCCCCACTGCGGTGAATACCATCAAGCCATCAATCAACGGGCCGAAACGCTGTTCCGGTATGGATTGGCGTAAACAAAGGACGATGACTCCACAGATGAACGAAGCCAGACTTGCCCAAAGCAGGCCAGCACTAAAAGGTTCATCAAGTGTGAGTAAGGTCAAGCTCGAAGTAAAGACAATCACGGCCGCAAGCCATTTTGTTTTGTCGTGTCCAAGTAGCGATGCAACAGTTGTAATCCCCAAACCTTGGTCGCGTTTTATGTCCCGTAAATCAGCGGCAAGACTCAAGCCGAACACGAATAAAAACCGATGTATCGCCCAACCTATTGGAGGGAAGGGCGTAACGATAAAGATGGTGGCCAGGGTCCAGGCGAGAGCAATGGATACATTTTTGAGGATGAGTAATCGTGAAAGGGAATGCGCCTTTGGAAGCGGGTTCAAAAATCCGGGGTAATACCCCATGTAAAGAAAGCAACAGGCTGATGCAGCAAGCAGAGTAAGCAGCCGGGTAAGCATGTCGGGGAACATGGTTTGGCTAAAAGCCATTGCAAAGCAAGCCAGTCCCGGTAAATAACTCCAGGGCGATTTTCGGATGGGCATGTATACAGTGAAGGTCATCAGACCTAGCGACACAGCAAGCATCCAAGGTGCTTCAACAGACGAAAACGGGTCGCCAAAACACCACGCGAAGGCCGCAGCGGCGGTGTAGAAGGCCGATTTCCACCGCGTTGGGAATGACACCCTGTAGAGGTTAAAGAAATTAATCGTGTTGCGAAATGCCGTAGATCAGGAGCCCGGTTAGTCCTGCACCCAATCCAATATAACCCCACTTCATGGCGCGTTGTATACGCAAGTTTCTGACTCCCTTATCGTATCCCATGCGGTAGGCCTCCGTGGTTCGTACTTCCGGATCGACTCCCTCGGGCACCCGTAGATGAGAGGGATTAAACCGGCCTACAATGACGCTATAAATCATCGGAACCGGTAGGGAGTAGAAGCCCAGAAAACCGGAGCCGATACCAACGGCGGCCGACAATACCTCGGTTCGGCCTTTTCGCATGTGGTAGCTTCGGCCGGCTTGTTCTCCGGAAATGAACTGACGGGCCTCCTCAATGCTAAAGTCAAGGCTATCGATTGGGCTGTAAAGGATGGTTTCTTTTCCATCCGGAGCGGTGATGGAGAACACATCATAGCGATCAGCACTGCGATGGCGGGTGTGTTTTTCACTTACAATGCTGTATTTGATTTCATCCCCGGTTATCCTGTATTCGGTCATACTCACCTTTCGGCCATTCAGCATCAACATGTTGTGTTGTGCGTGGAGAGTCGTGTTGCCGTTAAGCAGGAGCAGGGTGAAGCTGAGCAGTCGTAGGAATCGCATCATATCCAAAGGTAATCATTGCAATGTATGTGTCATGCAACCAGTTTGAGCCCCTTAAATACCGGATATCTTCCCTGCGAGGAAGCCCTGTGTTTCGTAATTTCGCTTCATTCCTGAAAAGAGCCATGTCAACCATTCCTTTTTCCGGCCGACACATTGGTCCGGACGCCCATGAAACCTCCGAAATGCTGCTTGCAATGGGAGAGCCTTCCCTGCAAACACTCGTCGAAAAAACGATTCCCGCCGATATCCGGATCCGTAAATCCTTGAACATTCCGTCTGCCATATCCGAGGCGGCCTACCTGGAGGAATTGCGAAGCATTTCTGCTGGTAACCAGGTGTTCAGATCCTATATCGGTTTGGGTTATTACGATACGATCACACCAGGTGTGATATTGCGCAACATTTTTGAAAATCCAGGTTGGTACACAGCCTATACACCCTATCAGGCTGAGATTGCGCAGGGGCGTTTGGAAGCGCTGCTCAATTTCCAAACGATGGTGTGTGACCTTACCGGCATGGAGCTTGCCAATGCCTCTCTCCTCGATGAGTCTACAGCTGCAGCGGAAGCCATGACCATGCTGTTCCATACGCGCAGCAAGGAACAGGAAAAGGCCGGGTTGATTCGTTTCTTTGTCGCGGCCGATACCTTCCCTCAAACCATTGATGTTCTCAAAACGCGCTCTGAGCCGCTTGGCATCGAGCTGGTGTTTGGAATACCAGACGAAAACAAACTTCCCGAGGGGTGTTTCGGTGCTCTGCTACAGTTGCCCGGGGCCACAGGTTGTGTGACGGACTACTCCGGATTCACGGCCAGATGCAATGCCATGGGTGTTCGGGTGGTAGTCGCTGCGGATATACTATCACTTGCCCTGCTCACACCTCCGGGAGAATGGGGTGCTGATGTGGTAGTGGGCTCCACACAGCGTTTCGGAGTTCCGATGGGATATGGCGGACCGCATGCAGCGTATTTTGCAACACGCGAAGCATACAAGCGCGATATACCCGGAAGGATTATCGGCGTGAGCATCGATGCTTCGGGTAAAACGGCACTGCGTATGGCTTTACAGACGCGTGAACAGCACATCAAGCGGGACAAAGCCACTTCCAATATTTGCACAGCTCAGGTACTGTTGGCGGTGATGGCTTCCATGTATGCCGTTTACCACGGTGCCGATGGAATCAGGACCATTGCCAATAACACCCACCAGCGAACACTGGCACTGGCTGCAGGGCTACAGAAGCTCGGATTGAATCCGCTGCACCAGACCTTTTTCGATGCCGTTGCTGTAAATGCTTCTTCAATAGAAATGAAGCTCCGTTCCCTTGCCGAAGAAGCAGGTATGAACTTCCGTTATGCAGGTGATGGTATCGTTGTGATCAATACGGATGAGACGACCTCCGCTGCGGATGTCGATGGCATATTAATGGTATTTGCTAAGGCCACGGGTAAAGCAAATCCTGAAAAGCCCAGCACATTGAGCTCACCGATTTCCGGTAAATTGGCTCGTACTTCCTCATATCTTACCCATCCGGTGTTCAATGCATACCGCAGTGAAACCGATATGCTGCGGTATATCCACAGACTCGAGAGCAAGGATCTTTCACTCAACTATTCCATGATTGCGTTGGGTTCATGTACTATGAAACTCAATGCGAGCAGCGAAATGATCCCGCTGAGCTGGCCTGAATGGAACCGCATGCACCCGTTTGCTCCCCGTGAGCAGGCGAAAGGCTACTCCCGCATTATCAGTGATCTCGAGCAATACCTCTGTGAGGTGACTGGTTTTGCTGCTGTATCGCTTCAACCAAACTCCGGTGCCCAGGGCGAATATGCCGGACTCATGGCTATTCGTGGCTATCTGGCATCAAAAGGGGAGGGCCACCGTAATATTTGCCTGATTCCTCAAAGTGCGCACGGAACCAATCCTGCAAGTGCGGTCATGGCCGGCTGGAATGTGGTTGTCGTAAAATGCGACGACCAGGGTAACGTCGATCTTGCCGACCTCAAAGCCAAGGCGGAGCAACACCGCGATAACCTCGCTGCGGTCATGGTGACTTACCCAAGTACACATGGTGTGTTTGAAGAGGGAATCCGGGAACTTACCCGTATCGTACATGAATACGGTGGTCAGGTGTATATGGACGGTGCAAATATGAACGCTCAGGTTGGATTGACCAGCCCCGGAATGATCGGTGCGGATGTATGCCATCTGAATCTTCACAAGACTTTTGCGATACCACACGGCGGTGGCGGGCCTGGAATGGGTCCTATCGGCGTAGCCGCGCATCTGGCTCCTTATCTTTCAAACCATCCCTTGGTGTCTGTGTCAGATAATCGGCAAGGCACAGCCGTGAGTGCTGCTCCTTGGGGTTCTGCATTGATTCTGCTGATCAGTTATGGTTACATCCGTATGCTTGGTGCCGAAGGAATCACGCGTTCTACCGAGTATGCCATCCTCAATGCGAATTACATGAAGCATCGCCTGCAGGAGCATTATCCAATCCTGTATGTAGGTTCCAGCGGTACGGTGGCTCATGAAATGATTCTCGATTGTCGTGCATTCAAACAGAGCGCCGGCATCGAGGTGACCGATATCGCCAAGCGTCTGATGGATTACGGATTCCACGCACCCACTGTCGCTTTCCCAGTTGCAGGAACGCTGATGGTTGAGCCGACTGAAAGTGAATCGCGTGCAGAGTTAGATCGTTTTTGCGACGCCATGATTTCAATCCGTGATGAAATTCGTGCCCTGGAAGAAGGTCGTGCTGACCGTACAGACAATGTTCTGGTGAATGCTCCGCATACAGTTCAGGAATTGACAGCCGACCACTGGTCGCATGCGTATTCTCGTCAGCAGGCTGCATGGCCTGTGTCTTGGCTCGAGGGCAATAAATTCTGGCCATCGGTCAAGCGGGTCGATAATGCCTACGGTGACAGGAATCTGGTTTGTTCCTGTCCCGATATCAGCACATACGTTACCGAGGAACCTGCGCACGCCTGATTACCGGTGTATCTCGGGAGATAAACCAGTGCGGTCGTGAACTATCTGGCTCACCTTTACCTCTCTGCTGATCACCCGGAGTTGAGCATCGGGAATTTCATCGCCGATCATGTCAAGGGTCGGGAGATCGAACGCTATACTGGGAACGTCCTGGAGGGTATTCGATTACACCGCCATATCGATGCATTTACTGATGCCCACCCGATAGTGGAGGAGAGTAAGAAACGGCTACGGACGGTGTATGGTAAGTACGCTTCTGTTATTGCCGATGTCTATTTCGATCATTTTCTTGCCCGCGACTGGTCCATGTATCACCATCAGCCGCTGACTGACTTTGCCAGTTCGTCCTATAGCCTGATGAACAACAACCGTCAACATCTCCCCGAGCGGACCATGTACATGCTGTCATACATGGAGTCTCAAAACTGGCTCGTTTCCTATGCAAGCATCACGGGAATCGAGAAGGCTTTGTGTGGGTTGTCTAAACGTACCCGTTTTAGTTCCGGCATGGAACATGCACATCAGTTTTTACAGGAATATTATCAGGAATTTGAAGGGGAATTCAGAAGGTTTTTTCCTGAACTTCAGGAGGCCTGCAAGGGCTATAATTCCTTAATCTGATTAGAACAAGGAACTGGGTTTCAGAATCTTCAACACCTTTCGTTCACCTTGATAAATGGCCTCGATCAGATACAAACCCTGATTCCAGGCAGCTACATCGATCGAAATGGAATTGTAAGGGCCTAGTGACGGGCCTGGAAAAACATTCTGGGCCATCGGAAAAACATTCTGGTATTGGATACGGCCATATGCGTTGAAAACATTCACGCTTAAGTACCCAGTGCTGTTCATGAAGGCCTTGATGTTAATTGTATTCTCCAAGGGGTCAATCAACGAGGGTTGCAAATCAATGTCGAAACTTCCACAGATGCCACTGTAATATCCGCAAGGATAGAAGTTGTATTTATTTATTGCAAAGCAATCGTTACGGTAGGTCTTCCCGTCGCAGGCGCAAACTGGATTATAATCCTGGAAGCACGAGAAAAAAACGTTTTCAATCTTGGTAGTGTCTTTGCAGGGATTACAAAATGGGAAGGGCTGTGCGTGTAAACGACTGACCGATCCCGAAAGCAGGTACATCAAGGCGAAAAAGCATAGGGGTATGGAAAACCGGTTCATGCTTTGCTAAGGTACACAGGAATGGTTCCCGTTTCCACCGCCCTGATTCGGGTGTTTTAAACCGGGGTTTACACAAACCTCGATTTACTCGCCACTGAAGAGTGCTCCAGCAAATTCGGCGTTCAATCGACCGATGTTACTGACCGAAATCCCCTTGGGGCATTCGGCTTCGCAGGCTTCCGTATTGGTACAGGATCCAAAACCTGCCTCATCATGCGCTTTTAACATGTTTGCAACGCGGCGCTTTGCTTCTACATGCCCTTGGGGGAGCAATGCGTATTGAGAGACTTTGGCCGACAGGAACAGCATCGCTGAGCTGTTGGTGCATGCGGCTACACAGGCTCCGCATCCGATACAAGCTGCAGAATTGAAGGCTTCATCGGCATTCGCCTTCGGAACCGGAATACTATTGGCATCAGGAGCGGCTCCTGTATTTACTGAAACAAATCCACCGGCCTGCTGAATCTTGTCAAATGATCTACGGTCAACGACCAGATCGCGAATTACAGGAAATGCGGCAGCACGCCAGGGTTCGATGGTGATCGTCTCTCCGCTATTGAAGCTTCGCATATGTAACTGGCAGGTCGTGACCCCTTTTACAGGACCATGAGCCCGGCCGTTGATGTACATGCTGCACATTCCGCAAATACCTTCACGGCAATCGTGATCAAATGCAATGGGTTCTTTTCCGCCTTTGATGAGGTCTTCGTTTACCACATCGAGCATCTCAAGAAAGGACATGTCGGGGCTGATGTTGCGCGCCGCATAGGTTTCGAAAGAGCCTCCGGTGGTTGCATTTTTTTGCCTCCACACCTTCAGTGTCAGGTTCATGGTTCCGCTCATGGTCGTATGATGTTTCGCCGACGGCGATGGGTGTTAATGGGTTGGTTTTACTTGTAAGAACGTTGGCTGGGTTTCACATTTTCGAAAACCAGATCCTCTTTGTGAAGTTGATGCGGTTGGTCTTGTCCTTTGTATTCCCAGGCAGCTACGTAAGCATAGTTTTCGTCATCACGCAAGGCTTCGTTTTCGGGAGTCTGGTATTCCTCGCGGAAATGTCCTCCGCAGCTTTCCTTCCGGTCAAGAGCGTCCACCATCATCAGTTCGCCGAGCTCGATCAGGTCAGCAACGCGACCCGCTTTTTCGAGATTCTGGTTGAGTTCGGCACTGCCGCCAGGGACCAGCAGGTTGTTCCAAAAGTCTTTTTTCAGGCTTCTGATTTTCTCGATTCCCTCGTTCAAACCGGATTCATTGCGGGCCATACCGCAGTAATTCCACATGATGAGTCCGAGTTCGCGGTGATACTCGTGTACGGTCTTATTGCCACGGATGGCAAGCAGCGCAGCAAGTCGTTCTTTCACAGCTGCCTCCGCCTCCATGAATTCAGGGGTATCATTTGGGATGGCCTTGCGCTCCTCTCCGGCCAGGTAATCTCCGATGGTGTAGGGGAGCACGAAATAGCCATCTGCCAGGCCTTGCATCAATGCGGATGCCCCCAGGCGGTTGGCACCGTGGTCACTGAAGTTAGCCTCCCCACATGCGTAGAGTCCGGGAATCGTGGTCATCAGGTTGTAATCCACCCAAAGTCCTCCCATGGTATAGTGTACTGCAGGGTAAATCATCATCGGCGTCGTGTAGGGATCCTCACCGGTGATCTGCTTGTACATATCGAAAAGGTTGCCGTATTTGGATTCAACGGTTTTTGCACCCATCCGGTTTATGGCATCACTGAAGTCGAGGTAAACCGCAAGTCCGGTTTTTCCGACTCCGAAGCCTTTGTCACACATATCCTTGGCGGCACGCGAAGCAATGTCGCGGGGTACCAGGTTTCCGAATGAAGGGTATCGGCGCTCCAGGTAATAATCACGATCCTCTTCTGGAATATCCTGTGGCTTACGCGGATCACCTTTCTGCTTCGGTACCCAAATCCTTCCGTCGTTTCGCAGCGACTCCGACATGAGTGTCAATTTAGACTGATGATCGCCCGAGACGGGAATGCAAGTCGGATGGATTTGTGTGAAACAGGGATTGCCGAAGAAGGCGCCTTTTTTGTGCGCTCTCCAAATGGCTGTGGTGTTACTTCCACGAGCGTAAGTGGTCAGATAAAAAACGTTTCCGTATCCACCAGTCGCCAAAACTACGGCATGCGCACTGTGTCGTTCAATCTCACCCGTGACCATATCGCGTGCAATGATTCCGCGCGCCTGTCCGTCAATCATGACCAACTCCAACATTTCGTGACGGGTATAGCTCTTGATCTTACCCTCGCCAATCTGCCTGTTCATGGCGGAGTAGGCGCCGAGCAACAATTGCTGGCCTGTCTGCCCTTTGGCATAAAACGTACGCGACACCTGTGCACCACCAAACGAGCGGTTGTCAAGTAAGCCGCCATACTCACGGGCGAAGGGTACACCTTGAGCAACGCATTGGTCGATGATGTTTACACTGACCTGTGCCAGGCGGTGAACATTTGCCTCGCGCGCACGGTAGTCGCCACCTTTAATCGTATCGTAGAAAAGCCGGTAAACGCTGTCACCGTCGTTTCTGTAATTCTTGGCTGCATTGATTCCTCCTTGTGCCGCGATACTGTGCGCACGACGGGGTGAGTCCTGAAAGCAAAAGGTCTTTACATTGTACCCGAGTTCGGCCAGTGAAGCAGCGGCCGACGCACCGGCTAGACCTGTACCGACAATGATGACATCGTACTTGCGTTTGTTGGCCGGGTTAACCAGTTTGCAATTGAACTTATGGCGGTCCCACTTTTCGGCAAGTGGTCCTGCAGGTATCTTGGAATCGAGCTTCATGGAGACGATAGGATTACTTGACAAAGAGGAAATAGATTGGCATTGCAGCGAATAGGGCCGGTATGATCACACCAAATACCGCTAAGCCAGCTGTCCGGATTAGGGTTTCGTAGCGTTTTCTCCGTAGCCCCAGTGTATGGAAAGCACTCTGAAACCCATGCAACAAATGGTAGGACAAAGCCGCCATGCTTAAAATATAAAAGGCTGAGAGGGCCGGCGATTTGAACGCTTCGGCTACTACGCTGTACAGGTCTTTGCAAATGATGATGTTGTTCCCCATGTATTCCATGGTAACAGGCTGCAGGTTTTGTGCAAGTGCTTCAGCTGCAGGAATGGTGTCTTCGGTCACCAGTTTTCCGGTGCTGGCTTCAACAACATAGGTCTTCCAGTCAATGCTACCAAACTTGTAGTTATACCAAAAATTGGCCATGTGGAGGCATAGGCCACGGGTCTGGCTTTACGGTTCCTGCCCATCAGGTAAAAACCATTGATGGCGTGCACAATCACAGTAGCGTACAGGAGGTAAGAGACCACTTTGATTGGTGTGAAAGTGGTCATGAAAACCGAGTACTGGTTGAAGGACATTCCATTGTCGTCCTTGAACAATTGAAGATTACCGGATACATGGACAACCAGGAAGATGCATAGAAACAGCCCGGTAAGGGCCATCAGCCATTTTCTGCCAACGGAAGAATTTAGAAACTCGAAGAAACTCGTCATGGGAATAGGGGTGTACGGGTGCTTGAGGGTTTTCGCAAGGTGGCACAAATGTAATCGGAACAGCCCTTTCTGCAACCGAGCGCTGCACTTTTCAATAAATTGAAAATCAGGGACCTGATTGGAACGCTGGCGAATAGGGTTTCTGCGGGCCCTGACCCTTCCCAAGGCCTGCGATTTCTTGTCGCCGCGAGTTGATTGCCTACCTTCGTAGTGATTGACAACATAAATCCTCAGCCATGAAATACGCTCCAATCGAC
The DNA here is from genome assembly GCA_021299095.1 of Sphingobacteriales bacterium. GTDB lineage: Bacteria > Bacteroidota > Bacteroidia > AKYH767-A > OLB10 > JAJTFW01. The sequence continues at coordinate 78,398 of JAJTFW010000010.1, read as the reverse complement.
GCTGCCTTGTTTACCCATAACCGCGAACGCTTTTGCGCCCGTATGAAACCCGGTTCTATCGCCTTTTTCAATTCGAACGATGAAATGCCAAGGAATGGGGATGCCAACTTTCTTTTTCGCCAGCAGTCGGATCTGTTTTATCTGTCTGGAATCGATCAGGAAAAAACGATTTTGGTTTTATTCCCTGATGCTCCGCTGCCCCGCTATAGGGAGATTTTATTTGTCCGTAAGACCAACGAGCACATCGCTGTGTGGGAAGGTCACAAATACACCAAGGAGGAAGCCCGGGCCGCATCTGGAATCCGTACGGTTTTATGGCTGGAAGATTACGACAGCATAGTGCCGATGCTGCTGAACCATTGCTCCACGGTTTATGTAAACTTGAATGAAAACGATCGTTTCGTATCGGATGTGCCTTACCGTGAACTTCGCTTCGCACGCGATCTTCAGTCAAGGCTTACAGGCCATTCCTTCGAGCGCTCAGGACCCCATATGGCGGCTCTGCGATCCATCAAGCATGATATTGAAATCAAGCTGATGCAGAAGGCGATGGATATTACTGAAAAGGCATTTCGTCGTGTGCTTCGTTTTGTTAAGCCAGGTGTGATGGAGTATGAAATTGAGGCCGAAATCACCCACGAGTTCATTCGTAAACGTGCTACCGGGCATGCATACACCCCGATTATTGCCAGCGGGCCCAGTGCATGCATTCTGCATTATAACGACAACAACCGCGAATGCAAGGATGGCGATGTGATTTTGTTGGACTTTGGCGCCGAGTACGCGAATTATGCTGCTGATTTGACGCGCTGTGTTCCGGTCAGTGGGCAATTCACCGAGCGACAGCGTGATGTGTACAACGCCGTACTTCGTGTGATGAAGGCGGCCACACACATGTTGCGTCCGGGTAATACCATAGAGGCTTATCACGTGGAAGTGGGTAAGGTGATGGAGGAGGAGTTGATCGGTCTGGGACTGTTGAGTCGCGATGAGGTGAAAAAGCAAAACCCCGATGCTCCGCTCTATAAAAAGTATTTCATGCACGGCACTTCGCACTTTCTGGGTCTCGACGTGCACGATATCGGAGATCGCTATTTGCCCATGCAAGCAGGTATGGTCTTCACTTGCGAACCAGGAATCTATATCCCGGAGGAAGGACTAGGAATCCGCCTCGAAAACGATATACTCGTCACCTCAAAGGATCCGGTCGATTTGATGGCCTCCATTCCCTTGGAAGTGGAGGACGTAGAGGAGATTATGCGTGAGGCTAGGGAAAGCCGTTCACAGGCACATGCCTAAATCCAATGAATTAAGGTTGTAACATTACTTCCTTCTGGTTGATGAACGAAGCAACATAAAGGGAAAATTGCTGTTTGGTGTCGGTTTAGAATTTAATTTGCAAGAACCAGTCTGTTTTTTTCCAAATTTATTCTGGGGTTTCGTTAAAAATCAACCCCATACCTTCGTTCCCTCTGTACAGTTCTTGCACATTTCTATTTCGCTACGCGAGCGAAGGACAGTTTGACGGAAAGCAGTATAGGCATTGCTTTCCCAAACCGCTCTAAAGTTTTGGTCTTTGACATTGCCCATGGGATGTTCGGCATCTTTGTCGAAACAGCAAGGTACAACTGTGCCGTCCCAGGTGATTACACAGCTGTGCCAAAGCTTCCAGCAATGGTTCAGGAGCCTGTTTCGGATCGACCATTTGCCATCCTCGCCCTGTTGGTAACGGGCATAGCGACCGTCTTTTGGAATCAGGGGATTGCCATTTTCGAAATCGTACACTTGGGCGGTCTTGAAGGCGACCTCATCCACACCCAGTTCGGTCGCCAATTTGTGCACATCCTGCATCTGGTGCTCGTTTGGTGCAACAACCAGAAATTGGAAAATGATGTGTGGAGTTGACGATTTTAGTTTGCGTTTCCACTCAACGATGGTTCGGGTTCCGTCCAAAACTTTAGTGAGTTGCCCTCCAATCCGGTATTGCTCGTAAACTTCCTGTGTGGTTCCGTCAATCGATATGATAAGCCGATCCAGGCCTGACTCCACTGTTTTGCGCGCATTCTCCGGGTTGAGGTAGTGGGCATTGGTGGATGTGGCTGTATAAACCCCATGGCTGTTGGCTAATTGGACCAGGTGGGTGAATTCAGGATGGAGGTAAGGCTCGCCCTGGAAATAGAAATTCATGTACCACAGGCTGGGACCAATTTCCTTCAGCAAAGTTTCCAATGATGCTGGGTCAAGCATTCCGATCGGTCTGGTAAATGAGCGCAGGCCGCTAGGGCATTCGGGACAGCGAAGGTTGCAAGAGGTTGTGGGCTCAATGGATAGGGCTACAGGTAGACCCCAATGCACAGGTTTCCCTGTCAATCGGGCCAGATAATAGGATGCCACAACAGAAATCAGATTCGCTAACCGCGACGGCGTGGCCTTACTCAGCATTCCGAGTGTATCGCGGAGGTTTCTGTTCATGTCGTAAAAATAGCTGAAAGGAACAGAGAGAAAGGAATGTGTGCGGGTCCCAACCTTCAATGGCAATGGCTATTTTTACCCTCGTGTTTAACTGGTTATCGCGTTTCGTTGTCAGGCAGCGTTTGCCGCTGCTCGTACTGCTGGGTCTATTGACTGTTTTTTTCGGCTATCAGGCCACACGTATCCAGCTATCCTACGATTTTGCCAAGGTCCTCCCTGAAAGCGACCCCGACTACCGGGCGTATCAGGAATTCAAAAAAACCTTTGGCGAAGATGGAAGTGTCCTGGTCATCGGACTTCGTGATTCAACTTTTTTCGAGGTTGCCAAATTTAATGCCTGGCGCAAGCTGGGTGATGAAATCTCCAAAATCGATGGCATCGAAGCGGTGATTTCAAACGCATCGCTCTACACCGTACAACGCAACGATAGTCTGCGAAGTTTTGATGTCCTACCGGTGGTCAAGGGCGAAGTCAGGTCTCAGGCTGAGATGGATAGCCTGCGCCAGGTCCTTAGCGCCTTGCCGTTTTACGAAGGATTTATTCAGAATAGCGCTACCGGTGCAACGCTAATGGCGGTCACTTTCGATAAAGCCAAGCTCAATACCAAGAGCCGTATAGCCGTCGTTCGTGATATTAAGGAAAGGGCCTTGGCCTTCGGTGAACAGCATGGCATTTCCATTCATCTAAGTGGAATGCCTTACATCCGAACCGAAATCACTTCCAAGGTAGTTCGAGAAATGCAGTTGTTTATGGGGCTAGCGATTCTCGTGACTGCGGTTGTGCTTTTTATTTTTTTTCGATCCTTTCAGGCGGTATTCTTTTCACTGGTGGTCGTTTGTGTTTCGGTGGTATGGTCTGTGGGAACTATCGCGTTGTTTGGGTACAAAATCACGGTTCTCAGTGGATTGATTCCACCACTTATCATCGTTATCGGTATCCCCAACACGATTTTTTTCCTGAATAAATACCAAACGGAATTCAGCCGCCATGGCCAGCAAGCTACGGCGCTGGTAAGGATGATCAGGAGAATCGGCCCTACCACATTCCTGGCGAACGTAACCACTGCCATTGGCTTCGGCGTGTTGTACTTTACAGGAAGTCTCCTGCTGATGGAGTTCGGGCTTGTAGCAGCCGTCAATGTGATGTCCACTTGGATGATTTCGTTGGTGCTGGTTCCGGCCATTTTCAGCTATTTGTCACCGCCGGACCCGAAACATACACGCCACTTACAGGCGCCACGCATTACAGCGGTATTGGAGCGTGCTGAGCGTTGGATCCATAAGCACACGCGACTCATTTACGCCATAGTGATTGTTCTGGTCGGCATAAGTATTTATGGTATCACACTGTTAAGCACTGTTGGATATGTGGTCGACGACCTCCCCGAAGATGATCCGGTGTACCGTGACATGAAGTTTTTCGAATCGGAATTCAAGGGTGTCTTGCCTCTTGAGTTGTTTATTGATGCCAAAGAGCCTGGTGCTGCTATGAAATTGGCAACGCTTCAGAAAATAAATCGACTTCAAAAAATGTTGTCGAAATATCCGGAGTTTGCCCGCTCACTTTCGGTGGTTGACGGAGTTAAATTCAGCTACCAGGCATACCAGGGCGGTGAGCCCCGATTTTATATCCTTCCGGGAGCACTGCAACTTGCCGAGCTTTCGGCCTATTCTGGCGAAGTAAAAGGTCAAATGTTCCGCAGTTTTCTTGATAGCACACGACAACGAACACGCGTGAGTGTTCAGATGGCCGATGTAGGCTCGGAACGTATGGCAACGTTGATTACCGAGCTGCGCCCACGAATCGATTCCATCTTTCCACCGGACCGTTTTGAAACCCAGGTCACTGGAAATAGCCTGATTTTCCTCAAAGGCAACGATTACCTCTTCAGCAATCTCGTAGAAAGTATCGTGTTGGCCATTTTTCTGATTTCTCTGATCATGGTGATGTTGTTCATGTCAGTGCGCATGATCCTGATTTCGATTTTACCCAGTATTGTTCCTCTGGTCATCACAGCCGGACTCATGGGATTCTTCAATATACCGCTTAAACCTTCGACCATCCTTATTTTTAGTATCGCCTTCGGAATCGCTTCCGATCAGACCATTTATTTCCTTACGAAGTATCGGCATGAAATGCGTGTAAATCCGGTATTGAGTATATCCAAAGCCGTTACGCTTACTATCCGCGAAACCGGTGTCAGCATGATCTATACCGCTGTTATCCTTTATTTTGGCTTTCTGATTTTTGCTGCTTCCGGTTTTGGTGGTACCGCCTCACTGGGCAAACTGCTGAGCATAACCCTTTTGCTCGCCATGGTGGCCAACCTGACCCTCCTTCCCGCGTTCCTCATCAGCCTTGAGCGGCGTCTGACCACTAAGGCATTCTTGTCCGAGCCGATCTTTGAAACTGACGATGAAGAGGAGGACGGTGAATCGGGCGGTTCGTCACTTGATCCTTCACATGGGCAGGCCTTACCGAGCTCATCCTCTTCCGATTATACCACTCCAAAATCATGAAAGGTATCATTCTTGCCGGCGGGTCAGGAACCCGACTGCATCCCCTAACCATCGCCGTGAGTAAACAGCTGATGCCCGTTTACGACAAGCCGATGATTTATTATCCGCTCAGCGTACTGATGATGGCGGGAATCCGTGAAATCCTGATTATCACGACTCCTCACGATCAGGAAGTGTTTCAACGCTTACTTGGCGATGGGCGCTCCTTGGGTTGTTCGTTTTCCTACGCCGTCCAGCCTGAACCGAATGGTCTTGCTGAGGCGTTTATCATCGGGAAAGATTTTATCGGGTCGGATAAAGTCGCACTCATTTTGGGGGACAATATTTTTTATGGAACAGGTCTCCAGCAATTGCTGCAGGGGAATGTCGATCCCCTGGGTGGTGTTGTATTTGCCTATCACGTTTCCGACCCGGAGCGCTACGGTGTTGTTGAATTCAACAAGGAGAATCAGGTTATCAGTATTGAGGAAAAACCCCTGCATCCGAAATCGAGTTATGCAGTGCCCGGCCTTTATTTTTATGACAATGATGTGGTGTCTATTGCCTCCACACTTAAGCCCAGTCCCCGTGGTGAACTCGAAATTACGGATGTCAACAAGGTCTATCTCTCGGCCGGTAAATTGAAGGTTGGTATTCTCGACAAGGGTACGGCCTGGCTCGATACGGGCACTTTCGGCTCTTTGATGCAGGCAGCCCAGTTTGTTCAAGTCATCGAGGAGCGACAGGGGCTGAAAATCGGTTGTATTGAGGAGGTCGCCTTCCGTATGGGGTACATTGGTCACGAAGGACTGGAAGCTCTTGCGGGTCCGCTGGTAAAAAGCGGTTACGGGAATTACCTGAGATCCATTTTAAGTGAATGATTCCTCAATGTCATTTCCCGCTGAAAAGCGTTGCCAGAATACCCGGTTTATCGTAACTTTGTTAGTGAAGTGTCTTCGGGAATGACCTTGAAGGTTCCAATTTCAAAATGATGCAACGTCGAATCCTGGTTACCGGTGGAGCTGGTTTTGTCGCGAGTTGTCTGGCCCAACGCTTGGCTGACAACCCCGAAAACCTCGTTGTGGTGGTGGATAATCTTCAAACAGGATCCAAATCCAAGCTTCCTGTATCCATCCACGATAACGTTAGGTTTATTAAGGCTGATGTGAACGCCTTCGCCGACATATCCACCGTGTTTTGCACCTTCTCCTTCGATTACGTGTTCCACTATGCTGCCACGGTTGGTGTGAAGCGGACTCTCGCCAATCCGATGATGGTACTTGATGACCTCAACGGAATCCGGAATGTGCTCGATTTATCCAAGAATACCGGCGTGCGTCGTGTCTATTTCTCATCCAGTTCCGAAGTCTACGGAGAGCCGGTTGAGTTTCCGCAAAACGAACATACAACACCCTTGAATTCCCGTCTTCCTTACGCTATCGTCAAGAACGTAGGAGAGGCCTATCTCCGTGCCTATTATCAGGAATTTGGACTAGAGTATACCATTTTCCGCTTTTTCAATACATATGGTCCCAAGCAAAGCAGCGACTTCGTGATGTCACGCTTTGTGGATGCGGCTTTGGCCGGTAACGACATCACCATTTACGGTGATGGTAGTCAGACAAGGACGTTTTGTTACATCGATGATAACGTCGATGCCACACTAAACGCATTTTATGAGAACCGCTGCGTGAATGATGTGGCCAACATCGGAAGCGATTTTGAAATTTCGGTTCTCGACCTCGCAAAGCGGATTATAGAGATTACCGGATCCTCCTCCCAAATCGTCTTTTTGCCTGCCTTGAAAGAAGGAGATATGACCCGTCGCTGTCCGGATATTTCCGTCATGCGTCACCTGCTTGATCGGAAAATGACCTCGATTGATGATGGTATTCGCAGGCTGCTTGAGGCCCGTCAGGCAGTTCCTTTCTTATGAACCAGTCAGTAGCTGAACTGCAGCAGGAAGTAGAGTCCGCGCTATCCGAACTTGAATTTCCTCAAAGTCCGGTCCGTTTGTACGAGCCGATTCGCTACATGCTTGGCTTGGGAGGAAAGCGCATGCGCCCCGTCCTTGTATTGATGGCAGGACAAATGTTCGGGCGAAAGCCATCCGATCTGATGCCTGCAGCCCTTGCTGTGGAGGTGTTTCACAACTTCACTTTACTTCACGACGATATCATGGACAAGGCACCCTTGCGCCGTGGTAATCCCACAGTGCATGAGCGGTGGTCATCCGACATCGCGATACTTTCCGGTGATGCCATGTTTGTGAAGTCGGTTCAGTTGCTGATGGCTTGCAAGGGTGAGAATCATGCAGTGGCTATGGAAGTTTTTCTTCAAACCGCGCTCGAGGTCTGTGAGGGTCAGCAGTATGATATGGATTTTCAGACGGAGGAGGAGGTCAGCATTGATCGTTATCTGGATATGATACGACTGAAAACAGCCGTATTGTTGGGCGGTAGCCTGGCCATTGGTGCAACGCTCTCCGGAGCCTCAAAGGAAGCCGTGAATCACCTCTACGATTTCGGGGTGAATCTGGGGGTCGCCTTTCAGCTGCAGGATGATATATTGGACGTGTATGCCGATCAGGCCAAGTTTGGTAAGCAGGCGGGCGGGGATATCCTTGCCAATAAAAAGACTTTTTTACTGTTGACCGCTTTGTCATCCGCCACGGGACACGAGGCCTCGTCACTCAACCATTGGCTAAGCCAGGAGGAGGGTAGCTATGATACTGGCGAGAAAGTGCAGGCGGTAACACAGCTTTACAATACCCTTGGTGTGCGCGAACAGGCCTTAACCAAAATGGAACAGTTGTACAGCAAGGCACTCCAGGACTTGAATGCAGTGGACATCCAGGCGGAGAAGAAGCTGCCGCTGAGGGAGTTGGCCGATTTTTTAATGGCCCGGGAAAACTGAACCGATTCTTTTTATGCCACTTGCGGCCGACCGAGTTCTTTCAGGTGGCGAACGTGCGCTGCAATTGCTGAAAGCACCGATGGGTACTCAATGTAGCGGATGTTGAACTCCTGACAGGTTTCACGAACCAGTTTACTGATGGCCGGATAATGGATGTGACTGATTTTAGGGAAGAGGTGGTGCTCTACCTGAAAGTTTAGGCCTCCCATAAACCAGCTCACAACGCGGTTCCTCGTTGCAAAATTAGCTGTGGTACGAACCTGGTGCATGGCCCACTCCTGTTCGATTTTGTTTGTATTCGAATCAGGCATCGGGAAGGCTGTATCCTCAACCACGTGAGCCAACTGAAAGACGACGGCAATCGTCAATCCGGTAACGAATAGAATCACGGAGTAGCCCACCAAAGTGGCCACCCATCCTTTGAAAAACACAGGCAGTACGATGAATAGACAGAGATAAAGTAGTTTGGAAAACCAGAACCCGATGTGATCACGTGTTTTCATCTTCCGAATAGGCGTAGGCCCGACCCGATTGGTGAAGTACTTTTGGAAGTCCATCCAGTAAATCCACATCGCATAGGAAGCGCCATAGAGTAATACCCAATACACATGCTGGAATCGGTGAAACCAATACCGCTCCTGATGCTCGTTCACGCGCATGAAAGGGCGGATGTCGATGTCATCATCAATGCCATCAATGTTGGTGAATGAATGGTGTACGTGGTTGTGCTTGATTTTCCACATAAAACTCGACCCGCCCATCAAGTTCAGGGACCAGGACATCAGGGCGTTCACCGCTTTGTTATCGGAATAGGATCCATGCGCTCCGTCGTGCATCACGTTGAATCCGATGCTCGCAAAGGCCAGTCCCATCAGGGCGCAGCCGGTCAATGCGGCCCAAACTGGTAGGTTGGCAAATACCAGTAGGCAGTAAATCAGTACAGCAGCTGTAAGCAGAATGGCCGTTTTTGAATAAAGGGCAATATTTCCGGTCGGCTTGATGCGGTTCTCTTCGAAGTAGGCATCAATTCTTGCCTTGAGTGCATCGAAGAAGGGACTATTGCGGTTGTTGAAGGTGACTTTTGACATAGCTAGTGGCTAAAATAGGCACTACGAGTTAAAATCAGTCTTTAGGGTATACTTATGTACTGATTTTCAACCGATTGAATTCCAGCGGACTAGAAACTAAGCTTAGCCAGGAATAAACGTTTTCTGGAAACAACCGGCATAATCAGCGTGCCGCCGTCCACTTGCTTGCCGAATCTGGGCAGGATGCTCAACTGTTCGCCTCCGGTTCGGGCGCGCAATGACATTGCGTTTCCATCCGGATTGTACCGGAGTAAATTGAGATTGTCTGTTTTTCCTGTTCCATTTCCGAAAGCAATAACCAGCTCTTCAGGCATGACATAAGGAATGAATGAGGAATACATCCCCGCATCGTCCATGGAGCGCTGATCTTTTTCAATCACATGCAACCAGTCGGTGTTACCTGCCGCATCAACCGATAAAAGGATGAGGTTGTCAAAGTGGTACTCAATCCGCCGGTTGTAGGTCTGGGTGAAATAATCATAGAAACTGTATTCACTGAGATAAATGGCTTCAGCGATGATTACGGCGCCTCCATCACTTCTTGCAATAATGCGTTGGATGGGATACTCTTCAATGCCTAATCCTCCGCCTGTATTTCTGCGTCCGATGAGTTTGCGGTGCGCCTCTGCATCGATCGGAGCCGAAAGGATGCTTGAGGTGGAGCTATCGGATATGCCGGTTGTGCAGTAGAGCAATCCAACTCCTGAGAATGAAGTTTTGTCAACATGGAATCCGGTGAGGATGATTTTTTGGTTGGCTTTGTCGAATGTCATCCCGATTTCACGCATCGGGCGGTCGGAGCCGTTCAACGGGATTCGCTTAAATGCCGGACTTCCCGTCTGTTGCAAATGGAGGGTGAAGGATAAAAAAGGCTCGTCGCGTCGTGCTGGTTCATCCAGCGGTGCCTGCTCAATAAAATAGGTGCGACCATCGTCGAGTAAGCCCGATTCCGGAAAGCGGGATTCGGGTGATGTCGTTTTGAAGGCCAGTTTTGCCTGATCGACTGGCCTTAGTAGTGAATCCAAGTTGACCTGATGGCTCCAGGCCGATTCTCCATTGCGCTCAATAATGACCAAGGCAACACCGTTTTTGTCCGGACTGAGCAGGCTGCGTGTTGCACCGATGGAGGATCCTCGCTGGTAACTGCCGGCGTAGGCAAGTCGTTCAGCCAAGAGTTCTTTGCCACTGCTGTCGAAGGCCTGGATGTAAAGCCTGATTTCAGACTCAGGTTTGGAAATGATACGGGTGACGGAAATCAGATGGTTCCTGAATACGAATAACTGGTCAGGATCTCCCGCCGAGGGCTTGGCCATCTGGGCTTGTTTCCATTTCACTTCCAGTTTCGAATCAAAGTAGGCGATTTCATTTTTCCGCATCCGAAGTCCGGTGCGCGCGCGCTCGTTATCGATTGGAAGGTTGCTGAGCTGGACATATGCGCCGCTTCCTCCTGCTCCCAGTACCTTGGCGTATTCTGCTCCATCACGATCGATGTTCAGGGCACTCATGGTCACAGTTTGAGCATTCAGCAAGCCTGTTGATGCAAGTGCAACCAGTGCAGTCAGACAAAAGAGCGGTATTCTGTTTCGACTCATTGCAGAAATGGATTATTCCGGATCTCGTATCCGATGGTTGTGCTTTCTCCGTGGCCTGGAAATACAACGGTATTTTCAGGTAGGGTGAATAACCTGTCGCGGATCGATTTCAATAGGACCTGGTGGTTCCCTCCAGGCAGGTCACTGCGCCCGATACTCTCTCTGAAAAGGACATCCCCGCCAATGAGCTGGCCACTTTCTGAATGGTAAAAACACACACTGCCTGGGCTGTGCCCCGGGGTATGGAGGATTTCCAGTTGCAGATCACCCAATTGAACGAATATCCCATCCAGTAGACACGGATTTCCCTCGGGGGAAGCGTCTACCGGAAGTCCGAATCTCATTCCGGTTTCTACAGCTGCCGATAGAATATCAGTTTCGAGCGGATGATGCTCGGGAGTCAGGTTATAGCGTTCGGCAATGTAGCGGTTGCCGAACATATGATCCAGGTGACAATGTGTATGCAGTAGTCGCTCTGTACGTAACCCGTTCGATTCGATGTATTTTGACAAGGCATCGCACTCGTACTGCCCATAGCAGCCTGGATCAACGATTGCACAACTGCCATCGGATGCAATAAGCAGATAGGTGTTCTCCTGGAATGGGTTGAAAGTGAATCGCTCGATTCTCACGTCAGTCCTTGTTTTTCTCAGGTTGGTAACCCGATTCGAGTAGTATGCTTTGCGCGTTTCGCTTTGCAAAAAGTTCCTTCAGATTCATTTCGGGGTGATTCTTCATGTAGGCTCGAACGATTTTCCATCCGATGAATGGTCCAAGTCTGGCAGGCGCTTGTTTCGGGAAACCACTGGTTGTATTTCCATCGTGGATATACTTGAGGTAAACCTTTGGATTTGTATTGTACAACAATTTCTGTCCCACAAAAAACGCCCAGAGGTCATATTCATTGTTCAGTGCCCAGGTGTATTGCTCTTCCGAAAATCCGGTTTTGATGGTGTCGTGCATTGTAGGGTCCAGCATATCCATGGTATACATGATTTTCCCCTGGTAAATCATTTGCGACAGGCAGCTGTTTTGTGCCGAATCGTCCAGATATTCACTGTCAAGCCAGCCTTTGACCAAATCATGAACCATGTATTCGCGGTCCATTTTCCGAACCATGTATTGTGGAAGTTGAAGGGAGGGATAGTATTTGTACTCACTACCCAGGTAGTAGTGTAGTCCGATACCGGCCGAACTATCCATAGCCATGACCTTGTAATTGAATGGTTCAACGAAGGTTATGATGCCAGGAATGATCTGGCCAGGGAATCCTCTTTCATACCGGTCCATGACTGGCGCTAGTCTTTCTTCCAGCCATGCTATGTCTTTGAATGCACTGTCGCAATCGTGCATCAGTGAACGGATATACTCATCAGAAAGGTATTGGGATAAGTTGTAGGCGATTTCGGCATTGCTGGGAGCAGTATCAAGTGGTGATGTGATTCCGGCAAGCTGTCCACACCACAACTCAAAGAAACGCCCGTGCTTTTGCCTGAGCCGAGATACGTCTGCGGCGGTGGGCGATGTGCCAAGAGCCCGCATGTCCGAATCGAAACGGTTAATATGAACTGCTTTTACAGAATCCGTTTCGCGAAGCGGAATGGATTCTGGCCTGTCCTTCTCAGCCGGATCGGTACTGCATGATACCAGCAGCATCGATAGAAAGACAAGTAGCGATTGGCGGGTTTTCCCTATCATTGTAGGGTATAAAAATAAGGATATGCGCTTACTCGCACCAGTACTTGTTTTCCTGTTTGCCTTCCATTCAGGTAGCGCCCAGGATCAGAAATTCCATTTCGGACTAAAGGTTCTGCCAAGTATGGCCTGGATCAAGCCCGATGCCAAGGAAATCACCCGCGATGGATCCCGAATCGGTTTTGGATATGGCATTCAGACGGAAATCCGATTTCAGGAGAATTACTCTTTTGCTACCGGTTTGCAGATTCAATACCGCGGAGGTAATCTTAAGTACACTGACGAGGTGACATTGCCTGCCGGGGTGAACAATGAGTTTGACATCAAGCTTCAATACGTAGAGATTCCCCTTACGTTGAAAATGTTGACGAATCCATTCGGAAAAATCCGCGTTTATGGTCAGTTCGGTGTATCGCCTGGTTACCTGATTCGTGCTGAAAGTTCAAACGAAATCGATGGCGACAACGATTTCATGGACTATGCGAATGCCTTCAACATGAACATGATTATCGGTTCGGGAATAGAGTATACGATCAGCGGAACTACTGTCGCCTTTGTCGGTCTCGAATTCAACAATGGATTTTTAAATGTGTTCGATAAGAAGTTCTCAGAAGTTCAGCCCTCGGATGCGAAGATTAAAGGAGTATCCAATTACCTCGGTATTCACGCAGGTGTGTTGTTTTGAACTGGTTTGATTCCACAGCTTGCAATGAGTTGCGTGGGATACACCTGATTAAACGCTGAAGATGAGAATCGCACTCGCACAGTTCGATCCCCTGATTGGGGACATTGACGGAAATGCGGGCATAATCATCGAACGCTGCCATGAGGCCAAAGGTCTGGGTGCAGACTTGGTTGTCTTTCCTGAATTGTGTTTGTGTGGATACCCACCCCTCGATCTCATCGAACAGGAAGGTTTCGTGGATTCTTGCGAGCAGGCCTTAAAGCGAATCGCTGAGGAAACAGCAGGTATTTCGGTCATTCTCGGTAGTCCTGTCCGCAATCCCGGCCGAAACGGGAAGGATTTTTTCAATGCAGCCGTGGTGTTGCAAAGTGGTAGCATTTCGCATACAGTAGCGAAAACGCTGCTTCCAACATACGATGTGTTTGATGAATACCGCTGGTTCGAGCCGAATCGTTCTTTCGAGTGCATCACAGTTGCAGGAATCAAAATTGCTCTGACTATCTGTGAGGATTTGTGGAATATGGAGGAGGATCCCCTGTACACATTCTGGCCGATGAAGGAGCTTATTCGCCAGGATCCTGAGTTGATGATAAATATCGCAGCTTCACCATTTGCGATCGGTCACGAACAGGAGCGCATGCGTATCCTAAGCAAGAATGTCAAAAGTTTCTCTCTGCCACTGGTGTATGTGAATTGCGTAGGTGCACAATCCGATATACTTTTTGATGGCGCCTCACTGGTGTATGATTCCCAGGGTGAATTGGTACACCGCCTTCGTCCATTTGCAGAGGATCTGGTCTGTGTAGATTTTCAGCCGGGAACTCCGAAGGGCATTGGTGCGGCCAAGGGCAATGTGCATGCAACCACTCCGGATATCGAATCCCTCCACCAGGCCTTATTGATGGGTATTGGTGGTTATTTCCGGAAGATGGGATTCCGCAAGGCCCTGGTAGGTCTCTCTGGTGGAATTGACTCGGCAGTCGTATTGACCTTGGCAGCAGATGCCTTGGGAGCCGAGAATGTTCATGCTGTGTTAATGCCTTCGGCATTTTCAAGTCCCCACTCCGTGCAAGACGCCCTTGATCTCGTACACAACCTGGGCTGTAAACACGAGGTCATGTCCATTCAATCAGCGTATGATTCTTTGTTGGAAACGCTCAAGCCTTCGTTCATAGGAACCGATTTCGGTATTGCAGAAGAAAATATACAGGCTCGCATCAGAGGGCTCCTCTTGATGGGCATCAGCAACAAGCACGGGTATATTCTGTTGAACACATCCAATAAGAGCGAACTTGCTGTTGGGTATGGAACGCTGTACGGTGATATGTGCGGAGGTCTGTCGGTCATAGGTGATTGTTTTAAAACGGAGGTCTATGCACTCGCGGATCACATCAATCGCGCGCAAATACGAATACCTGAAAACAGTATTCATAAAGCACCCTCAGCCGAGCTCAGGCCCGGGCAATTCGATAGTGATTCTCTTCCCGACTACGAGGTTCTTGATCGAATTTTGAAATCATATTTGATTGAAAAGCGGAACATTGGTTCTTTGGTTTTTCAGGGCTTTGACGAACAACTCGTTCGTCGAATTGTGCGTATGGTCGATTCGAATGAATGGAAAAGACATCAGTTCGCTCCCATTTTGCGTGTTTCCTCCAAAGCCTTTGGCAGTGGGCGACGAATGCCATTGGTTGCCCGAAAAAAAATCTGATCTATTGATTCGAAACAAAAACAGGCGCCGATCGGCGCCTGTTTTTGTTATAGGTATTGAGCTAATTAGCCGATAACCCATGTTTCACGACCCTTCAGAAGTGCGTCGAGGTCGGCCTTTTTGCTTTTTGCCGTCTCAATCTGTGCTTTGAGTCCGGTCTCATAGCATGCCCGGTCTTCAACATAGAATACGCCAAACGGACGTGGGAAGTGGGTCGCCCCCGGTTGAGCACGATCGAAGAAGCGTGAAAGAATTCCTGCCTTCACACGATCACGTTCATCGTGGATCCACAAGTCATTCGCGCTGTTTTGTCCATCATTCAAATCAACAACCACCGGTTTGAATCCGTCAAGCTTGACTCCCTTATCGGAGTTCTGCCCGAAGACCAATGGCTTGCCATGTTCTACGAAAAGGGTCTCTTCTTTCTTGCTCGATTTTTCCGTGAATACTTCAAATGCTCCGTCATTAAATACGTTGCAGTTCTGATAGATTTCAAGGAACGATGTACCCTTGTGGGCATTCGAACGGCGCAGCATTTCTTTCAGGTGAACAGGATCGCGGTCCATCGACCGTGCAACGAAAGTGCCATCCGCTCCCAAGGCCAGTGCAATCGGATTGAAAGGATGGTCGACTGATCCCATCGGGGTTGATTTGGTCACCTTGCCTTCTTCTGAAGTAGGTGAGTACTGCCCCTTGGTTAGGCCGTAGATCTCATTGTTGAACAACAGCAGATTCACATCGAAGTTTCTGC
This sequence comes from Sphingobacteriales bacterium, assembly GCA_021299095.1. Classification (GTDB taxonomy): domain Bacteria; phylum Bacteroidota; class Bacteroidia; order AKYH767-A; family OLB10; genus JAJTFW01. Next base: position 62,990 of record JAJTFW010000010.1, on the reverse strand, counting down.
GTAGCAAATGGATGAAATGGTTGCCGCCGATGGAGAGCGAGTCCCCGTCGCCGCTGACCATCCAGACACTCAATTCCGGACGTACACTCTTCAAACCACTGACAATGGCTGCTGCTCGGCCGTGAATACTGTGCATCCCGAAAGTTTCCATGTAATAAGGGAAACGCGAGGAGCAACCGATACCGGAAATAAAAACAATATCCTCCCGGGGAATGCCCAGTTCAGGAACGACGGTCTGAACCTGCTTCAGGATGGAGTAATCGCCACATCCCGGACACCATCTGACTTCCTGGTCGGTGACAAGGTCTTTGCTGGTGTAGGCTGCGGCTTCTGATGAGTTCGTTGCAACTGACATGATCTACTGGTATTGTTGGGGATACTGTGAATGGTTGTGTTATTTGCTCAGCTCTTCGATTTTCGCCAGGATTTCTGATGTCGAGAAGGGAAGGCCTTTGATTTTATTCAGTCCGATGGACGGAATCATGAATTTGTCGCGCAGGATGGAATTCAACTGTCCTGTGTTCATTTCCGGCACAAGTACTTTGTCGAAGTTGTACAAGAGTTCGCCAAGGTTTTTCGGGAAGGGGTTGATGTAGCGTAGATGAGCATGGCTTACATCCAGTCCTTTGGCGCGGGCTTCTTTTACTGCAGCTTTGATTGCACCGTAGGTTGATCCCCAGCCGACAACCAGAAGTTTCCCCTTTTCATTTCCGTTGTCGATGGTCTGTGTAGGAATATAATCGGCCACTTTAGCAACCTTGGCTTCCCGCATACGAACCATGAATTCATGGTTTTCCGGATCGTAGCTGATGTTACCTGTTTCGTGTTGTTTTTCAAGTCCTCCGATACGATGTTCAAGTCCCTTGGTTCCGGGAATTGCCCATGGACGCGACAACTTCTCATCACGCTTGTAGGGAAGGAATTTGTCTCCGTTGCTCTCGGTGATGAAGTTGCCTTTGAACGCAGTCAGGTCTCCCGACTGAGGGAAGCGCCAGGGCTCAGAACCATTGGCAATGTATCCATCACTGAGGAACATCACCGGTGTCATAAACTCAACCGCAATGCGGCAGGCTTCATAGATGGTATCGAAGCAATCGGCAGGTGACTTAGCGGCAATAACCGGCATGGGAGCCTCACCATTGCGGCCATACATGGCCTGAAACAAATCGCTTTGTTCTGTTTTGGTAGGCAATCCGGTCGAGGGACCTCCCCGCTGTACGTTGATGATAACCATCGGGAGTTCGAGCATAATACCTAAGCCCATAGCTTCTCCCTTCAAGGCGATTCCGGGTCCCGATGAAGTGGTTATGGCCAATTTTCCACCGAACGCGGCACCGATTACAGCACAAATTGCGGCGATTTCGTCCTCAGCCTGGTAGGTGTGAACACCGAAATTCTTGTATTTCGATAATTCATGCAGAATATCAGAGGCAGGGGTAATGGGGTAGGAGCCGAGAAAAAGATCCAGTCCACATTTCTGGGAAGCCGCTACCAGTCCGATGGCCGTAGCCTGATTTCCCATGATGTTGCGGTAGGTACCCGCCGGCATCGGAGCCGGAAGAACCCGGTAGCGGACGCCAACGGTTTCACTGGTCTCGCCGAAATTGTAGCCAGCCTTCAGAACCTTCATGTTGGCTTCTAAAATCTCGGGCTTCTTAGAGAATTTTTCTACGAGGAACTTTTCCGTGTGGGCCATGTCGCGGTTGTACATCCAATACAGGAAGCCCAGAACGAACATGTTTTTGGCGCGGTCGATTTCCTTCACACCAAGTCCACTGTCGCTGAGTGCGGCTCGGGTCATCTTGGTCACGTCCATGGTAATGAGACGGAAACCTTCGAGCGAACCATCGTGAAGCGGATTCACACCATCAGGGTAATTGGCAAGCCTAAGGTTTTTTGGGTCAAAACCATCGGTATTGGCAATGATGGTTCCGCCTTTTTGAAGGTTGCGAAGGTTGGCTTTCAATGCTGCTGCATTCATCACCACCAACACATCACAAGCATCACCAGGAGTGAAAATATTGACAGAGCCAAAGTGGAGTTGATAGCCGGATACGCCGGGAATCGTTCCTTGCGGGGCACGGATTTCAGCCGGGAAGTCGGGGAAAGTACTGAGGTCGTTTCCGAGTAAGGCAGCGGTATTCGTAAACTGTGTGCCGGTAAGCTGCATACCGTCACCTGAATCGCCTGCGAACTTGATAATTACGCGCTCGAGGACCTGTTGTTGTTCAGCCATGATAAATAAAGGAATGGGTCACTTTTCGAAGGTGCAAAAATAGGAGTTTTGAGCTGGTTTTCGGCTTCCTATGTGCGTGAAAAATCAAATGGTTTCAGGACATCGGCGCAAAAGGACAATCTGCTGACCTTTTGGTACCATCAGTACATGAAAAAACCGGCCTTACGGGGCCGGTTAGGTTAAGTGCATGGATGATGAAGTGCTGTTAAGATCCGGTCATCATGTGGCTCAATTCGCGAATACTGGAATCAAACTGGAACAGGTCGAAAAGGCTGTAGTAATTGTCCTGGTCCGCCGCATATGGGTAAGCCATTCGGGCGAGGTTGAGCCTGCTGCTTTCGAAGTCCAATCGGATCAATATCTCCCGGATTTGGGCTGTTCGGATGATTCCGGAGGACTGAATAGCCTGCCGGGCCACCTGCAGGCGTGTGCTTTCAAATCCAGCATGATCCATGGCTGCCAAAACATGTCTGAAGCGGTCTTCGTCCATGCCGGTGGGTCCATAGGTTCCACAGTGTCCGTTTACAGGGTATGTGTAAACCGTGCTTGCGAACGGAGTCCCTGCCATGGGGTAAACGAATGGCTGTATGTCGTGGATCCTCACTCGGTTGTTGCGGCCAAGAATTGCTCTGACATCACTTCCGGCAGGAATCTGAATGGATCCGGTGTGCACCAACCTGTATGCGTGGGGATTTCTGTAATTCCCTTTGATCCATACGGTAATCTGGTGTTGCCCAGGGCTGATGTATTCAATGACAGCGCTACGGGGATCGGTAATGATTGGGCCCCGGTCTATTTGTACGCGAATGGGCCTGTTGTCGATGTCGCGTACCCTCAACCGGGATGCGTAGGGGTCAGCGTGAACGATCGTACTGAAGATTACGCTGAATGCGAAGGTGTAGATGTAGTTTTTCATTGTTTGCCCTCCTATTGGTTTCTACACGGAGCAATTCCAAGGATTGTGCCATCGGGGTGTATTAAAAAAGAAATCCCCCTTTCGGGGGATACGCTCTAAAAATGGTTCGATCGGATTCGGTTCAGCGGTTCCGGCGTCTGGCCGATAGGGAGTCGCTGATTTGGCTGAGTAATACAAGGGAGAGGGTGACGCACACAATGGCAATGGACAGGTTGAACATAACGCGATTTTCTTTGATGCAAAGTTCGCGTGCCCGTGTTATGTGATAATTAAATCTCCATCACGGATTTCAACAGGTGACCGTTAGTTGCGCCGAGCTTTCTTAGCGGTTCTTTTCTGTCTTTTCTCCCGCTCTAGTTTCAAAAACAACTCACGGGTATTGGAAAGGTAGCGCCAGTAGTCGTCACCATAATGCACGAATATTTCTTGACTAGGCTCAATGGTCCTTGTGGCGACGATGAAGACCCGTTTTTCTCCTTTGCGGGTCTGGATTTCATAATGCGCGTTGTTACGCAAGCCACTTACCCGGCCAATGCCACGGGCGTCATTGGCAAATCGACCCGGAGCCCAAGGTGTGAAAAATGCATCAACACAGCGGTTTTTCGTTATGAAAACGACATAACCTTCGTGTCCTTCATCGGAGCGCCGTTCGCATTCGGACCAGGGTACAATTTCCCCTTCGTATTCGCACACGATATCACCGCGTTTGAATTCACGCTTTGCAAAGAGACCTTTTCCTGCTTTGGGGAGTTGGCTGCGTTTAATCCGAACGCTATCGGACCAGTCTTTGTCGGGGGTTTTTGCGAAAGGGAAGCTGCTCATAGGGGGCGCAAAGATAGCTCCCCGCATCCAGTTACCCTTATGCCTGCTCAGGATCCGGATTTCCGGGATTTCACTTCAAGGAACTGCTGCCAGAACACGCAGATGATGCCGAGGCAAACAATGGCGATGGAGATTGTTTTCATGGCTTTAATTTTTAAGCAAGTTCTTTCGAGATGCTATTGAAGGCATGACTTTTTTGGCGAATAGATTATATGACTGGGTCAGCCCTTCTGCTTCGATGACAATACCCGGAAACATGACCGGTATGGGCTTAGGAGCCTAGCATGAGTGCAAGCTGACGTTCTGCCTCAGCGATGCTGCTGACCGGAGTCAGTGTCAGGCTGAGTTTGCCCTTGTCTTCTTTCATTTTGCAAGACCGCGCATGCTGCTGCACAAACTTCAGGATGCCGCTGAAAAGTTGGCTTTGGAAATAGGCTGAGTCCTGGTTGGGAATGAAATAAGCCCTCAGTGACCTATTCTTCAACACGATTTTCTCGAATCCAAGTTTCCGTGCTGTCCAGCGTAATCGGATAGTGCTCATCAGTTCGTCGACCTGTGATGGGACGGGTCCGAAACGGTCCCGCAGGCGGGATTCAAATTTGGCCAGCTGCTCCTCAGTTTCGCTTTCGTCCAGTTCGCGGTACAATGCAAGCCGTTCAGCAATGTTGGACACATAGTCCTCGGGAATACGCATTTCCATATCGGTATCGATCTGGCAATCCCGTACGTATTCGGTCGTTTCTTCCTGTTCAAACAGGTCTTTGTAATCACTCTCCTTCAATTCACGGATGGCTTCGTCAAGGATCTTGTGGTACATCTCAAAACCGACTTCCGATATGAATCCGCTTTGTTCTCCTCCCAACAGGTTGCCAGCCCCGCGTATATCCAGATCCCGCATCGCCACTTGGAATCCACTACCCAGGTCGGCATGCTCTTCAATGGCTTTTAGGCGCTGCCTGGCTTCAGGTGTTAGTACGGTAAGCGGAGGTGAAAGAAGATAGCAAAAGGCCTTTCGGTTTGAACGTCCGACCCTTCCGCGCATCTGGTGGAGGTCGCTCAAGCCGAAGTAATGCGCATTGTTGATAATGATGGTATTTGCATTGCTGATATCCAGCCCCGATTCAATAATGGTAGTTGCAATCAATACGTCAATTTCGCCTTCAATGAACCGTACCAGAACGTCTTCCAATTTGTCACCATCCATTTGTCCGTGACCCACTCCGGTTCGAACGCCGGGGCATAGCCTGCCGATTAACGCTTCAATTTCGTGAATGTCCTGCACGCGGTTATGTACAAAGAAAACCTGTCCTCCGCGAGATATCTCATACAGGATTGCATCTCGGATCAGTGCATCATTGAATACATGCAGCTCAGTGGTTACCGGAAAGCGGTTCGGAGGCGGAGTATTGATAATGCTGAGATCCCGTGCGCCCATAAGGGAAAATTGAAGCGTACGGGGAATCGGTGTAGCGGTCAAGGTCAGGGTGTCGACGTTTACACGAAGTGATTTCAGTTTCTCCTTGGATGCAACACCGAATTTCTGTTCTTCATCGATGATCATCAGTCCCAAATCCTTGAAGCGGATGTCTTTGCTGAGTATTCTATGGGTGCCGATAATGATATCGATTTTCCCTTCCGCAAGTGCTTTGAGAGTCTCTTGTTGTTTTGCCGCACTTTTGAATCGGTTCAGGTAGTCGATTCGGCAAGGGAATTCTTTTAAGCGTTCACTGAATGTGCGGAAATGCTGCAGTGCCAAAATTGTAGTTGGAACGAGTATGGCCACCTGTTTCCCATCGGCTGCCGCTTTATAAGCTGCACGAACCGCGATTTCTGTCTTGCCGAACCCGACATCACCACAAATCAACCTGTCCATCGGGTAGTCTTTCTCCATGTCCCGCTTCACATCACGGGTGCTTTTTACCTGGTCAGGAGTATCCTCGTACATGAACGAGGCTTCAAGTTCTGTCTGCAAATAGCTGTCCTTGGCAAAGGCGTGCCCGCGCTGAGCTCTACGTTTAGCATACAGGTCAATAAGGTCTTTGGCGATGTCCTTGACCTTTTTCTTCGTTTTCTGTTTGAGATTCGTCCAGGCCGTGCTGCCAAGCTTGTTGAGGCTCGGAACAGAACCCTCTTTACCCGCAAACCGGGTGATTCGGTGCAACGAGTGGATACTGATATATAGGATGTCGTTGTCCTTGTATACAAGTCGTATAGCTTCCTGTTTCCTGCCGTTTACATCAAGGGTCTCAAGGCCACCGAACCGGCCAACACCATGATCGATGTGCGTTATAAAATCGCCAGGTTTGAGGCTTTGGATTTCTTTGAGGGTGATAGCTTCACTCTTACTGTAGTTTTTCTTGAGCTTGAAGCGGTGATACCGGTCGAAAATCTGATGGTCGGTGTAGCAGGCAATACGGAGGTCTTCGTCGATGAAACCCTGGTGCAAGGCCGTATTCATCGTATGGAATAGAAGGCTGCTTCCTTTCCGGTTTTCCGGACGTGGCATGTCTTCGAGGATGCTGTACAGGCGCTCCGATTGACGCGCAGATTCGGCAAAAAGGACGTTCGTAATTTTCTTGTCCTGGTTTGCGTAAAGATCCTCTAGCAAGAGGTTGAAATTCTTATTGAAATGTGGCTGCGGCTTCGCGTTGAAAGTCAGCTTTCGTCCTGCATCAGATACACCTTTCGTGCCTAGTTCGACAATACAGTGCGCGTTTAACTTGTCCTCAATGGTTTCAGTCTGGTCAAACAAATCCTTGATCGGGTAAACATTCTGATCGACGCCTGCTTTTATTTCATCACCGAATTTTTCTCTTGCGGTGTTAAGTGAACTCCGGATGCTATCAATACAGTAGCGGTAGTCGCGTATGTAAATGATGGTATCGGAAGGGATGAAATCGAGAAATGATTGATGAGCCTCACGGATAAGACCTGTTTGGATGTTCGGAATGATGGTGATTGTTCCCATCATCTGCTCGCTCAACTGGGTGGAAGGATCGAAGGTCCGCATCGAATGGATGCGGTTTCCTGCAAGTTCGATGCGGTAGGGCAGGTCATTTGCGAAACTGTAGATGTCGACGATTCCACCCCGAATTGCGAATTGACCAGGTTCATATACGAAGTCGGTTTGTTCGAACGCATTCTCCTGCAGGAACTCCAACATGAAGGCAGTGTCGAGCACACTGTCTGTGCGTAAATCGAGGGTGTTGCGTTCAAGGGTGCTTCCAGTGACAACGCGTTCATGGATCGATTCGGCTGTAGCAATGATAATGAAGCGGTCGCGCGTCCGGTTGATTCTGGACAGGACTTCCGCCCGCTGCAGGATCATGCCTTTGTCATGCTGATCGAGTTGGTAGGGTTTTTTGTATGAGGCTGGAAAAAGTAAGGCCTTCTGGCTACCCAGTAGGTTTTCTAAATCATTTTGAAAGTATGCTGCCTCTTCCCGGTCTCCGAATATGAAGAGCGCCGGGTGGGGCATATTTCTGATTAATGCAGCGCAGCAAACGGCACCAGAGGATCCACTAAGGCCGTCAATGTGGATTCTATGTTCATTTCTGCTGCGGAGTGCCTGCTCCAGTTGCCTCAGAGAGGGGTGGGCAGCGAACGTGTCAAGGAGTTGATTTAAGTCCACGCAGATGGGTGCAGGCGCGTAAAAGTAGGGAATGCAAAGCCCTGCTGCACATCGTTTACTGGTAAGCTGGACAAGTATTCTTTCGTTTTTTTCTGCCTAGTCGAGCCGGTCCGTCAGGCCCCGGACCTCTGCCTGTGGAAGAACCTTTCCAGCATGGAGTGTATAACAAGGTGGCTCCGAAGAAGAAATACGTGTCGTTGTTCTCTTCGTTTCCCCGTTTGAATCCTGTTGCAGGATAACCATCCGGAAGATTCGATGCCAGTTCAAAAGCCAAAGGTCCGTTTTGTGTGGCTAGCAGTGCAGTAGAGTCGGCATAGTCGGTACTCAGATCATCCAGAAAATCAAAAAAGGTGAGGTGATTGATGGCCTCGATGCGCAATGCGAATGAGCAACTCAAGGGAACTTCGACTCCGATTCCCAGAGGGGCAGAGAGTCGGTATAGTTTATAGGGCTCTGGATTGTCCGATCCATCTATGTATTGCCCTTCGGTCCCCAAAGGTTGAAGTCGGATTTCCTGTCCTCCGTACTCTGCTACCGGGTCGAAACGGAAATAACTGATACCCGCAATGAAGTAGGGTATAGCCCGTCGTGCGTTTCGGAGCGGACGGTAATTGATGTGAAAAGATGCTTGCTCAATTTCGGTCTGAAAATGCAAGTTTCGGCGTTTCTGGAAATCCTGTACAGCCAAGGAGTCTGCGCTGGTCAGGTTTCCTTTTGCATACGACAATCCGAAATGAATGCGGTCTCCCGGCCGATAGAGTAGTCCTGCTGTCCAGTAGTTCTTGATCAAATCCGGATGCGAGATCACCCGGTCATTCATGTCTCCATAATACCAATCGAAACCGCCGCCCGCGAAGATTCCGAGCCGGGTTTGAGCGTCTGTAGTTGTTGTGGCAGCCAGTATGACGGCGAGGGATATCGTGTAGGTTATGAATTTGAACATGGTGAAATCAGCTTCGTAGCAAGGTCAATCCCGTCATGGAGTCGGGCTTGGCAATACCGAGGAGGTCGAGAATGGTAGGGGCGATGTCTGCGAGACGGCCATCCTTAATGCTGTAGTTTTTGGTGCCGGAGCCAACAAGAACGCAGGGTACGGCGTTGATGGTATGTGCGGTATTGGGTGTTCCATCATTGTTGATCATGAATTCGGCATTGCCGTGATCAGCAAGAACAATGAAAATGTATCCAAGGGGGAGTCCACAGTCGATCAGTTGTCCGAGGCAGTTGTCAACCGTTTCAATGGCTTTGATTGCCGCGCCCAAGCTACCGGTATGTCCGACCATATCTGCATTGGCGAAATTCAAACAAATGAAGTCGGGGCTTTGTTCACGCATGATCTGCGTAGCGTCTTGGCAAACTCCATGTGCGCTCATCTCAGGCTGCAGGTCGTAGGTAGCTACTTTCGGTGAGGGGATCATTGTCCTGGATTCACCTGGGAAAGGCTCCTCGCGGCCTCCACTGAAGAAAAACGTGACGTGCGGGTACTTCTCTGTTTCAGCAATTCGATGCTGCGATAGGTTATGTTTTGAAATAACCTCACCTATCGTGTCGCTCAGATTGTCTTTTTCGAATACTATGTGCACGTTCTTGAACCGGTCATCGTAACGGGTCATCGTAACATAGTGGAGGTTCATTTTTATCATACCCAATTCAGGCATGTCCTGCTGGGTAAGAACCTCGGTGATTTCGCGGCAGCGGTCGGTCCTGAAGTTGAAGCAGATCACGGTATCTCCTTCCTGGATCCGCTTGGACCCTTCAATGATTTTCGGAAGGATGAATTCATCTGTGATTCCCGCGGAATAGGATGCTTTCATTGCGGAAACAGGATTGGTTACAGCCTCACCTGTTCCATTTACCAATGCATCGTAGGCGATCTTGATCCGTTCCCAGCGTTTATCACGATCCATGGCATAGTATCTTCCAACAACCGTTGCAAGTTTTCCACCGATTGAGTCCAAGTCGGCAAGAAGTGTTTCGATGAAGTTCAATCCACTTCGTGGGTCGGTATCTCTGCCATCTGTAAACGCATGTACCTGAAATCCTTCTATTCCGGCTTCCTTGGCTAGGTGGCACAAAGAAACAAGGTGGTCGAAATGCGAGTGCACACCTCCATCCGATACCAAGCCCATGAGGTGAAGGGTGCCACCATGGTTTTTTACGTGATCAAGTGCAACTCGGATTTCCGGTTTGGATGCAAACTCGCCGCTGCGGATACTGCGGTTGATGTTCGCCAGTTCTTGCCATACAACTCTACCGGCACCGAGGTTGAGGTGTCCCACTTCCGAATTGCCCATTTGTCCTGGCGGCAAGCCAACATCTTCACCAGAAGTGCTCAAACGTGATGATGGGTATCGTTGCAATAAATCGTTCATCACCGGAGTTGCCGCCAGTGAAACTGCATTTCCGTTTCCATCCGGGGCGATTCCCCAGCCATCGAGTATGATGAGCGCTACTTTCGAAACGGATTTCATGAAAAAATTATTGGCAAAGGTAGGTTTTACACGCGGAGCCCTATGCAATTAAGGGTATTCTGACTTCAAAAACAGCTCCTTGAGGGCGATTATCCCGAACGGTTACATTTCCTTTGTGCAGGATAGCGATATGTCTGACATTGAAAAGGCCGAGTCCGGTTCCCTTGGTCAGGCGTGTGTCTTCGTTACCAATGCGGTAAAATTTACTGAATATGCGCTTTCGTTCGGCCTCGGGAATACCCTTTCCCCAATCCGATATGGTCAGTAGGGCATCGTTTCCAGAGCGTTCAAGAGATACATTGACCGGGCTTCCCGGGGCATATTTCACTGCGTTTTCGAGCAGGTTGAGTACCAGGGAGTGAAACACCAGGCGGTCTCCGTTGATTTTTAAGCCGGCTTGAATTGTGCTGGTCAGTTTCACATCCCTTCCTGCATGTTCTTGGAAGCCGGCAATGGTGCCATCAACCACCTCGTCGAGTTGTATTGGTTCAAGTTGGAAATGCTGTTGGCTGTTCTCCAGTCTTGCAGCAAGTAGAATGTTTTCAACAAGCTCGTGGATCCTCTCCGTTTCCTGAATAGAGCTGCCAAGCAGGCGCTGTTCTTGTTCAGGTTCTAATTTTCGCCGTTGAAGCGTTTGCAGGTTCAACTTCACGGCAGCCAAGGGCGATTTGAATTCGTGAGTGATTGAAAGCAGAAAATTTTTCTGTTGTTGTGCAAGGCGGAATTCATTTCGGAATGCAATCCTGATTTTGTACATACCGAAAATGAGCAGTCCTAAGAATACTACGCCTTCTCCGTACACCATGCGGACCTTTTTCTGCAGAATTTCATTGTATGCCGCAGATTGTGCCAGTGTTGCCGTCTCATCCAACCCAAGAAGGGAAGTGACTTCCAATCGGGTTCCGATAACCTCTTTGTTGAGGTCTATGATCATGTAAGCCCACCAGCTGAATTGCATGATGACATACACAACAAGTACATAAAAAAGTAGAAGCGGTCTGGCCATACCTTGTTTCCTGTAAAGGTAAGCCAAACGGGGAGTGATCTTACTCGTTGATTTCGATAACGGTAGTACCTGGATTGGTGTCTCCGATAAAAATCCAGTTTCCGGGGCTTTCTTCCCGTTCAATGCGGTAGTGGTTCACCCCGGCATCCCATCGCATGTATGGGTTCCAGTTCAGGGTGGTTTTGTAATCTTTCCAAGTGCCTTTCACAAGTATGCTGGAGCCTTCGTTGCTTTGCATGCCTGTCAAGTAGCAGTCGTTTACAGGAAGAATCAGGTAATTGTACTGCTTCTGCTGAACATCTGTGTCCTCGTCCAGAAAAGAATGAACTCCGGCAGGAACGGTTGCCAGGTAGGTATATGTTCCGCCATCAACCGATCGCAAAATTTGGTATTCAATAACCCGTTCGGGCGCTAACATGGGTTCAAGCCATTCGGTCAATACATTCGAGTTATCGACTACGGTAGTCCTTTTTATTTCGGCGACCTGGTCTGCCAGAGTGTTCTCCGGTAATGCTGTACTGGTGTCACTGAATGAGGTGTATGCCCTTCCGCACAATGCCAAGGCTTCAATGCGGTATTCGTAAGGATATGGGCATCGGATGGTCGTATCAAGGAAGCTCAACTGGTTGCGTGGTACGGTGGCGATAGCCAAGGACTGACTGAAGGCATTTTCCTTACGGTAAATTCTGTATTCGTTGAAATCGCAGCCTTCGTAGGGAGTCCAGCTCACCGTAACAATTGTTCCGTTGACCGCTGTCGTTACGTTCATGGTAGTATATGCGATGAGGCTATCTAGCGGTAATGCATAACCGCATACATCGATGGTCTGTAACTTGTAACTATAGCTCTTTTCCAAGGTGTTCAATCCGCTATCTGTAAAGCGACTTGTCTGGTTTACTGATGCAGGTGTGGCGGATGTATCCTCATGGATCAGCACCCACTGATTGATTGTGGCGTCAAGTCGATAAAGCCGATATGTTTTGAGATCGCTAGCGCTGCTATTCATCCAAATGACTTCAACATGCTCATCATCTTGAACGGTCGCAGTAGCAACCGGATCTGCATTAGGCGGAAGGGTGTCATATACTTCAACGGACGATGCGACAAACAGCGTGTCCTTACAGCCATTGGCGTTTGAAACGAAAAGTGTTATATCGTGCGTGCCGGGTACTACCGTGATTGTTGGGTGTATCTGGGTACTTGTGGTGAAGCCGAAATTCCAAAGGAATACGGGTGAATCCAGTGCTGAAGAGGTGTTGTTCATCTGTAACACGGATCCTGGACACAGCTTTTGTGCAGGGACTGTAAATCCTGCATTGGGAGTCATAAGGATTTCTACAGGTGACGAGAACACAAAAGTGTCTTTACAACCCATGTCCGTGATGACTTCTAGTACGGGTGTGTAAACGCCGGAGTTCGTGTAAAGATGATCCGGTGAAAACATGTTCGAGCTCGTTCCGTCGCCGAATTGCCAGTTGTAGGCGAAGCCACCTTGCGATTCGTTCACAAACGCAACTGGCTCATAAGTACAAAATGCACTGTCATTTATAGTTGCCAGAGCATCGGGCTTCGGGTGTACGGTAATCGGCTGCGGATAGGTGTATGCCGAACTGCAGCCAGTGCTATCCCATGTAATTAGCGTAATGGTGTATTGTCCCGCCTGAGCATAGGTGTGTGACGGTTGAACTTGGGAAGAAACGGGTCCATCACCGAAATCCCAACTATGGACCGATGCATTGATTGAGGAGTCACTAAAGAAAACGGGTTCGCCAACGCAAATTGATGTGGAGGAAATGCCAAATCGGGTGTATGTGCCGGGAATGCTAACGTATTGCGGTCTGATGAGCGTATCGCCGCATCCGTAGTTGTTCGAAGCAATGAGTGTAATCGTGTATGTACCCGGAATGTAGTAGATGTTTTGGGCATTATTTAAAGTCGAGGTGTTACCATCGCCGAAATTCCAACTGAATTGATCAGCTTGGCTGCTCGTGTTGATGAAACTGACTTGGGTAGGTGAACATCCTGCCGCGTTTGGTGCATGAAATGCCGCAACCGGAGTATTCACATGAATCATATCTGTATACACCACTGTGTCGAAGCAGTTTCCGGGAAATTCCACTATCAAAGTCACGGTATAGTATCCATTGGCGGAATAGGTGTGCTGTGGATTTTGCGAAGTCGAATATGTTCCATCGCCAAAATTCCACTGCCATGCAATTCCCTGCTGCGATTGGTCAGTGAACTGTACAGCATGCGGAATACAGCCGGTAGGGTCATCCACGTTGGCTTGGGCCTGATAGACCGGAAATGGTGCTATCGCCATGGCATCGGAACATCCATAGGCATCCGTAATGGTCAGCCTGATGGAATCGCTAGGTGGAGTGGTGTACACATGCGTAGGTAAATTCAAAGTCGATGAGTTTCCATCACCAAACTCCCAATTCCAGAATGCTGCGCCTGTTGACTGGTCATTAAAGCTCACAGTCACCGGCAGGCACGGACCGGCACCGATAAGGCTAAATCTGCTTTCAGGCGCATGGATGTGAATGTAGCCGTTCCAGGTGCGTGAACTCGTGCAGGTTCCGCTTGTAGCGTGAAGTGTGACGGAGTACGTACCCGCTTGGGTGTAGGTATGAATCGGATTTACTGAATTAGCGGTGCCACCATCCCCAAACTCCCATTCATAGTTATCGGCGCCAGTTGAAAAGTTGTTGAATTGTACAGCCGAATTGATGCATGCATCGCGAACAGTGCCGAACAAGGGGATGGGATTGTGGACATTGATGGGTGCATAGGTGAATGTATCAATGCATCCGTTCAAGTCGGTCGTGATTAATGTAATAGCAAAGGCACCAGTGTCCGTGTAGTTGTGGAAGACAGAAGCCCCTGTGCCCGATGTCCCGTCTCCGAAAAACCAAGTAGCTGATGAGAACTCCAGTGGATTTGCCAGGGAAATATTCGTTCGGACGCCGGTGCAAATATCATTGTCACTGACCCGAATGGGATTTTGATGTCCCACGGTAATCGTTGTTGAGATCGATCCTACGCAGCCATCGCCTACCAATACGGAAAGTGTTACTACATAAGTCCCCGGGTAATAGTAGGAATGTGTCGGATTGGCGAGCGTAGAGCTATTTCCGTCACCGAAATCCCAGGAATATCCGTTCACATCCGGTGTGGCATTGTTGAAACTGACCGTATAGGGTTTGCAGGGATTGTCGTGGCTGAATTGGATGGGCTGCGGGTCGTATGGAATGACCCGAACGATAGCGAATGGCGAAAAGGTTTGAACGCAACCACCGGGCATAACGGTCTGCAGGGTTACAGTATAAAACCCCGGCTGGGTATAAAAGGTCACATCGGTTTGGTTGGTGGATGTCGATCCATTTCCGAAATCCCAGCTCCATGAAATGTTTGCATTTCCGGGATCACTGAATACGGCCGGCAGGTCTTCGCATACATACAGGGTGTCAGGATTCTGAATGGTCAATTGTGGGTTCAGAACAGTGACATAGTTGTTTTTAATTACTGTGTCCTTGCATCCAAAGCTATTTGTAACAATAAGGGATACCGAATAAACACCAGCCTGGGTATAGGTGTGGCTCACATTGCGACCAGATCCGGTATTCCCGTCGCCGAAATTCCAATCGTATTGTACGATAAACGTGCTGGCTGCTGTGTGTTGGAAATTCACTGTCATGCCGGGACAGCCGATTAACGGACTGCCAGAGAAAAATGCTTTGGGTGAAAACACCCTGATGGCGGGTTGTATGCTTGTGCTTGCAGTGCATCCGGCACCCGATGTAACCGTCAGGGTAGGGGTAAAGGTGCCGCTTTGTGTATAGGTATGTGTCGGGTTGTTCAGCGTTGATGAGCTGCCGTTGCCGAAGTCCCAGTTGAATTGGGTGGATCCGGTCGAATTGCTTTGAAATTGGACTGAGAATGGGGCACAACCACTATCCTGGTTTGCGGTGACAGAAACTGTTGGAATCGAATGTACCGTGATGAGCTGATTGGCAATGCTAGTTCCACTGCATCCGGGTGTCGTACTCACCTGTAGGCTTACGCTGTAAATACCCGCAGTTGCATAGGTGTGCTGTGGATTGGCAAGGGTGGATGTATTTCCATCGCCAAAATCCCAACTCCATGTTGTGGTCCCCGGCATAGTGCAACTGAATTGCGTAGTGAATGGTGCACATCCACTGCTATCTGCTGCACTGAATACAGGCGATAATGCAGGTCCTATGGTAACTGGCGCATTGGCAAAGAAAGTATCTGTGCAACCATTTGTACTGGTTACAGTCAGACTCACCGGAAATGATCCTGTTGAGCCATAAATGTGTGTTGCTTGTTGTGTGTTCGCAGTCGATCCGTCACCGAAATTCCAGCTCCAGGCGCTGATTCCGCTTCCGGAACCGGTGAACTGGAATACTGTGTTTGAATCGCAACTGCCTCCCATGCTCATGCCAATGCTTGCGCTTGGGAGCGCATGAACTGTAATGCAATTGGTTTGGATACGGATATCCCTACAACCGGCTCCGCTTTCTGCAATCAGTTTGACACAGTAGGTGCCAGGCTGACTATAGGTGTGGCTAGGGTCTACATCGGATGATGAGGTGCCATCACCAAAATCCCAGATATACGCTGTTGCACCGGAAGATGAGTTTGCAAATTGAAATACCGTTGCACCGACACACCCGCTGAGTTGTGATACTGAAAATGCTGCCGTTGGTTTGGGATGTACGGTAATGGTGTCTGTAACGACACTGATTGTTCCCGATACTGATGTCGCAGTTAGTGTGACAATATAGGTGCCGGGTACGCTGTAGTTGGCCGTAGCGTTCGTAGTGACGGGTTGGTTGCCATTCCCGAGATTCCAGGTGTACGAGTTGTTGCCGGGTGTCAGGTTTGTGAAGTTGACCTGCAATGGGGCACATCCGCTGCGCTTATCCGCACTGAATGCCGCTTGCCCATTCACCGAGTACACGAAAAAAAGCAGATGGATCACAAGGATCCATCCGCTTTTACGGATCGTGTTTTGAAACATAGGGGGGGTGTTTGGTCTGTGGTCGGGTTGAATTACTTCTGGCCTTCTGGTTCGAGTGCGTAATTCTCGAAGTTGGTCGACTGATTGATTACAGCATTGACAGCGCTATACATCTGCGTACCGTCGCGTGTGATTTTCTTAACACGGTAATACGCGAATCCTGCAGGAGGATTTTTGTCGATCCAGGAATAGTAGAGCTCGATTTCGGAACCGATGCCTTCCTTAATACCTACGGATTCAAAGCCGTAACCGTCCTTCGATCGCTCGATGATATAAAGGCAATCGGCAGTTTCGTTCTTCGATGTCCAGCTGACAAACACCTTGCCGCTATTATAAGTAGCGGTATAGTTGTGGATGTTCATTTTTGGCTGGTTGTCAGCAGCGGGAATTTCACGCTGTAGGGTCGGACTGTCTTGCGCAGAAACAGCGGAAGAGATTGTCAAAAGCATAGCTGTGGCCAATGCCATCATCTGGGTGCGAATTGTTTTCATGCTTGCGGTGGGTGAGGAAGTATACATGTTATAAGTTGTTTGTTCGCTTTGATTGACCCGTTCGGGGCGCGTGATTTGAAGATTTGTACGCGCGCTTTTCGGATTGGGTTTCGTTTTTATTAAAATTCTTGCGGTCTGATGTGTGGCGTCCGATTTGCTGTATGTTTCCTGTGTACGCAAAACCCGTTTAGGGGTTTCCATGGATGTTTTTCAGATAAAATGCAGGCATTCCGAACCTTTTTCTTACACCTGCGTAACAAGCGCCAAAACCGAACTGGATTTACATCAATGGATACCTTAAGCAAAACAATCAAGAAGCTTCCCGAACACGACTACCAGCAACTGCTGGCCGAGGTATCGGGCAACCGGAAGAACAAACCATTTATCGTGCTGGAGACCACCCGCAAGCGCGACATTGACGATAGCGAAATGATGGAGATGCTGCAGGTCAATCCAAGCGCATACTATACGCTCAAATCACGACTCAACTCCAAGATTGCAGCTGTACTGAGTAAGAAAGTGGAGAATCCAATCCAGGGTCTTATGGATGAAGTCTCAAGGGTGCCTGCTCACTTGTTTGGAGGAAACCGTGATTTTTCGGTTAGGGCACTTCGTGAACTTGAAAAGCAACTGATCGAGTACGACCTGAACGCGGAGTTAATCGTCGTCTACAAAACACTCGCCCAGCTAAACCTGCATACGGAGGATTACGATTTTTATAATTCGAAGTACCAACGACATGTTGCGTATTCACTGGCAGTGTCGAAGGCGGAAGGCATTTTCTTTCGGTTCATCAAGCGACTTGGTACCTATCAACTAAGTGCCGAATCCACTCACCTGGATGAAATCATTGCCATGAAGCGCGAGCTGAGCAACATCTGCGAACTGTACGATTCACACCGTTTGTATGTGCTCTACAATATCGTCCGGATTTATTACCACTGCAATGTTTCTACAGACCGAGAAGGGTTGAAGTCGCGTGAAGAGGAGATCGAGTTTACGCTCGACAAGTTATCGGACATCTTCAACAGGTATCCGATGGATACATTTTACCAGAACATGAAATGGGTAGTTGATCTGCTCCGCTTCGAATATTACGTCAGGACGTCGAATCTGGTAAAAGCAGACCACTACATCCAGAAAATACATCAGGGTCTACCCTCGATGACAGGGAAGCACATTATGAATTTCTTCGTGGTGCAGTTCCTGCGTGCCAAGCTCGCCAAATACCGCATCGATGGCAACCTGAATCATCTGCTTTACTATGCCGACAAATTGGATAAGAGCTTTGATGTCGAAACCGAAGAAGCGTATCACTATGTGAGCGTAATTCGCTACCTCGCTACCGTTCGGTTCTATCAGGGTGATTATAGCGGTGCTGCCCGTAAGCTGAACGAACTCCGGAATTGCATGTCATTGAAACAGTATCTCCATACCGATGTAGATGTGAAAGTCTTCCAGGCACTTCAATACTGTATTGTCGGAGAGGACGGCCTCTGTCAGCAAATCCTGTCCAGCCTCAAGCGCCAAATTCGTGAGCAGGACGACGCCTTCGCTCCCGCCCGGCATGCAATCAAGATCATCAAGACGGCATTGAAGCCCGCAGATTACAGGAAAAAAGTCAAGCGAATTGCGGAGTTGTGGGATGAATTCACAACCGTGCCAGGAAATGTGTTCGGTGTACTAGCCGATCTCAGGATTGAAGAGGCTGTGATCCGGAAGATGAGTAATCCCATTAAATCTTGATTACAGATCATTCAGCAAAAAAAAGGGGAGCCATAAGCTCCCCTTTTCGGTTGAAGTTGATTCGTTAAAAATCAATCGCATTCAGGTATTTTTCGCTGAGTGGCTTATTGACGTACTTCAGAACATGGGGGTTAGTTGATGCTTGGTTGATGTCCTCAGGAGATATGGAAGAGGATAGCACTACAATCCGGGCATTCGTTCTCAGTTGCTCAGGAAGTCGCTCGTATTCTTCCAGAAAAGCGAATCCGTCTTTAACCGGCATATTCAAATCCAGAAAAATAACCTCTGGATATTGGGAGGAGTCTTCAATGGAGCCTAGGAAGGCAATTGCTTCGTCTGTTGAATTTTTTACCGTGACGGTTTCAGAAAAACGGCTGGCTGTAATCATCCGCTCGTTGATGAAATTGTCGATTTCGTTATCGTCAATTAAGAGTACCCTGCGGTAGCGGGCGGGATTCATCCGGTGGGCGTTCAGGAAAGAGGTGTGGTGATGGACGGAGTCGAACCGCCGACACAAGGATTTTCAGTCCTTTGCTCTACCAACTGAGCTACATCACCAAGAATGGCCTGCAAAAGTAGGTTTTTTTCCGGAATATCCAACCGCCGACCCTGTTCCGCCCCATTAGTTCTAAGTTTGTTCGATGGATCTGGTGGTTGACGTAGGAAATACTGCAGTGAAATTGGCAGTGTACCAAAATGCTGTGCCGATTGCCCAAGCCTCTTTTCCCGTAGTGTCTGATCGGGAAATGACCGCTTGGATTGGACAATTCGACCTGCGTCGATCCATGCTGGTTTCGGTCATTTCCCCGCCCGAAAATCTTGTCGAATACATGCGGTCATTCACTGATTTTCATGTGTTTGACGATAAAACACCCCTTCCAGTCAACAATGCGTATTCCACGCCGGCAACCTTGGGGAAAGACCGGCTGGTGAACGCCTGTGCTGCCGCTTCACTATACCCTCAACAAGACGTTCTCATCATTGATGCCGGAACGTGCCTGAAGTTCGATTTGGTTACATCGGATGGGAGGTATCATGGGGGATCCATTGCACCAGGATTGGTAATGCGGTTCGAGGCACTACATTATTATTGCCCTGCCCTGCCACGTGTCGAGCCAGAGGGAGAGTCTCCGTTAGTAGGAAACTCCACGTTCACCTCGATCCGATCCGGAGTGCTGAATGGAATTGCCGCAGAAATCTCTGGTATGGTCATGCGCTACCGGGCTGAGTATCCCTGCGTACATGTGGTTCTGACGGGCGGCGATACCGACACCTTGGTAAATCGGCTGCAAAAGGACATCTTTGCCGTCCCCGGATTAACCCTCCACGGACTCCATGCCATCCTTTCGAATTTGCCCTAATCGTATCGGTCGCCTCCTTTTAGTCTGCGGAATTTCTGCAATTCTGTCCGGGATAGCGTGTGCCCAAACCACCACAATATCGCCTTACTCTCGTTTTGGTCCGGGTGAATTGCTGTTTAATGGATTTGCCTGGCAACGGGCTATGGGCGGAACTGCGGTAGCAACTGAGATGCCAGGTGCATTCAACCTGGTCAATCCTGCAACCTACGATGGAGATTCGCTCAAGGTTTTTGAGTTTGGACTTTCTGCTGAGCGCATCGTACAGCAACAATCTGAAGTTGAAGCGATTTCTACGAATGCAAGGCTTGAATATTTTGCAATCGGTTTGCCATTTAAACGCAATCGCTGGGGTCTGGCGTTTGGGTTTGTTCCGTATAGTGGTACGGGGTACTCCGTTACCTCGAACAGCCCGGTCGATTCACTAAATAGTTTCTCCACTGAATTTTCAGGAGCAGGGGGGATCAACAGGTATTTCATCAGCAATGGCTTTCGGGTTTCTCCAGCAATTTCTGTCGGCCTGAACACCTCGTATGTTTATGGTACAACTGACCGTTCGAGAATTGTCCGGTATGCCGATGAGAATTTCTTCGATACACGAATTATCGAAAGCACCACCATCTCCGGATTTCTTTTTGACTTAGGTCTAATGTGGCGGTTGAAGCTTAAAAATGATTCGCGACTCACTATCGGTGCAGCGTGTGGACTTGCCACCAGTACGAATGCCGAACGCAACCTGATCTGGGATAATTTCAGAACAAATGCATTCGGGGTGGATGTCATTAAGGATACCATCGTGTCAATCGAGGATCAGCAAGGGGAAATCTCACTGCCTCTGTCGATGGGTTTCGGTATACAGTGGAACGATGCCGAACATTGGGTGATGTCTGCAGACTATCGGATGCAGGATTGGACTTCCTACTCCGAATTCGGTGAATCGGTGCCACAACTCGATCGCAGTTACCGAATTTCGGTGGGTGCTCAATACACCAACGACGCAAAGGCCAGCGCGTATTTCAGGAAAGTGCACTACCGGGGAGGTTTATTTCATTCCAGAACCAACATCCTTCTGCGCGATCGTCACGTAGACGAATATGGTCTAAGCATTGGATTTGGCCTGCCACTCCGAAAGGCTTTCCATTCACAATTTAATGTGGCCATTGAAGCGCTTCAGCGCGGAACCGTCGATAGCAATTTGGTTCGCGAGCGTTACCTGCGGTTGGTACTTGGACTCACATTTAACGAAGGTTGGTTCCAGAAACGTCGCTACGACTGATGAAATCCAGCATCAAATCGACGCTGGCATGCCTGTTTTCTACAGCATTGATTTCCATTTTCATCACGGCTTGTTCTGGTGGATCTGATCCAGGAACAGCCGATGCCAATCCAGACCTTCCCGTGGAGCGTATCCGTGGTCTTACCACGCTCTACAGTGACTCGGGAAAGGTTACCGTTCGGGTGAACGCTCCAGTCTACGAGAAAATCAGAAAGGAGCAGGTGTTTACCCGTCTCCCTGAGGGCATACGGATTGAGTTTTTTGACGAAAATCTGCGTGTTGAATCGCAGCTAACCGCCGGATGGGCACTTCATCGCGAAAACGAAAGAGTATGGGAGGCCAGAAAGGATGTGGTTGTGGTGAATCAAAAGGGTGAACGTCTCGATACCCAGCATCTGATCTGGGACGAGCGCAAGGAGTTGCTGACAAGTGAGGAAGACGTTAAAATCACCACGGCCGAAGAGGTCATTTTTGGAAAAGGCTTTGAGGCGGATCAGGATTTCAGCAGATACCGTATCTTCAACGTGCGGGGTAGGATTACTCTGACCGACTGAACATGCTCAGGATTCTTGAAATTGCCTGGCTTACCATTGTCCTGACAGGTACAGGCATTGGAGCCTTCAAATGGCTGACCGAAGGCTTTTCCTCCGCCTGGTGGTATTTTCTGTTTGCCGGGGTAGCGTCAATTTTTTGGTCCGTTCGGCGCTCACAGCGACGCAGGATTACCCGCCGAGGATCATCGCGCTAAAGGGGCTTACCCCGTCCGGATTCAGGCATATAACCGCCTCTTTCCCCGTACCGTTTTCATTCGTATATTCGCAGGCCAAACTCAATTGTACACTACAGAATTCCCAGTTCATCATGGCAGTAATCGAGAAAATCAGAAGTAAAGGCGGTTTGTTGATCGGAATCGTCGGATTCAGTTTGTTGGCTTTCCTGCTCGGCGACCTGTTCTCTTCGCAGAACGGATTGTTCAGCAGCAACGAAATCACCGCCGGTGAAATCGCTGGTTCAAAGGTCAATGCGATGGATTTCGAAGCGAAAGTGGAGGTCCAGGCCAACAATTACAAGATGCAGACCAACAGCGACAACATCGACCAGAATACCATGGATCAGATTCGCGAGCAGACCTGGGGTCAGCTGGTAGAGGAGTTGGTGTTTAAGCCGCAGTACGAAAAGCTTGGCCTTTCGTGCAGTGCGGTTGAGTTGGTTGATATGGTTCAGGGAAAAAACCCCCATCCACAGATCAAGCAGGCATTCACCGACCCCAAAACAGGTACGTTCAACCCGGCCAATGTCGCTAACTTCCTAAAGAATATGGACAACGACCAAACCGGTCGCACCCGTAATCAATGGTTGTTGTTCGAAAAAGCGATTCGCGAAGAGCGGGTCAAGCAGAAGTATAGCAACCTGATCCGCAACGGTGTGTTCGTTTCGAAGGCTGAGGCCGCACAGGATTTTATGGGACGTAGCAAGGGTATGAATATTCGCTACGTCATGGTTCCGTATTCTTCCATTTCGGACTCAAGCATAGAAGTTTCCGATGCTGATCTGAAAACGTTGTACAATGCCACGAGCAAGAAGTATAAGCAGGAGGCTATGGCAACGGTTGACTATGTCATGTTTGATATCACCCCGACTGATATCGATCGGCAGGCGGCATCATTTGCCATCAACAAACTGGCGGATGAATTCCGTTCCGCTGCTTCAGATTCAGCATTTGTCGTGTTGAACAGCGATGGTTCTTACAACTCAAGTTTCAACAAGAAGGGGACACTTTCTCCGATGCTTGATTCCATCATGTTTTCGTCAGCGGTAGGCTTCACCTACGGTCCTTACGAAGAAGGTAATTCCTATAAAGTCGCCAAGTTGTCTGCGGTGAAAATGATTCCTGATTCAGTCAAGGCATCACACATACTGCTTGCGGTTGGTGCGTCCGGAAAAGATGCTGTGCTGGCACAAGCCGATAGTATTAAGAAAGCGCTCGAAGGTGGAGCTTCCTTTCAAGCCTTGAGCGACCAGTATTCGACCGACCAGGTTGCAAAAGGTAAGGGCGGAGATTTGGGATGGTTTTCTCCAGGAATGATGGTACAGCCGTTCAACGATGCCTGTTTCCAAGGAAAGAAAGGAGATTACACCTTGGTGGAGACCCAATTCGGAATTCACGTTATTCATATCACTGACCAGGGTAAGCTAAGCCGTCAGATCAATGTGGCCTATTTGGAGAAGAAAATCGAACCCAGCAGCAAAACGTACCAGGCCGTTTATCAGAAGGCCAACCAATTTGCCGCCGCCAATGCCACTGCGGAGGCTTTTGACGCAGGGGTTACTTCAGCAAAGCTCACCAAACTGACCGAAAGCAATATCATGTCCAATGCCCGCATGTTTGCCGGAATGGAAAACTCCCGCGAAGTAGTACGTTGGGCACACACCAATGAGCCTGGTTCGGTTTCGAAGGCCTATGAGTTCGGAAGCCGGTTTGTGATTGCCAAGTTGGTTGACCGCCGTGAAAAAGGCATTGGTACTATGGATCAGGTTCGCGATCAATTGACCGCAGAAGTTCGCCGCGACAAGAAGGCTGAGCAAATCAAGGCGAAATTGTCCAAGGGCGGAAGTCTTGAGTCACTGGCTTCTGCAAACGGTCAACAAGTTCTCACAGCGGACAACGTACTTTTCGCATCACCTTATTTGCCGAGCAGCGGCATGGAACCTTACCTGGTGGGTGCTCTTACCAACGTAGGAGCCGGTAAAACCACTTCTCCGATCAAAGGAATGAATGGGGTGTATGTTGTGCAGGTTGTTTCTGTGGCTGATGTAAAGGCTCCTGCCGATCTTTCGAACGATGTCAAGCAATCGCTGATGCAGTTACAAAGCCGGTCACAGTACGAAGTTGAATCTGCTCTGCGCGAAAAGGCTGGCATCGTAGATAACCGGTACAAGTTCTACTGATATAAATACAGAACTTCACATTCTGATTTCAAAGGCTCCGTAAAAGGGGCCTTTGTTTTTTCAGCGCCACAGGTTTTTCTGCTGAAGTCTGACTTTACCCTTGAAGAAAATGCGTGTGCTCTTTTCGAAGGCTGTCGTGTATTCCGATACATAAAAGTGATGCTGGGGCTTTCTTTTTCCGGAATAGCTCAGGTTTTCAGAATCCAGTACGGCTTTAACGGCATCAGCCACGATTCCTGCTGCATCAAATACCTCTATTCTACCCTTGTAAAAGGCATCTATCTCAGGACGGATGAGTGGGTAATGCGTACATCCCAGAATCAAACTATCGATTTTCTTCAGCTTGGTCCTTGAAAGGTAGTCGTTAATAATAGTGCGTGATATACTGTTATTGAAGAAGCCCTCTTCAATCATCGGCGCAAGCAAAGGGGTAGCGAGCGAGGATACGGTCATGTCGGGACGTTTGCGGTTCAGCTTTGCAGCGTACACATTGGCCCGTATCGTGGCTTTGGTACCAATGACACCGACGTGTTTGAAGTTCTTTTCTGAGCAAACGTGACCAACGACCGGGTCAATTACGTTGATGACCGGAATACCAGGTCCAACACGCTTTTTGACCGCTGAGTAGGCGACCGCTGAAATACTGTTGCATGCAATTACAATGGCCTTGCAGCCTTGTGCCAACAGAAAGTCCGCAATACAAACAGACCACTTCTTAATGGACTCCTCTGATTTGTCACCGTAGGGCAAATGTGCGGTGTCGCCGAAATACACCAATTGTTCACCAGGCATCCGCTCGCGTATAGCATCCGCAACGGTAAGTCCGCCTATTCCGGAATCGAAAATTCCCAGCGGGCGGGATCGAACTGAAATTGCTTTGGGCACACTCAAATATAGCGCAGTTAGGCATAAAAAA
>JAJTFW010000010.1:0-38102 GCA_021299095.1 Sphingobacteriales bacterium | reverse complement strand
ATGAAGCCGGTTACTTCAATCCCAATTTGCTTTTCACCAGAGGCAGTACATCATCGCTTTCTTGAGCGAAGAGTAGACTGCCAGCACCTGTGTCGAAGATATAACTGTACTTGTTTTCCTTGGCAACGGCATTGATGGCCTCTTCTGCTTTCTTAAGAATAGGCGTGTATAGTTCTTCTTTCTTCTTTTGCATGGAGGATTGTGCCGACTCTTGGAAGGTTTGTATGCGCTCTTCGAGGTCGCTAATCTCCTTCAACTTCGAATCTTTGATGGGGTCAGCCATGGAAGCTTCCTTCGATTTGAAATCGCTGATTTTGTTTTGATACTCACCGGTCATGGTCTTCAACTGGTTTTCGAGCGATAAGCCGAACTTTTGAAGCGAAGAATCAGCCGATTTTGTTTCAGGCATCATGCTAAGTAGCTGGGTTGAGTTCACATGTCCGAATTTGTAGGAATGCTGAGCCTGAGCTGTGAAGAATAAGCCGGCAATAGCGAAACCGGTCAGAAGGAGTTTGCGGGTCATAGAGAGGAGTTGCTTGATGCGCGTTGGATTTATTTACGTTCGTCTGCAGCAGGTGCTGCCTCAGGGCCACCTTGTTTGGCACCCCCTGCAGCATCTGGAGCCTGGTTTTTATTACCGGCTTTGTATCCCATGGCAGATAGGATATCGTCACTTTTGTCGTATTTCGGATTGGTGTAAAGCATAACCAAGTCTCCTGATTTATCGAAAATCACCGCATAGCTTTGTTCAGTGGCCATTTTCTTGACGGCGTTATAAATCTTATCTTGGATTGGCTTGATGAGTTCTTGTTTTTTCTTGAATAGCTCACCTTCGTACCCGAATTTCTGCTTTTGAAATTCCTTTACTTCTTTCTCCTTCGTGGTGATTTCCATCTCACGCTTACGGCGCATGTCTTCGGTCAGCAGGATTTGCTCTGCCTGATAATCCTTGTATAGTTTATCTATTACGGCGTACTTCGATTCGATTTCCTTTTGCCAGGCGATACTCAGTTGATCCAATTGCTGTTGGGCCGCCTTGTATTCGGAGATATTGTCAAGGATGTACTGTGAATCTATGTAGGCGTACTTCTGCGCGAATGCTGAAGGTGCAAATGCCAACAGGATTCCGGAAAACAAGGCAAGGATGAGCTTCTTCATGTGATGTTTGGAATGGTTCGTGCGGACCGTGGAAAGAATCGTGCCAAAAGTACCGAATCCTGCCTAACCAGCCAATGCAGCCCTGCACCTTGGGGTGCCAAAACTTAAAACTGCTGGCCGATGGTGAAGTGGAAATTGGCACCGTTCACACCCGGTAGGTTCTCAACCTCGTCAAATCCATAACCCCAGTCAAGGCCGAGCAGACCGAACATGGGCAGGAATATCCGTACACCGACTCCGGCAGAACGCTTGAGAACAAAGGGGTTGAAGTATCGTGTTCCAAGCCAGTTGTTACCTCCTTCAAGGAAGGCCAGGGTGTAAATGGTT
This sequence comes from Sphingobacteriales bacterium, assembly GCA_021299095.1. Taxonomy (GTDB): domain Bacteria; phylum Bacteroidota; class Bacteroidia; order AKYH767-A; family OLB10; genus JAJTFW01. Next base: position 36,617 of record JAJTFW010000010.1, on the reverse strand, counting down.
GCTGAGGGGTTAAGGGAGACCGGAAAGCGCAGCTCCATGGTGAATTTGTTGTAGGCGGTTCCTCCAACGGGATTCCCCTTGATTCTGGGTGTAATCGTGTTGTTTTCATAACCCCGTAAGGCGATGATTTCACGTCCGTCTAGGGCGAATCCCGATAATCCGTCACCGCCCAGGTAAAACCGCTCAAAGGGGGATGGACCGATATCCGGATTGTAGAAGCCCAAAATGGCCATTTGTGCGCGTGAAAACAACACAAACTTATTACCGAGAGAACGGTACCAGCTACCACTGAATTTCCACTTGTGGTATTCAATCCATTTGTATTTTATCTCGGATGGGGCCGAGGCATAGTCGGTGGTCTTGTTAAACAGGCTGAAGGGAGGTGTAAGTTGAAGGGTGAACGACAACTGCGAACCACTCCGGATCCAGATTAACCCATCAACGGAATTGCGGGAAATGGTCTGTTCGAAGTTCAAGTTGTTCGAGTTCCCGTCCGTAAACAAAAAGGTGCCGGTCCACTGATCAAGTGAGTAGCGCTGAAATGCCGCCTCGTGATAGATCTGGAAGAAATCGTCAGGCCAGGTAAGGCGTCTTCCTAAACCCACCGACATACCACTGATGGCAAGGACGGAGCGGTTCGCATCGTCCTTCGGAAGTCCGTCTGTTTGGATAGACCGAAAGGCCGAAACACTGAGCGAATTCGGCTTGCGCCCTCCTAACCACGGTTCGGTGAAACTGGCATTGTAACTCTGGAAAAATCGTCCATTCGATTGGAAGCGGATAGACAGACGCTGCCCATCACCTGTGGGTAAAGGAGACCAGGTGTCCCTGCGGAAAATGTTGCGTGCAGAAAAATTATTGAAGGAAACACCAAGAGTTCCCACAACACCGGCGCCACCACCCCAACCGCCCGATAGTTCAAGCTGATCTGACGGACGCTCCTCTACGGTGTATTCGATATCGACAGTTCCGTCGGCCGGATTGGGCTTGGGGTTTACATTGAGTTTTTCCTGATCGAAATAACCGAGCTGGGCAAGTTCACGCTGGGTGCGGATGATGTCAGAGCGATTGAACAACTGCCCCGGTTTGGTGCGGATTTCTCTTAGCACCACCTTGTCATTCGTTTTGGTGTTGCCTTTTACTGTAACCCTGTTCACTGTGGCCTGCTTGCCTTCATAGATGCGCATTTCCAGGTCAATAGAGTCTTGGTCAACAAGGACTTCAACAGGAGTCACTTGAAAAAACAAGTAACCATCGTCCATGTACAAGGAGCTGATATCCCTGCCGCTTTGGGAGATGAAGAGGCCTTCTTCAAGTTTCTGCTGGTTGTAAATATCCCCTCGTTTGATACTCAGGATCTGCCCCAGTTGTGTAGAAGTATACTTGGTGTTTCCGACCCAGTCTATATTCCTGAAGTAATACTTCGGCCCTTCCTGAATCCATAATTCGATATTGACAGTGCGGTCATCGTGCCGATATACGCTGTCTTTTAAGATGCTGGCATCGCGCATTCCCTTGCCCGCATAGGTTGCAATGATTTTTTCCTTGTCTTTCTCGAGTGCCTCATCCCCGTACTTCGAGTTGCTGAAGATTTTATACCAGGCAGACTCCTTGCTCCCCTTCATTTTGCTGAGCAATTTCTTTTCGCTCAGTACCGAATTGCCGTGCAAAATCACATCGTTAATCTTGACACGTTTTCTGTTGCCCACGGTAATCCGCATCAGCTCCTGGTTTGCACCGGCAGTGGAGTCCCTTTCAGTTTGGATGCTGACATCGATGAACAGGAATCCTTTGTCGATATAGTAATCACGGACCTGATTCCGGGTCAGATATACCAGGTTTTCGGTGATGACTTTTCCTTTTACGAGTTGCAGTTTCTCCCTCAACTTGTCCGCTTCACTTTTCGATATACCCTGAAATGCGAAACGAGACAAGCGAGGCCGCTCGCTTAGCTGGAAGTTGAGAAAAATACGATCGCTGATGACTTTGGTGGCGATTACTTTAATGTCGGACAACAAACCTTGCTTCCACAGGTTTTCAACGGCCATTGAAATGCGCTCCCCTGGAATACGGTAGCGATCGCCTACGTTCAGACCTGTTAGGGTGATTAGTACGCTTTCGTCCAGAAACTGAACTCCGGAAACTGTAATACCTCCGAGTTCGTATTCTTTCGGGTTACTGAAATCAATGCGAACACCTTCGGCGCTACCGACTTGCTGAGCGCTAACCAAGCCGGCGCACATCCCAATTAGGACGAACAAAAGGACCAGCTTTTTACGCATGCTCAGACTTTACTTGCTCTGTTGTTTTTCCGAAGCGTCGCTCGCGTTGCTGGAAATCCAGCAGAGCCTCATACAAATCCTCTTTCCGGAAATCAGGCCATAGTTTCGGCGTAAAATAAAGTTCCGCGTAGGCAATTTGCCATAGCAGGTAATTGCTGATTCTGGATTCACCACTGGTGCGGATGAGCAGTTCGGGATCGGGCCATTCGGCAGTAGCAAGGTGTTTGCTTACAACATCCTCAGTTATTGCTTCAGGTTCCAGTATTCCCGCTTTAACTTCGGATGCAATTGCCTTTACCGCTTTGGTGATCTCCCAACGTGAACTATAGCTAAGCGCAAGCACGAGGGTCATTCTCGTGTTGGTTGCGGTTGCATCAATCGTTTTTCTCAGGTTACGGGCCACCTTGGTGGGTAATGCATCAATATCTCCGATTGCGTCCAGACGAATCTGATTTTTCATCAGCGTCGGTGTTTCCTTGCTGATCGTTTCAACAAGCAAGTGCATGAGGGCATCGATTTCAAGTTTCGGCCTACTCCAGTTCTCGGTGCTGAATGCATACATGGTTAGCACCTCGATGCCGAGCTCGGCAGCAGCCTCTACCGTATCCTTCACCGCAGTCACTCCACCCTGATGTCCGAAGGTTCTGATTTTCCCCTGCTTCTTCGCCCAACGCCCGTTTCCATCCATAATGATGGCCACATGCCTGGGCAAATGGTGCGGATTGATTTGTTCTTTTAGAGGGGAGGACATAATCGGGAGGCCAAAGGTAGTAAATGCACTTCCCGCTTGACCGTGCTTCGGGGCATTAACCCGTACTTAACTGGAGACTTACCACAGCTTGATCCGGAAGGGCTGGCAGCTGTCGATGTATTTTTTTGAGAGGGTGTACGTGATTTGTACTCCTGTAAACACATACCAGTCACGCAGCCTGCGGTCGCCACGCTGCCGACCTATATTTCCTCCTGGATCCTTGTCCAAGGAGCGATCGCTTAGCGCTGACGCCGTTTTGCCGTATTCACGTCGGATGGCCAGCGGGTCCGCATAGGTTGAACTTACATCGTCGAGGTAATCGGTGAATGTGGGTCTTACGCCAGTTTCAATCATTACACCAAAACGCCGCATCACCTTGAATTTGAATCCTCCTCCGTACACGAACGATCCGGTGATTCGGCCATAACGCTTACGGTCCGGATACAATTCAGTGCCCTGGCCCTCAGTTCCCAAAGGCTGAAGTTTTACCCACGATCCGTTGATTTCCGCTTTGGGGTTAAAATGAAAAGCAGAAACACCAAAAAAGAGGTAAGGGCTGAACTTAGAGAACGGGCTTGCGGTCTGGTACGGGAAAAAGTTGAATTCAACCTGACTTGTCAGTTCCAGAATAGAGGAGCGAAAATGCAGATTCCGGTTCCTCTCCCATTGGTTATCGGCTTCCGCGTCATCTGCATGGATTTTGCCGTAGTTGATCCCTGTTTTAAAAGCCCAGTGGTTGCTGTACGACCTGCGGTAGAGGATACCCAATGCTGGATCAATAAAGCGGGTGTCATACATCGTGGGGTCCAGATCACCACGGTACCCCATGGCTCCAAGCATCAACCCCATTTCTCTGGATTGAGAACGGGTATTTGTCACGATGAGCAGTGAAAACAGAAATGCTAGGGTGGCAAGTCTCACGGTTCTAGCTCCTAACGCAGAAGTTTTTTAAAAAATTGTTCTCCCGGATTCCGGTGAGACCCGATTTAGAATACCGGGAAATTGGAGCGGCCGGTGCGCAACTTGTAATGAATGCTGATGACGGCAAACATATAAGCATCATTATCACGTGGGTCCCCACGCTGTTGTCCAGGCGCAGTGATAACATCATCAGCATCGGTACCATTAAGTGAGGATGCGCTAGGGTCAGCAAGAAGGGCGGCTACCTGTCCATACTTCTGCTTGATGGCCTCATTGTCATAATAAGTTTTACTTACATCATCGATGTAATCCGTAAATGTCTTGCGAATGCCGAACTCGAATCCTACACCCATTCGTCGGTTGAAGAAGTATCGGGCGCCGATACCCATGGGCACGCAAATCTGGACCAGGTCGTAGCGTTCACGGGCAGGTGACAAACCTTGTCCTTCCGTTCCAAGAGGTTGAAGTCGATACCACTCGCCATTGAGTTCTCCTTTTGGGTTGAATCGGAAGACGCCGATACCAGCAAATGCATAAATGGAGGTTTCATAGGTGGTCAAGCGCTTTACTCCACGAAGGCGGTAAATACCCCCTTGGCGCTGATTCAGTAACGCAGCTTCGAAATTCAGATTGAATTCGAAGATATCAGACTTGAAATTGAGGTTTCTGTTGTTCCGGAAAAACTCTTCAGTAAGCTTGTCATCACCGCGAACGTGGCCGTAAGTCAAGTGGGAGTGAAGGGAAAAATTCTGGGCGATTTTGTATCGGAAGCCGACCGTCAAGGCCGGGCGTGTAAGGCTGAGTTCCAAATCCTTGAAGCCATTCGTGCCAATGGCATTGGCTCCTCCGAGATCCCCCAAGAAATTGCTGGCTCCGATACCGGCACTCCATTCGTAGCGATAGGCTTTCCAGCGGGCTCTCATGCGCTGAGCATCAGCGGTAAATCCGCTGAGCAGCACCAGGGAAAGCACGAATAATAGTCTACATTTCATAGTTCAGGTTCAGGGGTAACGGACAAAAATAACATTTCCGTCGAATTGTTAAAATCCGGTTGCGTTCACCCTGCAAAAGCTCAGTTTCGCGTATCCAAACCCCAGTTGAGCTTTCTTCGGAGGGTATCCAAAAAGTTCGAGGACCCCAATCGAATCAGGTTCATGGCGAAATCCTCCTTGCGAACTGCCAATGAAATAGCGGTGTCAATTGTCACAGAGCGTGAGTCAAGTGTTGCGATGAAATAGGGTGTTCTACTCTCTACTTCGAGCGAAATAACGTTTTTGTCTGAAACTACAATCGGCCTCACGCTCAGGTTGTGCGGTGCGATGGGGGTAATGACGAAGTTGCCGGAGTAAGGGGCGACAATAGGCCCTCCGCAACTCATTGAATATCCGGTCGATCCGGTAGGAGTGGCAATGATTAATCCATCGGCCCAATAGGAATTCAGAAACTCACCATTCAGGTAGGTGTTTATGGTAATCATGCTCGAACTGTCCTTTTTGTGAATGGTCAGTTCATTGAGGGCATAATTGACCTTGCCGAACAGGTTTCGGTCTGATTCAAGTCTAAGTAGTCCACGCTTATCCATGGAAAAATGCCCTTTCTGCAAGGCTTCCAGTGCAGAAATGAGCTCGTCTTGTCCAACTCCGGTCAGAAAGCCCAGACGCCCCAAGTTGATCCCTAGCACCGGTAGCTCACTATCCTGAACCAGGGTGAGTGTATCGAGTATGGTGCCATCTCCACCCAGGCTGAGTAAAAAATCAACCCGACCGTGGATTTCCGTGCCGGAATGAAATGCTGTGCACTCCGGTTTTATTCCGGCTCCACGCAGCTGATGGAGGAGGGGTTGGTGAATAAACACTGCACACTTCAGCCGCTCCAATTCTGCAAACAGCCTGGCAAACAATCCATGGTGTTCGCTGGATACCTGTCGGGCGTAAACGGCCACTTTCATGGACCCGAAGGTACGAATTGCCGCTGGCTATGTTCAGAACGGCGCACCAAAGCGTAAAAACAGCCCGCGCTCACCCTGACGGTTTACTGCAGCTTCAACACGCATCACAACATCATAGTATGAAATCAAATCAAGGCTGATGCCGGTCCCGTATTGCCAGCTGTTGCTCAGCGGATTTCGGGCGCCTGCCAGGGGGTCTTCAACTTTTCCTGCATCAAAAAACCCTGTAATGTGAATCGTGATGGGGATCTTTTTGAATTTATTACTGTTCAGGTATGGTAACTGATAAACTCGTCTACGGAGCAGGTTGTATCGCACTGCGCTTCTAAGTAATACGAAGTTCTGTCCGTTGATGACATATAGGTCATACCCCCTAATGTAATCACCACCATAGCCCAGGGCCTTCCTGTTTGTGAATGGCGAGGACTCCTGTTGGGTCAGGCGCCCTTTAATAGCTGCTGCGGCATACCATCGCTTCGCAAATTGGCCATACACGCGGAGCCCAGCGCTAATCATCAACAAGTTCGGTTCATTTTTAAACAACCCGATTCCAGTTTTATTCACTTCAATTTCAAAGACCCGTCCTGCAAGGGCGTAAGGTTGATAATCGCGGTTGTCGAAACGATAGGACCATGTAAGTCCGAAATATTGCTGTCGCGTTTCATCCCTCCAGAGATAGGTGGGATTAAGGCGAATGACCGTATCGTTTACATCAGTACGACGATAGTCGGCGGTGGTAGTGAAATACTGATAGAGCCCTTTTCTTCGCACCAACCGCACGAAGGCTGTGCGTTCGGTCCTGGCAGGTGTATCATCGAGCCTTATAAAATCCAGTTTGTTCCCCGTGGTATTGTAGGATGTTTCAGCCTGTTTGGAGTAAGCAAAACCGACAGTCAGCCCCAGGTCCATGCGCTTGTTGATGAATGGGCGGGAATAGGCAAGTCCGAATCGGTTCGTATAGCCGAAAATACCTTGAGCCTGTAGGATATCGTCGTTCCCACTCAGGTTTTCCTGGCGCACAACCAATCCGTAATTGGTCCTTGAAAAGTCTTTTCTGACCAACCATTCATTGAAATTCCGATCCGATATTTCAAAAATCGGGGACGGCCACAGATACCACCGCTCCGTCAGGTCAATATGAACCACGGTTTCGAGTCCCTGCCCGCGAAAGAATGTGATCTCTGCAAAATTGAATAGTCCGGTATTGATGAGGTTCTGGCGACTTCGTGCGCTGGCTTCTTCCAAAACGTAGCTTGGCAGTGTATCACCTTCGGTAAATGTGAGTTCACGACGCACAATCGCCTCCTTGGTGCGCTTGTTTCCCGTTATTATGATTTGCCGGATGTGTGAGGCCTGTAAGTTCAGACTATCGGATACGGTCTGGGCGGACAAATCCGATAGGGTGAGGATGAACAGTAGCAGGAGTAAACGAATGCCCACGCCACGAAATTGGTGAAATTGAATCGATGGGAGGGCTTGGGGGCTCAACTTACATGTTGAGGTAATTCATCAAGGCGTCGTATCGGTTCTGGAGGTCTTCCGAATGTTCGCTTTGGTGGAAAGAAGCCGTTACATTGTAATTGAGGCGGTAAAATGCTGCTAGAATTCTGCTAAGGTCCTGCTTGTCAATTTTCAAAGTGAGCTCGATTCGGGAAGGATCGGAGGCTGCCGAGATGCCTGCACTCAGAATGTGTGCTCCATCTGATTCGATGATTTGAGCGATGTGGCTCATGGAATAATCGTTGTAAGGCATCTCCAGCATGATGATACCTCCAGGCATATATACGCTTTTACTTTCAGCGAAATACGAAACGAGGTCGTTCACCGTCACCAGCCCAATGTATTCGTCGTGGTTACCCAATACGGGGATTAGGTCGAGTTTGTGCAACGAGGCAAGTCGGGTGAGATCGTAAACGTGCTGATTGTCGCGAACGAAAATCTTGTGCAATCGTGCACCCGAATCGGATATGCTGGATTTTGCCAGTTCCGTTTTTCCAATTTCGGACTTGTATACAAGTCCGATGTATTCCTTTCCGTTCAACACGGGAAGTGCATTTACGCGCAGTTCCTCCATCCAGGCCAAGGCACGGCCGCAGGAATCGCCTGGTTTCAGGGACGGTATATTGTCGGCGAGAAGCTTAGATGCGAACATAACTTGTGGTTGAACGAACTGGGGTCAGAAAGGGTTGCGGGCAAACATAAGCGTATACATCCTGTTTGCAAGATTCCATGAACTTTTTTCTTCAACAGGCCACCCAACGCACTTTGTTTTCCGTGGTCTTGCTATTCTTGCATCGAAATGACCCGACTTAGCGTAAACATCAACAAAATAGCTACCCTGCGCAATGCCCGTGGAGGACAGATTCCCGATCCTGTACTGGCTGCAGTAAGAATTCAGGAGTATGGAGCGGATGGAATTACTGTTCACCCGCGACCCGACGGTCGGCATATTCGTTTTGAGGACGTAGTCGCACTTAAACAGGTTGTGCTCACAGAATTCAATATTGAAGGCTATCCTTCGGAATCGTTTATGAATCTGGTGTCTGATGTTCGGCCAGATCAGGTTACCTTGGTTCCCGACCCTCCGGATGCACTGACTTCCAATGCGGGTTGGGATACGAAAAAACATGCTGGTTTTTTAAAGGAGATTGTAGCCCGGATCAAGTCAATAGGCTGTCGGGTGAGCATTTTTCTGGAACCTGATTTCCGCTTAATCGAATCTGCCGCCGCCACTGGAACCGACCGCATTGAGTTGTACACCGAATCGTACGCTGTTGGTTACCCGGTTAACCCTTACCAAGCTATTGAGCCCTTTGTTGCGGCTGCTCGTGCCGCACATGAATGTAGGCTGGGTGTGAATGCAGGTCACGATTTGAATCTGGATAACCTGGCTTACTTTGCACAGAACGTCCCTCACCTAGACGAGGTGAGTATAGGACATGCGCTAATCAGTGATGCGCTGTACTTGGGCCTTAAAGAGTCTATTGCCCGGTACAGGTCGTGCCTTCAACACGGACTCAATCAGTAAAGGCTTCGGGTTCTGATGGTGTTTTTTACTTTGCCAAGTTCAGCCATTACACGGCTGCTACTTTTTCTGTCGATATCCAGAACTACATAGCCGATTTCCTCGTTTGTCTTCAGGTACTGGCCCAGGATATTCACCTTCATTCCTGAAAGTACACCGTTTATCTGCGACAACACGCCGGGCACATTCCTGTGAATATGAAGAATACGATGGGCATGTTGCACAATCGGAAGCGTTAACTCTGGAATGGTGAGTGACCCCCCTGTATTGCCGTGGCAGGTAAAGGCGATCATTTTTTCGGCGACATCGGCACCGATTGCCTCCTGTGCCTCAATGGTACTTCCTCCAATATGTGGAGTTAGGATGACATTCGGTAGACCCTGAAGTGGTGATGCGAACAGGTCTTTATTGCTCTTGGGTTCTTCCGGAAAAACATCCACCGCCAGTCCTCCGATCTGTTTGCGTTCAATAGCATCCTTCACAGCCCAGGTATCCATCACATCGCCCCGGCTCAAGTTGATCAGGACAGCCCCCGGTTTCATCTTTTTCAAGCGTTGCGCATTGATCAAGTTCTTGGTTTCAGGGCTGCCTGGAACATGGAGGGTGATGATATCAGACCGTTTTAATAACTCGTCGAGAGATCGACTGGCTCTTGCGTTACCCAGTGTCAATTTGTTCGCGATGTCATAAAAAATCACCTGCATTCCGAGCGATTCGGCCAAAACCGAAACTTGGCTGCCGATATGGCCATAGCCGACGATGCCCAGTGTTTTTCCTCTAACCTCGTAGCAATTGGTGCTCTCTTTCAGCCATTGTCCACGGTGCGCCCCTTCGCTTTTTTCGAAAACGCGTCGCATCAACATAATGCTCAATCCGATGACCAATTCGGCCACTGAGCGGGTATTTGAAAAAGGAGAATTAAAAACAGCAATTCCCTGTTGCCTTGCAACCGCTGCATCGATTTGATTCGTGCCAATGCAAAACGCCCCGATACCGATAAGCCGTTCGGCTTTTTTCAGGATATTGGCATTGAGTTGAGTCTTCGATCGGATACCGAGCAGATGCACCTTGCTTATGCGGTCCAGCAGTTCTTTTTCCGTCAGGGAGCCGGTGTGTGCTTCAATGTCGGTGAAACCTGCGGATTTGAGCATCGCTATGGCAGAGGGGTGTATGTTCTCCAACAGGAGGACCTTGACTTTATCTCTGGGAACAGAAGTCTGCATTCAACAAGATTAGGCTATACTCGCTGCTGCTTTCATCACAACACCCTGGTTTTTTGAACAAGGTTCCGTTAACCGCTGGGGTTGCCTTCCGAATTTTTATCTTTGTTCATACCCCTTTACCATGTCGACACTAATTCCTTCCAGGCGGTTTGTTACACTGGGCCAGTTCATCATTGAGCGTCAGGCTGACTTCCCGTACGCAAAGGGAGAATTATCGCGCTTGTTACGCGACATCGGTATCGCAGCCAAGCTTGTTAACCGTGAAGTGAATAAGGCTGGTCTGGCCGATATCCTTGGTGAACATGGGGAGACCAACGTTCAGGGAGAAGACCAGAAGAAATTGGACGTGTACGCCAACGAACAATTCATACGGGCATTGGGGGCCGGTGGTGAATGTATCGCTATTGCAAGTGAGGAAAACGAAGACTTGATTGAAATCAGTAGTTCAGTCTCGCAAAATGCCCGCTATGTTGTATGCATCGATCCCTTGGATGGCTCGTCCAACATTGACGTCAATGTCAGCATCGGAACAATCTTCTCCATTTACCGGAGGAGAAGCGAAGTGGATGGCTCGGCTCGTGTGGAGGATTTTTTGCAGAAGGGTACTGAGCAGGTTGCGGCTGGGTATGTAATTTACGGATCCAGCACCATGTTGGTTTATACCACAGGCCGTGGTGTTAACGGGTTCACACTCGATCCTTCAATCGGTGAGTTTTGCCTGTCACATCCCGATATGAAAATCCCGCAATCGGGTAAGATTTATAGTATCAACGAGGGGAATTATGCTCATTTTCCGGAGGGAGTGAAGGCATTTATTCGCTATTGCCAGGAGGAGGATACGTCAACGGGTCGTCCATACACGACACGCTACATCGGATCACTTGTCGCGGATTTTCACCGTAACATGATTAAGGGTGGAATTTATATTTACCCATCTACCGGAAAAGCGAAATCGGGGAAATTACGTTTACTGTATGAATGCAATCCGCTTGCCTTTATTATGGAGCAGGCCGGTGGATTGGCCTCCGATGGCAGGACACGGATTTTGGAACTTCAACCGGAATCCTTGCATCAGCGTACTCCTTTGTTCATTGGTTCACCCGAGTTGGTTAATACAGCCGAGGCGTATATGCGACAGGAGCAGGAAACGACTGCGTCTTAATGTTGGTGATTTTATCCGTTTGTAAACGACTAATCGGAAGGTTGTTTTAAAAAATACCCCGAACTTTGCTTTGGGGAGGGCGGTGCGGTGGCCCCCTTAGTGACTGGAGAAGTTAACCTGGTCTCAGTTTTGAATCCATCCTCAAACTGGATTTCCTCTTTTTAGTATCGGAAAATATAAAACAGTTTATCCTGGCTTCCATCCACTCCAAAGAATTCATCATTCAGTCATCACATAAAATCAGACTTTTTCAATCTCCGCTTCCAGGCAAGACGAGGTATAACTCTATCATTCGCCCTTTGGATTTATAAGCATTGTGTTTCTTGTTTCCACAGACAATTCATTTGATCTGGGGCTTTTATTCCGTCAACTCGCATATCGTCAGCCAGGCCATCAATCCACACCCGATTTGAAGAGCATCTTCTTCAATATCGAATGTAGGGGTGTGTACGGATGAGGTGATTCCTTTGGATTCGTTCCGTGTTCCAAGTCTGTAAAAGCAAGCCTTGGTCTCGTGGGTGTAATAGGCGAAATCTTCGGCAGCCATCCAAATGTCGAGATCAGTTACATTTTCTGGTCCAAGGTATTCAACGGCACGGGTTCGGGCTTTCCCAGTGAGTTCCGAATCGTTTACCAGAACCGGATAGCCTTTTCTGATTTCAAACTCCAGGCGGCCACCCATGGATTCCACCAGTTGATGGGCCAATGTCGTCATGCGATCATGTGCAGATGATCTCCAGGACTCGCTGAGGGTACGGAAGGTGCCTTCGATGAGAACGTAATCAGGAATCACGTTCGTTGCACCATCAGCAATCACTTTTCCGAATGAGAGTACACTGGGGACGGTTGGATTTGCATTTCGGCTAACTACTTGCTGAAGGGCTATGATTAGGTGAGACGAGATCAGGACCGGATCGATATTCATGTGTGGCATCGCTCCGTGACCACCTTTGCCGATAACCTTTAGGTAGAGTTCATCGGTACTCGCCATGTATGTACCTGATCGGAAACCAACTTTTCCTGCCGGAATATGGGGCATTACGTGTTGGCCAAAAATACAATCGGGTGTAGGGTTTTTCAATACGCCCTCCTGTATCATCATTGATGCACCTCCGGGAAGTTTTTCCTCTGCCGGCTGAAAGATGAGCTTTACAGTTCCTTCAAATTGATCGCGTAGCCGATTAAGAATTGTTGCAGCACCAAGTAGTGAGGCTGTATGCGCATCGTGACCACAAGCATGCATCACGCCCGGATTCTGGCTCTTGTATGGTGCTGAGCCGAGTTCATGAATCGGTAAGGCATCCATGTCCGCTCGTAGCGCAACGACTTTTTTTCCGGGATTCGTTCCTTCTATGATTCCTACCACACCCGTACCTGCGATTCCTCCCGAGCATGAAATGCCTGCTTTTTTCAGAAACTCCGAAACATAAGCAGCTGTTTTATGCTCATGAAATGAGAGCTCCGGATGCATGTGCAGGTGCCGTCGGTGTGCTACAACATCCAATTGAATGGTTGCGGCAAGTTCTTGAATGTGCTCCGGGCGAATCATAGAAGTTGAAGGTCAAGTATTCTGTAGGTTGAATGTAGCTCTGGCCAATCGTCAGGTTAAAAATCTAGGCCAAGTGAGAAGTAGAATATCCGTTCCTGGATTGCACCATCATCAACTCCCCAAGCCCAATCTGCACGCAAGAAGTACCCTAGCACCCGACTACGAAAGCCGAAACCGTAACCGCCAACAATCGGCTCGATGTCCTTGGTCACAGTGATGCTGATCGGATTTCCAGGGTACTCTTTGCGAAAAAGTGCATTCGTGCGGCTGTATGGCGATGGCCCAGTCCATGCAGTTCCAATATCACCAAAACCGACGATTTGAAAATTGCGGACAAAGTCGGATCGGATCGGCTTGTTAACTAGTACTTGGAAGACGGGTATTCTGATTTCACTGTTTATCAGTGCAAAGCTGTTACCGTTCCGGATGTTCTGTACAAATCCCCTCAGATTGGTTGCAAGTGCTTGAAAGGAGTATTGTTGAGTCCGATCAATCTGAATCTCGGTATTGAAATTGTCCGTTGGCGTAAATGCGTTATCGGTGCTTCCCAAATAATAAATTAGTTTTTCATCCCCGAAAGAGGTGCTACCGGCAAAGCGGTTCGCCCAGATCAACTGCTTGTAGATTTTCGTGTAGTGCCGGATATCTGCACCCAAAACGCCAAGAAACCCTCCGTCGAGTCTACGGAATCCTTCAGCGAATAATTTGAAGCGGGTGCCGTTGTAAAGGTTTAGACCTGTTGACAACGTATTGTCATACACATATTCGGTACGCATGGATATCCGGTTGGTGTATTGATTAGGTACAACCAGATTGAATGCATCAGTACTCAAGGCTACGACTCTGTCGTGGCGATAGGCAACCATTCCCCTGAGTGATGTAATGTCACTGAAAGGCCAGCGAACGGAATATTTCGCCTCATGGGTATGGACTTTCAGGAATGAGAAGGGAGTAAATTCTTCACGAGCCTGTCTGTAGAACGAAATTTGCTTGTCAAGACGATGACGTAGATTGTCGAATCCGACGTAGTATTCGTTTGAGTTCAGGTTTCCACTGAGACGAAGTCCTCCGACAAAGCGATAGTCATCTAAGAGGTCACTAATCCCGATTTTAAAGAGTGCATTCAGTCCAGGGGTGAAGTAAACGGCTCCTCCCGTAAAGGTCTGATACGTTTCATTGAGGAGATTGTTGTCAAGCTGCGTTAAAACATAACTGGGACCGAATGCTATTTCGTAATTGCGTTGTTTTGGCAATTGGTAAGCAACGGAGTCGGTGGTAGTGTTGGTTTTACGTTCAATAACAGAAAGCGTATCGTTTCCATACGAAGAATTTATCCTAATGATGTTCGATTCCGGTACACTAGGCTCGTTCGTGGTTTGATTGCGGGCTCCTGGCTTTTCTGTGAACTCGGATTGAAACAGGATACGAGGCCTGGGCGATTCCAAAGTGCTATCTGATTTCGCAAAGCTGCTATCCTTTTCAACTCCGTCCTGACTGGAGGTTGTTATCACTTTGCTGCCTTTTACCGATGGTGCGAATCCGGTTTCTGAACGGAGTTTGCGTGATAGGGTAGTGGGTCTTAAAGGATTAGAAGGTTCGGTTCCGGATTCGGCCGCATTTATGATCTGCAGGATGTACTTTTTGTCAGCCTTGCTCAGCAATCCGATTCTTGGCGACAAACGGGTCACATCCTGTTCAAGGAGGTTGAACGAAAAGTCAGTCATCGGTTTGCTCTCCACGATATATCTGTAGTGGATTGTCGTGTCGATGTATGCAATCGTGCTGTCGAGTCGGGCTTCGTAGCGGTTAACAATGCCGTTTTTATCACTCAAAAATCCGAAGTGTGCATCATCGATTTCCAACGGATAGGTCTCATTGATTCCCGCCGTCTGGGACAGCGGAATAAGCTTTGGTGATTTGTTCACGACATCAAGCAGGAAAAGATCTGTTGAAGCTGGGCGTTCCAAATCTGCTGATTGCCTCAGCGGTGTTGGTTTCAGGCTGTCAGCAGTTCGTGTCGAGCTGAATGCAATGTATCGGTCATCCAGCACATAGCGCGGATGTAAATCATCCCAACGGTCATCGGTTAGTCGGGTATAGGTCTTGGTTCGCGGACTGAATGTGAATAGATCGGATTGTCCTTTTTGTACTGCCGATAATACGAATTCGGTTCCTGCCGATGAGAATGAAAAGTCAAGGACCTTGTCAAAATAAAAGAACTTGGATGATTCCCGCTTGAACTTGTTGTCGGCCATGTGATAATCGAGCCAAAGTTTACCCTTGCGTTCACGGATAGAAGCAAGGTATTTCCCCGATGGATGCCAGGCGAGACTGGGAAAACTTAAATCCACGTCTTGCCTTACACTTCTGTATCCGCCTTTCGAAATGCGTTTTCGCTTGTTGGTGGATGTATTATACAACCATATGCGGTATTTTCCGGATTCATTGGTGACGTAGGCTGCTAGGCGCCCGTCAGGGCTCATGCTCAATTGGCTCACAATGGATCCCGATCTTCGTGTCCTGAGTTGGATGGTGTTGGTTGGTATTACACGTCCGACTGTATCGGCAGCAGCAAGCTCTGTGTAGTATTGGCTCCAGTTCTTCCCGAGGTCCTTAAGCGGAACACCCAATACGTATAGAAACCCTTGGTCAATGTTCCGGTTGACACGCGTCATGTAAAGCAAGTTGGAAACAGCGCCAGCACCATACGTCTCTACGATGTAATTCCACAAAGATGCACCTGCAATTGAAGCATCTTCACCTGAAAGGCTGTTCAGGTTTTTGTATCGGCCTGATAAAATAGCATCACGAACTGCGCAGTCCAGATCGACATTCCAACCGCGGGAGGCAAATAAAATCAATCCATTCAAATACCAATCGGGCAAATGAAGTAGCACAGAACTTTGTACGCGGTCTTTGATACTTCCACCGTACATCAGTTGCTGGATCATTACCTGTGTAAGTCCCGATCGGATTTGTTCCCGAAAGTGCCTGTAGTCGCCATCGAAATACAATAGCACTTTGGTGCCGATGATGCGCGTAAGTCCTCCCGTGTTGGTGTTTTGTTCTTCGCCTTCCAACCCGATATTACTCTGCTTCAAATCCGAAAGTCGGTTGTAAATGATGAACTGGAACCGTCCGTTTATGCGGTAATCGAACAGTTTTTCCAATTCCGCAATTTCGGTTTCAGCGGTTCGTCCAGTATATACCGCAAGCTCCTGCCCCCCTAGGTAGTAGTAGGTGTCGAAGGACTTAAAGCGGTAAAATGTCCACAGGAAATCATTGTACTGCACCCTGTTTTTTCCGAAATTCATTTGCACGCCACGCGTGAATTGCGCCTCTGCTGGCTTTGTTGGGCAAAGCATACAGATGAATACGAAAAGCGGAATGATACGCCTGAATCGGATGGAATTACGCATCCTTGCGAAGGTAAGTATTTCAAAGCGCCTTTCCCGCATTGCTTTCCGTACCTTTGTAGCCACCCGTTTTATTGTATCTGCATGTCCAAAGACCTGACCCCCGCCCGCCGTTCTGAAATCCGGATTGCAGTCGAATTAAACGCCGAGAAGCAGCCCGTCGGTCTAGCGTGGCACGCCGAGGATGCCGGACTGGAAGGGGAGAAGAAAGCCCGTTCACTGATGTTTTCTGCATGGGATCCAGCTGAGAAAAGCACCATGCGGATCGATTTGTGGACCCACGAGATGACAGTCGAGGAAATGGACTTTTTTTTCTACGAAACCCTGGCTGGGATGGCCGAAACCTATGAGCGCTCGACAGCTGATGCTTCAATGGCAGACCGGATACGGCAGTTTGCCCGCGATTTCGGTCGTGAAAAAAAGGTCATCCGCTAATCAATCCTTTGCAGCTTAGATATGGGGTCCATGATTATACGGAAAGCGGAGTTTGTTAAAAGTTCATCGCAGGTTGATCAGTTGCCGGCGCCGGCGATGCCAGAGCTTGCATTCATCGGACGATCAAATGTTGGTAAGTCATCTTTGATCAACTGTCTTGTGAACCGGAAAGAACTCGCCCACACTTCTTCACAGCCGGGAAAGACGCGTACAATCAACCACTACCTGATTGATTCTTCTTGGTATTTGGTCGATTTGCCTGGCTATGGTTTTGCCCGAGTTTCACGTTCCATACGCGAAGATTGGGAGCGGATGTTGAGCAAGTATCTTACAACCCGCGAAAATCTTCTCTGTGTGTTTGTTCTGATTGATGTCAGGATTCCTCCGCAACGCAGCGATTTATCGTTTTTACGTTCGTTGGGCGAACGGGGTATCCCGGTTGCTATTGTCTTTACGAAATCCGATAAACCCTCGCGTACCGAGGTGGCTTCAAATGTGGAAGCTTTCCGTGCTGCTATGTTGGAAAGTTGGGAGGAGACACCACCCTTCCTGATTACATCTGCCGAAACCGGTTCTGGTAAAGGAGAGTTGATGGACTATATCCAGTCAGTACTTTCCGTGTGGGGAACGGCTGAATGATCTGAAGGCATTATTTTCCCTTCTGATACGAGCTGATATGACGCTCTTTTTTTGAAAGGTAAATGTCAGCCAGTGTGACAAGAATCCCTGTTTCTTCCACATCTCCGAAATGCGGATTGCTCGAAGTGCCGAAATTGCGCATCGTCGGACTCAGGTTCATGTATGCATTCACCAACGGTGGAATGTTTTCGCCCAGTGCCCTTACGCGCTGGTTCAGTATGCGGTGCCCTTCTTTGTAGTCAAGATCCTTGATTTCGTTGAGGAAGGACGTCATATCGTGTGTGATCGGTAAGGGGTAAAGTGGTACAACCAGATTCTCTTGGTCCGGAAAGTAATGATTCATGAAACTAAGAATCATATCGCGTGCTTCAGCATTGTAATGCCTGTACATGGTCACTTTTCCGAAGAACCACTTAACATCCGGATGGTCAACGTGGATCGCGCCAAGACCATCCCACAAATTGTCCAGCGTGAATAGCCCTTTGCGGTTTTCAGGCCGGGGCTGGTATTTGGGTTGAACGAATGACCTGCCCAATTCGATGGTATGGGGCAGATAATTGTGGATGAAATCTTCTGAGAACCTGAAAATCTCTGCAGTAGCCAGGTCCGGATGACCATCGCTTCCCAACGTAGACTTTCCGCAATGGATGTAGCGATACCCACCCATAATTTCCTGGTCATCTGGACTCCAGACGATGAGTTGTTCATAGCAGGCTGGGTCGGTATCAAAGTGATCAAGATCGCAGTCGAGCCCTGTGCCTCCGCCAGCAGCACGGAAGGTGATTTCACGCAGCCTTCCGATTTCCTGTAGAACATGCGGTGAGTTGTGTGCATTGACACTATAAATGAAGTTCCCACCATTGTTCGTGCTACGCAGAAAGCGCTCAGTGGTCAATTCCGCAATGAGCAATTTTCTGTCGACAGGTGCGATAATCTCCCGGGCGATGGTCATGGTGTGAATGGGTCTTTGGGATTCTTGCCAGGCTCCAGGCTGTAAACGTGTTCCTTGACCCTCAAGGCCCATTCACGGTCAGACCTAGAGTTGTCGAATTGAATTGGTTCGAGAGGCGCACCGAAGGTCAGTGTGATGTTCTTTCCGTGTTGGTTGAACATTTCGTCCATAAGGTAAAGCATCTCAATGTTGGTGCGAATGCCCAGTCGGGATCTCCAGCGGGCAAGGTTATAGAAAAAATCCGAATTCCGGCCAGAGATGTGGACGGGGATAATCGGCTTTGAAAATCGTCTTGCTTTGGTGATGAAGCTTTTTTTCCATTCGAGGTCCATGATTTCACTGTGTTGTTTCCTCGACACAAGTCCTGCAGGGAAAATGAGGACTGCACCGTCACCTGCATATAGGCGATCGATTTCGGCAAGTGCTTCCTGTGTGTTCTTGCCGTGCTTGTTCACACCCACAAATAGTTCACTGAGATTTTTCAGATTCATCAGCACGTCGTTCACGATGAATGCCTGGTCTTTTCTGCGCAAGGCAACCGCCTGCATTAAAGCCAAGGCATCCAATCCGCCAATCGGATGATTTGCCGCGATGATGCAACCTCTGTTCGTGGGGATGTGATCGATTCCATTGCTGATGACACGCACGCCGAAATCATTAATGACGGCGTCAATGAACTCGAACGATTGCTTGTGACCATGGTTCCGGATGAACGTGTTGATGTGGTCTTCGTGTACGATCCGTTTGATGTATCGCAAAACGAATCCTGGTAGCCACCGCAGGATTTTCGGATTTTTTTTCGCGATGACCTGCTCGACATCAATAATACGCTCGTGTTCTGTTTGCATAGGTATTGCTGCCGAAAATAGCCGTTTGAAGTGAGGCTTTATAAAGTGCAAAGGGATGGGGCAGTGTGGGATGAAAATTTGCACAGCATTTCACTAAATATCAGACAATCAATGATTTAATTAAATTAGGTGTTTGCACCTATCCGAGGCTCCACGATCAATCACTACATCCACCACTTCAGTCAATTCCGCTTGATTTCAGCCATGGTGGAACCCGCGGTGTTTTGCACTCAATGCTGTTCATAACGAACTAATATTCTAATGATTATGATTCAATCTGATAGTATTTTTCGGCCCATGTGATTGATTTGGGCTAGTTATGTCAGGTCTGGCAATGCCCATGATGCAGGCCTGGAAAGTTTTTAACAAAGTGGGGGAAAGTGGGATGAAGTGGGAAAATCGAATTACTTTTACCACCGCAGCACAGGATTTGTGCAATGCGGAACATGACACAATTCCACGGAGAATTTGAATGCAAGCTTGACGCAAAGGGGCGTTTGAGTCTGCCATCGGCCTTGCGTAAGCAATTGGCTCCGGAAGCCGGTGAGCGGTTTATGCTCAACCGTGGTTTTGAGCAGTGTCTTGCACTGTTTCCGATGGATGAGTGGAAGAAGATCAGCGCTGTCATCAACGGCCTAAACATGTTCGTGGCCAAGAACCGTGAATTTGCCCGTTATTTTTTCAGGGGTGCTACTGAGCTTGAGTTGGACGGTGCGGGTCGTTTGTTGCTGCCAAAGCGACTGCTCGATTATGCGGGTATTGAAAAAGAAGCTGTGTTGTATGGCTGGTCCAATAAAATTGAAATCTGGTCAGTAGAACGGTACAACCAGTTGATTGGTGAGGAGCCCAAGGATTTCTCAGCACTGGCGGAGGAGGTTATGGGTAAGCTCAATATGGGAGGAGGCGCAGATGTATCATAAGCCGGTGTTGCTGCACGAGGCCATTAAGGGGTTGGATATCCGACCCGATGGAATTTATGTTGATGTGACTTTTGGTGGCGGTGGGCATTCAAGGGCAATACTTTCCCAGTTAGCAGATTCAGGAAGGTTGATTGCCTTCGATCAGGATCAGGATGCTCAGTCGAATGTTCCGGATGATAAGCGATTCACCCTGCTGCCTGTGAATTTCAGGCGCTTGGAAGATTCGCTCAAGGAAATTGGTATCGACCAGGTAGATGGCCTACTTGCTGACCTGGGTGTTTCTTCGCATCAATTCGATGAGTCTTCGCGTGGCTTTTCAATTCGTTTTGATGCGGTATTGGATATGCGGATGGATAGGGCACAAACCCTCACTGCGCGCGATGTGATTAATTATTATCCGGAGGAAGCACTTGAACGGATCTTCAGGCAATATGGTGAATTGGATCATCCGCGCCGGGTTGCAAGGGCTGTGGTCCAGGCCAGGGAGGTGTCTTTTATTTCAACAGGCCAGGAGTTAAAGGATGCAGTCAGCCGTTGTGTGATTCGGAACAAGGAGAATACTTTTTATGCACAGCTGTTCCAGGCACTCCGAATCGAGGTGAACGATGAATTAAGTGCATTGCGTGAGTTGCTGGTCCAAGCTTCTAGCTTGATACGCGCCGGTGGTCGACTTGTTGTGATCAGCTATCACAGCCTGGAAGATCGATTGGTGAAAAATCTGATTAACACCGGGAATCTTGAAGGAGAGCTTCACAAGGATTTTTTCGGACATACGACAGGTTTGTTATTCGCAGCGGTTACCCGTAAGCCCGTTGTGCCCAGCGCAGAAGAGCTTGAACTCAACCCACGTTCCAGAAGTGCTAAAATGCGAATCGCCATCAGAAAATGAATAAGGTAAAATCCGAACAAGTAGAGCCTAAGGCAGAGGCAAATGTTCCAAACGAAGCAAGAAAGCAGAGTGTGGCCGTGCGTTTTGCCGGATTCTTCAATGTATTCGCTTTGTTTGATCGTCGCCGGGTGATTGCCTTCATGCCTTTTGCTTTTTTTCTGTTCATGCTTGCTTTGATTTATATCGGTAACAGCTATTACGCAGAAAAATCAGTCCGCGAAATCGATAAGGTCGGGCGTGAAATCAAGGAATTGCATTCGGAGTTCATCACTACCAAATCGGAACTGATGAGCCGTTCAAAGCTGACTGAAGTTGCAAGAAGCATTCAGGTTAAAGGGATTCGCGAGTCTACGGAAGCCCCACGTAAAATCGTAGTCCAAGCCGGTAAAGACTGAACATGGCAGAAAAGAAGAACGATATTCTCATTAGAAGCTATCTCGTATTCACGGGATTTCTACTGTTGGGAATCTGTATTCTCGGCAAGGTGGCCTACTTACAGGTTTCCGAGGGTGAGATGTGGAGAAGCAAGGCCGATAGCTTGACTTTGGATTATAAAAGTATCGAGCCGATGCGTGGCAGTATTTATACAGCCGACGGAAGGCTGCTGGCTACTTCGATACCGAGATACGATGTACATCTCGATATGAAATCACCGGGGATGAAGGCAGCTTCTTTCAATGATGAGGTTGACTCACTCGCTTACTGTCTCGCCAATTTGTTTCGTGATAAAAGCAAAGAAGAGTACAGGCGCATGTTGCGTGAGGCGCGTGGTGAAGGGGATCGGTTTTTTCTGCTCAAGCGGAACATCTCTTACAAACAGCAAAAGGCACTCAAGTCTTTTCCGATTTTTCGTCAAGGAAAGAACAAGGGTGGGTTGATTCTGGATCAAACCAGTCGTCGCGAGCGTCCTTTCAATATTCTCGCTCAGCGTACGGTGGGTTTTAGTCTTCCGAACAAATCCGTACAGCCGGTGGGCATCGAAGGCGCTTTCGACAAAGACTTGAGTGGAACCCAAGGTAAGCGTTTGATGCGCCGGATTGCAGGTGGAGTCTGGAAGCCGGTCAATACGGAAAACGAAATTGAGCCTAATGATGGCTATGATATCGTTACTACCATCGATCTTAATCTGCAGGATGTTGCCGAGAATGCACTCATGAACCAACTCAGCACGCACAATGCTGAGATGGGTTGTGCTGTATTAATGGAGGTGTCTACCGGACATATCAAAGCGATTGCCAATCTGCGCAGGAATGATGCAGGTGAGTATCGCGAGGATTACAATTTCGTGTTGGGTTATCGCTCAGAACCGGGATCTACATTCAAGTTGGCCTCGGTGATGGCTGCGCTGGAGGACGGACTCATCGATCTTGATGATACGGTAGATACCTATGGCGGTAAGCAGCGGTTAGCCGGTGGTTATGTGCTCTCCGACTCACATAATGGCGGTTATGGCCGGGTAAGTGTTAAAAAGGCTTTTGCAGTCAGTACCAATGTTGGAATTTATCAGATTATCAAGCGCTCGTATGAGAAGAATCCGCAGGCTTTCATCGATCGGCTGCGCTCAATGCACATTGCTGATTCAATCCCATTGCAGATTAAAGGTGGATTAAAGCCGCGCATGAAGAACACATACAGCGAAGATTGGTCAAAAAATTCGCTGGCGTATATGTCGATCGGTTACGAGTCATTGTTTACCCCACTGCAGTTACTGACTTTCTACAATGCTGTTGCCAATAACGGAAAGATGGTGAAGCCGCTTTTCGTTAAGGAGATCCGGAATATGGGTGAGGTTGTCAGGACTTTTCCGACCGAGGTGATTGCTGATTCGATTTGCTCCTCGAAGACTATCGCGAAAGCACGCGAGCTGCTGGAAGAGGTCGTGCGATCAGGAACAGCCAGTCACATCAAGCATGCTCAGTACAGTATTGCGGGTAAAACCGGCACAGCACAGATTGCTCAAGGTTCATCCGGATACGGAGCGCAGAAAAAATACCAGGCCTCATTTTGCGGTTACTTCCCTGCTGATAAGCCTCGGTATTCCTGTGCAGTTGTCGTGTATTCTCCTGGTAATAATGTGTATTATGCCGCATCGGTGGCATGCCCGGTTTTCAAAGACATAGCCGACAAGGTTTATGCACTTGATGTTGAGATGCACAAGGAGTTGACAGCGCCCCCGGATTCGGTAGTGCTGGCTGGTCCTGTTCTTAAGGCCGGACGTTCGGTAACAGCAAACAAGACGTTCCGCCAATTGGGAATGGCAACAAAGGTCCCGGCTTACGGTTGGGTGCGTAACGATCTGAAGGAATATTCACCGCAAGCAGGAAAAGTTCCCGATGTAACAGGTATGGGTCTTCGCGATGCCATGTATCTACTCGAACGACAGGGATTCCAGGTGAAGCCCAGTGGCCGCGGAGCGGTGTTACGTCAATCTATCAAACCCGGAAGCACTGCTGAAAAAGGCAGCCTGATCACCATCGAACTCGGTTAATGAAATTACTCAGCGATCTTATTTATAAGACCGGCATCGAGGAGGTTGTCGGAAATACTACTATTCCTATCGGAAAAGTATGTTTTGATTCTCGGCAAGCTGAAGATGGTTGTCTGTTCATTGCTGTGCGCGGCGTGAACAGTGATGGTCATCGGTTTATCGACCAGGTGATTTCACAGGGAGCAGCAGCTATCATCGTGGAAGAGATGCCTGGTGTATTGCACGCCGGTGTAACGTATGTCCGTGTTCGTGATAGTGCAAATGCCTTGTCGTTCATTGCTGCAAATTTTTATGATCATCCCAGTGAGAAGCTGTGTCTGGTGGGAGTGACAGGTACAAACGGAAAGACCACAACGGCCACGTTGCTTCATGCCCTTTATCGCCGATTGGGACATAAGACCGGTTTGATCAGCACTGTTCGCAACTTGGTCAATGACCTTGAGATAACAGCAACGCATACCACTCCGGATCCAATACAGCTGAATGCGCTGTTATCAAAAATGCTCGAAGTGGGTTGTACCCATTGCTTCATGGAAGTGAGTTCCCATGCTGTAGTCCAGCATAGGGTCTCTGCATTACGGTTTAGAGCAGGTGTTTTCACCAACATTACACGCGATCACCTCGATTATCACAAGACTTTTGAAGCCTACATAGCGGCTAAGAAGGGATTTTTTGATTTATTGCCCGAAGGAGCATTCGCGTTGGTAAATGCCGATGATCGCAACCACCGCATCATGGTGCAGAATTCGCGTGCAACGGTAAGGACATTCGCGATGTCATCTGTTGCCGACTACAAGGTGCGTATCCTTGAGCGGACTGTAGCCGGATTGTTGCTGAATATCGATGGATCTGATGTGTTATGTCGTCTGACGGGTGGATTCAATGCATACAATCTGCTCGCTGTCTATGCAACTGCCGTTCTGCTGGGCGAGCAAAAACTGGATGTGTTAACGGCCCTGTCATTGGTTTCGCCGCCGGAGGGTCGCTTCGAGCAAGTTAGTGGCCCGCAGGGAATATCCGGAATTGTGGATTATGCGCATACACCCGATGCTTTGCAAAACGTGCTCGGTACCATTGCCGAGTTGCGCACCGGTAATGAACAGGTGATTACAGTTGTCGGTTGTGGCGGAGACCGTGATCCCGGTAAACGTCCGCAAATGGCTGCTATCGCTGCTGAGATGAGTGATCGGGTCATTCTAACGTCTGACAATCCCCGAAGTGAGGATCCCGATGCCATCATCCAACAGATGCGTTCGGGGATTCAAGTAACACACACCCGGAAAGTACTTGCTGTGAGCGACCGCCGTGAGGCTATCCGTACTGCAGTAGCACTTGCTCGACCGGGAGATATCATCCTGCTTGCAGGAAAAGGACACGAGAAATACCAGGAAATCAACGGTGTGAAATATCCTTTCGATGATAGAAAGGTATTGGAAGAATCATTCGAAACCTGCTGACTATGCTTTATTACGTATTTGACTGGCTTGATACAACCTATGATATACCTGGGGCAGGGGTGTTCAGGTTTCTTTCTTTCCGTGCGGCAATGGCGGTTATCACTTCGCTGGTGATCACTTTGTTTCTCGGCAAACGGATTATCGGCCAGTTGTTGAGGTTGCAGGTGGGTGAGACCATCCGCGATCTGGGTCTCGACGGGCAAAAGCAAAAGCAGGGTACACCTACCATGGGCGGATTGATCATCATTGCCGCCATTCTAATCCCGACAATTCTGTTTACCCGGATCGACAATGTGTATGTCATCCTGATGATTGTCAGTACACTTTGGCTCGGCTGTATCGGATTTCTGGATGATTACATCAAAGTATTTAAAAAAGATAAGGAAGGTTTGCGTGCAAAAAGCAAACTCATCGGGCAAGTCGGACTTGGTGTGATTGTAGGTGCGGTCTTGTATTTCAACTCGAATGTGGTTGTTCGTGAAAAAAACGAGAAGGGGACGATTACCGTCCAGCACAGTAGTTCGGTTATCAACGATCTCGGTTTTGCTGATGGGGTACTTTACTCCGGTAAAAACGAAAAATCAACTAAAACAACCATCCCTTTCCTTAAGAACAATGAGTTTGACTATGCTGATATCATTGCTTGGGCTGGTGATCAGAAGTACTGGATGCTCCCATTGTTGTTCATCGTAATAGTGACTTTCATTATTACTGCAGTTTCTAACGGCGCAAACATTACAGATGGGATTGATGGCCTTGCGACAGGAACATCGGCAATCATCGGCACAACGCTAGCCATCTTCGCCTACGTTTCAGGCAATACTGTATTTGCCGATTACCTCAACATTATGTACATCCCTCACACAGGCGAGTTGTTCGTGTTCATGAGTGCCTTTGTGGGTGCATGCATCGGTTTTCTTTGGTACAACTCATATCCTGCACAGGTCTTCATGGGGGATACAGGTAGCCTGGCTTTGGGGGGCATCATCGCTGTGTTCGCCATCTCTATTCGAAAGGAATTGCTCATCCCCATTATTTGCGGGGTGTTTTTAGTAGAGAATTTGTCGGTCATGATGCAGGTGAGCTACTTCAAGTACACCAAGAAAAAGTATGGTGAAGGGCGGCGCATTTTCAAAATGTCGCCGTTACACCACCACTATCAGAAACTCGGTTATCACGAATCCAAAATAGTCACCCGCTTCTGGATTGTCGGCATCATGCTGGCCGTTCTCAGTGTAGCCACACTTAAACTCCGCTGATCGATTCATGATTCCATCATCAGGCAGACTCTTGATTCTCGGTGCGGGCGAAAGCGGCACCGGAACTGCTGTGCTTGGCAAGAAGCAAGGGTACTCTGTGGTCGTGTCTGATGCCGGTAAGATTGCAGAGCGCTACCGTGATGAGCTGATGCAATGCGGAGCCATGATTGAGGAAGGTGGACACGGTCCTCTTTCAAAAGAGGCAGATTTGGTTGTTAAAAGTCCAGGTATTCCTGATTCGATGCCGGTTGTGCGTAATTTTTTCGATCGAGGTATTCCGGTGATTTCCGAAATCGAATTTGCATCCCGGTTCACAGATGCAAAAATGATCTGCATCACCGGAACAAACGGAAAGACCACAACAACACTTCTTACGCATCACCTCTTAAAAAAAGCCGGACTCCATGTCGGTCTCGGAGGTAATGTCGGCCGCAGTTTCGCTCGTCAGGTGGCGGAATCAGACTTCGATCACTATGTGCTTGAACTCTCCAGTTTTCAACTCGATGGCTGTTTTGAGTTCAAGGCCGACATCGCGATTCTAACCAATATCACACCAGATCACCTCGACCGGTACGATTACCAGCTTGAGCGCTACATCGATTCCAAATTCAGAATCCAGCGCAATCAAGGGGCCGGCGATCACTTCATTTTTTGCGCCGATGATCAGCTGACCACCGGACGAATGAACCACACTGCTACACCCATGCAACTTCACCCTTTCAGCATTCGCACTTCGGAAGGGATGAGTGCATGGCTCGACCACGATCAACTAACCATTCAAACCGATAACCAGACCTTCGCTATGTCCATTCACGAACTCGCACTACAGGGAAAACACAACATCTACAATTCTATGGCTGCCGGCATCGCAGGCCGCATCCTTGATATCCGAAAAGAAGTCGTCCGGGAAAGCTTTACCGATTTCGAAAACATCGAACATCGGCTTGAGTTTGTCACATCGGTTCATGGAATCGATTTCATCAACGATTCTAAGGCGACCAATGTGAACAGCACCTGGTATGCGCTCGAAAGCATGGAGAAGCCTGTCATTTGGATCGCAGGTGGAGTTGATAAAGGCAATGACTACAGCATGCTGTTCGATTTGGTCGGAAGCCGTGTGAAGGCGATTGTCTGCATGGGAAAGGACAACAAGAAAATTGTGAAAGCGTTTTCAGGTCTGGTTCCTGAGATCATCGAAACCGAAACTGCAGAAGAAGCCGTGCAGGCGGCATACCGGCTTGGGAAAAAAGGTGATGCTGTGTTGCTTTCTCCGGCCTGTGCAAGTTTTGATTTGTTCGATAATTACGAAGATCGAGGCCGTCGTTTTAAGGCAGCTGTTCGTTCACTCTGATTTTTTAAAAAAACGCACGGCATGACTCGGCTCGAGACCTATTTCAAAGGCGATCGCACAATCTGGTTGATTGTGATATTCCTCAGTATCCTGAGTATTCTGGCCGTGTATAGTTCAACCGGTACGCTGGCTTATAAATACCAAAGCGGTAATACCGAGTATTATCTCTTGAAACACGGACTCATTATTCTGGCCGGATTCGCCATCATGTATTTCTGCCATTTTGTGAAGTACACATGGTATTCGCGCTTTGCTAATGTTGCAGTTATCGCCGCTATTCCGCTTCTGTTGCTGACGCTGGTTATTGGTAGTAATGTGAACGAGGCCAATCGTTGGCTCACGCTTCCCATTATCGGACTCTCGTTTCAGACGTCTGATTTTGCCAAGGTGGCACTCATTTTATACGTGGCACGCACGCTGTCCAAGCGCCAGGATCAGGTTGATGATTTCAAAGGCACATTTCTGCCATTGATTGTTCCTGTCGCATTGGTGTGCATGCTCATTTTCCCTGCGAACCTTTCAACAGCTGCTGTACTGTTCATGACTTGCCTTGTGCTAATGTTCATTGGCCGAATCAGTATGCGTTATATCGGTGGATTACTTGGTGTTGGAATTCTCTTTCTCGGTTTATTCCTGGGTGTTGCCAAGTTGGCGAATTATGAAGGCCCTTTGTTCAAGCGCGTTCAAACGTGGATGAGTCGCCTTGATACGTTTGCCAGTGAAGACAAAGACTCAGATACCACTTACCAGATCGACCAGGCAAAAATTGCCATCGCCACTGGCGGCATTGCTGGCAAGGGGCCGGGTAACAGCACGCAGCGGAATTTTCTTCCACATCCCTATTCGGATTTCATTTTTGCCATCATTATTGAGGAGTATGGTCTTATCGGTGGGATTTTCGTTGTCTTTCTATATCTGTTGTTGTTCTTCAGAGTACTACAAATTGTACGAAGAACCGAACGTGCCTTTGCTGCGCTGATTACCATCGGTGTCGGATTTAGTTTGGTATCACAGGCTCTGATCAATATGGCTGTCGCAGTCAATCTTTTTCCTGTGACTGGTCAGCCGCTGCCTATGCTCAGTATGGGAGGGACATCCATCTGGTTTACAAGTCTGGCCTTGGGAATCATCCTGAGTGTCAGCAGTGAAATCTATACTCAAGAGGAGGAGGAAGAGAATCTTGCAATCGCCTGATAGACCTTTGAGAGTCGTGATAAGCGGCGGCGGTACAGGTGGGCATATCTTCCCGGCCATTGCCATTGCCAACGCTATTCGTTCGCTACGGCCTGATACAGAATTTCTGTTTGTCGGCGCTGAAGGGCGTATGGAAATGGAGAAGGTCCCTGCTGCAGGATACGATATCGTCGGACTTCCTATAGCAGGTATCAAGCGCGAGTTAAGTGCTGAAAACCTTCGGTTCCCATTCAAGCTTGTACGTAGCCTGATGAAAGCCGGATCTGTAGTGCGTAAGTTCAACCCCGATGTTGCAGTAGGTGTGGGTGGCTATGCAAGCGGCCCTATGCTATACATGGCATCACGCAGGGGTGTACCTACACTTATTCAGGAGCAGAATTCCTACCCTGGAATTACCAACCGGCTTCTGTCGCGGAAAGCATCTGCCATCTGTGTTGCTTATCCGGGTATGGAGCGTTTTTTTCCTGCTGATCGTATCGTATTCACAGGAAATCCGGTGCGCAAAGAATTGCTGGGTACGGCCGTCCTGCGTGGCGAAGCCTCCCGATTTTTTGGCCTTGACCCCTCTTTGCCAACTTTACTGGTGGTTGGTGGTAGCCAAGGTGCCCGAAGTATCAATAAGGCTTTACGGGATGGTATAGAAGCTCTTCACACAGCCGGAGTTCAGCTCATTTGGCAAACCGGGAAACCATTTTTACAGGATGCACGCAATGCTGTTGCCTCACTTGGCAAAAAGGCTTGGGTCGATGCGTTCATCACACGTATGGATCTTGCATATGCCATGTCGGATGTGGTCATTGGTAGGGCGGGAGCGAGCACCGTATCCGAATTGTGTATTGTTCGCAAGCCAGCAATTCTAGTTCCTCTGCCTACTGCGGCTGAGGATCACCAAACAAAGAACTGTAAGGCACTTGTCGATCAGGGGGCGGCGATTCTTGTGCAGGATGCGCAAGCTTCATCGCAACTTGTTCACGATGCACTCAATTTGATAAGCGATCCGGAGCGCTGTCGTTCGCTTTCAGAGAAAATGGGATCGTTGGCCCGTCCGCAAGCAGCGGAAGAAATCGCACAACATGTGATACGTATTGCAACTAGTAACGAATTATGAGTCTGCTCACGCAACGCTTCCAACAGGTTTACTTCCTCGGTATCGGAGGAATCGGGATGAGTGCGTTGGCACGGTACTTCCGCGCTGCAGGCTTGTCAGTGGCTGGCTACGACCGCACAGCTACACCAATGACTGATGCCTTGGTCGATGAGGGAATGGAGATTCATTTCAATGATTGTGTTGAAGCAGTTCCGTTATCCTACCGCGATCCTTCGCGTTTACAGCACACACTTGTCATTCGGACTCCGGCCGTACCCTCCAGCCATTCCGAATTGAACTGGTTTATTAACGCGGGATATTCGCTGATGAAGCGCTCGGAAGTGCTGGGCCTGATAACCCAGGGACAGAAAACCTTGGCTGTAGCTGGAACGCATGGTAAAACCACAACTTCGTCCATTCTGGCGCATATACTTCACTGTGCCGGTCACAATTGCACTGCGTTTCTTGGTGGTATCAGTACCAATTTCGGCAGCAACCTGCTCTTGGGTAATCCATCTGGCGCAAACCATGAAATCGTCGTAGAAGCCGACGAGTTTGATCGTTCCTTCCTGACCTTGCATCCATACGGCTCCGTCATCACCAGTATGGATCCCGACCATTTGGATATTTACGGTAATGAATCTACCATGCATGATACCTACCGCAGCTATGCATCACAGGTATCCGCAGATGGCATACTGGTTGTTAAAGAAGGCCTATACCTAGGTGAAACGGCTGCGCGTCAGTTGCGCTACGGTGTTGATTCACGGGATTCGGAGTATAGTGCGCGCCGCGTACACATTGAGGACGGGAATTATTGCTTCGATTTACATACGCCCGGATTTGTGTTGGAGGGTCTGAAACTGGGATTGCCCGGGCGACACAATGTTGAGAATGCCGTGGGTGCCTGCGCTCTAGCCCTCGAGTCTGGTACCGATCCCGGCTCGATCCCTTCTGCACTTGCATCATATACAGGTGTACAACGCCGGTTCGAGCGCCACATTTCCACCGGTCCATCGGTATACATCGATGATTATGCGCATCATCCTTCGGAAATCCGTGCGGCCATCTCATCGGCGCGAGAACTGTTTCCTGATCGGCGGCTTACTGTTGCATTCCAGCCCCATCTTTTCAGCCGGACACGGGATTTCATGCAAGGATTTGCTGATGCATTGGCCTTGGCCGACAGGGTTTACTTGCTCGAAATCTATCCTGCACGCGAACTCCCGATTGCCGGAATCACCTCATCTGCCTTGCTTGACTGCATCGGCATCCAGGACAAACAGCTTATGGATCGAAGTGCCTTGCTGGACCAGTTTCGGAAGGAACCCCCTGCATTGTTGCTCACCCTGGGCGCTGGTGATATCGATCAATTGGTTCAACCCATCAAAACAATCCTTCTGCCATGATAAACCGAGCGCAGGCCATACGAATCCTCTACATTACAGGCGTTATTTTAAGTGGGGCTGCCTTTCTGGTCCTATTGGGATTTGTGGGTAGCCGTCAACACACCCTCTTGGTCAAATCGGTGGTTGTAAACATCGTTGACCAGGATGCACACGATTTTGTGGACAGGAACGAGGTGCTGAGCAGGATCAATGCGAAGGGGAAAATCATCGGCAAGCCTGTCGGCGGTCTTGACTTCACATTGTTGGAAAAAAGAATTCTAAGCAATCCTTGGGTGCGTACCGCAGAGGTATATTCAGCCATTGACGGAACCCTTCATGCCGAACTTGAACAGAGGCATCCGGTGGTCAGGGTAATAAACGTGTACGACGAGCAGTTTTATATTGATTCTGAGGGAGTTTTCATGCCGGTTTCGGACCGACACACACCTCCCGTGGTCGTTGCCAACGGCCACTTATTCAACCGCTTTTCCGAAGGGAAAATCGGTTACAACTTCACTTTGGGCGACTCTGCCGG
Organism: Sphingobacteriales bacterium; assembly: GCA_021299095.1. Taxonomy (GTDB): domain Bacteria; phylum Bacteroidota; class Bacteroidia; order AKYH767-A; family OLB10; genus JAJTFW01. The sequence continues at coordinate 4,898 of JAJTFW010000010.1, read as the reverse complement.
TACCCCATTACCTCGAACAATTGGGCAGATATTCACAACAGCCCTCGCCTTGGAGGCCGATACGTTCTGGTCGGCCAACACCGAACAGCTCTATGTGAACGAGAATCAGGAGATGGAACTCATCCCGCGACTTGGTCAGCATAGGATTCTTTTGGGAGACACGACCGACCTGCGCGACAAGCTTGACCGCATGCGCACCTTTTACCTCCAGGGTCTGAATAATACAGGCTGGGATAAATACGAACTCATCAACCTGAAGTACAAGAATCAGGTGGTATGCACCAAACGCAACTAACAGAATGGAACACTCCGGCATCATTGTAGGCCTCGACATCGGAACCACCAAGATCGCAGCCATCGTCGGCCGCCGTAACGAACACGGCAAGGTTGAGATCATGGGTATGGGTCGATCGGAATCGCTGGGTGTTATGCGGGGTATGGTGGCCAACATCGAAAAGACGGTCACCTCAATCCGAGAAGCCGTTGCGGAAGCCGAGTCTAAATCCGGAGTCGAAATCAAGGACGTGCACGTTGGAATCGCTGGTCAGCACATCAAAAGCATGCAGCACCGGGGGATGATTACCCGCACCAGTACGCAGGACGAAATCAGCCAGCGCGATATTGATGCAATCATTCAGGACATGTACAAACTGTCCATGCCGCCCGGTGAAGAAATCATTCACGTTATACCGCAGGAATACATCGTGGATAACGAGCAGGGAATCAAAGAACCCATCGGGATGTCGGGCATTCGCCTCGAGGCGAATTGCCACATCATAACTGGATTAATTACGGCTGCCAACAACATCCACAAATGCGTGAACAAGGCCGGACTTAACAGTGTCGACTTGATTCTGGAGCCCCTTGCATCCGCCGAGGCCGTGTTGACCGATGAGGAGAAAGAAGCCGGTGTGGTACTGGTCGATATCGGTGGCGGCACGACCGACATCGCTATTTTCCAAGATGGAATCATCCGACATACTGCAGTTATTCCGTTTGGTGGAAACGTCATTACGGATGACATCAAGGAAGGTTGCTCCATCATTCGCAACCAGGCTGAGCTCCTGAAAACCAAATTCGGCTCCGCACTTTCGCGCCAGATGAAGGACAACGAAATCGTGTCCATTCCCGGACTTCGCGGCCGTGAGCCCAAGGAGATTTCGGTTAAAAACCTTGCCTCTATCATACAGGCGCGTATGGAGGAAATCATCGAGAGCGTTTACTACGAAATCAAGAGCTCCGGTTTTGAAAAGAAACTCATTGCTGGAATCGTTATCACCGGCGGTGGATCGCAATTGCGTAACATCACCCAGCTGGTCGAGTATATCACGGGCATGGATACCCGCATCGGTTACCCGAACGAACACCTGGGCAAGGGCATGGATGAAGTAAAAAGTCCTATGTATGCCACGGGTGTCGGACTTGTAATTAAGGGATTGAAAGACTTTGAACAGCAACAGCGAAACAAGCCCGTGTCCCTAACGGATAATTCCAAGCAAGAGGCCTCATCGCGTGAAGGCCGCAAGGGACCCTGGTTCAACATATTTAGTAAGCAATTCTTCGGCGACGACAGTGATGATCGTCTCTGATCTATAACCATCGAACTCAACACACAACCCATTAAACCCCAAGAACACTCCATGAATCAGCTGTTTACCGACGAACCGTCAAGCAAGCCGCTCTTCGAGCTCCAACAGGATCTCCCGTCCATCATCAAGGTGATTGGCGTAGGCGGCGGTGGCGGAAACGCTGTTAACCACATGTACCGTCAGGGAATAAAAGGCGTCGATTTTCTCGTCTGCAATACAGACGCGAAAGCGCTTCAGGTTAGCCCAATTCCTGATAAAATACAACTCGGACCCGGACTCACTCAGGGAATGGGAGCCGGTGCCGTTCCGGAAGTCGGCCGTCAAGCTGTACTCGAAAGCAAGGAGGATATCCTGCGCTCATTGGGCGAACACACACGTATGGCTTTTGTTACTGCAGGTATGGGAGGCGGCACCGGAACAGGTGCAGCTCCTATCATCGCCGGTATTGCAAAGGAGCGTGGTGTGCTCACGGTGGGAATCGTGACCCAGCCTTTCCTGTTCGAAGGCGGTAAAAGGCGCAAGCAGGCAGAGGCTGGCATCGAGGAGATGAAGAAGAATGTCGATGCGCTCATCGTCATTTGCAATGACAAGCTTCGCGAAATCCATGGCAACCTCAATATCAGCCAGGCCTTCGGCCATGCGGATGATGTGTTGGCTGTCGCTGCTAAAAGCATCGCTGAAATCATCACGAACACGATGCACATCAGCACCGATTTTGCGGATATCCAAACCGTGATGAAGGAAAGTGGTGTGGCCATTATGGGTTCGGCCAGTGCGGAAGGGGACAACCGCGCTATCCGTGCTGCAGAGGCTGCACTCGACTCTCCGCTCCTCAATGACAATGTCATTACCGGTGCAAATTACATCCTGCTAAACATCACCAGCGGAACATCCGAAGTGACGATGGATGAGGTTAGCGAAATCAATGAATACATCCAGGCACAGGCTGGTCAGACTGCTGATATCATTATGGGTATCGGAAACGACCCATCACTCGGGTCACAGGTTTCTGTCACCATTATCGCAACAGGATTCAATGGGGGACAGAAAAAACCGCTGTCTGAAAAGAAGCATGAGCCAGAGATGATCGTTCATCAACTGGTCGATCCTACACCCGTGGTTTCACCCATTTCCCTCGTTCCCAGCGCAAACTCAACTACGGTAGCTGAGCCGGAAGCCAAGATTGATCCGCTCGAGCCTGTACTGATTATTCGCGATACGGTCGAGCAAGAAGAGATCGTTTCCACCGTTGAGCCAACGATCGCGTTCGAACTCGAGTCCGAGACCGAATACCAGCCCGAGCCGATCATATCTTTCCTCGAAATCCCTGTCAGTTCACAAGCCAGCGAACTTGAGCCTGTTCTGATAATTCGGGATGAAGAACCATCATTCTCGTTAGAGGAGGAGGTGTTGACGGAGCAGGAAACGATGACTCCACTCGAATTCCACTTCGGGATGGATTTTCCTGTTGAGTCCAAGCACAGTGATGCGGTCAGCCACGATGATGCTTCCGTTCATGTGTTGTCTTTTGATTTTCCGACAGCGATGGATGCACCTCCACTGGATATGTCCGATGAAATGCCCCATCCGATGATGGAGTTCGATGTGCAGGGACTGAACGATGCTCCAGTGCCAGTTCGCCATGATTTGTATGCCGGTGAGGTCTCTCCGGTTCAAGCGGAGCGGAACGAGCCTGCTGCGGCGCGTGCGCCGCTAAGCCCAGAGGATGAAATGTATCTGCATTCGCGTGAGCGCATCATGCGACTCAAAGAGGTGAGCATGCGGATCAATTCGCCCAACGGTCTTGCAGACATGGAGCGTGAGCCTGCTTATCGCCGCCGTAACATCAAACTGGAAGATGTTCCCACCGCGACCGAAAGCAACGTAAGCCGTTACACCCTTTCGGTAGAGGATAACCGCCCTGAGATCCGTCCCAACAACCCATTCCTTCACGATCGCGTAGACTAATAAACTATGAGCCTGGAAAGCGCCATTCAATCGGATTTGAAAACAGCTATGCTGGCCAAAGATGAAGCAGGCCTGCGCGCCCTGCGGGCCATCAAGTCTGCTATACTCCTTGCGAAAACCGCATCTGCTAGCAAGGAGATCGGACCGGATGAGGAATTGCGCATCCTTCAGAAACTGGTGAAGCAGCGACTTGAATCAATCACCATTTACCAGACACAGGAGCGCGATGACCTTGCGCGTCCTGAGCAGGAAGAGGTGGAGATTATTTCGAAATACCTGCCCAAGATGATGGATGAGACAGAAGTCCGGGCGGCTGTAGCGGAGGCAATTGCTCAAACCGGAGCTTCAGCTCCCTCCGATATGGGTAAGGTGATGGGCGTAGTAACCAAGCAACTTGCTGGAAAGGCCGACAATAAGCTGGTTTCAGCCATTGTACGCGAACTACTTACTTCTTGAACAAGCCTGATTAGAGATTCTGGCGCCCGGCTTAACGCCGGGCGTTTTTTTGTGCAGTGTCCGCGGCTGAATGGTTACTTTTGTATACCTCTTATCACCCATGAAAATCTCCTATAACTGGCTCAGGCAACTCATCGATTTTCCGCATTCGCCCGATGAGCTCTCATCAGCCCTGACGGATGCCGGTCTCGAAGTTGAACATTGTTCTGCGTGGACCAGTGTGCCCGGTGGCCTCGAAGGGGTGGTTATAGGCAAGGTGCTGACGTGTGTAAGGCATCCGAACGCCGATCGTTTGCACGTGACAACGGTAGATACAGGCGATGGTGCTGTGCGGCAAATTGTATGCGGTGCACCGAATGTAGCCGCTGGTCAAACCGTACTTGTAGCGCTTCCCGGTGCGGTGCTACATCCGGCCGCAGGTGAGCCTTTCGAAATCCGCAAATCGAAAATTCGGGGTGAAACATCCGAGGGGATGATTTGTGCAGAGGATGAAATCGGAATCGGTGATTCGCATGATGGTATTATGATTTTACCGGATCAATTACCAGCCGGTATGCCTGCAGCCGCTCACTTCGGAATTGAGCAGGACTGGATCTTGGACATCGGCCTGACCCCGAACCGTGCTGATGCAGCGGGTCATTTAGGAGTTGCGCGTGACATAAGGGCAATTGTTGGTGGTGGTGTGATCAGACTACCGGATTCCGGTGGTGAATTGACCATTTCTGAGGCGAATCCAACGATTGTACCCCAAATTGACTGGGCCGAGGCTTGTATTCGGTATACCTCAATCGAGCTTGAAGGCCTGCATGTGGGCCCTTCGCCCGAATGGATGCAGCGCTCATTGCGTAAAATCGGTTTGCGTCCAATCAACAACGTAGTGGATGT
>JAJTFW010000047.1 GCA_021299095.1 Sphingobacteriales bacterium | reverse complement strand
GCAAGCGCGGACTCACCCAGCGCGTGATGGGCCTGTCGAACCTTTATTTTCCCCTTTTCGAAGAAACCCTCGACCGCGAAGGCCTCCCCCTGGAATTCAAATACCTCTCGATTGTAGAGTCGGCCCTGAATCCCGTTGCGGTTTCGCGTGTTGGTGCGACCGGCCTCTGGCAGTTCATGTACAACACCGGAGTGTTATACAACCTGAAGGTAAACAGCTATACTGACGACCGACGGGATCCGGTGAAGGCCACCCAGGCCGCCTGCCAGTACTTCAAGGACATGTACCGCATTTACGGGGACTGGTTGCTGGTCATCGCATCATACAACTGCGGACCCGGTAATGTGAACCGTGCCATCAAGCGCTCCGGCGGCAAAACCAATTTCTGGGAAATCATGCCTTACCTGCCAGCCGAGACACGCGGTTATGTACCCGCCTTCATCGCTGTCACCTATGTGATGAATTACGCGCGTGAGCACCAGCTGAATCCGGTAACTCCGGCCTACGCGTATTTCGAAGTGGACACCGTAACCGTCGACCGTCCGGTAAACTTCAATGTGCTCAGTAAAGAAATCGGCCTGCCGACAGATGTCATCAGCTACCTGAATCCGATCTACAAGCGCGGTGCAATCCCAGACGTTGGCTCAGGTTACACACTTCGCTTGCCTACCGGTAAAATGGCACAGTTCCTCAAGCGCCAGGATAACATCTTCACCGCATCGGCTCCGGCTCCGCGTCCGGTTATGCCAGTTTACACGGCAAGCAATGACGAAGAAACACCTGCGAACGATGGCAGCGTGCGTTACCAAACGGTGAGCAAGCAGGTAAAGAAATCATACACTGTACGTCGTGGCGACAACCTCGCGAAAATTGCAGGTAAGTACGACATGAGCGTTGCTGAACTCAAGAAACTGAACCGTCTGCGTTCGACCTCACTCAAAGCCGGACAGCGCCTGACCGTAACGGCATGGGTAACCACGAAAGTTGCCATCAAGGAACCAGCACCCAACATTGCCAAGGCGACAGACACACTTACCTCGCCTGCTGTGGTCAGCACAGGGACCGAAGCCGGCAAGGACAGCGGACTGGTTCAACAAACACCAGATCCTTCAGGAACTGCCGCCGCCGGAAACGGATCACGCTTTGAATACCATGTTGTGCAGCCCGGCGACACCTTGTGGAACATTGCACGCCGCTACAGTGGCACCACCGTGGAGTTGCTCAAGGACATGAACAACATCAAGCAGGACGCTACGCTCACACCCGGAACCAAGCTGAAGGTGATTGTGAACGGCTAAAGCGCTTCGCTCCCAAAAGGACCACATCCAAACCCGCCTAACGGCGGGTTTTTTGCTTTGTGACACGGTGGAATTTTGTACATTTGCCCCGCCAAGTACGGATTGACCGATGGTGTAACTGGCAACACATCTGATTTTGATTCAGAAAAGTCCAGGTTCGAGCCCTGGTCGGTCAACCACCCCCGGAGACGCGCAAGCGTCTCCTTTTTTTTGCCCTCTTCGCTCCCCTACATTTGTCCCATGACCAAGGCCTTCCCCGAAGCGGTAGAACTCTACCTGAACAGCCTTCCCGACGAGCGCCGGAAGGTGATGATTCCTTTACTGAACACGATCGGAAAAGCCTTGCCAAAAGGGTTCTCCTTGTGTATCAGCTACAAGATGCCGGCCTTTGTAGTTCCTCACTCCCGCTATCCGAACGGCTACCACTGCGATCCGAAGCAGCCCTTGCCTTTCATTTCCCTGGCCTCCAACAAAGGCGGAATTACGATTTACCACATGGGCTTGTATGCCGACAGCGATTTAACCGATTGGTTTCTGAAAGCCTGGTCGCAACGGGTTGGAGGAAAGCCCGATTTGGGGAAGGGTTGTGTGCGCTTCAAAAAACCTGAGTCCATTCCGATGGAACTGATAGCTGAACTTTGTTCGCAGATGAGTCCGGATGAGTGGATTGGTTGCTATGAAAAGCAACTCAAGCGTTGAGCCGACGACCTGTCGCATGAATAGACTCATTTGCCGTTAGAGACTGCAGATCGCTCCGTTGGAGCGACACATCCATTCGGAAACACTCAGTCAAGGGTGATAGAACCCGCTTGGGGGTCAACCATCGCACGAACCGCGTCTTAAACCAGTGTGATTTCGAAATCGGTCAGCTCAACAAACTGCTGCACGCGCTGATCCACCTGGGCTTCGGTCAGCTCCTTCATGCGCTCCAGACCGAACTTCTCCACACAGAAAGAAGCCATGGCTGAACCGTAAATCACTGCACGCTTCATGGCATCGAAAGAGGTATCGTTCATGCTGGCCAAATAACCGATGAAACCTCCTGCAAAGGTGTCGCCGGCACCGGTCGGATCAAACACCTCTTCTAACGGCAAGGCAGGTGCGAAAAAGACGTTCTCCCCGTGGAAAAGCAAGGCTCCATGTTCGCCTTTCTTGATAATCAGGTAACGTGGACCCATGGAGAGCACCTTACGTGCAGCTTTCACCAACGAATATTCGCCGGTCAGCTGGCGGGCTTCTGCATCGTTGATGGTCAACACATCCACCATGGAAATCATCTGCAGCAAATCAGGCATGGCCACTTCCATCCAGAAGTTCATGGTATCCATCACCACCAGCTTGGGCCGACGGCTCAGGCGCTGCAACACCGACATCTGGATACTGGGCATGAGATTTCCGAGCATCAGGAACTCACAATCCTGATAGGATTCTGGGATAACCGGATCGAAAGTGCTGAGTACGTTCAGCTGGGTATCGAGCGTATCACGCGAGTTCATGTCCTCGTGGTAGCGCCCCGACCAGAAAAAGGTCTTCTCGCCCTGCTTGATTTGCAATCCGGCCGTATTGATACCCCGATGATTCAGCATATCAATGCCCTCTTGCGGGAAATCCTCCCCGACAACGGACACCAGGTTCATTTTTTTCTGGAAGAAGGAGGCCGACATGGATGCATACGTGGCAGCACCGCCGATGATTTTGTCGGTTTTTCCGAAGGGGGTCTCAATGGCATCGAAGGCCACAGTACCAATGACGAGAAGGCTCATTGCAGGGGGATAGTAAGACGCCTGCGAAGATAGGATTCGGGTCCGACATGCGCACCTGTTTTCTGCGCAGGTTCGATACGCTGCTATCAGCTTGCGGCCAAGTACTTCACCAGGCTACGCTTAGCCAGGGGAAGCAGGGTTTCCTCCACGGGAAGGGTGAGTTCGCAGCGGACGGCATAGGTGGCCGGATTGGGTAAATCGGTTTTGCAGCGGAGCAAGTCGAGTTTGATTTGCTCGTCGGTGTACTTCAAGTTACCCGAGTAGCTGGTGATGTAGCGCAGTCCGATGGCCCGGTAGCGCTCCTCGGGCTGGTCGTAAATGGTGATCTGGTATTCGAACACGCGGGTATCGCGCTCATCGCCATTACGCAAGAACAAATAACCGGCATCCGTATGCAAGGGCACAATGCCCACCGGTAGTATACTGAGCTTTGATTCAATGAAATCGTAAATCTTCCGCCCTTCGGCCAGTTGCTGCTCGAAATGCGGTATGCTGAAACTGATAATCTGTTCCAGTTGCTGCATGAGCTGATCGTCGGTACTCAGCTTATCATACACGAGCTTGAATTGGCGGATATCGGCCTGCAGCAGTTTTCCCGGGAAAGAATCGTACAACTGATGCTTTTGTTCGCGCAGGGCAACCAAGTTGCGGTAATGCCGGACGAGGTCGGCTAGAGCCGGGTACAACTTCACTTCTTCGAAGCGCTCGTTGACATGCTGAAGCCAAGCGAGCAATACGTACTTTTTATACTCGAAGTCGATGTGTTTTTCCGTGATCCAATCGTCGTTGAGTCGCTTTTCCATTGCGGTTAAAGATTTGAACGATCCCTACGGTAAAAACGCAGGCAACCGCAGGTCATTGTACGCAATTCCGCCCGACCGGTTTCAACACCGGCATGTTGAAAGGCCTGAATACCGCGGGTCAGTGGTCGGCGAGCACCTCCTACCTTCGGGAATTCACCCACACCGATGAACCGACTCCTGCTAATTCCCATCACCCTGCTGATGATGCTCGCCTCGTGCGTACCTGCACGTCTGCACAACGAGCTGAAAGCCAAAAGCGATGCCTGTGCTCTCGAAAACGATTCGCTGAAAGCCTAGAACATGAGCTTGCAGACACGTCTGGCCGAATTGCGGGCGGCACTGGATGACCTTAAAATCCGTGTGGGACGCTTGCAGGATGATACCACATCGTCAGGCACCGAATTGCGGACCCTGCGCAACGACTACGATAAGATCCGAACCGCATACGAAACACTCTTGCGCGATGGTCCTCAAAGTTCGGCCAATGCGGAAGCCACCCGCACCCTGATCCGCGACTTGCAACGTACACAGGAGCAATTGCAGCGGAAGGAGGATGAACTGGATGCCAAAGAGTCCCTGCTTCGGATTCGCGAGGACAGCCTCTCGCGGATGAGCAATGACCTGCGCTCGAAAAATCGCCGACTCAGCGAACTCGAACAAATGCTGGCTGCAAAAGACTCGGCCGTGAAATCCCTGCGCAACTCGGTCTCTGCGGCCCTGCTGGGCTACAAGGATAAGGGCCTGAGTGTAGAAATGAAAAACGGCAAGGTGTATGTGATGATGGAAGAGCGTTTGCTCTTCGCCTCCGGAAGTACAGTAGTCGATGCCAAGGGTGTAGATGCCCTGCGCGATTTGGGGAAAGTGCTTGAGAAGAACAGCGACATCAGTATCCTGATCGAAGGACACACGGACAATGTACCCATGAACGGAAGCGGTGAAATCCGTGACAACTGGGACCTGAGCGTGATGCGTGCCACGTCGGTGGTGAAAATCCTGCTCGGCAACAGCAAGATCAGTGCTTCGCGGCTTACCGCTGCAGGCCGTGGCGAACACATGCCGACAGACAAAGCCAACACGGCCGAAGCACGCAAGAAGAACCGGCGCATTGAAGTGATTTTGACTCCAAAACTGGATGACATCCTGAAACTGCTTGAAACGAACTGATTTTTTTCTGCTTATCGCCCTCGTGCTAAGCGGTACGGTTAGGGCTCAGGATCCCACAGCCTATGTGCAAGGCTACACCGATATACGTCGCTTCCTGTTCCAGTTCCGCGACGGAATAACGCGTCAACTCGAACAGCAACCCGTACGTAGCTACAAGGCGGCCGGATCCATCATCGCCTATGCCAACAACGCCAACGACCTGATTGTGGTAGAAGATGGTGTGAAATCGAAGCTGGGCGATATGACAGGTACCAGCTACGAACTGAACCAGACCTTTCTGTACTATCGCCGCGACCAAATGCTGGGCGTATTTCAGAAAGGAGAAAACAAACCCCTCACGTACTTCATCCGCGATTACAAGGTGAGTGACAGTTTGCTTGCTTTCCGTGATCAGGTGGCCGATATCCTGCGCGTGTACAAAGACGGAACCATTCGCGAACTGGAAATCACACTGGCGGGTCGGCTCAACGAATACCGAACGGGAGAGAACACAGTTGCCTATGTAAACAACACCGGATTTTTAAAGGCCTATTATCAGGATCAACTCTGGGACCTCGACAATGTGGCACCCGAATCGTTTGAGCCTGGCGGAAACCTGGTGGCATTCGTGGATGGTTTTTACCAGTACCTGAAGGTGTTTTACTACGGCCGACTGCTGGTATTGGAAAAACTGAAACCACAATCGTATCAGGTCGGCTTCGAAACGGTGGCCTATGTGGCCGATGACAATTCCTTCAAGGTTTTCAACCGGGGGAAGCTGTTGAAAATCGAATCCTTCATTCCGGATTTTTACTTGGTTCGGGACCGCTCGGTGCTGTTCTTCCTCAACAACCGGCTCGAATTGATCAGCGACGGCAAGCGCTTCGAACTGGACGAGTTCATGCCGACGCGTTACACCATGAGCGATGATCATGTGGCATGGATGGATGCAAACGGCAGACTGATGCTATTCAGTGAAGGGAAAACCCAACTCGTATCGCAGGAAGCCATCACCGCATTCTCGCTCAATGGTGCAGTCCTGAAATACGACCTATCCGATGGAACTTCACGCATCTGGTACCGCGGTAAGGTATACGGTAACCGATAATAGCCATGCACATACGCATCTCCCTTCTTCTCGCCCTGTTTCCATTGTCCGGATTACTCGGGCAGGGTGCCTTTTTCCCACTCAGCCGGGGCATGGAACAAACCATCGACCCGATCCTCCACAGTCCGGGGAATGGGGTCCACACATCGTTTAAACCGCTGCTCAACCGTGATGTGTTATCGGCTGCTGAAGGGCATCTCGACAGTTCATCTCTTGCACAACAAGGCACAGGAATCGATTCCTTGCTGCTGTCTTCATTCCCCGTTCCGAAATCGCGCTTCGATAGCCGTTGGGCAGGGCGACATTTACGTTTCAGTCACCTGGTTCAATTAAACAGCGACGACCTGTACCTCATCGCCGATCCGGTTTTCGAATTCACTACGGGACGCGACGGCGATCGGCAAGTATACACCAACACACGGGGACTTCGCCTCGCCGGGAGTATCGGAAAACGCTTTGGCTTTGATGCAAGTTTTTATGAGAACCAATCTGTATTCCCCTTCTACCTCGACTCAGCTGTAGATCAGCGGTACATCGTACCCGGACAAGGTCGAGTCAAGAACCTCGGCGAAGGGAAATTCGATTATGCTTTCTCCACCGGCACCATACACTATCAGCTCAACCGGCATTTCACGTTCGCATTCGGTCAGGACCGGAATTTCATTGGCGATGGATACCGCAGCCTGCTGCTGAGCGATAACAGCTTTCACTATCCCTTTGTAAAGATTGTTACCGATGTGTGGAAGGTTCGTTACGTGAATCTGTTTGCCGAACTCCGCGACATCTCTCGCGGCATCACGGATGATTCGCCTTTCCTGAAGAAATATGCATCGATGCACTACCTCGATCTCGAGGTGGGCAAGCGACTGAACGTCGGCATCTTCGAAGCGGTGATCTGGCATGCGGACACGGTGGGTGGTGCTCGGGGATTCGACTTGGGTTACATGAATCCCTTCATCTTCTTCCGTCCGGTGGAATTCAGCATCGGATCTCCGGACAATGTACTAATGGGATTGAACTTACGGTACCGGATTACCGAAAAACACGTCCTGTACGGACAAGTGATGCTGGATGAATTCCTGCTTTCGAACGTGCGGGCCGGCAATGGCTGGTGGGCCAATAAGCAAGGAATTCAGGCAGGGTACAAAGGATTCAGCCTGTTCGGCATTCCAAACCTGAACGTGCAAGCCGAACTGAATTATGTGCGACCCTACACCTATCAGCACCGCGAAAAGCTCGGCACCTACACACATTACCGTGCTCCGCTGGCGCATCCACTGGGCGCGAACTTCACCGAAGGAATCGGCTTTGTGCAATACCGGTTTGGCCGATGGCAGGCCGATGCACGGCTAAGCATCGCCGAAGTCGGACTGGATACGGCAGGACTCAATTTCGGTCAAGATGTGTTTCAGGCCTACAACAGTTACGTAAACGAATACGGTAACCGAACCGGACAGGGATTGAAGACACGGGTCGTATGGGGCGAGTTCAATGCATCGTACGTGGTGAATCCACTTTATCGGTTCACCGTGTTTGCGGGAATCTCGTCACGAAACGAATCGAATACGCAGGGAAAACGCTCGATGTTATTGGTACAGGGCGGATTGCGCACCAACCTGTTCAACCGGTACTACGACTTTTAAAGCGGTCGCACGAAATACGACTCCCCGGTTCAGCGTCCTTTGAACTCCGCTTTGCGCTTGTTCAGGAAGGCATCGGTGCCTTCGCGTACATCCTCGGTGGTGAAACAAGCTCCAAAGCGCTCAATCTCGGTCTGAAAACCATTCTGGGTCTTATCGTAGTAGGCATTCACCGTGCGGATGATTTCGGAAATGGCGAGCGGTGCCTGGGCTGATATTTTCGTCAGGATAGCGCGGCAGGTGTCGAGCAACTGATCGGGCTCCGTAACATGGTTCACCAGACCGAGTCGGTGTGCTTCCGCTGCATCAATCATGTCGGCGGTCATCAGGAGTTCCATTGCCCTGCCTTTTCCGATGAGCTGTGGGAGCCGTTGTGTACCAGCATAACCCGGGATCAATCCCAGTTTCACTTCCGGCTGACCGAAGCGGGCGTTCGACGCCGCTACCCGCATGTGACAGGCCATGGCGAGTTCGCAGCCACCACCCAGTGCAAAACCGTTTACAGCAGCGATGACCGGCTTGGGGCAGTGCTCGACTTTATTGAACACCGCATGTCCGTGCGCGCTGAGCTCCATACCCTGCGCCAGGTTATAGGAAGCAAACTCGCTGATATCGGCACCGGCCACAAAGGCCTTACTACCCGATCCGGTGATGATGATGCCACGCACATCCGCGTCCTGCACCGCCGCATCGATGGCCATACCGACTTCGGAAATGGTCTCCTTGTTCAGGGCATTGAGTTTATCGGGGCGATTGATGGTGATGATGCAGATATCGCCTTCGACCGTGTACAGCAGGTTGTGGAGGTTCATGGGGTAGGGGAATGAATCGGACGTGGAATTGCGGGATCAGGAGAGTCCGCGGCGGTTTTTCACCTCTGCGGTGATGTAAGCGATGATGGAGGCTGTATCCGTTCCGGGAGCGAACAACTGACCGCAACCCAGTGCTCCGAGTTTCTTCATGTCCTCATCGGGAATGATGCCTCCTCCGGTGAGCAATACATCGTCCAGGCCTCGTACACGCATCAGTTCGAGGATACGCGGAAAAACAGTCATGTGCGCTCCACTCAGGATGCTCACACCAATGGCGTCCACATCCTCCTGCAAAGCCGCATTAACCACCATTTCGGGCGTTTGGCGAAGGCCGGTGTAAATCACTTCCATACCCGCATCGCGCAGGAATGAAGCGATGACTTTCGCGCCCCTGTCGTGGCCGTCGAGACCGACCTTGGCGATGAGCACACGGATGGGACGTTCCATGCTGCAAAGGTAACCGATTCGGCGTGTCTATCTTTGTTCATGGTCCAGCTGTTCCGTATTCTGAGCATCCTGATCGCGATGAGCGTAATCCCCCAAGCAACTGCTAGCGGCCAAACACCCCGAACACCCATGACCATCGACATCTGGAGCGACATCAGCTGCCCATTCTGTTACCTCGGTAAACGCCACCTCGAATTGGCCCTTGACCACCTGGGTCTGCAGGGCGAGGTAAAGGTCGTGTGGCACAGCGCACCTGTCCCGCACTAGCTGCGGGAGCATCTGGTGCGGGGTTGTAAGCCTGCCCCGTGTCCGTGCCTAAATAACGTTGACCGTTTTCAGGTTGGTTTTTGGTTGATTATTTTGATTGACGTTGATGGTTTGCTAGATATCGGCTTTAAGGCTATGCAAAGATGGATCTGTCCGTAAAGAAGGCTGACAAACTCACCTGTAAGCTATATCAATAGTGAGCAACTTCAATCCTAAATAAAAAAGGCCCCCGGTATAAACAGAGGGCCTTTAACACGTTTATAGCTGGGATTTATTCGACCACAACGCGAATCACATTTCTCGAGCCATCGAGGTTCAGATCCAGCAGATAGACTCCGACGGGCAGAGATCGGACATCCTTCAGAGAAAGTACCTGAGGTCCGGCGGGGAGTACTCCTTGTTCTGTCTGAAGCACCCGGCCAGCGAGATCGATGACAGTTAGGCTGTACCGGCTATCTGCAGGATTTTCTAATCGGATGATACTTCCCTCCGTCAACGGATTCGGGAATACCGTGATATTCAAATCTGGGCTGGTGATCGATGCCTCGCGCACACAGGCGGGAACAGTGAGCGTATGGGCACGCGTAGTGGAACTTCCACAGGAATTGGAGGCTCGGACAGTCAGGTTCTGACTTGTCCCCAGGCTTCCCGCACTCCATTGCACATTCAGACTCTTCGTACCCTGACCCGAAAGCACGGTGGCTCCGGTCGTTGACTGCCAGGTATAGGATGTGGCACTTCCTGAAGTGCTTGCAGTATACGTGACGGGGGATCCGCCTGCACAGGGTGTTCCGCTTACGGTAATGGCTGTGGGTCGCGCAGGCGAGCCGGTGATTGTGAAACTACGTACAGCGCTCAAGCCGCATCCATTCACAGACTGGACAGTAGCTGTTCCTGAAGTGAATGAACCGAATGATGCACGGATGGTCGTGGTACCTTGACCGCTGACAATGGCCACTCCCGAAGGTAAGGTCCAGAGGTAAGAGGTAGCGCCTGATACAGAAGCGATGCTGAAGTTCATATCCACATTACACAATCCGTTTGCGGGTCCTGTTATGGTTCCCGGGGTCAGCGGATAATTCAATGCCGTACTGCGTGTACGAACGGGCGAAATACCACAGGCATTGGCAGCCTGTACGCCTATGGTTCCACCGGCAAATGATGCCCCTACACTGACGGTAATGACATTACTTTGGCCGGTTCCTGTAATTGTCAATCCGGCAGGCATAGACCACACGTAGTGGGTAGCACGTGCCGCAGCAGATACGGAGAATGTGGCCATATCTCCAGAACAAAGTTTGGATGGACCGGAGATGGATCCGGGGGTGACCGGTGCTGTTGTGGCATAGCTGACAAACACCTGGTTGTTCCTGCTTTCACAGGAATTGCTGGCTGTTACGGACAAATTGCCCGCAATGGATTGATCGATAGCGAGTGCAGTCCAAGTCAGTGTGACGGTAGGTGTTCCCTGACCGGACAGAATCGTCATGCCTGTAGGCGGTGTCCATACATAAGTCGTTGAATTGACACCATCGGTTATAGGCGCTACGGAGAACACCGCTGTTCCTACACCGTAAGTCAGACAGGCACTTGCAGTACCTTGAATGGAGCCCAACGAAGGGAACGGCTGGGGTTGGGATACCTGTACCGGCGTCGTAGCTACACAACCGTTAGCATCAGTAACGGTAACCGTATACGTTCCGGCAGTCAATGCGGTGATGGAAATTCCCGTGCCGCCATTCGACCAGTTCATGCTGTAGGGAGATGTACCCCCTGTGGGGCTCACAGAAACCGATCCATTGGCACCGCCGAAGCAAGTTACGTTCACCGGAACGGCTCCTGTACTCAGAACGGCAGGTTGAGTTACTGTGATGGACGTGGACGCAGAACATCCATTGGCATCGGTCACAGTGAACGTATGTGTTCCCGCATTGACAGTGAACGATCCTGTACCGGAGTAGGGAGCAGTGCCCCCGTTAACGGAAACCGAAACAATAGCTGTTCCTCCGTTGCATGCAATCGGAGAGCTGACTGACGAGCTTGCAATCAGCACCGTAGGTTGATTGACCACTGCAGTGACGGATGAAATACAACCGTTGGCATCAGTGACCGAATAGGAATAGGTACCTGCAGCAACAGGATATGTTCCGGTACCACTATACGGTGCGGTACCGCCGGTGGCATTGACAGTTACCGATCCGGCAGTTGCGAAACAGGGCGCATCCGTCGTCGTACTACTTGCTACCAAAGCGGTAGGCTCAGACAGTGAAACACTGGTTATTGCAAAGCAGCCGAACACATCGGAGACTACGTAGGTAGTGGTTCCTGCCGCCTGGGTGAAAGTGCCTGCACCGACAAAGGGAGCAGTTCCTCCTACCGGCAGCACGTTCACTGTAGCTGTTCCGCCGTTGCAGGGAATCGATCCGGCCGTGGCGGTAGCTGTCATGGCGCAGGACGTGGAGTTGACCAATCCGCAAGCCTGGGTGGTGCAACCATTGGCATCGGTGACCGTGATGCAGTAATAGCCGGAAGCCAGATTAGTCAAATCACTATACTGGTAAGGAGCTGTTCCGCCTGAAACCGAACTGATACTCACCGCACCATCCGTACAAGTCGGACAGTTGGTTGGGGTTGCAGAGGCTGTAGCTGTAAGTGCTGCAGGCTGGTTGATGGTAATGCTTGAAGTGGACTGACAACCGTTCGCATCAATGACTGTATAAACCTGAGTACCGGGTCCGGAAGTGAAGTTTCCGACACCGATGTACGGTGCTGTACCACCTATAGCCGTTACTGTTACAGTGGTGCCTCCCCCGTTACAGGCGATTGTGCCGGCAACCGACGAAGCGGCAAGTGCTGTTGGTTCAGTAATTGTAACGGAAACTGTGGACTGACACCCTCCAGCATCAGATACCGTAAAGGAGTATGTTCCGGCAGGACGAATAAAGGTTCCAGTGCCGATATAAGGCGCAGTTCCACCATTGGCTGTGATGGTAATGGTCGAGCCTCCGCCATTGCAAAGAATAGAGGTTTGGTTGGTTGATACTGCCAATGGACTTCCTGTAACAACCCATTGGCAAGTGTTTGCATTCCAGGTCGCCGTTTCGTAGCAAGCCGTAGCGGGCTGCGCAGGCTGCGTTCCAGTTACATCCCAAGAACAGTTACTACCCATGCGCAAGTGTTTGTGTTGAACGAAGCAGTCTCGTAGCAAGCTACTGTTGGTTGAGTTGGCTGTGTACCGGTTACTACCCATGCGCAAGTAGTCGTGTTGAACGAAGTTGTCTCATAACAAGCCAAAGTCGGCTGAGCAGGTTGCGTGCCAGTTACTACCCATGCACAAGTAGTCGTGTTGAACGAAGTTGTCTCATAACAAGCGAGTGATGGCTGTGCAGGCTGTGTACCAGTTACTACCCATGCGCAAGTAGTCGTGTTGAACGAAGTTGTCTCGTAACAAGCCAAAGTGGGCTGAGCAGGTTGCGTGCCGGTTACATCCCACGAGCAAGTAGTCGTGTTGAACGAAGTTGTCTCGTAACAAGCCAAAGTCGGCTGAGCAGGTTGCGTGCCGGTTACATCCCACGAGCAAGTCGTCGTGTTGAACGAAGCTGTCTCATAACAAGCGATCGAAGGCTGAGCCGGCTGCGTGCCGGTCACATCCCAAGAACACGTCGTGGCGTTGAACGAAGTTGTCTCGTAACAAGCCAAAGTGGGCTGCGCAGGTTGCGTGCCGGTCA
>JAJTFW010000009.1 GCA_021299095.1 Sphingobacteriales bacterium | reverse complement strand
CCTGGAACCGTAGGGATCTGTGCGGCTATCATGACCAAGTACGGAATCGATGCCGTACCACACATCATTTGCGGTGGCTTCACGCGTGATGAAACGGAAAACGCCCTAATCGACCTTTCGTTTTTGGGAATAGACAATGTGCTGGTACTGCGGGGTGATTCCATTAAAAGCGAGGGAAAATTTGTTCCGGAGCCGGATGGAAACGCCTACGCAATCGATCTGCTCAAGCAGGTTGTGTCGATGAACAGCGGCCATTACATTGACGATGAACTGCAAGGTGTAGCTCCCACCGATTTCTGCATCGGCGTTGCCGGTTACCCCGAAAAACATTTTGAATCCCCTAGCCTCCGCACCGATTTGAAATACCTCAAAGCCAAGGTGGATGCCGGAGCAGACTACATCGTGACACAGATGTTTTTTGACAACAGCAAGTTTTTCGCCTTCGTAGAAGCCTGCCGTGCGATGGGCATCACCGTTCCGATTATCCCCGGAATCAAGGTAATGACGGGCAGAAAGCAGTTGAGTGTTTTACCCAGCGTGTTTCACATCGATATTCCACATGACCTTGAAGATGCGGTGGAAGCGTGCAAGTCCGATGAAGCTATCAAAGAAGCGGGCATAGAATGGGCCATCACCCAATGCCGTGAACTGAAGGCAGCCGGAGTTCCCTGCATCCATTTTTACACCATGGGTAATTCCGATACCTGCAGGCGGGTGGCAAAAAACGTCTTCTGATTTAAAGCCGCACCACCAGCCCGATCCCACCATCGAGGCCGCCCGTTTCCAGTGTGCCAGTGAATCCGTTCAGGTTTTGCGCCTGCCCATCGATCCGGAAAGCGTCCAACTTGAAGTTGTGGCTATCCAGTCCGAGGTGAACATTCAAACCCAGGCGGGAGGTGAAAAAAACGAGTGTCCCGGTGGCGAGCCGGTACCCTCCTCCTCCGTAATCGGCTTCAGAAATTACCTGGGTGAGCGTATTGGTTTCACGTAGCTGCAATCGCGCCGTATTGAGCCCAATTGAAACATACCACCTGAACTGCTCCCGGGCGATGAGACTATATTCTGCCGTTAGACCAATCACTGCAAATCCGTTGCTTTTTCCTTCTGCACTGTCGGGTTCGTACAGATAGGAACCGAATTTGAGGTCAAGACCGGCATTAAATCGCTTGTTGAAGGCATAACGCACCTCGATCGGGAGGTGAAGCGTTGCTGCTGCATCCTCTTCAGTCGAGGTGAATCTTACACCATTTGAAAATGAATACGTAAGGGTGCTTCGTGTACCATAAACTGCAAATCCGCCGCCGGCACGAAGTTGAATCCGGGGCTCGTCCTGAGCGGTTACAGGCTGAACTACCAAGAGTAGCATTATTGCGACCAGAAAGTGGTGAAGGAACCGATTCATGCATTCAAAAATAAAGGGATTGGTGATGCAGGGCTGACTTCATCGGATTACCTTTGCACCAACCCCTTAAGGCATGAAATTCGGCGTTGTCATCTTCCCAGGCTCCAATTGCGACCAGGATCTGATTCATGTGGTACGAGACATCATGGGTAAGCCCTGCGAACCACTTTGGCACAAAGACCACTCCCTTCGCGGTTGCGATTTCATCCTGTTGCCGGGCGGGTTTTCCTATGGTGACTATCTGCGTAGCGGTGCCATCGCCCGCTTCTCGCCTATCATGCAGGAGGTAATCGAATTCGCCGACAAGGGAGGTTTCGTGTTCGGAATTTGCAACGGATTCCAAATTCTGACCGAATCACGCCTGTTACCCGGTGCTTTACTTCACAACCGGAACCACCAGTTCATTTGCAAAAACGTCAGCCTGCGCTGCGAGACGGACGAATCGTTCATCACCTCCAAGCTCAAGGTCGGACAACGTCTCACCATTCCCATCGCACACGGCGAGGGGCGCTTCCATTGTGACGCAGAAACACTGACATCCTTGCAGGATAACCGTCAGATCCTATTCCGCTACTGTGATGAACAGGGCGAAGTCACTGATGCAGCAAACCCCAATGGGGCCCTAGACAATATTGCAGGAATCTGCAACAAGGGACGCAATGTATTCGGAATGATGCCGCACCCGGAGCGCTGTAGTTCATCCCTACTTGGGAATACAGACGGAAAATTGATTTTCGATTCGATTCTGAATACCGTACTGGCCTAAGCCTGCGAATCCCTATTTCTTATAGAAGTTCATCTCATCGATGTACTGCATCACGCTTTCGGGCAACATATACCGTACATCCTTACCATCGCGAATCGCATTCCGGATGAAACTGGCGGATATCTCCATGAGCGGTGCATCGATCATGCGTACCGAAGGATGATTTCGGAATTCCCCTCCATCGTGACCGGGTCGTGGATAAACCAGGATACCATGATGTTCCAGGATGACTGCATAATCCTTCCAGCGAGATAAACTTTCAAGGCTATCAGCGCCCATGATCAGCGAAAAGCGGTGCCCGGGGTACTGCTCCTGTAAATGGGCGAGAGTAACAACCGTATAGGACGGCTTGGGCAAATCGAATTCAATGCGCGAGACCCGCAAACGACGATAATCGCCGATTGCATTCTCTACCAGCCGAAGTCGATGATGATCTGGCAGCAGACTACCCAATGGCTTCAGTGGATTGTGCGGTGTAACAACCATCCATACCTGATCCAAACCGGCAAACTCGGCCATGTAACCGGCAATTACCATGTGCCCGTTGTGGACAGGATTGAACGAACCGAAGTAGAGCCCGATATGCATGGCGTTTGTATCTGTTATTCGGCTTCCTCGGGATCAGGAATTTCATCCGCAAGAAACTGGCGGACGAGCTGCTCGGCTTCCGCTTGTGCCTTATCAAGATCCGAGTTAACAATCACATGGCTGAAACGAAATGCCGATTGCATCTCCTTCTCCGCTTTACCGAGTCTGCGCATGAGCGAATCTTCGGTCTCGGTAGCACGCGTCACCAAACGGCGATGCAACTCATCAATCGAAGGCGGCATTACAAACACATCCAAGAGCCGCGGTCCGAAATGCTTCTTGATCTGAAGACCGCCAACGACATCCACATCGAAGAGGGCAATATTTCCATCATCAAGAATTCGATCGACCTCCTCCTTTAACGTTCCATAAAACCGCCCTGGATAGACTTCTTCAGACTCGAGAAAATCACCATTACCAAGCCGGGAACGAA
Source organism: Sphingobacteriales bacterium (assembly GCA_021299095.1). Lineage (GTDB taxonomy): Bacteria > Bacteroidota > Bacteroidia > AKYH767-A > OLB10 > JAJTFW01. The sequence continues at coordinate 38,496 of JAJTFW010000009.1, read as the reverse complement.
AGTCCGATTCGGTCAGAAAAAAATAATCGCGACCATTTACTTCATTGTCGCGACGTGGTCGTGTCGTAGCAGAAATACTGAACCGCATGGAAGGAAACACCTTCATGAGGTGGTGCACGATGGTGGTTTTACCGCTTCCGCTAGGTCCGCAAAACAGCACCAGCCGGTGACTGAAACTCGGATTCGTTTTCACAGGATGTTGGCGAGCTGTTCCTTTATTTTTTCAAGCTCATCTTTCATTTCAACTACGATACGTTGTATCGAAGCATCATTCGCTTTGGAACCGATGGTATTGATTTCCCGACCGATTTCCTGAGCAATGAAACCGAGCTTTTTACCATTCGCCTCCGGACTATCCATAGCCGTGCGGAAATAGTCGATGTGGCTACGCAACCGGACTTTCTCCTCCGAAATGTCGAGTTTTTCGATGTAATAGATAAGCTCCTGTTCAAAGCGGTTTCGGTCGATGCTGGCCTGGTCCTGCACTTCGAGCAATCCACGTTCGAGCCTTGCACGAACCGATGCCACACGCGTATGTTCTGATTCTTCCAGGCGTACAACAGCCTGAAGAATGGTACTGATTCGGGATGAAAGATCGGTCTGCAAAGTACGGCCTTCGTTGTCGCGGAACGCATTGAACTTGCCCACTGCGGAAGCAATGAGCGACTGAAGCTCGGTCCATTGCGCTGTGTCGGCCTCTGTCCGGTCTGTATTCATCACAGCAGGCATCTTCAGAATGATGTCGAATAGGTTGACATCACTGAGGTGATATTCTTTGCCAATGGATGACAACTCATTGAAATAGGCATCGAAGATGTCGCGGTTGATACTGCTCCTACGCGCCAAATCGTTATTCTCGATCGTAACGACAAGATCTGCTTTCCCACGTTCGATCTGCTTGCCGAGATCGGCTCGCAATTCCAGTTCGCGGTCACGAAAATTCAGTGGAAGGCGAAGGTTCAGCTCAAGAAACTTGCTGTTGAGTGAACGGATTTCGACAGAGACAGACTGCCCGCCGACCTGGCCCTTGGCATTTCCGTAACCGGTCATCGATCGTACCATAGTGATTTAATAAGGGACAAAGGTATGCGAAAGGGCTTAGCGGGACCTTAGGGCTTCTGTGATTGATTTACTGCCGCTTGTGCAGTTGTCAATCGTACGCCGGCAAGAATCAGTATTCCACAGATGAGGTGTAACAGGTGCGGAGTGTCTTTGCCAAGGAGGATGGAAAATCCTACAGCCAACAGGGGCTGCAAGTAAATATACACGCTAACAATTCCGGGAGAAAGTTCTTGAAGCGCAAGGGTGTTAAACAGATAGGCGAAAAATGTCGTTCCAATAACGACAAAAACGGTCGACCACCAGATTTCAGACGTAAAGGTGTTCCAGTTGATCGCCTGAAATTCACTCCACCCAAAGGGCAATACCAGTAGACTTCCAAATGCAAAAACCACCGCCATGATGGTCAGTGGATGATACTTACGCATCAGCGGAATGACCATGACCAGATACACGGCATAAGAGCATGAATTGATCAGAATGCAAAGGTCGCCAAGCGGATTACCTGAACCCGAAGCAGCAAGGTGCCCGAACTGTATCAGCAAGGTTGCACCGGTGAGTCCGGCGAGTACGCCAATCGCTTTTCGCAGGGTGATGCGCTCTCTCAAGTACCAGGAAGAGAGCAAGAGAACAAAAAGGGGATTCGTAACCATGATCAGTCCAGAATTGATGGGACTGGTCAGTGATAAGCCTTTGAAAAACAAGAGTTGATTTACAGCAACACCAAAAACAGCGCAAAGGAAAAGCCGAAACAGATCACGTTTCTCGATGCGCTCTCGTCGAAACAGGAAGGCGACGATTGAGAACAGAAATGCACTCACCACCACGCGAATCACGATGAAGCCGAAGGGCCGGATAAATTCAGGCATGACCGATTTGGCAATCGAATAATTCGCTCCGTAAATGATATTGGCTATCAGGACCGCCAAATGCGCCGCCAGATTCCGGTTCATCTCAAGGCGTTTGCGGCAGCTTCGACCACCGCGGCTGCATTTCCGATAAAAATGCGGTCACCGGCAATAACCACGGGGCGCTTTAAGAATGTATATTCCTCCAAAAGCAATTTTCGATAATCGGACTCGCTCAAATCACGCTCATGCAATCCCATCAGACGGTATTTACGCGCTGTTTTACTGAAGAGTGCGGCATAGGATCCAGACAACTTACACAAGTAGTCGAGTTGCTCGGGTGTAATTGGATTGGTTTTGATTTCCTGCAGCTCGACATCGGAAGATAGGTTGAGCGTGGAAAGAATGCGGCGATTGGTGTCGCAGGTGGCGAGGTGATAAATCTTCTTCATCGGACGGGTGATCCATTTCGCTGGTTAAGCAGTGAATCGAGCGTACCCAAGTCGTCGTTTCGAATCAGGGCAGAAAACTCCGACATATGGATCTTACGGCCCTGCTCATCGGTATCAACCAAGGTAATGCATCGGAATGGAAAAGAAACCGTACTGATGCGCAAGCGGTCGGTAACTAGCATGTACGCGTTGCGAATAGTGACGCGGCGTTCCACAACTTCAATTCGCGCCGGAGCACCCTTCTTCGCCGATCGCTCACTCATGTAAGCCTGAATTCCCTGCAGGTTCCAGTCTTCCTCCGGATCGGACCCGAGCAATCGCCCCTCGGAATGAAACAAGTGCACAACTAATGCTGAATCGCCCCTGGCAATGCCAGCATACAGGCTGTCAACAATCGCAAGATTGGTATCGGCTTCAACGTTGCTATTCTTATCCAGGACAAGCGTCTTCTCCACGATTCGTTCTGTTGAATCTGTACAGGAAGAAACGATTACCAGGGCCAGTAAAACCAGAACACGTCCCATGGTGTGAATGCTATATATCATACGCATTTATAATCCCGTGTTAGCTTGCAAGCGGAACAGCAAGGGGCGCGAAGGAGCTGCATCATTATGGAATGGCGCGACCTGCAGATTCATAAACCAAAGTCCATCTTCGATTTCATCTCCAACATACACGAGTTCAGAAATTGTGCAAGCGGTACGCGGCGCATCGGGCCAGTTCCAGAATGCACGGTGAGCCAGCAATCGACCCTGGTCTTCCTCCCGGTCCACAGAGGGTAAATCGATGAGCAAGTGTTTCACGCCAGCATCACGGAGAAAAGCAGCTGCAGCAGCTTCCATGTAGGCAGGATTTGAATTAGAATAATTCCTAGTGCATTTTTCTGTGGTATTGGGCAGTGTACGGATGATCAGCGCATCTTCCGATTCGATCAGCTGAAGCTGTTGAAGCGTGATAACCCTATCATCACCCTGTTGTTCCGGAACAATACTTACTACGCGCGCAAAACAAAAAAAATCACGAAAAAGCTCACACACCGGGTAGTTACCGCTGGCGATATGCCCCAGCGTTTCGGTATGTGTACCATGTCCATGCGGATTGAATTGGATGTTGAAGAAATTCACCGCGGCGCCCGCTTCAACGGATCCGACCCAATCACCCATACGCACAGGTTCGATCCGTAGTGGATCCAGATACCAGGCTCTCACATGGTTTGGACCGGCTTGCAGCGGAATGCTGATGTCGAATGGTCGGGAAAGATCCGTACTGTAGGCTTGCCCTTTATGATTGAGTTCGATGATCATACGGGATCGGAGAAGAGTTCGGCAGTAATGCGGTCGGCGAAAAGCAACCCACGTGTCGTGAACGCCAAACGACTTTGATGGTGCAGCAATGCGCCTGAATCAATGTATTCGCCTGCACGCTTAAGCACCCCGTCATGAACTATTGGTCCAAAGGCGGACTTTAGCGTTGAAAGATCAAGACCCCTTCGCATACGAAGGCCGGTCAGGATGTATTCATTGATACGTTCCGGCTCACTTGCCGTTTCGGTTTCAGCAGCTCGAAAGCCCCGTTCCCAACCCTGGACGTACGCTGAGTTGCTACTCACATTCCAGCTGCGTTCGACCCCGTTGAAGGAGTGTGCCGAAGGACCGATACCAAGGTATGGTTCGGAAGTCCAGTACGAAGTGTTGTGTCTTGACGCAAACCCTTCGCGGCAGAAGTTCGAAATTTCATACCAGGGAATCCCGGACGTTTCGGCAGACTCGAGCAACCAGAGGTATTGCTCAGCCGCCAGGGCATCATCGGGTGTTTCGATTTCTCCGGCTGCAATTTTTCTGGTAAGTGCTGTGCGCTCCTCGACCGTCAATCCGTAACAACTCAGGTGAGTGATCGGTAAGTCCAATGCCTGCTTCACATTATCCTTCCAAGCTTCCATTGATAATCCGGGCCAACCGAACATCAAGTCAATGGATATGTTCGAGAAACCAGCATCCCCAGCATCTGAAATGCAGGACAATGCCTGCTCAGCGGAATGTGCACGATTCATCGCTGCAAGATCTTCGGAACGGAAAGACTGAACACCAATGCTCAGTCGATTAACTCCGCTTTGCGAGAGCATAGCGAGGTATTCAGGATTCAGATCATCGGGATTCGCCTCCAGGGTCACTTCAGCATCGTTCTGGATAGCATAGTTCTTTCGCACCAACTCCATCAACTGCCCTAATTCGGCTCCACTCAACAGCGAAGGAGTTCCACCGCCGAAATACACACTACTGACAGCGACTCCCTTGAAAAAACCACTGCGCTGTTCAAGTTCACGCTGCATCATCTGTAGCACCTGCTCACGTTTTTCGAGCGATGTGCTGAAATGAAAATCGCAGTAGTGACAGGCTTTACGGCAAAACGGGATGTGCAAGTAGATTCCGGCCATGGAACAAAGTTCGGTAAAAGCCGGATGGAAATCAGGATTTACGCAAGACGATGCGGAAGGTCGTTCCCTTTCCCGGTTCAGAATTGCGCACAAAAATCTGACCGCCGTGATATTCCTCCACAATGCGCTTCGAGAGCGAAAGGCCCAGACCCCAACCTCGGCTCTTGCTGGTGTAACCCGGCTTGAATACGGTCTTGTACTTTGATTTAGCGATTCCCTTTCCTGTATCGCTCACATCGACATACACAAACTGGCTTTGATCTGCGATACGCACAGAGATAGCTCCCTCACCATCCATGGCATCAATTGCATTCTTGAACAGATTTTCGACCACCCATTCAAAGAGCGGTACATTGAGTGGCACCTCCACATCGTAAGCCTGCTGATTTTCGAGACTAAACCGAATACGGGAAGAAGAACGGTTACGGATATAGGTCATCGCATTATCGAGCACCGCAGTCAGATTCTCTTTGCGCAGTGCAGGGGCAGAACCGATTTTGGAAAAACGCTCGGTAATGGTATTCAACCTGGCCACATCCTTTTCAATTTCAACCAGGTTTTCATCGGGTGATGGCTGTGACCGCAGGTACTCGATCCAAGCCATCAGCGACGATAGCGGAGTACCCAGCTGGTGTGCGGTTTCTTTCGCCATACCAACCCAAACCTGATTCTCTTCCGCCTTGCGCGAAGAAGAAAAGGCCAGGTAACTGACCATCAGGAACAATGCGATTACGCCCAGCTGGAAATACGGATAATACCTCAGGCGGGTGAGGATGATGGAGTCCTTGTAATAAATGAAATTGCGCTGATCGCCTGCAAAACGTATTTCAATGGGCGCATGCTGCGCTTTCATTTCACTTAGTTCATTCTTCAAATACAGGCTGTCGGTAGACTGCAGTGAATCGAGGTTTCGGGTGGAAATGATGTGCTCGAATTCGTCGGTAAGGATGACCGGAACGGTCGTATTATCGGTCAACACCGATAGTGCAAAACCGATATCGCCGGGTTCAGAGTCGATGTCGGATACCTGACGCGTTGCTTCAGCCCAGAGTTCAACCTTCTTTTTCTCTTCGGTTGAAAGCTCCTGCACAAGCCGGTTGGTGTACATCAACGAACCGATGCCGATGAGCATGGCAGCCAGCAGAAGTGCCAGTTTGAGCCGTTGTTTGCGTGTGTAGATATTCACGGGTTGGAGCAGGATAAAAGTAATGGATTGAATCACTCCGGATCCAGATCGAGTTCCAGTTCCTGCCGTTTGGGCGGATCCTTGCGCTTATCGGACTCCTTCAGGGTCGAGTCGCGGCGGAACCACCCGAATTCTTCCTTCAACACTTGCTTCAACACTTTTTTCTCGTCGCGGATTTCATTGACGATTTTCTGCTCAACACCTTTCCGGTTGAATTTGATGGTTGGATTATCGAGTGGACCGCGCATGGTGAGGAAGAGGCGCATCCCACCATTTCCATCGTCCTCAATGGTACCGAACTCCGTATTTCGCTCACGTACCTTTCGGTTGATGAGTTGGGAGAGGTACAACTCGAGCGCATAATCGACCATATTGTCGAACCCATGTGAACCTGAGGCTGTAAGGTCAAGCGCGGACGATTGTATTTGCATTGCCGGAATCAGAATTTTACGTTGCCGGATTTCAATGGTGTTTTGCAATGTATTGAAGCGAACATGATTCAGATCTGCCCCTTTTACATACCGCGAAACGGCAAGAAGGGGTTCGAAATTGTTCAGTTCTCCCTCGTCAATCCGCAAAGTGCTTTGAGCATAGATCCGATCGTAGTTGCATCCCAGGTCCTTACCCCAGGTGGATGCAAAACGGATATCGGCTGTGAGTTTCCCTTTCACATTACGATCGGTCATCACAGTCTGACCAAAATTGCCCATCTGAACGAACAACTCCGTCACATCAATGGATCGTACATCCACGTCACACGCAATGAGCAGGCTATCACGTGATGCGGCATTCATACTTCCATCAATTGTGAGGTGCCCGTCGAATGCCTTGAAATTGATTCCCTCTCCGATCAGTACTTTGTCGGCAATACGCATACGACCTCGCACCTGCCAGGCCTGAAACTTCCGGAAGGTCAGGATACCAACATCAAGATCGAGGTTGATCCGCAAGCGATCGCTTAGGTCGATCCGATACACCGTATCGGCTGCGCTACGAGGCCCCTTCTCTTCGAGCAACTCATTCAAATCGAGGTTTCGCGCAACGAGTTTCGCCTGTCCACTCACCTCCTCTTCAGAAGAGAGAATCGCAGCATAAACATGATCGAAATACCCGTCGAAACGGAAATCACTTCCATCAGCACGACCACCCAGATTGCGTACCGTTAAACGCTCACCTGAAAGCGAGATGTCGCCACTGAAGCTGTTGTAATCGACCGGACTGCCTTTGAGGCGAAAAGCCACATCTCGAACCTTTACAGTACCGGCAGAAACCCAGCCGTTCCGTTGACCGGTCTGACCCTGCAAGCGCGCATCCACATCAAGCTCGCCCTGCATCGACTCAACCGTATCGGGAGAATAAAACCGTGCAAGCGCTTCGAGGTTCAACCGGGCTTTCAATTGAAGATCGAGCCGCGGTTGATTGAAGTCGCGCAAACTGAATGAAGCACGAACAGGCTGACCTGCCAGCACCGCACGCAAATCCGTCACCACCAGGGATTCCGTTCCTTTACCCGATGCATCACGGTTCGAAAAGGTTCCTGTAAAACTGAGCCCTTCCAAAGCCACAGGGCTATCGGGAGGACGCATGCCAGCCGAACGTGTTCCAAATCGAGCCACAACACGAGGTACACTTTCCTTGCCCGAAATGCCCTTCACCAAGAGGTTCAAATCGATTTTTCCTGAGCAGGAAAAATCCTTCCATCGGCTTTGCCCGCTCCCGGGCAAGACAGCCAAGAGTCCTCGCAAGTCAGCGTTTCGGGCTTCGATGTTCAAATCATAACGGGTATCGGTATCCGTAAAACCGATCTCGCCGCTGGCTTCTAAAGACAATCCTTCGAGTGCACCCTCGAAACGCTCGAATTGCAGCGTGTTCGTTTCACGATTGACGTTGAGAGATGCTACTAAGGAGATATCCTTCCCGGGGAGATAATCGGCTGCACCCAGCACACAGCGTTCACTTCTGAGTTCCGAGGTGAAACCAAGCGTGAACTCCGCCTGGCTGAATCGACCCTTTGCATCCAATGTTCGGATATGCCAGGCGATATCATTCCGGGATTGATCGGATGCATATTCGAAAGCCGAATTGCGGATCCTTATTTCGCTCAACTCAACTGAAAATGGATCTGAATCCGAGTTGCTATCCCTGAAAATATCGGTATTTGTCCTTCCCGTTCTGTCTTCGTGAACATGACATCGTGCATCTTCGATATCAAGCCGACGCAGCCTGGTGTGACCCGTCAGCAAATCCAACCAACTGAACTGCAGGTACAAATGGCCTGCATCCAATAGAATATCGTCATAACCGGAACAGGGACTACCCTTTGTTACAACCTGCTCAAGGTGGATACTGGCATAAGGGAACTTCCTCCACAGCGAAACGTCGATGGACTGAACCTGAACCGGAACCTTCAATCGGCGATTGAGCTGATCGACGGCGGCGCGTTGTAGTTCGGGACCATACACCCAACCGCCTAATGCCAGTAGGATGACTAGCAATAGCGGAGGCAGGACGATGAAGAGGAGCAGCTTCTGGCGACGGCTCACCGGGCAAATGTAGATGTGTGAGAGTGAAACGGAATAAGTGGACCGGGATTGCCTGGTTTAAAAACTGATGAATTCGGCGGGATTCACCGGGCTACCGTTGTACCACAGCTCGAAATGCAGGTGGGGGCCTGAACTTTGCTCACCCGAATTACCGATGATGGCAACCACATCACCGGCACGCACACGCTCACCTGTTGTTTTCAGCAAGGCCGAGTTGTGCTTGTAGAACGAACAGATGTTGTTGGCATGCTGGATACCGATGACATAACCGGTTTCTGAAGTGAAATTCGACAGAATCACAGTTCCATCGAGAACCGATTTGATTACCTCGTTGGATCCTGCAACGATATCGATTCCGTAATGCTTCTGCCGCGTATCGAAGCGAGTGGTGACCGTTCCCTTAAGCGGAGAAAAGAAAGCCGTGGTTCCGATACCCGCCGCAAACGGCCGGCTTTCCTGTTCCGTCAGTTCAAAACGGTCAGCGGCCTCCATCTCCAGCCTCAAAATACTATCCTCTACCGATTTGGGTAAACGCCTCGAAGAATCGGTTACAGCTACAGTAGCGGGGCGCTGACCCGGCAACGAATCGGCCTTACCCTCCAGCACATTGAGCAGGCCGGATAAATACGATTCGCGGGCGGCCATCTGCTGCTCTAGCGAGTCGGCGCGGATAGCCATCTGCACCAGGTTCCTGCGCACACGCACATCGGTATATCCGGGAATGTATTCACGCAGGGGCGTAAAGGCAATCAGATACAGCGTTACGGTAATCAGGGTAAGGACGGCAGTCCCCCCGAAAACCAGGATATTCATCGGGGTGAGCCGCAACGAAAACTTCTCCTCCAGAGTCTGGTCGTTCATGACCACGAGGCGGAACTTGTTTCTGAGGTTGCGGACCAGCCGGGAGCGTTTCTTGCGCGGGGCGGACATCTCGGACAAATATCGGAATTGCCAGCTACCTTGCCCGAGCGTCCGTGCGTGGCGGATGGTTATCTTTGCGGGTACCGCACAACAGCGGGGGATTTTCTGCGTTTACGGAGCGGATTTCCCGAACATCGGCACTGTGAAACGCCTCCGCCATCTCCTCCTATTCGCCCTGCTCAGCGCGGGATTGTGGTCGTGCAGCGTAAACAAGAACAATTTTTTCAGCCGTAGCTACCACGGAACCACCACGCACTACAATTTCTATTTCAATGCGCGGGAACGGATGAAGGAGGCCTCCGCCTCGCTGGCCGATGCACACGAAGACAAATACGACCGAATCCTCAACGTCTTCAAAATCGCCGATCTGAACAAGGCCAAGGGCTTCTTCGCCGATTTTGACGAGGCCATCAAAAAAGCGTCTATCGCCATTACACGCCACTCGATTACCGCCAAGGGCCGCAAAGACAAGCAGCTCAAGGAACACAACCGCTGGATTCCGGAATGTTACCTGGTGGTGGGGCAAAGCCAATATTATAAGCACGACTTCTGGACGGCCATCGAAACCTTCCAGTTCATGAGCTCCGAGTATAAGAACGATGAAATCCGCTCTGAAGCCATGATCTGGCTGACGCGATCCTACCTGGAACTAGGCAAAACGACGGATGCCGAATACCTGATCGACTACCTCAAGGCCGACAAGAATTTTCCATTGCGTTACAAGGGGCACTTCTATGCCGTACGCGCTCATTACCACCTCATCAAGAAAGACCTGCCGCGCGCTGCCGAGTGCCTGCAGCTTGCAGCATCAAACACCCGCAATAAAAACGACCGCGCCAGGTATTATTTCATCCTGGGGCAGATCCAGCAAAAATCCGATTCCCTGCAGCAGGCCTTCGCTGCCTATCAGAATGTATTACGGTTGAACCCATCATATGAAATGGCCTTCAATGCCCGCATCAACCGGGCCCGTTGCTTTGACTCTGGGAGCGAGGGTGCATTCACTGTGAAGCGCGAACTGAACAAAATGCTCAAGGACGAAAACAACCAGGAGTTCCGCGATCAGATTTATTTCGCACTGGCCGGTGTGGCCAAACAGGAAAAGAACGAGCCGTTGGCCATGGAGCTCCTCAATACGTCCATTCAGGTTTCAGCCGGCAACCAAACCCAAAAAGCCCTCAGCTACCTGGAACTCGGAAACATTTACCTAAAACGTCCCGAGTACCTACCTGCGGCCGCATACTACGACAGTGCGCTTACCAACCTGACGCAGGATTATCCGGATTACTTCGACATACAAAGTCGGCGAAACAGCCTCGACCGGCTTGTCAGCAATCTCAAGATTATCCTCAATGAAGACAGCCTGCAGCGCTTGGTAAGCATGTCGGCATCGGAGCGCGAAGCCGCAGTGAAGAAGATCATCGAAGCAGAGGATGCTGAAAAAGAGCGACTCAAAAAAGAGCAAGAGGCACAGAAGCGTCTCGAAGAACAACAAATACAGGAGGAGCGGGAACTCCGTTCGCAACCACGGGCATTAAACCAGCCCAACTCAACGACAGGCGCCTGGTACTTTTTCAATCAGTCGGCCATCAGTTTCGGTGAAACCGAATTCCTCAAACGGTGGGGAAACAGAAAACTGGAGGATAACTGGCGGCGCAGTGAAAAGGAACTAAGCAGCGAAGGTGGTGAGGCTCCCGCTGAAACCATCGACTCCACAAAAATTGCCGCAGCCGATTCCATTGCCGGCTTGGACCCTCAAGCCCGGGCTGCTGCATACCTGTCGATGCTACCCTCCAGTCCGGAAGACATTGCAGAATCGAATGCACGAATCACAGAAGCGTATTACAACTGCGGAATCATCTATAAAGAACAGTTGACCAATTATAAAGAGAGTATTTCCAGTTTCGAAACGCTCGACAAGCGTTTTCCGGAGAACAAATACAAACAGCCCTCCTATTACAACCTGTACCGGATATACCTCATCTTGAAGGACACTGCAAAAGCGGATTACTACAAGAATTACATCCTGAACAACTACCCCGAATCCGATTACGCACGACTGATTCTCAACCCGAATTTCTTCCGTGACATGCAGCGCAAGTCGGAAGTGCTTGAGGTGTTTTACGAGAATACTTACAAAGCCTACTTAAATCGGCAATACGCACAGGTAATAGAACGTAAGCAGTACGCAGACGAGAGTTTCCCGGCCAACAACAAATTGGCTCCAAAATTCGCCTTCCTGAAAGCGCTTGCGGTAGGCCGGACCCGCTCCATGAACGACTTCCGCTTCGATCTGGAGGAAGTCATCCGACAATACCCAAAAGATTCGGTCAGTATTCGCGCCAAAGAACTGCTTGACTACATCGACGGAAAATCCATCAGCAAGACCAACCTCGATACGGCCGCTGTTGATACCAACAACCTGGTTGACCCCTTTGCCAAATCGGCAAAGTTTGTACTCGATAATGCCAGCATGCATTTCTTCGTGGTAGTGTATCCCAAAGGTGCCATCGACGCACAGGGACTGATGGAAGAGATACGAAGGTTTAATGAAATCGATTTCCCGGAGCTCAACCTAACCGTAAGTAACGGAGCAATGGACCTGAGCAACCAGTACATCGCCGTCATGTCATTCGCATCAAAGGACGAATCGATGGGGTATTACCGCCTCATCCTTTCGGAGCCGGGACTCTTGGATTCCTATGATCCCCAACTGGTACGGTATTTTGCCATTTCACAAGACAACCTGTCAGAATTGACCCGAACCCGCGACATGGCTGCTTACGCCAAGTTTTTCCGCGAGCGATACCTGGAATAATGCAGCAAGCACGGGGGTTTTTTTCGTTGAGGGCACAACGGCTGGTTTATGAAGGATCGGCATTCAAATTCATCGCGATTGCAATGCCGACACTGGTCCTTTTCCTCCATTTGCGCGTGCGAGACTTGACCGAGTTCACTGGAGAAGGCCGAACAACCATTGATCTGATTGCACCGCCTTTGATTGCATTGCTCGGCGTTTTTCTGACGGCTGCCGTGCATCGAAAATCACTGAATACCTACGGAGAGACTGTTTGGAATATCGGTTCAGAGCTTGCCCTGAATTGTGGCATGATACTACTCATTACATTAGGACTAGTAGCCTTCCACATGCTACGCGACCGAAGTGCTTTACTGTGGTTTTGGATACAGGCAGGGAGTGTGTTCCTATTGTGTGCGGGTATACTGACCCTGGTTGCCGAAGCCATCAAGTACCGAAGTCACCGTAAGCATGCGGAAGGCGTCCGTATGCGTCTCAACAGGAGGCAACGCCTGGATGTGACCCCTGAAGGGACAATCACCTTCCCGCTTGAAGAAACAGGACAACACACCTTTAGACCGGAGCATGTGCTGGGGATCAGCCAGGATGAATACGGACTCATCCTGCATGTGTTTGAACACGGAAAACACCAAGAACTACCTCTCGATTGTGACATGAAACACATTCGGGATCTGCTGCGAAAACATACGGCCTTTTACCGCTGTAGCCGAGCCTGGATGGTCAATATGGATTGCGTAACGGACCTGGTAGCCGATGCGGCAGGGTACAGCATCTTACTTGCCAATGGCACCTTACGCGTACATGTATCGCCACAATTGAACGACGAGCTGGCGGTGAGGCTATCCAAATGACCTCATTGCGTATCCATTTCCTGGATAAGGTATTCGTACAGGTGCTGTGAAATCGGATTGTTTCCGTTCAGGAAGTGATAGGTCACACCCCAGTCATAGCGGACTTTTCGGAGTTCGCGGACCTGGGTTCCACGCTGGATGACCGTGATGGTGATAACCCGGTTGAGTTCCTTAACTACTTCGATAGTCTTGATCAGATCGGGAGTTACAACAACAGTAATCGGTGCGATATCCTGGTTTCCTGCAACGACCATTTCACCGGATGGAGCATCGCTGTTCATTGAGAAACTGCGTGTCCCGGCAGATTCCATTTCAAATGCGGGTTCTCGCTTTTTCCAGTCACGGCCCTTCCCATCGGCGCCCTTGGTGGCTACTTCTCGGCCACCATCATATCCATCTTTTTCACTTACGCCCCATTCGGGAAGAATCCAGGCCGACTCACCATACTCGGCGGGAACTTTTTTGGGCCAATCGTCGGTTACATCTTCAATGCCGATGTAGGGATACCCACGCTCGATCATCGCTTTCACATCCAGCAAGGCCTCTGCCCGCTCAATCTCCGATAGGATTGACTTGGTGTAATCGGTCGAATAACCGAAATCGTCTATTTCGCGCTGGTATGTGATCACGGCCACCGGCTGATTAAAAATGACCACGTTCACGCCGGGATACTGCTTGAAAAGCCTCACGCCGATTTTGTATTCGTCAAATCCGCGCTTACGGCGCTTTTCCGGCACAGTGGTGTTCAAAATGATACTCTTGGTGATGAATCCGGGCTTGGTGAAATCGATTCGGTATTCACCGTTGTATTCAAGACGCAGTGTCAGATTCCGGCGGCCATCAAAAGAGCCGACAGTACGGTCGCCTTTTCGCAGATATACCTTGGAGTCCTCGTACGAACCATTTACAACAGCGAAATCGACCGGCACATATAAGTACTGAGCCGTTTTGCGCTTCCGGGCTTCAGCGGGTGCGACAACTAGGAAAAAGGCAAAAACGAGCCAAAAGGCTTTCACCTTACAAAGGTACACTTACCAGAGGGGGTAAGTCAAGGGGTTGACTACTTACAACGCATTGATTTGCAATACACTTGCCCACTAATCGGAAAACTGCTACCTTCGCAGGCCCTAATAAAACCCCTATGGAAAATTTCGTGTACGTGGTACCGGCGATGGGTCTTCTCGGATTGGCCTACATGTTTGTAAAGGCTCGCTGGGTAAACAGTCAGGATGCAGGCGATGCCAAAATGCAAGGCATTGCTAAATCCATTGCCGAAGGCGCCATGGCCTTCCTCAAATCCGAATACCGGATTCTCTCCATTTTCATGGTTATTGCCAGCATCGGCCTGGGAATTCTCAGCCAGCTTGTCGAAACCTCACACTTGCTGATCGTCGCCTCGTTCATCGTGGGCTGCATCTTCAGCGCCCTGGCCGGATTCATCGGAATGCGGATCGCTACCAAGGCGAATGTACGCACCACACAGGCGGCGCGTACTTCACTCTCCAAAGCGCTGAACGTATCGTTCTCCGGTGGTTTGGTGATGGGATTGGGCGTAGCCGGACTGGCCGTACTCGGCTTGAGCATGCTATTCATTCTGTTCTACAAATTCTTCATGGGTGGTATCATGAGTGGCCCCGATGACATGACACAGGTTTTGGAAGTACTGGCCGGTTTCTCGGTGGGTGCAGAATCCATCGCCCTGTTTGCACGTGTTGGCGGCGGTATCTATACCAAGGCCGCTGATGTAGGAGCCGATCTGGTCGGAAAAGTCGAAGCTGGCATCCCGGAGGACGATCCCCGTAACCCGGCTACTATTGCTGACAACGTGGGTGATAACGTCGGTGACGTTGCCGGTATGGGTGCCGATCTGTTCGGTTCATATGTGGCCACCGTACTTGCTTCAATGGTTTTGGGTAACTACGTTATCCGCGACATGAATGGTATCAACGACATATTCGGTGGTATCGGACCCATACTGCTTCCGCTGACCATTGCGGGTGTAGGCATCATCGCTTCAATCATCGGATCCTGGCTGGTGAGCGTAAAAGACAACGCAACAGCAAACACCGATACGGTTCAGTCAGCGCTCAACCGCGGCAACTGGGTATCGATTATCATCGCGCTCGTAGCTTCCTACTTCCTGATTCACTGGATGCTTCCTGCCGAACTGACCATGAAATCGTTCAATGCCGGTGAATTCCAGATTATGAACCCATCAGCCATGAACGTGTTCTATGCGGTGGTCATCGGAATGTTCGTAGGCGGTGCCATCTCCTACATCACAGAATTCTACACGGGTCTTGGCAAGAAGCCCGTGATGTCGATTGTACAAAAATCCGCTACGGGTGCAGCCACCAATATCATCGCCGGTTTGGGTACCGGAATGCTATCGACTGCGCTGCCGGTGATACTCTTCGCCGGAGCCATTTGGGGAGCTTACGCTCTCGCAGGTTTTTATGGTGTCGGTATTGCGGCTACCGCCATGATGGCCACCACCGCTATGCAACTGGCTATCGACGCCTTTGGTCCTATTGCAGATAACGCAGGCGGTATCGCCGAAATGAGCGAACTGCCATCTGATGTCCGTGAGAAGACCGACGTACTGGACTCTGTCGGTAACACGACTGCAGCCATCGGAAAAGGCTTCGCCATTGCTTCTGCAGCCCTCACCGCTCTTGCTCTCTTTGCAGCATACGTCACCTTTACCGGAATCCAGGGCATCAATATTTTTGATGCCAAGGTTCTGGCGGCCCTCTTTATTGGAGGTATGGTACCGGTTGTATTTTCTGCGCTGGCCATGAATTCTGTCGGTAAAGCTGCCATGGAAATGGTCAATGAAGTCCGCCGACAATTCCGCGAAATTCCAGGTATCATGGAAGGTACCGGAACTCCCGACTACGGACGTTGCGTAGAAATTTCCACCAAGGCCGCTCTTCGCGAGATGATGCTTCCGGGTATCATTACCATCGTAAGCCCGATTGTCATCGGAATCGTGATGGGCCCTGAAGCCCTCGGAGCATATATGGCAGGTGTTACCGTGAGCGGTGTGTTGTGGGCTATTTTCCAGAACAACGCCGGTGGAGCCTGGGATAATGCGAAAAAATCATTCGAGAAAGGGGTTGATATCAATGGTGAAACCTTCTACAAGAAATCTGAGCCACACAAGGCTGCCGTCGTTGGTGATACCGTGGGCGATCCATTCAAGGATACCTCAGGTCCATCGATGAACATCCTCATCAAACTTTCCTCGCTGGTTGGTTTAACCATTGCTCCGCTGATCGCGCTCGACGGCGGACACGGAGCAGCGGCATCGGACGATTGCTGTGCGGGCATGCCGAAAATGGAATGCCACATGGAAGCCGGTAACGGCTGCCAGATGGACGCTGACGGAAACTGCATCGTTGACTCAGCAACCTGTGCACAATGGATGTCTGAAGGTCTCTGCGACAGCAGCGACTGTGTCAAGATGGAGGGTGGAAAATGCTACATCAAGGCCGAAGAATGCATGAAGGTTTGCGCCGAATCAGGTGACAATTGTGCAGGTATGAAATCGGAAGGCTGCGGAGACCACGGTCACTGAACCCACTGAATGCAAAAACCAAGAGGGCTGCTAAAAGCGGCCCTTTTTCATTTTCCACCGGCTCGCAATGATGGAGCATTTACCTTTGGATGAACCCATGACTGCCGCCAAACCCGGAGCCACCAAAGGCATACCGACATCATACGTCGCCCTGTTCTGCGCCCTAATTGCCGCATTGTTGTATATCAACACGCTCGGCCATGAATTCACCATCGACGATGGTACCGTGATCGGCAACAACCGCTTCACCAAACAGGGCATCCAAGGCATCGATGACATTTTCAGTGAAGCATACCGAGCCGGTTTTTGGGACCGCCAAGAAGGATTATATCGTCCCCTTTCGGTGGCACTTTTCGCATTGGAGTGGGAGTTTTTTCCGGACAACCCCCTACCCGGACACCTGATTAACATCCTCCTGTACGCATTGTCGGCGGCATGCCTATACCTCGTCCTGTTTCGACTGCTTAGCAGCCTACATCCTCTGGTACCGTTAACTGCAACGTTAATCTGGTTGGTGCACCCCCTGCATACCGAAGTTGTCGCAAACATCAAGAGTAGCGATGAACTCCTCGCATTCCTCTTTGGTATCGCTGGATTGTTGATGTTGATTCGCTATACGGACCAAGGACATAAGGCTAGCCTGGTTTTTGCTTCCCTTACTTTTGCGCTAGCACTGCTTGCAAAAGAAAATTCAGTGACCTGGCTTGGTGTCTACCCACTAAGCCTTTGGTTTTTCAGAGGGAAATCACCGGCCAGCTTGCTTCGCACCTGTATCCCCTTCGTACTGGTACTGATTGGATTCTTTGCACTACGTCTGGCTGTATTGGGTGAAATCGGAGGAGGATTCGAGCTCATGCTCATCAACAATTCGATGGTTGGTGCGAAATCCGCTGGTGAACAGCTTGCCACGGCCCTGCTGACCAATGGTAAATACCTCCTTTTGTTTCTCTTTCCGAAAAACCTCGCATTTGATTATTCCTACAATACCATCCCCACCGTGAGTTTCAGTCATCCGGGGGCATTACTCAGTCTATTGATATGCGTTGCTGCGTGCTGGTTTGTAATCCGGACTTTCAACCGAAAACATCCCATGGCCTTCGGAATCCTGTTTTACCTCGGCACCATTGCGCTTGTATCCAATGTGTTCATGCTGATTGAGGCAACCATGGCGGAGCGATTCACCTTTACACCATCGGTCGGATTGGCTATTGTGTTGGCTATCGGGTTCGGCAATCTTCTGCCTAAAGGTGAGCGATCGCAGCCCTTGCAGGCGTCAAGCCTGCGCCAACCGCTGTTTTTGGCTTTGGTCCTGCCAGCATTGTTACTCCTGAGCGCGCGGACGATCAGCAGAAATACGGATTGGAAAGACAACCTGACTCTGCTGGAACACGATGTGAAGGTATCGCCTAACAGTGCGCGCATACGCTATGCCTTAGGCAGTGCCTACCTCATTGAAAAAGCCCTTAAGGAACCCGAGGGGTCGGTTGCAAAAACAAACTACCTTGACCGTGCAATTGCCGAACTTTCACGAGGTGTCACCATCCTTCCGAATTATAATGAAGCCTGGTATCACTTAGGACTAGCCTACAAGGAAAAAAACAATGCAGCAGAAGCGGTTCGTGCACTGGAGCAAGCAAGGTCATACAAAGCCTTTACCGATGCGGAACATCTCAACGCCATCGGACTCGCCTACGGAATGAACGGGCAGTTCGACAAAGCGATTGCAGACCTCCGGGAAGCCTGCAAACTTTCACCTGGCGATGTCGACGTGTGGAACAACTATGGACTGTACCTGAGTGATGCAGGAATGTTCACAGAATCACACGCTGCACTTGACACTGCCTTGCGAATTGATACACGTTCAGAGAAAGCCCTCTACAATAAAGGGAACACCTTTGCCAAACAGAGTAACTACACCTCTGCGCTGATTTATTACCGAAAAGCGCTGGACGTAAAGCCGAACTATACGGATGCGCTCAACAACTCGGGTAACTGCCATATCTTACTGAACCGACCAGACAGTGCATTGGTTTATTTCAAAAAAGCCGCAGAGGCAGATCCCGGAAATACCAAAGCCCTCATCAATATCGGCGTTACCCTTAATACTATGGGCGATACGGCTCAGGCACGCATCTATCTTGAACGTGCTGGACGCGCCAATACACCATGATCTGTTTAAGACCCATCCTTTTCCTTGCCTGCATTGTAGTGATGACTTCGTGCGAGCGTACACCATCAACGCTGGATGATTCACGCTTCGCATATGAATCCTTTATGCAGAATCAGACCCTTAGTTTGAATGCGGATCACACCGGATTACGAAAGACAATTACCATTAATGGTAAACGGGAAACAAGACACCTCAATGATCCAGATTGGACCCAGGAACTTGCTCCCTTGCTCGACTTGAAGTTCAACCAAAACTCGTGGAACGGAGCTTTTGACTGTGATACCGTACAAAAGACAAACAGGATTAGTCTGCAATACCACGCCACAGATCCGGGAATCGCGCTCAGGGAACTTATCTGCTCATTCTCCAAACGAGACACAATGATTACGGCTAGGACAGAACGAAGCAACCTCTGGTTCACGCTTCAGAAAACCATGCACTACAACAGCCGGAGTGGATACTCGTTTACCATTGTACAGAAAACGCGGTTCGGAAATACAGAAACAACTGTTGTTGAAGGACGCTTCGGAAAAAATTCAACCCCATGAATACCTCTGCACTCATCGGACTTTGGCTGGGCATACTTCAATTGCCCGGAGTTGTACTTCCTTTCCACTTCAGCATTGAAGACAGAAAGGGAAAGCAAGTGGTAATCATTCAGAATGCGGAAGAACGTATTGTATGCGATGAGATCACTTCCGCAGGAGATTCAATTTTCGTTCGCCTCCCCCTGTATGACTCAGAGCTTCGGTTCAAAGCCGGGGCTACAACGCTGGACGGAGTCTGGATCAACCGTGGCAGGAAAACGCCAACGAGCATCCCTTTCCATGCTGAAAAAGGTATCAAGAACCGCTTCCAGGGATCTTCAGTAACTCCTGAAATAGATCCGTTGTCGGGCAAATGGGAAACCTGGTTTGATGCTGGACAAAGCGATTCATCGCTGGCCATCGGACTTTTTCGACGTGGACCTGAAAATCAGGTTTACGGTACATTCATGACGGAAACCGGTGACCACCGTTTCCTCGAGGGCCAACTACTTGGTGACTCACTAAAGTTGAGCGTGTTCGATGGAAGCCACGCGTGGCTGTATATGGCCAAGATTGATGGAGAGAGTTTACGCGGAGTGTTCTTTTCGGGCAACAACTACCAGGCTCCGTTCCATGCCAAGCGAAACGATGCCATCGCACTCCGGGATCCCTCCTCTATCACCCGTTTTGAAGGAGGGGTTGGCTTTCAACTGCCGGACTGCGACAGCAACCTGGTTTCACACACGGACACGCGGTACCGAAAAAAGGTCATCATCCATCAGATCATGGGCACATGGTGTCCGAACTGCATGGATGAATCCGTGTTTCTGGATAGTGTCTACACCGCTCGCAGGGAAGAGGGATTGGAAGTGATCGGGTTCGCATTTGAACGCAGTGCAGATTTCAGTAAAGCAATGCCTGGATTGAAGCGAACCATTAACCGGCTCGGTCTTCACTACGCTGTCCTCTATGCCGGACAGGCGGATAAGACGCGACTCAAGGAGGTATTTCCGGGCATGCAGGAGTTTATCTCCTACCCCACAACCATTATAACCAACTGGGATGGACAGGTGGTGTATGTCCACGCAGGCTTTTCGGGTCCAGCTACAGGCGAGGCCTGGCGGGAATACCAGCGTAAGTTTTCAGCCATTTTGGACAGGCTCTTGAGGTGATTTGTTTCTTTTTTGGGTATAAAGTCGAAAATATCATCAATAGAATGCTCAATAATGGGGGTATACATTGAATTTTCTGTGGACATAAAAATGTTGCATTCGCTTCGTTTTTGATGTAAATTGCGTTGAACCAAAAACAACATATTGAAGCTTTATTTCTCCATGAAACTACTCCTACGTGCGCTGATCTTCGTGATGTTAATGCCTGCAGCAGTATTGGCCCAATGTACTACTACCAATGCCACATCCTGCGTTTGTCAAAACGGCACAACCCAATGTGACCTGCTGCCGGATATCAAGGTGGCCAGGCCTCCCATGCTTGTGAATGGCTCGAGCGGATACCTCGAGTATCCGCAGGTATGTAATCCATCTTGCAACGGAAACGACGGACGACTCAGGCTTTCGGTTTCTAGTCCCAATGTCGGATTGGGTCCGCTGGAAGTGCGCTCCACCCCGACTGCAATCTGTGGCACGGATACATTCTACAACGTTTCGTCGACATTTACTTGTCCCAACGGACAACCCTTAAAGACGATTCTCAATCAACGCGTGTACCGTAAAAACGGAAACACGATGTCGTACACCGACCGAGTGGCCGGAACAATGACCTACCACCCGTCACATGGTCATATGCACGTTGACGATTGGGGTATATACACCCTTCGTACCGCAACCTCTGATCCCAATCCACTGAACTGGCCCGTGATTGGTACAGGTTCCAAACTGGCATTCTGCCTGATGGATTATGGCTCCTGCTCTACCTACAACGGACATTGCACAGATAGCGCAGGCAATACCCTCATCAATTCCAACTTCCCCAATTATGGGCTCGGCGGCGGAGCATACGGATGCTCTCAGTCAGTACAAGGGATATCCTCGGGTTACACGGATATCTACTACCAGTCGCTTGACGGTATGTGGATCAATATTCCTCCGGGTGTATGCAATGGGAATTATTGGATTGTTGTGCAGCTTGACCCTTACAACTATTTCCTTGAAAGTGACGAGACCAATAACGTATTGGCAACACCCATCACGCTCACGCAACAAGGCGGTAGTAATCCTGTCATTACGGCGAGCGGCTCTACTTCGTTCTGCCAAGGAGGTAGTGTCTCCCTTACGGCCAGTTCTGCACAGAACTACCTGTGGTCAAACGGAGCCACCACGCAATCCATCACGGTAACGCAATCCGGATCCTACAGTGTAACCGTCAACAGCGGGACATCCTGTGTTTCTACTTCGAATCCGGCAACCGTTACGGTTTCGCAAATTCCAGTAACGGCTGCTGCAAATCCTACATCGGTTTGTCCGGGAGAAGCTGTTTCTCTAAGTGCCACAGCCACGACTGGGGGTACCACTAACCTGGCAACTGCTTTCAGCAACACAACCGCCTACTCCATTCCGGACAACAACGCCAATGGAGTTAGCAGCCCTATCGCTGTAAGTGGAATCAACCCGGCTACAATCAATTCCAGTACAGTGGTATCAGTAAAGGTGAACATCACGCACACCTATGCGGGCGACATACAACTCGTTCTGATTTCCCCATCACAAAACAGCATTATCCTAAGCAATCGAAGGGGTGGAAGCGGTGACAACTACACCAACACCGTATTTACCACAAGTGCTGCTAATTTCATCAGCTCAGGTGCAGCTCCATTCACGGGTAGTTTCAAGCCGGAAGGGTCATTCAACAGCCTGACCGGAAACGTAAACGGAACCTGGCTGCTGAAAGTTATTGACCTTGCAAACACTGATGTAGGTACAATCCAAAACTGGACACTGACCTTGAATAATGTTGTACCTACCACCGTAAGCTATGCCTGGAGTTCGAATCCTGCAGGATTCAGTGCCAGCGGTTCAACCGTCACCGCATTCCCTCAAAGCAACAGCACCTACACCGTTACTGCAACGGAGAGTGGAACAGGTTGTCAAAATTCGGCCAGCGTTGCTGTCACCATGAACAGCAGCATCAATGTGACAACCAATACGCCATCTGCTATTTGCGGTGGTGGAAGTGTTACACTTAATGCAAGCGGCGCGAACGACTACGTATGGTCACCAGCTACGGGGCTCAATACCACAACGGGTAGCACTGTAACGGCAAGTCCTGCACAAACAACAACCTATACCGTCGTTGGAACCCAAGGTGCATGCACAGATACGGCGCTGGTCACTGTTGTAGTTGCGTCTGCGCCCTCATCACCGGCTTCATTTTCCGGTAATTTGAGCGGCTGCGCGCCCTTCACCGCAACCTATACGGCTAGCGCTGTGAGCGGCGCCACTTCATACAGCTGGAGCGTGCCCTCAGGCATGAACATCACCTCCGGTGGGAGTGGATCCTCCATTAGTGTGAGCGCAGGAAGCGCACTTTCAGGAAGTGTTTGCGTTTCGGCCATCAATGCCTGCGGAACCAGCAGTTCAAAGTGTTCAACGGTTACCGTATTGACAGGTGCTCCGGTTGCACCAACTTCACTCACCGGAAACCTGAAGGCCTGCCCCAACGATGTGATACAATACACGTGTAATACAGTCACAGGTGCAACTACATACAACTGGTCGATACCAGCCAATACCACAATCCTGTCTGGAGCGGGAACCAATTCCATCAGCCTCCGCTTCAATACCGGATTCACGAGTGGCACGTTGGCAGTCAACGCATCCAACTCCTGCGGAACGAGTGCATCACTCTCACGTTCCATCACACTCAATACGCCCACCACTCCGGCAGCCATCATCGGTCCTGCCAATGGAGTCTGCAGGGGAATACACACGTACTCGGTTACTGCCGTTACCGGAGTAGGCTACACCTGGACCATGCCCACTGGAGCTACAATTCTCAGCGGACAGGGAACGTCAACCGTTCAGGTTCAGTTCAGCACCTCGTTCACCAAGGGTACACTTAGTGTGCGTGCTACCAACGGTTGCGGTACCAGTACTTCACGTTCGTTATCCGTGAATGCCGCTGTTAGTGTCCCAGGTGTAATCAATGGTCCATCGACTATCTGCAAAGGTGCAGCTGGGGTTGCATTTTCTGTTACCCCCGTTTATGGAGCTACATCGCACAACTGGACGGCACCTAGTGGAGCTACATTCGCAAGTGGACAAGGAAGTGCATCCGTTAGCATCAACTTCTCCCTCAGTGCTGCCAGCGGTTATGTACGTGTCGCTGCTTCCAATGCCTGCGGAACCAGCAGCTACCAGCGGAAGTCAATCACCCTGACAACCTGTCCGCGCATAACCGATGGATCTAGCCTACCAATGGAACTCAGCCTCATCCCCAACCCGGCAACCGAGCAGGTTGAACTCCGTTACAATGCCAACGAAGGAGAAAGTGCTCAGATCACCATCATCAACGTCATAGGTCAGGAGATCTACTCAGGACAGACGACTGCAGAACAGGGTATCAATACGCTGAACATTGACCTGCGCAAATTCCACCGAGGAGTATATATTGTAAGTCTGAGACTTGCAGGTGAAGTACAATCAAAAAGACTTATCGTAGAATAATCCAATTCTCCATAAAACACACACAAGGCCGTCCGGAATCACCGGGCGGCTTTGTATTTTCGCTCCATACACCAACACCATGTTTCGCGCCGTAATTATATTCATGTTAGCCGTTTGCATTGGTGGATCAAGCTTCGCACAGAACTGGACACAGTATACAGATACCAATTCCCCGCTACCCTTTCCGTCAGTGCGTTGCATTGCTTTTGAATCCGATGGAACTGCCTGGATTGGCACCGATTTCGGACTTGCACGATTCTCGAATGGCGCATGGACCGTTTTCAATAGCACCAATTCACCACTTGCCAGCAACGATATCCGGAGCTTGTGCATCGGAACTGATAACACCAAGTTCATCGGAACGTTCAGTGCGGGTTTATATACCTACAACGATACCGCATGGACGAATCTGAACACATCGAACTCATCCTTACCAGATGACTACGTTCGGTCACTTTCAAAAGGACCATCAGGTAGCTTGTGGTTAGGTACAACTGCCGGACTCGTACGAATCGATAGCGTGGGCAACTGGACTATCTACACCATGTGGAACAGTGTCCTGGGCTCGAACAACATTGCCTGCCTGCACCACGACACCGTGAACAATGAACTTTGGGCGGGAACAGTAAACGGAGGAGCTCTGCGCGTAGTCAATGACACCACATTAACCTCCTTCACCATCCAAAACTCCGGTATTTCCGACAACACCGTTTTAGGGATTGACCAAGATGCAGCGGGGAATATACTATTCGTATCACCTGCAAATGGCCTCATTGTAAAACTGAATCCCTTCGGCTGGTTCACCTACAATTTGGTTTCATCCAATATCCCCACCAGCGGACTCACCTGCATACTGGCCGATAGTATGCAGGATGCGTGGATTGGCAGTTTGAACAAAGGACTGATCCGGAAATCCGGTTCAAGTTTCAGCTACTCCGACAGTACCAACTCGCCACTGGATGACATTACGGTACAATGCCTGGCGAGAGACAGTGCTGGACGTATCTGGATTGGCACGCAGACTGCGGGGCTATATATTTTGGATACGCAGACCACAACTGGAATTGCCGTGTTGCAAGAAACAAGTGCGTCTGTCCGTGCCTATCCGAATCCATCGGGTCGGTTTATCCGATTGACCGATGTACGCGATGCTGTGCAGGTGGAAATCCTATTACCGGAAGGACGAGTTGTTTCTTTTACGAACACAAGCCAAGGGTTGATAGATCTCGCGGGACTTCCTCCGGGCTTACTTCTGATTCGCCCCGTTGATGGTAGTTGGAAATCGGTACGAGTGCTACACCAGCCGAATCACTTCTGAATGACGGTATTCGTCAATCGGTTGTAATACATCTGCAGATTATTCAATTCTCGCAATTCCTCCAGCAAATGGTCGGATGAGATACCTGCTTCCGAAAGTGTCTTGAGCTCGAGAAACTTATTCGCCTTGATACGGATGATCTGCTTTTTCTTGATGTAGGCCACCGGATCGATCACAGCCTTGTGGAGTTGCTGTTCTTCGGTCTTGACATCAATCTTATGGCGTGACCAATCGGCCAGCTGATGTGTAGGTGTCATCAGACTAATAGCTGTTTGGCGTATCTCCGGATCAAGAACTTGTAAGAAGCGTTGCTGATCATACCCAAGCGCGTTGTCGGATAGCGCCGCAAACTCCGCGAGGATTCCTGCATATACCGGATTCATAAACCGGATATCATCGAAACGCAATTCGGAAACGATGAAGTCACGGATACGCACTTGGGGTCCATCGGTTCTATCTGTTTCAGCATCCGGGACCATAATTTCATGATCGGCATACAACAACAGGATCCGGATAATCTCCTCTTCCTGGGTGATGGCATCGAACTCATCTACAGTCTGCTCTTCGGCACCCGGATCTTCGGGGCCACCGGATTCGACACCATCTTGTGATGGCCCAGGTACTGCGCCCGGATCGGTAGGGCGACTTGTGGCCTTGCTCCGTAATAACTTATTGAGTTCGCCGAGCAATACGTTCTCGGCCATCTCCATAAGGACAGCAGTATGACGGATATACGAAGCACGTGTGATGGCATCAGGAACCTTTGCGATGGTCGAAACGATATCACGTATCAATGCTGCACGTTTAATCGGATCTCCCGCGGCATCGCCTAGCAACAACCGTGTTTTAAAACTGATAAAATCGACCGCTTCTGCGTCCAGGAAGCGTTTCAGCTCAACCTGATCCACACGCTTTGAAAATGAATCGGGATCATCGCCATCGGGGAACAGGACCACACGAACATTCATTCCTTCTTCCAGAATGAGATCAATGCCACGCAGGGAGGCCTTTATCCCTGCGGGGTCGCCATCATACAGCACCGTAATGTTCCGGGTATAGCGTCCAATCAGGCGGATTTGCTCTACCGTGAGTGCGGTTCCACTGGAGGCCACCACATTTTCGACACCCGCCTGGTGCAGGGATACCACATCTGTATACCCCTCAACGAGGTAACAGGCATCCAATGCAATAATCGCCTTCTTGGCATGTGCGATACCATATAGGTTTTTACTCTTGAAGTAAATCTCCGTTTCGGGAGAGTTCAAGTACTTCGGGCTCTTGGGGTCGGATTTCAGAATCCTGGCACCGAAACCTACAGGCCTTCCGGTCAGGTTGTGTATCGGGAAAACCACGCGCGCCCTGAACCGATCGTACCGACGGTTTTCCTGAGCTATGGTGAGTCCGGTTTTCTCCAGCAATTCCGGTTGAAAACCGCGTTCTGATGCGGCAGCCGTCAATGCATCCCACTTTTCGAATGCATAACCGAGTTTGAACTTTCGGATGGTTTGGTCACTGAAACCACGTTCGCGGAAATAGGAAAGACCAACCGAACGTCCTTCATCGCTGTTCCAGAGTGCGTCTTCGAAAAAATCCTGGGCAAAGCCGGTTACGGTGAACAGGTTCTCGCGCAAGGAGTCCTGTTCAGCCTGTTCGGCAGATGGAGCCTCCTCCTCGATTGTGATGTTGTACTTTGTAGCAAGCCATCGCAGCGCCTCAGGAAATGTGAGGTGCTCGTGCTCCATGACAAAGGTGGCCGAATCGCCGGCCTTACCGCATCCGAAACACTTGAAAAACCCCTTCGCGGGAGAAACCGTGAATGAGGGGGTACGTTCGTTGTGAAAGGGACAGAGTCCCAACAAATTCGCACCGCGCTTTCGCAAGACCACGAAATCACCCACCACCTCTTCTATGCGGGCGGAATCCAGAATCTGCTCCTTGGTGGTATTGCTGATCATGATCTATGCGTAAAGATAACTGCTGGAATCGGGCTTCACTACCTGTCAGGCACTGAAAACAGTTAAATCAATGACTGCGGTCGGTCGTAAATTGGACCAGGTGGATAAGACCTTCCTTGTAGGGGGAATCGGGAAAGTTCTCCAGCAGCGTAAATGCCTTTTTCCGGTAGGATTCCATCTGCTGCCGGGCATAGTTGATGCCTCCGGATGTTTGAATCAGGTCCATGACACGGGACACCCTGGCGTCGTCATCCGAATGATTCTTTACCGTATTGATGATAAACCGCTTTTGCTCTGCATCCACCTTTCCCAATGCATGAATAAGCGGCAATGTGAGTTTGTGTTCCTTGATGTCGCCACCACGAGGCTTTCCCGTTTTTACCGAATCGTCAAAATCGAGAAGGTCGTCCTTGATCTGGAAGGCAATTCCCACCGCAAGACCGAAATCATGCATGCGCGTTACCGTTTCAGCGTCCGCACCTGCGGCACTCGCTCCGGTAGCACAACACGATGCAATGAGGGAAGCTGTTTTTGCTGAGATGATTTCAAAATAGACCTCTTCGGTAATATCCAGCCGACGTGCTTTTTCAATCTGGAGTAACTCGCCTTCGCTCATCTTACGTACTGCGTCGGAAACGATACTCAGCAATTCGAATTCGCGGTGCTCTACGGCGAGCAGGAGTCCGCGGGAAAGCAGATAATCACCGGCAAGAACTGCAATCTTATTTTTCCAAAGTGCATTAATCGAAAAGAAACCGCGGCGAAGGTTGCTATCGTCCACTACATCGTCGTGAACGAGTGTGGCTGTATGGAGCAGTTCGATGAGCGATGCTGCACGAAAACTGCTATCGCTGATACCGCCGCATAGTCCTGATGAAAAAAAGACAAACATCGGACGCATCTGCTTGCCTTTACGTTTCACGATATAGGTCATGATCCGGTCCAGCAGCGGCACGGTACTACGCATCGCCTCCCGGAACCGGGGTTCGAAGGCATCCATTTCAGCCCGAATAGGGGTGCGGATCTGATCGAGTTGTGATGCCATTATAGCGTGTGGGGTGAACCGGGCGAATGTACGAAATCAGGGAAGTGGCTTCAGGAACTCCGCTTGTACACCGGTACAGTACTGCAGGGCTCTCCGTAGAGTATGCTTTTAACGACAGGCCGTAGTATTTCAGTCAAGCGGGCATAAGCCTGCGCTGGAACCGGTTTGTTGCTGCAACCCTTGATCACCACCCGCTGATCACGATACTCCTCGGAATTAATGCTTCGGAGTACTTCCATGTACAGATGCGATTCGAGCGATTCAAGATCACCCACTACGATGGTCTTTGCGAAAGGAGCAAGTGCGTTGGTAAGCAGCATCCAGGCCCATCGTGGTATGATGGCGTCTGTTGAGCAATACAAAGCCACGTGCTTTGCTGAATATGCAATCCAGTCGTGTTGTGCTATAAATTCACGAAAATCCTTTTCGCGCAACAATAAGCCTTCAATGAGGAGGTGTGAAATATCGAACAGTATGCGTTCACCTTCGGGGTACAAGTCCTCGAGGTCGATGGTGACCAATCCGCTTTGAGCGACCTTGTTAACGATATCCGACATCAGCGTTCAGCTTGGGTTTCCATTGTGTACATCACCACATCCCGAGTTCAAGCCGGGCTTCTTCGCTCATCATGCTTTTCTCCCAAGGTGGCTCAAACGTGATTTCGACTTTGGCGCTGTTTACATCGGGCATATCACGCACTTTCTGCTCAACATCAGGAGGCAAGGTTTCGGCGACCGGACAGGCCGGCGAGGTGAGCGTCATGCGGATGTGTACATCGTTCCCGTCGTTGATGTTGATCTCGTAAATGAGACCCAATTCCCAGATGTCGACCGGAATCTCAGGATCGTAACAAGTCTTTAGCACGTCAACTACACGATCGCGCAGCGATTTGATTTCGGGCAATGTATCGTTCTCGGTCATGGGCTGTGTTTCAATTTGCGGAATGTGCTAGTGCATACGCTTTCATCTGCTTCACCATCGCATTCAGTCCGTTGGCTCGGGTAACGGCCATGTGCTGACGTAATCCGATGGAATCGATGAACTCCAGTTTCGCATCCAGTATTTCCTGGGGTGTACGGCCTGACAACACCTTCATTAGCAGAGCGATTTCACCCTTCACAAAAGTAGAATCGCTATCGGCGTAAAAAACAATACGGCCATCGCTGTAACTGGCATCGAGCCAAACTGAGCTCTGACAGCCTTTAATTCGGTAATCGTCGGTTTTGAATTCAGGATTGAAGACTGGCAGTTTTTGACCCAGTTCAATGATATACTGGTATTTGTCCTCCCAGGTGTCGAAGAGGGCGAAATCGTCGATGATTTCCTGTTCGATGGCTTCCATGCTCAGGCGTTTAGGGGACGAAGCAGCCGGATTGCACCGTGCAAGTGGTTTACGAATTCATCAATCTCCTCTAGCGTATTGTAAAACATGAACGAAGCACGGATCGTACCCGGTATACCGAAGCGATGCATCACAGGCTCTGTGCAATGGTGACCGGTACGCACTGCGATTCCTTTCGTATCCAGATACATGCCTGCGTCAAGCGCATTGACTTCGTCAATTACGAAAGACAATACACTTGCTTTTTCAGCTGCGGTTCCAATCAGCTGTACGCCCGAAATACCCTGCAAGGCAACCGTGGCATGAGCAAGCAAGGTGTTTTCCCATTGGACTGCAGTATCGCGATCAATGGACTCCCAATACCGCAGGGCTTCGCCCAAGGCAATCACTCCGGCGATGTTGGGGGTTCCGGCTTCGAACCGCAAGGGAATATCGTTGTAGGTAGTCCGCTCAAAACTCACCGAGCGGATCATTTCTCCTCCACCCTGGTAAGGTGGCATGCTTTCGAGCAGTGCGCGTTTACCATAAAGAACACCGATTCCGGTTGGACCCAGAATCTTGTGTCCGCTAAAAGCAAAGAAGTCGGCATCCAAATCCTGCACATCGACCTGGAAATGAGCAGTGCTTTGTGCTCCATCGACAAATACAGGAACTCCTTTCGCATGAGCTAGGCGAATCACCTCTTTCACCGGATTTATGGTTCCCAAGGAATTTGATACATGAACCAAGGAAACAATCCGGGTGCGTTCTGTAATCAGGTTGTCAACCTGATCAAGGCGTAGCTGTCCATGATCATCAATCGGTATCACCCGAAGTTTGGCACCTTTCTCTTCGCAAAGCATCTGCCAGGGGACGATGTTGCTGTGGTGTTCCATGGCACTAATCAGCACTTCATCACCGGCTTGAACGTGTGTACGCCCGAAGGTCGCGGCAACCAGATTCACCGCCTCCGTGGTTCCACGTACGAATACGATTTCATCCTCCGATGGAGCATTCAGGAAATCCTTCAGTGCAACGCGCACGGCATCGTATGCTTCCGAAGCCTTTTGTGAAAGGTAATGGACTCCACGGTGGATATTGGCGTTGCTGTGGGAGTAGTATTCCGTTATCGCATCGATGACCGACTTGGGTTTCTGGGAAGAAGCCGCATTATCGAAATAAATCAGCGGCTTCCCGTAGGGACGCTCGGACAGGATCGGAAAATCGGCGCGGATGCGGCCCGGATCGAAGGCGTTCATTGTATTGCGTATGTACGGAACCGTTATAGCAGGCTCAAGACTGCAGATTACTTAATTTCCTGTCGAGCACTTGAAGCAGGGCTTCACGTATTCCGGGATGTTCCACCTGCGCAATGACGTCAGCAGCAAAGGCCTGATTGAGAAGGGCACGTGCCGTAGCCTCACCTATACCACGTGCACGTAGGTAAAAGAGACTCTCTTCGTCGAGTTGTCCGGTGGTTGCACCATGACTACACTTCACATCATCGGCATAAATCTCCAGCTGTGGCTTGGTGTTCATGGATGCTTCATCACTCAACAGGATATTCTTGTTGCTTTGATAGGCATTGGTTTTCTGTGCATCGGGCCTGACCCAGATCTTCCCGTTGAAGATACCCTGTGCACGTCCGGAAATGATTCCCTTATAGAGTTCACTGCTGTAGCAGTTGGGTTGTGCATGATCGACCAGCGTATGGTTGTCCACAACTTGATCGCCATCGAGCACATAAAGCCCATTCAGATAAGTATTGATCTGCTGCCCATCGAGACGTAGATTCAGTGTGTTTCGCACCAATGCACCACCCAAGGTCAAAGTTGTGAGATGCTGGTAGCTATCCCCTGCCATGTGAACCTTGTGGTACGATATGTTTCGTGCGAGTGAATTCTCATGCTGCACCTTGATATGATGCACACGGGCACCGGATCCCACCACGGTTTCAGTCACGGCATTGGTCAGGGTGGAAGCACCCTCGCCGATGGTGTGGTATGATTCGATGAGCGTACACGATGCGCCGGTTGCAGCTACAACCAATAATCGGGTACACACATTCAATGGTGATGATTCAGGAACCGCAGCAAAGGCCACATGCAAAACGGTCTCAACCTGAGCATTCGCTTCAACCAGAATGATGAGTGGATCATAACTCAACATCGTGTTGAGTGCAACAAGTGCCTCTGTGTGTGTGTCAGCGAGACTGAACAAATGATCAATCACCGCCGGCTCCGTACCCAGTTCGGCCAAAGAGCCGATGCGTACACCGGCAGGAACAGACTTCAGGTCGGAAGCATCCCGATTCAGGCTTCCGTTTTCAACCAAGAGCAAACAGGCATCAACACCATCGTGTCGAAGAGCGTCCGCATCCGCTTTGCTGAGCTTACGGATATCGTCGGGCGTAGCCGTACGGAAATCAGTGGTTGTAAGGGGCGACAAATCGAGGTATTTCCATTCCTCGTGGCGGGTGCTGGGGATTCCCGACTGCTCGAATTGGCTAAGTGCTTTTCGGCGGATATCGGCTACCCGCGGCATCGAACCTTCATCGCGGCGCACCAAGGTTTCGGCTGCTTCGAGAAAAGGTCGGGGTGCTGGATGGTGCTGACCGTTCTTGCTCATGGCTTCAGGCATTGACAGTCGTTTCGTCTTTGATCCAGTCGTATCCCTTGGCCTCAAGCTCAAGGGCCAATTCGCGGGTTCCCGACTTGACAATACGACCTTTGTAGAGGACGTGCACAAAATCGGGCACAATGTAATCCAATAAACGCTGGTAGTGTGTAATGACTACGAAGGAGCGCTCCTTCGATCTCAGGGCATTTACGCCATGAGATACGATGCGCAGGGCGTCGATATCTAGACCCGAGTCGGTTTCATCGAGTACAGCCAACCGTGGCTCCAGCATGGCCATCTGAAAAATCTCATTCCGCTTCTTCTCTCCGCCGCTGAATCCTTCGTTGACCGAACGTTGGGTCATCGCTTTGTCCATCTCGACCAGCTTCATCTTTTCGTTCATGAGTTTCAAAAAATCCTTGGAATCAAGAATCTCCTGACCCCGTGATTTCCGAACTTCATTCACTGCGGTTTTCAGGAAATTCGCATTGCTTACACCGGGAATCTCCACCGGATACTGGAAAGCGAGAAAGAGTCCGGCACGCGCACGATCCTCGGGAGAAGCGTCGAGCAAATCCTGACCCAGAAAAGTCACACTACCACCGGTCACTTCGTAATCTTCACGACCGGCCAATACGGAGGCCAATGTGCTCTTTCCTGAACCATTCGGTCCCATGATGGCGTGAACTTCGCCCTGACCGATTTCCAGGTTGAGTCCATTCAGAATCTGTTTGCCTTCGACCGAGGCCTGCAGGTTTTTTATCGATAACATGATTGCAAGTAGTTTATGCGTTGAATTGAATGCGCCAGCTCAGGCCGACGCCATTTGATACCGTTAGCCGACCGAGCCCTCGAGGGAAATGGCCAACAATTTTTGCGCCTCCACAGCGAACTCCATCGGAAGCTGATTGAAGACCTCCTTGCAATAGCCGTTCACAATCAGGTTCACTGCATCTTCGGTAGAGATTCCACGTTGGTTGCAATAGAAGATCTGGTCCTCACCCACCTTGCTGGTGGTTGCTTCATGTTCGACGCGTGCTGTTTTATTGGCTACCTCCAGGTAGGGGAAAGTATGCGCACCGCACTTGTCGCCGATCAGCAGCGAATCACATTGGGAGAAATTACGCGCATGCTCGGCTTTTTTACCGATCCGAACCAATCCGCGATACGAGTTCTGGCTGCGGCCGCAGGAAATGCCTTTGGACACAATGGTGCTGCGCGTGTTGCGGCCGATGTGGATCATTTTGGTTCCGGTATCGGCCTGCTGCATGTTGTTCGTTACAGCAACTGAGTAGAATTCACCGATGGAATGATCCCCTTTCAGGATCACGCTCGGATATTTCCAGGTCACTGCCGAACCCGTCTCCACCTGAGTCCAAGAAATCCGTGAACGGTCGCCCAGACAAATACCGCGTTTCGTCACGAAATTGTAGATACCACCTTTGCCATCCTTGTCACCGGGATACCAATTCTGCACCGTACTGTATTTCACGTTCGCGTCGGTATGCGATACGATTTCGACCACTGCGGCATGCAATTGGTTTTCGTCACGCATCGGAGCGGTGCAACCTTCGAGATAACTTACGTATGCACCCTCGTCGGCGATGATCAAGGTGCGTTCGAACTGGCCCGTTCCTGCGCTGTTGATGCGGAAATAGGTGCTAAGTTCCATCGGACAACGAACGCCTTTGGGGATGTAGCAAAACGAACCATCGCTGAATACAGCGCTGTTTAGTGCCGAATAGAAATTATCGGTGTAGGGAACCACCGAGCCCAGGTATTTGCGCACCAGGTCAGGATGCTCATGCACGGCTTCACTGAAGGAACAAAAAATAATGCCCATTTCAGCGAGGGTCTCGCGGAACGTGGTCTTAACGGATACACTGTCGATAACAGCGTCAACGGCTACACCGGCAAGGCGCTTTTGCTCATCGAGTGAAATACCCAGCTTATCGAATGTGGCCTTGATTTCCGGATCCAGTTCATCGAGACTATTCAGCGTCACATTCTTCTTGGGAGCGGAGTAATAAATGATATCCTGAAAATCGATTTCAGCGTACTGTACGTTCGGCCACTTGGGTTCCGTCATCCCCTGCCAATGGCGAAAAGCCTTCAGCCTCCATTCCAGCAGCCACTCCGGCTCATTCTTCTTGGCCGATATATAACGGACAATGTCTTCGTTGAGCCCCTTGGGCGCATTTTCACTCTCGATGTTACTGACAAACCCCCATTTGTAATCGGAGTTGGTCACATCATCCAGTATCTTCAGGTCATCTGACATGGCGCTTCGTTCAGGTTGTTCGCGGTGCAGGAATAATCAAACAGCAAAGGACTCGCCGCAACCGCAGGTCCTCGTGGCATTGGGGTTATTAAACTCAAATCCCTTCCCGTTAAGCCCGTCCGAAAAATCGAGTTGGGTACCCACCAGGTAAAGGAAACTTTTCTTGTCGCAAACAATCCGGATGCCCTTGTCCTCGAACACCTTATCGTCGGCTTTCATCACATGGTCAAATTCGAGTAGGTATGACAATCCAGAGCATCCTCCGCCCTGTACACCCACGCGAATGAACGAATCGTCCGGTCGGTTTTCGGCACGGATCAGTTCCAGTGCCTTTTCCTTTGCTTTATCGGTTACGGTTATCATGATGTTTCTCAGGTGCAAAAGTAGGGCTTGCAGACTTGTTTAGAACAATTCTACACTGAGAAAGTTGGTATTTCGCCGGTTTGCAAGCCCTCTTTTTACCCAGGGCCTACGCTTAACCCGCGACATGGCCAGGAGCGGCAGCCCATTTCATGTATATATTTTCCATTTATCTATACATGATAAGCCTGTCATGATAAATAACTTTACATGAGACGGTTATCATGTTCTGATTATGATAATTTGTTTGCATGATAATCGTTTGATTAGCATTTGATTAAGAAAAAAGAGATGTCATGCATAAATAATATAAATACCTTTGTATGATAAATGAGGTGAAGTGGAAACCCGGCTGAGATTTAATCCGACCGTTCCGTTCAACAGCCTACCTCCATTGCCGGTGGAACGCGCTGCGGTTGAAACGCTGAACACCCTGCGGAAATCACTGCAGGCCACGGCCGCATTGGCCGAACTGAAGGGAATTTCACACACCCTGCGCAACCCGAATATCCTTCTGAATGCCGTGATTCTGCGGGAGGCGAAAGCCAGTTCGGCCATTGAAAACATCGTTACCACCCACGACAAACTGTACAGATCCCTGAACCTGAAGGGAAAGGACCCGGATGCGGCGACCTGGGAGGTTTTGCGTTACCGGGAAGCGGTGAAACACGGTTTATCGTTCATCGAGGACAAAGGATTTCTGCACATGCGGATTGTAGCCGACATCCAGAAAGTGATGGAGATGAATGATGCAGGCATCCGAAAATTACCCGGAACGCGTTTGTTGAATGCCGCCACCGGCGAACCGGTGTATACTCCTCCGGACGATACCGAGGTGATGAACGCCCTGCTTCAGAATTACGATGAACACTACAACTCAAAAGACAGTCTTTGTCCATTGATTCGCATGGCGGTTTTGCATCACCAGTTCGAAAGCATTCACCCGTTTTACGATGGCAATGGACGAACAGGTCGTATCCTAAATCTGCTGTTTCTGTTGTTGCACGGTTTGCTTGATGCGCCCGTGTTGTACATGAGCGGCTATATCGTCCGGAACAAAAACGACTATTACCATCACCTGCAAGCGGTTCGCACCCAAGGCAACTGGGAGCCCTGGATCATATACATGCTGGATGCGGTAGAGCAGTCGAGCCGTGAAACCATCCAGAAGATCCAAGACATCAATCAACTTCTTCATCGCACACACGATGAAATGAAGCAGGCTACACCAAAATTGTATTCACGCGAGTTGGCCGACCTGCTGTTCGAGCAACCCTATTGCCGTATTGAACACGTTATGCAACGCATGGATGTATCGCGGATCACCGCATCCAAGTATTTACGCGAGCTGGTGAAAGCGGGATTTGTGCAACGCGAAGTGCAATGGAAAGAATCCCTGTTCATCAACCACCGCATGATGTCGCTGCTGGGCGATTGGTAAATCCTAAATACGATCTTTGAGCACACCCTCAATATGAATAACAAACCCGTTGTCTGCATCGGTGCATCGCTGGTCGATATCACATTGCGTTGCGAGCAGGAACCCATCCTTCATACGTCGAACCCAGCCACCATTACCCGCAGTCCGGGCGGTGTGGTGCGTAACATCGCACATCACCTCGCTTTGCTGGGAGTCCCCGCCGAATTGCTCACAGTGGTGGGCCGTGACTCAGATGGCGACTGGCTTCTTGAGCAGTGCCGCAGCGCAGGCATCGGAACCGAAAGTGTCATGCGTAGTAATGTACCAACCGGGACTTTCGCATCCATTAATTCACCAGCCGGCGACCTGACCATCGGTGCTGTAACCTCTGAAACAGACAGCTTACTCAATTCGGCTTTCCTGGATAAACGCCGCCAAATAATCTGCAATGCTTCCCTGGTGGTTGCCGATTGCAATCTCAGCACAAATACGCTGCGCGAACTGATTTCCCTATGTAACGGTTGCGATGTACCGCTAATCGTTGAAACTGTATCGATTCCCAAAGCACGGAGATTGAAAGATGCCTTACCAGGCGCCTTGTTCTTGGTGAAACCGAATCGCGAAGAGTTGGCTGTGTTCGAGCAGGACAACCACGTAACACCGGAAGAAAAAATCACGCACTTGCACGCGCAGGGCTTCCGCCATGTTTGGCTGAGTCGTGGTGCCGAGGGCTCTTTGTTCTCCGATGGTGAACGGATTGTGGCCTTACCGGCACCTAAGGTGCAAGTGCTCGATGTGAATGGCGCAGGTGATGCCTCACTGGCGGGCTGGATATACGCCTGGTTGTCGGGCAAGGAACCGCACGACTGTGTGCGCTACGGACACGCTGCAGCCGCATGCTTGCTGGAAGTGAACGGCGCTGTACGACCCGATTTATCTGTTGAACTGATTACACAACACCTGAACTGATGCATCCTGCTTTACACCTCTCTGAAGAAGTCCAACTGGCCATGCAATCCGGTCAGGCGGTGGTTGCGCTTGAGTCTACCATCATAGCCCATGGCATGCCCTGGCCGAAAAACGTCGAGACGGCGCGCGAGGTAGAACAGATTGTTCGAGATCAGGGAGCGGTTCCTGCAACAATTGCCTTGCTCGACGGCAAGATCCACGTGGGGTTGGACAACCAGCAGCTTGACCTGTTGGGCAACAGCAAGTCGGTTTGGAAAGTTAGCCTACGCGATCTTCCGTATGTGATTTCACGTGGACTGCATGGGGCAACTACAGTTGCCGCAACCATGCGGATTGCCGCTCTGGCCGGAATACGTGTGTTCGTCACCGGCGGTATCGGCGGTGTACACCGGGGCGCAGAACACAACATGGACATCAGCGCAGACCTCACAGAAATGTCACGGACCAATGTAGCCGTTGTATCTGCCGGGGTTAAATCCATTCTCGACATCGGACTCACCCTGGAGGTGCTTGAAACACTGGGCGTACCTGTAGTTACTTTTGGCAGCGACGATTTCCCAAGTTTTTATTCCCGTAAAAGCGGACATACATCACCGTTACGCCTCGATGATGCCCCAGCAATTGCAGCCATGTTGCGACACAAGTGGGATCTGGGACTGGAAGGTGCGGTTTTGATTGGAAATCCTGTACCGGCGGCTTACGAAGTTCCTTACGATCAGATGGAAGAACATATCCGGGCGGCGCTTACTGCAGCGGAACAGCAGGGTGTGAAGGGGAAAGAGATCACGCCATTCCTATTGCGCTACCTGGCCGTACGCACAGGTGGAGAAAGCCTCGATGCGAATATTGCGCTGGTGAAGAATAATGCGAAGCTGGGTGCGCAGGTGGCGGTAGCGTTGTAATCAATTACCAAAAGAGCGGCTTCTGATCCTGAAGAATAGCAGACAGGTAGTGCCTTTATTTGAATATTTTTTTCGGGAAGTCAATTCACACCCGATTCAAAATAGGATTTTGATTTTGATTTCTACTTTACTGAATATCTCAAGCTAAATTAGTGGGGTGAAGTGCAGGAACAAAGCAGCGAAGTACCCATGAATTATATAATCTTTTAGAATTGAGGCTAACGCACTCAAAAAA
>JAJTFW010000093.1 GCA_021299095.1 Sphingobacteriales bacterium | reverse complement strand
TGACCGATGCCATGATGTGGAAGTTCAAGCCCGATATCGCGCTCAGCAATGGCTTCCGGTTTTGCCAGCCACTCAATACGGATTCCGGTACGGGTAAGGCAGCAATAACCAAGGAGTTTCTTTGGAACATGCTACCTGTCGACAGCGAAGCCAAGACCGCAAAGGTTACAGGTCAGCAGATTCTCGACTGGCTCGAAAAGGAATTGCAAAACGCCTTCGATCCGAACCCGGCGAAGCGCTTTGGCGGATGGTTTGTACGCTTTGCGGGAATGAAGGTGGTATTCACCATTGCGAATCCGACCGGAAAGCGTGTGCAATCCGTTGTTATTAAAGGAAAAGCGTTGGATATAGCCCGCGAGTACAGCATTGTGGCTTGTGAGCGCGAAGGCGACCCCGACGATACCCTGTGCAGGTTTGAAAAAGTGAAGGCTCCTCAAAGACTCGGTATAACGATGCATGTCGTTATTGAAGAGTATCTCAGGGAAAAGAAGACCGTATCGCCACGGACTGAGGGGCGTGCTACTGCAACGGATGCCCCTGCTACTTTGCTGACCCAATTACAAGGGACAACCTACGAATTCCGATGAGCGAGGACCAAAAGGGAAAGTCTCAGATGCATTTCCGCGCATTGGTAGCGGTAAGCCGTGCCCTGGCCTGGACTTGCCTCTTACTGGTGCTCAGTCTTTTTGTTTTTCTCCTATCCGCATCCGTTGGTTTTGATCGCATCAGTGAATTGCTGAAGTCGCGGGTTGCGGAAGAAAATCGGGATACGATCCGGGCTGAAAACAAATCACCTACCGGCCCATGGACTGCACCGGATCTCTCCCGTGCCAGTGAGTTGGTTCGTTATGGCCACAAGCTCGTGTCCAACACCGCCTATTTTCTCGGACCGGAAGGGACCGTGATGAAGACCACCAACGGCATGAACTGTCAGAATTGCCACCTCGATGCAGGAACAAGGTACTTCGGAAATAACTACAGCGCAGTCGCTTCAACATATCCCAAGTTCCGGCCTCGTTCCGGTTCTATCGAAACGGTGGCGAGGCGCGTAAACGATTGTATTCAGCGCAGCCTCAACGGGAAGGCCCTGGATACATCGTGCACGGAAATGAACGCCTTGGTCGCTTACATTGAGTGGGTGGGATCAGAAGTCCCCACGCGTACTGTGCCCGCAGGTGCAGGCTTGGTGGATGTTTCCTGGTTGAACCGCGCAGCCGATCCCGATCGTGGCAGGGTTGCATTCGCAAAGCACTGTGTGAGTTGTCACGGTTCCGATGGACAAGGTCAGCGCCAGGCCGATGGTTTTGCGTACGTCTACCCACCCTTGTGGGGCGACCACAGTTACAACACCGGCGCCGGACTTTATCGTTTGTCGCGTTTTGCCGGCTATGTGAAAGCAAACATGCCTCTTGGTGCGGTGCACGACAAACCCGTCTTGTCAGATGAAGAGGCTTGGGATATCGCAGCCTATGTGAATTCGCAGCCGCGCCCCGTTAAAGATCTCAGTGGCGATTGGCCGGATATTTCCAAAAAGCCCTTTGATCATCCGTTTGGCCCCTTCAGCGATGGCTTTTCAGAAACGCAGCACAAATACGGACCATTTGGACCGATCAAAAAGGCGCAGAAAAAAAGTTGAGTGTTCTTGCCGGTAAATCCTTGTGACTTACGCAGCCGGACCTTCCACAAAGAACATCTCGATCTCGCCCTTGTTCTTGGCTTCGATTTTTCCCCGTGGAGTGCAGCGGAACCGGTGTTTGATCAACTCGTAGGTAGTTGCGCTGATATTCACCCGACCCACTGCGCCGCTGCTTTCCATTCGCGAGGCAGTGTTCACTGTATCACCCCAGATATCGTAGGCGAACTTCTTCGAACCAACCACACCTGCGACCACAGGTCCGGTGTGGATACCAAGCCTCAATTCAAAAAACGGGAGATTTTCGGATATACGTAAGCGTTTGTTTTCTTCAATGAAGGCCTGAAGTTCAAGCGCTGCGGCAACAATATCGGTAGCATGGTGAAGACCATAGCGTGTGATGATGGTATCAAACGCACTGTAACAGCGGTTGATCTCCTCTACAAGCTGTTCGGCCGATAACAATTCGCTCGCCTGCGTAAAGTTCTTGAAGTCGGTGAACATCACCGACACCGACTCGAAACTCTTGGCCTTGGCCTGACCAGTCGCCTTAAGTTCCTCTGCCGTTTCCTCAGGCAGGATGTTCAGCAGCAGTTCTTCACTTCGCTTTTTCTCCTTCGAGATGCGGTTTCGCTGCGACAGGAACACACCGGCAAACAATAAAACAACAGCAAATCCACCGATGAACCCGTTACGGACAAGTTTCTGGCGTCGGATTTGTTCCTGCTTTTCAAGCAAATCTTGCTCCTTTTTGTACAGATCAAAACTGAATTGGAGTGTTCCGATTTTCTTTTCTGCGTCTAATGTGAAAATCGTATCCTTGATTGCCATTAGAAGCAGTTGGTTTTCGTATGCATTCTTGTAATCTCCAAGCGCTGCATTTATTTTGGAAAGACCTTGATATGAACTTTTCAATTGATAATTCGCTCCAATTTCCATTGATATTTTTCTTGCTTTCGTATAATACTCAAGCGCTTTTTGGAAATCTCCTTTGGCTTCAAGTGATTCGGCTAGTCCAATCAAGGATAATGCAACATCATTTTTTGAGTCAAGCTCTGTTGCAAGATTTAGGGCTTCTGTTTGGAAACGTATGGCGGAATCGAAATCCCCTCGTTTTAGATAAACCTTTCCGATATTGATTAGAGTATAAGGAACATGCTCACTACCCTCAAAGGCTATTAATGATTTATTAAAGTAGTACAGGGCAGTATCTAAAAGCGCTTTTTCAAGGTAATATTCACCGATATTGACGCATACTGTCCCAATCGCCTCGTTGTCTTTAATCAACTCACTCAGAGGCAATGCACGCAAGTAAAACTCTACAGATTTATTCTTAGTGCCAGATTTGTTTGAATACACACCGCCTATATTGATACACGTTGTTACAATTCTCAACGTATCTTTAATAGTCTCTGCTGTTTTTAGGGCTTTTAAGTAATAATCTAAAGCATTTACATCATCTCCTTGATTAAAGTAAATTGTGCCAAAATTGTTTTGAATGTTTGCAACACCTGCCAAATCATTGATCTCTGTAAAAATATCAAGTGATTTATTCCAATAGTCAAGTGCGCTTATGTAGTCACCTTGATTGTAGTGAGCAAGCCCAATATTCTTAAGTGCGATTGCACATACCCTTCTGAAATTACACGACCTTGCTTTTTCTAGGAAGAAATTCGTTTGTTTAATCGACTTCTCCGGGTCACTTGAAAACAGC
The DNA here is from genome assembly GCA_021299095.1 of Sphingobacteriales bacterium. GTDB lineage: Bacteria > Bacteroidota > Bacteroidia > AKYH767-A > OLB10 > JAJTFW01. The sequence continues at coordinate 1,963 of JAJTFW010000093.1, read as the reverse complement.
GCCTTACTCTTGTCCAAATTTTCAATCAATTTCAAAGAATCACATTCCTCCTGAGCATTGACATGAGAAATGGTCCCGTGTAGCAACAAGGCAAATAAAATGAGGACGAGGTTAAATTTTTTCCTAGCCAATCTGCGGAATGCAATATGGATTAATGGGGTAAAATTATACCTATTTTGATTACTTATTAAAAAAGAGGGGGCCTAGGCCCCCTCTTTTTTAGCTAGTACTTAAAGAATTTCGCTGAACCTCTTATTTCAGAGTTATAAATTTCAATCAGATACATGCCTGCTTGTAAGTTTTCAACCGGTAGAATAAATTCGTCGGTATGGTTAACTTTTTGTACGACATTCCTGATTAGTAGTTTTCCAAACGAGTCGTAAACACTTAAGGTGAAAGCTGATAGACTCATATCTGTCATTTTGATGGTTACCTTATCCGACGCAGGATTTGGGAATAATATGATTTCCGTAGAACTTGACTCAATGTTTGCTGATATCCTATTCAAATGAGCCGAACATTTGTTAGAGGTTGAGCTGGCATCACTTGCTACTGAGGTTTTCTGGTTTCCATTGAAGGATTTCAGTGTCCAGGTCAGTTTTTGTCCATCAAACGGAATCTCGAATACTCCGCTTCCAGGAGGGAACAATACGGGTGGTGTGCCCACATATGATCCCAGTGCACTGAAGAAATTGTCAGGCCCCAATGGAATATACACGGGCGTATTGTTTGGATTTACCCACTGAAAGCGCGCCCGGTAAATGAACCCTGATGGATCGTTGGCAATGGTGTCAACGCATTGGAGTGACACATCCACTTTTTTCGCTCCTTGCCCTTTGGGGTTGACATACAACGGGCCGCCCACGTAAGAAATGGAGTAGTTTCCGGGAACAGCTAGCACCAGATTGGCCGGTATGATGGTATATACGCCGGCTTGAGTGCAGCAGTTGGTCGGACTCAGTGAGTACGTCGGTCCGGAAACAATCGTATTCTGACCTCCCGGAATAAATCCGGTGATGGTAGACGTGAATGCAGGCAAGGGGTCATTCCTGAAAATGAACTTCAGGTCTGCAGCAACAGTCAATAAGGCAGGTTGAACGATCAAGCTGCCATTTACAGGCTGGAGTATATAATCGCTGGGTTGAATCAGACTGATTCCTCCAGGTATAAGGGTATATGTTCCCGCCGCGTAAATGGGTTGAACGCTGGCTCCGGAACTGTTTAGGACTGTAGTCGATGGGGTTCCGGTTGAAATGCCCTGTAAGTTGTCCTGATACTGTAGTCCCTGCAAAGTGGTGTTGAATGTGGTTTGACCTCCGTAGGTTGATTGAGTCGAATCCGCTTTCAGAAGCAGTGGTCGCTGCAGGATAGTCAGGGTGCCAAGACCATATGTTACATCGTAGTTATTCGATAGAAATGCCGCAGGAGCAATTGCATGGGTGCCAGCAAATGTACCGGTAATTAATCCAAGGCTTTTAAATTCAGTTAGTGTATCAGTAAGTGGAGCGTATACATCTGTTGAGTCAATGATTACAGCGACATTGACATTGCTAGTATTGGTTCCTGTACCAGTGTTCTCTGAATTTACCAATGAAGATCCATTAGCTAGAGCTCGGGCATTCACAACTGCTGTACCATTGGCCAAAGCGCGAGCATTAGCTAAGGCTCGCGCATTGGCCAATGCTCTTGCACTAACCAAGGTTGAATTAGACGGATCTACCTGATAATTGAATACAGATGCAGTCGCTACATCAATCAGAAAAGTAGTATCAATTACTGTGGTTCCATTAGCCAGTGCGCGGGCGTTAGCCAGTGCACGAGCATTCGCAAGTGCACGAGCACTGGCCATTGCAGCAAAATTTGCAAGGTCTGAGTTGGCTAAAGCGCGTGCGTTTACAAGATCTCTAGAATTTACAAGAGCAATTTCATCGGCGATATTGCTCTCGTGATTTATCATTAATGA
>JAJTFW010000046.1 GCA_021299095.1 Sphingobacteriales bacterium | reverse complement strand
GTAAGTCAGTCAACTGCTCACGCAAAGCGACAAGCGTCGCATCCCAGGCCAGATACGCCTGCAATAAGGGGTCTGTATGGTTCACCTGGATGAACGCTTTCCGGAATGCAAGACTTGAAACCTGTTCAGTATCGATATGGGTTCCGCTGAAGAGATGGGTATTCAACGAGTCAAGTGCAGATACATCGATGGTTTCAAATCCTTCCCAGGTGGGTAACCCGCACAACGTGATCGAATAGTCATTACGGTACGCACTGAGTGCATTCACCAGTGTGGTCAAAAAGGACTCGTCGGACGTCGGTACAAAAAGGATATTACTGCCCTGTTTTTTCAGCTTAGCCTTGAGCCCATCCCAAGTTTTGGCCGTGTGAACGAACCGGACTACGCGTCCCGAATCGGTACTGATGCTGTCCACTACCCGTGCAAACAGGGAGGCCAGGTCTTTCTCGCGGCGTTGTTCGCGCGTAATGGTGATGAAATTCCCATCGGCAAAGCGGCTCAATAGCCAAGTTGCAAATAGCTGAATCTGCGTACTATTACTTGGAACCATGAGCCGCATCAACGAACTGCGGCAGAGAAATTGGGGATTGGCGGATTGAAATACATACACCGGCTTGTTCCAGCGGAGAGATGCGTTTGTGAGGGACGAATTGAAGGCAGATGGTAAAAACGACAACACAATATCCTGCCCAGTGGCCGATAGCGAATTCAAGCGTGTAATGGACGCCAAGCTGTCGCGACCGAAATCAACAGGCTCTATCAAAAGGTGAATTCCAAGCTGCGAAAGCGTATCAGCCAATAACAAAAGGCTTTCATACGCGTGAAGCGCCGGAAGTGATGCGGGATTGATTTGCGCCTTATCAGCAGCAACGGTATCCAATGCATCCAGCTGATCGAGCTGCAGAGGAAGCAACATCATTACATGAAGCGTATCGCCAGTGGCTGTTGAATCTGCATCTTGCGCCCGACAGTCAACTACGGAAAATAGCGATAACACGCCCGCAGCCAGGATACTCAACAAAACACCTTTCATCATTCCCACTCAATCGTAGCAGGTGGCTTAGAACTGATGTCGTACACCACCCTGTTCACTCCTTTGACCTTGTTGATGATTTCATTGCTGATTCGCCCAAGGAATGCGTAAGGCAAGTGTACCCAGTCGGCTGTCATCCCATCGGTAGAACTCACTGCCCGTAACGCTACAACCTGTTCGTATGTACGTTCATCGCCCATCACACCGACCGAATGCACGGGCAAGAGGATGGATCCCGCCTGCCACACCTGATCATACAAGCCATGAGACTTCAATCCATCGATGAAGATGGCATCGACTTCCTGAATGATTCTAACCTTTTCCAGTGTCACATCACCCAGAATGCGGATGCCCAAGCCGGGACCCGGAAATGGATGTCGGTTCAACAATTCATCCGGCATCCCAAGGGACTTTCCAACCAGTCGGACTTCGTCTTTGAAAAGACTACGCAACGGCTCAACCACTTTGAGCTTCATTTTGTCGGGAAGTCCACCGACATTGTGGTGCGATTTGATCGTAGCAGAGGGCCCTTTGACGGAAACCGACTCGATCACATCGGGATAAATCGTGCCTTGCGCAAGCCACTTCACCTCCTTGATTTCGTGAGCCTGCTGATCAAATACTTCGATGAATACCCGGCCGATGATTTTTCGTTTGGTCTCGGGATCGGATACGCCGGCTAGTTCGGAATAAAAGCGCTGCGAAGCATCCACTCCGTGTATGTTGAGTCCAAAGTGCCTGTAGGTTTCAAGAACCTGCTCGTATTCGTTTTTGCGGAGGAGTCCGTTGTTTACAAAAACACAATGCAGATTACTGCCAATGGCTCGGTGTAAAAGCATCGCTGCTACACCTGAATCCACCCCTCCACTCAAGCCTAGAATAACCTGGTCGTCTTTTAACTGTTCACGCAGGGCATTCACTGTCTCTTCCACGAACGAACCCGGTGTCCAGTCGCCGTTACAACCGCACACACCCAAAACAAAATTGCTGATCAACTGCTTGCCTTCCACACTGTGAACCACCTCGGGGTGAAACTGCATGCCAAAGGTTTGTTCTCCATCTACCTGGTATGCGGCAACACGTACGTCGTCGGTACTGGCAATCACCTTGAATTGGTCCGGCACATCGGTAATGGAATCCGAATGCGACATCCAAACCTGCGATTCGGAAGCAACACCTTCGAGTAAAGCAGAAGCAGAATCTTTCACCGTAAGCATGGCACGTCCGTACTCGCGGGTTTTGGAAGACTGCACTTTACCACCGGCCTGCAAGGCCATCAGTTGTGCTCCGTAACAAACACCCAGAACCGGTATCGTTCCCCGTAAAGCAAGCGTATCGATAACAGGGGCCTGTTCGTCGCGAACCGATGCGGGACCACCGCTGAGGATGATGCCGCGAATGCCCTCGTGGACATCAGGCACATGGTTGAAGGGATGAATTTCACAATACACATTCAGTTCCCTGACCCGTCGCGCAATCAACTGAGTGAACTGTGAGCCGAAATCGATGATTAATATACTCTGATGCATATAGTAAATAACGGAACTGAACGTTTAATTCAACACCCTCACCAACGCGACTTGAACTTGTCTTTGCGATTACCACCCGAACCAGTGGCGGGCGCAGGTGCTTTTTTCTTAGCAGGCTTATCGTCCTTCCAGGGATCACGGGCGAATCCCTTTGAAGAGGATTCGTGTTTCTTGTAGGACTCTTTTTTTCGTGGAGCAAATGGCTTGTCGGTAGGGGCGTCCTCACGGAAGGATTTCTTCCCCTTGGATGGGCGCGTATCGGTAAGTTCGGTGCGGACCTTGCGGTCTTTGAACATGGTTCCGTTGAGTTTACGCATGACATCTTCAATACGGTCGGGCAGAATGTCCACAAAAGAGTATACCCCCTGGACATCTATACGGCCGATCGAAGAGCCTTTTTCTCCGGTTGTATCACAAACAAACCGAAGTAACTTACCCTTATCCAATCCGTCTTTGGCCCCAATGCTGATGAACATGCGATTGTGAACGTCGCCATACGCGCGACCGCCAGCCGATTCGGAGCGAACACCCCTGACTTCCGCATTGAGATCCATTGCGCCCTTATAGTATTCCAGGAAGCGATTGAACTCAATGGACACGAAGCGGTGGATGAGTTCGTCGCGGTCGAGTCCCTTCAACTCTTCGTAAATATGCTCCAGGTAGGGCTCTATTTCGGCCTCATTCACCTCCACATCGTGTACTTTCTTAACGAGCTTCATCAGTTGCTTCTCGCACACCTCCATACCATTGGGGACCTGAACCTGCTTGAAAGGACGACCGGTTGAACGTTCGATTTGACGGATTCGACCTATATCCTTGGTGTGTACGATAGCCAGTGACATGCCCGACTTCCCGGCACGGGCTGTACGTCCGCTACGGTGCATGTAATTCTCGAGTTCATCGGGTAAATTGTAGTGGATAACGTGGGTCACATCGCGCACATCAATTCCACGCGCGGCCACATCAGTAGCAACAAGGAGTTGCAGCGTACGCTCCCGGTATCGGGACATCACTTTATCGCGCTGGGCCTGACTCAAATCGCCGTGGAGCGAATCGGCATTGTAACCATCACGCATCAGGTGCTCGGCCACTTCCTGTGTTTCAATCTTGGTACGGCAAAAAATGATCCCGAATATTTCAACATTGGCATCCACAAAGCGTTTCAATGCCGCATATCGGTCCTTGGCCTTGACCACAGCGTAGCAGTGCTCAATGTTTTCGTTCCCCTTTTGATTGGATTCGGTCGTGATTTCCACCGGATCCTGCATGTAATGCTTGCTGATGGCCTTGACTTCACGGGGCATCGTAGCCGAGAAAAGCCAGGTGTTACGATCATCAGGTGTGTTCTTGAGGATGAAGTCGATATCCTCTTTGAATCCCATATTGAGCATTTCATCGGCCTCATCAAGGACAAGGATTTTGACCCTGCCAAGATCAAGCGCTTTGCGTTCAAGCAAATCGATGAGACGTCCGGGAGTAGCAACTACCACATGAACACCCCGCTTGATTTTCCGGATCTGATCAACGATACTCGATCCTCCGTACACGGCAACAGCCTCAAATCCCTGCAAATGGGTCGAAAAACTGACCAGGTCTTTGTGGATTTGCACACACAATTCGCGGGTGGGCGCCAAAACAAGAACCTGAGGGAATTCCTGGCGCAGATCGATCAGTTGCAGGAGAGGCAGTCCGAAGGCTGCGGTTTTGCCGGTACCGGTCTGGGCCAGTCCGACCAGGTCTCTGCCCCCCTGGACCAATGCGGGGATGGCTTGCGCCTGAATAGGAGTTGGCGTTACAAAGCCCAGAGCTTCAACGCCTTTCACGAGTCGAGCGTCGAGGCCCAGGTCTTGGAATGAATGCATGGGTCAAAGGTAGGCAAAAGGGTCCGGTGCAGCCCCTTTTCTGTACTTTCGCAGACTGAAAATCAGTTCATCATGAAAGAAGTTGTCATCGTATCCGCTGTCCGTACGCCAATAGGAAGCTTCGGAGGTGCTTTATCGGGTGTTTCGGCCCCAGCGTTGGGCGCAACGGCCATTAAGGCTGCGCTTGAACGGGCAGGTGTTGCCGCAACAGAGGTAAACGAAGTTTACATGGGACACGTGCTGCAGGCCGGAACCGGACAAGCACCGGTAACCCAGGCCTCTCTCGGAGCAGGAATTCCCGACACCGTTCCCGGAACCACGGTTAACAAGGTTTGCGCTTCCGGAATGAAAGCTGTAATGCTCGGTGCACAATCCATCATGCTCGGCGATAACCACGTGGTGGTAGCCGGCGGAATGGAAAACATGAGTGCCGTACCCTATTACCTCGACAAAGCCAGAAATGGATACCGCCTTGGCCATGCACAGATGCTTGATGGACTGGTAAAAGACGGCTTATGGGACGTGTACAAGGATTACCACATGGGTAATGCAGCCGAACTCTGCGCCACCGAATGCAAGGTAAGCCGCGAAGACCAGGATGCTTTTGCCATCGAATCGTACAAACGTGCTCAGGATGCGTGGTCAAAGGGTTTGTACAGTGCGGAAATCGCGCCGGTAAGCATTCCACAGAAAGGCAAAGATCCGGTGTTGGTCAGCGAAGACGAAGAATACCGCAAAGTAGACTTCAATAAAATCCCCTCACTGCGCCCTGTATTCCAGAAGGATGGCACGGTTACGGCCGCCAACGCCAGCACGCTCAACGATGGAGCCGCAGCGCTCGTGTTGATGAGCCGTGAACATGCCGACAAGCTTGGACTCAAACCCCTCGCGCGAATCCTGTCATTTGCCGATGCCCAGCAAGCTCCCGAATGGTTCACGACTGCGCCCGCAAAGGCATTGCCTAAAGCGGTCGCCAAAGCAGGACTCAGCATGGACGATATCGACTACTTCGAAATCAACGAAGCCTTTTCTGTAGTTGCACTAGCCAACAACCGCATGATGCAGCTGGATTCCGAAAAAGTGAATGTGAATGGAGGAGCAGTTTCCATCGGACATCCGCTTGGCGCATCAGGTGCCCGCATTATTGTTACACTACTTCACGTACTTGCGCAACGCAACGGCCGATATGGCGCTGCAGGCATTTGCAATGGTGGCGGTGGAGCATCGGCACTTGTCCTAGAGCGCCTTTAATTCTACACCAGCAAAGCATCACCAACACAACATGGGATACGGCATCTGCCACCTGAGTGTGATTCCGGTTCGCGCCGAGGCGGGCCACCGGAGTGAGCAGGTTTCTCAGTTGCTTTTCGGAGAGACTTTTACCGTGACGGATGAGTCGGGTGACTGGCTCCGTATCCGTTGCAGCCTTGATGGCTACGAAGGATTTATCCAGCGCTCGCAGCAAACTCCGCTTATGCTGGTCGAGTTCAACGAACTTGAAAAAGCCAAGCCGAATTACTGCTACGACCTTGTGCAATTGCTCGTCAACCAGCAAAGTGTCACCTCAATTGTAATAGGTAGCCGCCTGCCTTGGTACCGAGCAGGAATTTGCCGGATAGGCAACCACAATTTCACATTCGAAGGCTCCACAGTTTCGCCCGACGCACAAACATTTAGCGGAAGATTGGTTGTGGAAAATGCCTACATGTACCTGAATGCTCCCTACCTGTGGGGTGGACGGAGCCCATTCGGAATCGACTGCTCCGGCCTTACCCAAATGGCCTTCAAACTATGTGGCATTCACCTCAAGCGCGATGCGTGGATGCAGGCGGAAGCAGGTGATACCATTCACCTACTCGATGAAGCCAAGCCCGGCGATCTGGCCTTTTTCGATAACGAAGAAGGTCGCATTACCCACGTGGGAATCCTCACGGCCAAAAACCGCATCATTCACGCCTCAGGCCAGGTGCGGGTCGACAGCATTGACCATCAAGGTATTTTCAATGCAGAAACACGGCGATACACGCACAACCTGCGCCTCATCAAGCGGCTGTCCTGAGGTTCAGTCGCGCAACAATTCCCAATACGGTTCAACCGCAATACGAATGGATGCGAATCCCGACTGCAAGGCTTCGCGGGCAGCTGTCCTGTTCATCCAGCATACCTCTGTAATCCCTTCCTCTGTTTGTGGCGTCCCTTCATTTTCCTCCTCGGCATCCATCAGATACCACACCGTGCGCTTAACAACCGCTTCATCACGGTAGGCATAGGTGTGATACGTAAACTCGGTTTCGCCTCGCAGCGAGAGACCGGAAACACCACACTCCTCCTCGACTTCGCGCAATCCGGCAGCGGCCGGATCTTCACCCGGCTCAAGCTTACCCTTGGGTAAATCCCAAAGTCCGTTGCGGTAAATCATGAGCAACCTCCCATTCGGACTGATAACAATACCCCCGGCGGCTTCTATAACCCGGTAACCTGCCAGCATTTGTTCGAAGACCAACGCAGGATCAGGACTGGAGAATACCAATGCAGAAGCCAGTCGATTCTCTTCAAAAGAGCGAAGCATGGGCTTCAAAAACCCCTCAGGTTCATTCCCTGACAGGCGGATTACTACATCTGCAAAGGGGACTTTTTCATCCTGACCGATTACATAAACCGGCCGGTTGGAAATGAAAACCGGCGGAAATCTGTTCATGGTTTTGGAGAAGAAATTCGTTGAATGGTTGAGGGAAAAAACCTAGGTTTGCAGGTATGGACGAGACAGCATCAAAGGTAGCCGAATTTCTGCTTCAGATAAAGGCAATCAAGCTGCAACCCGAGCAACCCTTCACCTGGGCCTCTGGCTGGAAATCGCCTATTTACTGTGACAACCGTGTTGCGCTCTCGCATCCGCGTGTTCGCACCTTCATCAGACAGGAATTGGTCAAACTGATTGAAGACAAATTCGGTCGCCCCGATTTGATAGCAGGCGTTGCAACCGCTGCCATCGCGCCGGGCGTATTGGTTGCCGAAGCCATGGGACTGCCCTTTGTCTACATCCGTTCTTCGCCAAAAGAACATGGACGGCAGAACACTATTGAAGGCGAAGTCCTTCCCCATCAGTCTGCTGTGGTGATCGAAGACCTGGTTTCTACCGGTGGAAGCAGCCTTAAGGCCGTTGAAGAACTGCGTAAAGTTGATGTTGTAGTAAAAGGGCTGGTGTCGATATTCAGTTACGGTTTTGAGCAGGCCGCAGAAAACTTCCGAAAATCGAATTGCCCATACTACTCCCTAAGTTCGTACAGCGATCTGATTCAAAAAGCGATTGAATCAGGCTATGTAAGGCCCGACGACCTTTCACTGTTGGAATCCTGGCGCTCGGACCCTGCAGGCTGGAAACCTGCCTGATTTATACCTCAATTCAACATGACCCGAATCGAAAGCACTACTCTATCCGTGCCTGTCAGTGCGCAGGTTGCTTTCGCTTTTTTGAGTGACATAGGAAACCTCGGACGCATATTACCAGAGCAGGTGGAGGGGTTTGAAGCCGAAGGCGATCACTGCAGTTTTACCATCAAAGGCATGGCCACACTCGGATTGAAGATTGAGAGCACCCAGGCTCACTCCGCTGTGGTTTTTGGTTCGCATGGAAAAACGCCATTCCCATTTACGCTTCGTGCGGATATCACCACCACTGGTCCCGACTCCTGTGCAGTTCAGTTGCTGATGGATGCCGACATGAATCCGATGTTGAAGATGCTTGCCGAACGACCGCTCGGAAATTTCCTCAATATGCTCACGGAGCGCTTCGCTGCCCTGCATCAGGCTTGATCCCGGCGAATCGAAATGCAGGGTGACTCAAAAGCTGTTCGCCCAAGTTGGTTGACACCCTTGCCCGACCTACTCGATCAATTTCAATAAGGATTCCAGATATGGTTTCGGATTCACTCTGAAACAGACAAGACTCCCCTTTACCAAACAAGCGCGCGTGGTAATCCCGTGCAATCTGTTTCCGATGTTCCGGTAATGAAATCGGGGTAATGCCTGTTACGGCAACTTTGTGCATCAACTCAGCTACACGGTGTACGTCAACGCCGGAGCCAGTGATTTGCTGCACAGATACCGCTTCCGTCGAAAAGGAGTCGGAAAATGCCAACTGATTAAGGTTGATTCCAAAACCGAGGATTAACTCGTGAACAAGGTCGCCCCTGATTCCGGTTTCGACCAACACACCTGCGATTTTACCGCCCTTCACCAGAATGTCATTCGGCCACTTGATCCTCGCCTCTCCTTGCCGCCCAATTAACACGTCCACCACATCTGCAACTGCAAGGGCACAAGCCATGACAACCGCAGGAAGCTCTTCGACAGGGAGTGATGTCGGATGCATGACCATCGTCGCGTAAAGCCCTTCCCCCTCGCGGCTTTCCCAGCTGTTCCCGCGCTGTCCACGGCCGGCCGTCTGACGACCTGCATACAGCAATAGCCCATCAGAGACCGAATCGGCGGCAATCCTGCGCTTCATTTCGGTGTTGGTAGAATCTGTTTCGGGTATGAACTCAATACGCATATGCGCCTCAAAAATGAGTAATTTTGTACAGAACGAATTCCTGAAGCAAGAATGACCAAGGCCGCGAGGGTCTCCAGAAAAAAAACCGAATATGCCCATGCAAGATTGCTCGAAGCGATGATCAAGGGCGTGCAGGAAAAGAAAGCGCGAAACATCACCTTGATGGATTTGCGAAACCTCGACGGGGCGCCGGCAGACTTTTTTATCGTTTGCTCGGGCGATTCAGGTACTCAGGTGGAAGCTATTGCCCGAAGTATTGAAGAACAGGTTGAGAAGGAGTGTGGCGAACAGGCCGCACATATTGAAGGAACCAAAAATGGGTAGTGGGTCTTAATCGACTACATTGCAGTGGTGGCGCATATCTTCCAGCCTGAACAACGTGACTACTACGGACTGGAGCACCTTTGGGGTGATGCCGTCATTACAGAACTGAACGAAAACTAAACCGATTCTCCGGTGTTCAACCGGTAGTATTTTATCTCCGCGAGCAACTAATGTCCAACTCCCCCCAGACCGAAGACAAGAAAAAACCGTCCGGTAATTCCCCCTCTTCCAAAACTCCCCGATTCGGATTCAACCTGTATTGGTTTTACGTCGTAATCGCCGTTTCCCTCCTGGCCCTTAGCCTTATGGATTTCGGCACAAACGCCCGTGAAACCACCTGGGTCAAATTAGCTGCCTGGGTCAAGAACGGTGATGTCGATAAAATCGAAGTGCTGAATAAAGAGACTGTTCAGATCACCATCCGCAAAACAAGTCTGGAAAACAACCCCGACTTCAAAGCCGTGAAGGGAAAACCCTTCGGGAACGGACTAAACGAGGGTCCGCACTATTACTTTACAATTGCGAGCGTTGACAAGTTCATTGAAAAACTCGACACACTGCAGAAGGACGTACCTGAAAATCTGCGTCTCGAACCCGAGTACAAAAACAGCGAAGGCGGCTTTTGGCCCAACCTGATCAGCTACCTACTGCCGGTAATTTTACTGGTTGTACTTTACATGATCATCCTGCGCAGAATGGGCGGAGGTGGTCCTGGCGGAAGCCAATTGTTCAATATCGGCAAATCGAAGGCCACCCTGTTCGACAAGGACTTGAGTGTAAAAATCACGTTCAACGATGTGGCCGGTCTGGAAGAGGCAAAGGTGGAAGTGATGGAAATCGTCGACTTCCTGAAGAATCCCAAGAAATACACACAACTCGGTGGTAAGATTCCCCGCGGTGCTTTGCTGGTTGGCCCTCCCGGTACCGGCAAGACACTGCTTGCGAAAGCCGTTGCCGGCGAAGCACAGGTGCCGTTCTTCTCGCTTTCGGGTTCGGACTTCGTTGAAATGTTCGTAGGTGTTGGTGCAAGTCGTGTCCGCGACCTGTTCCGCCAGGCCAAGGAAAAAGCTCCAAGCATCATTTTCATTGACGAAATCGATGCCATCGGGCGCGCCCGCGGTAAGCAACCCTCGTTCAGCGCCAACGATGAGCGCGAAAGCACCCTCAACCAATTGCTTACCGAAATGGACGGTTTCGGCAGCAATTCTGGCGTAATCATTCTTGCAGCAACCAACCGCGCCGATATCCTCGACCGCGCACTGCTTCGCCCCGGACGATTTGATCGACAGATTTACGTTGAACTTCCCGACCTGAACGGCAGGAAAGAAATCTTCAAAGTACACGCCAAACCGCTGAAACTCGACCCCGCTGTCGACCTCGATTTCCTTGCCAAGCAAACTCCCGGTTTCTCCGGAGCCGACATCGCCAATCTGTGCAACGAAGCCGCCCTGATTGCTGCACGACACAACAAGAGCGCCATTGGGCATCAGGACTTCCTCGATGCAGTTGACCGAATCGTTGGCGGACTTGAGAAAAAGAACAAGATCATCTCCAAGCACGAAAAGAAGGTAAGTGCCTACCATGAATCCGGACACGCTGCAGTAAGCTGGTTGTTGCAGCATACCGCACCACTGGTTAAAGTCACTATTGTACCAAGAGGCAACTCACTCGGTGCTGCATGGTATCTGCCCGAGGAAAGGCAAATCACCACCAGCGAACAGATCATGGACGAGATGTGCGCAGCACTTGGCGGCCGGGCTGCTGAAGAAGTCGTATTCGGACAGGTATCAACCGGAGCCTTAAGCGATCTGGAAAAGATCACCAAGCAAGCCTATGCATCCGTTGCGGTATTCGGACTAAACGAAAAGCTGGGCAATATCAGCTACTACGATTCGACCGGCAACGCCGACTACTCCTTCACAAAGCCCTACAGCGAAAAGACTGCCGAGCTCATCGACCAACAAGTCAAGAAAATGATTGACGAGGCCTATGTCCGAACCTTGTCGCTGCTGAAAGACCATCGACCCATGCTTGATTCATTGGCAGATACATTGCTTGAGAAAGAAGTAATCTACAAGGAAGACCTCGAGCGGATTTTCGGCAAGCGCAAATGGGAACCTGAGGAACTTGATAAACTTGCCTCTGCCATTCCGGAGCCCGTCGCTGCTGAGCCTTCTATCTCTTCACCTGAAGCAACCACCGAACCCGCAGCCTGACCCCTTTTATGGAAGAAAGCACAAACCGGGAAAAAGTCCTGAAAAAAATCAGGGCGTCACTGTTGTCAAAAACAGACAACCCATTCCCACGTTTGTCTTTTGAGGGATCCGTATTCCCTGCCATTGAAGATGATATCCTGGTCCATTTCGCCGAACGCGCCGAGGAAGCCGGAGCCCGCTTTTTCCTCATCGACAACGAACTGGATTTCATGGAAGCCATTGTACAGCTTGGTTTGCAGTATAAGTGGAAGCACATTCTCTGTGCAGAAGAAGGCCTAAGTAACCTGCTCACCGAGTGTGAGCTGCCGCACAGCCACAACACGGCCGATATTGCGGACATGGAAGTGGCTATCAGTACCTGCGAATGCCTTATTGCGCGAACCGGAAGTGTGGTATTTTCCTCCAGCGGACAAACTCGCTCCGTGCCTGCTTTCGCCCCTTTCCACATTGTTTTGGGTAAAGCCAGTCACATTTGTCCCGACATTAAGGATGCCATGGCATGGGTTCGACACAAGTTTCCCCGCTTACCTGGTAATTTGAGTATTGTTACCGGCACCAGTAGCACAGCGGATATTGATGGAGATGTGGTTCGCGGTGTACATGGACCTGTTAAGCTGTATATATTCGTAATCGATGACCGAGACCAAACACCCTGAGGCAACCCGATTCGCCTTGCTTTACACCACCAACAGTCCGGTTGATGCCGAAGGCATTGCTACGCTTCTGGCATCGGAGGGAATTGAAGCGTTCCCCATCAATAAGAAGGACTCAGCCTACATCTTCGGAGAAATCGAATTGTACGTTAACCAAAACGAATTGCAGCGAGCCATCGAGCTGCTCGAATCAAATCACATCCGGTGAGCAACTTCTGGCAAAGAACCCTTTCCGGAGCGGTGTTCATCACCGTCATTATACTTAGCATCATTTTCGGTCCGCTGGCATTTCAGGCATTGTTCATGGCCATCGCTATGGCAAGCCTCGATGAGTTTTATCGTTTGGTACGCAAAGGCGGACTTGCTGACCCCTTTGGGTTTTTCGGACTCTGCACAGGCTTTCTGATGTACCTCATCATCGCATTCGATGCACTCCTGTTGACAAATTTGCGATGGGAAGCCATCGTTTACCCTGCCTTTGGTTTGATGTTTTTCGCAGAGCTATACCGCAAAAAAGAAAATCCGTTCAGCAACATTGCATTCGGACTTACAGGAATTCTCTATACGGTACTTCCATTCGCATTACTGAGCCGCATCGCCTTGCATGGTGGAAGTTACGAGTACCAGTTGCTGTTGGGATATTTCGTGTTGATTTGGACATCGGACACGTTCGCCTACCTGACTGGCCGCAAGTTGGGTCGCACAAAATTGTTTGAACGCATATCGCCCGGAAAAACCTGGGAGGGTAGCATCGGTGGAGCGATGGCAACAGGTCTACTTTCTTACCTGTTATGGTGTTGGTATCCCGATCCAGGGCTCCAAGTCTGGATGGGAATGGCACTCATAATTCTGGTTACAGGAACCATGGGAGATCTGTGTGAATCTCTTCTGAAGCGAAGTATCGGAGTAAAGGATTCTGGATCCTTTATGCCTGGACACGGGGGCCTGCTTGATCGCTTTGACGCAGTGTTGTTGAGTGCGCCATTCGTATGGGCGCTAATCAGCATGACCTGAACACATGAAAGCCGCCGGGAAACTCAACCCTGAAGCCCTGTTTTCCGTACACCGGAATATTCCGAAACAGAAGGCATGAATCCGCTTGCACTGATCCGGGCATTTGCCCTCTCCTTCCCGGTTCAGCTGGTGATGATGTATGTCAAGAAGAATCAGCTAATGCTGATTTACTGGCTGCTACTCTTCGGATTCGTTACCGGTAACCTCGCGTCCAAATTCGGAAGGCCGCTCTCCTTTCTAATCATTGGTATCTGCCTGGGCGCTTTCATCATGGCGTTTCATATTTCAGGCTTTATCCTGAACAGCTTCCGATTTCCTTTTCTGGCAACTATGTCAAGGCCCTTTGTACGTTTCGTGTACAACAACATGGTGATCCCCTTGACCTTCCTTCTGATTTATTGCTGGTGCGTATTCCGATTCCAACGAATTGATCAGCTCCGCCCTGTGCTGGATGTAACAGCCAATCTCGCAGCCATGCTGTTCGGAGTGGCTCTGGTGGCATTCTTTACAATCCGGTACTTTCTGATGACCAACAAGGACATTTTTAAGCTTTTCGGCGTGAGCCATTCGGATCTTGATGATGCAACACCAATCAGACCACTAAGCGGATACCAGCGTAGTAAAAGCTGGAAAGTGGAAACCTACCTGATGTTTCCCTTCCGCATACGGAGGGTTCGCGATACGCGGCACTACAAACGTTACATGCTTGAGCAGGTATTCAGGCAAAACCACATCAATGCAGCGGTCATTGAAATCATCGTCTTTGCAACGTTTATCGTAATCGGCCTCTTCCGCGAAAACCCCTACTTCCGCATTCCAGCAGGAGCCAGCGTTTTGCTCTTGTTCACCATGCTGATCATGCTTAGCGGAGTTTTGCGTTATTGGTTGAGGGCTTGGGCCACAACAGGGCTTATCGTGTTCTTCATCGCCCTGAATTTCATTTCGCAATTCGAGGTATTCAATCCCCGCAACCAGGCCTATGGGCTGGATTACGGGAAGTCTCCGGCAGAATACAGCAATCGAAGTCTTTCGGCACAACTGAAAGACAGCCTGTTACTTGCTGACCGGACAAACACCTTAGCCATCCTGGAACGATGGAAAGCGAATTGGAAGAATCGCGGGGTGGAGCGACCTAAAATGGTCCTCATCAACGTCAGCGGAGGCGGACTTCGATCAGCCATGTATACCTTCCGAACCTTGCAGATGATTGACAGCATGGCCGGAGGCTCGCTTTTCCCACAAACGGTATTTGCCACGGGTTCGTCCGGAGGAATTATCGGTCTTTGTTATTACCGTGAGCTCTACTTGAACAACCGGGATTCGCTCATGGTAGCGAACCAGAATCCCGACAATCCTTTTCTGAAATCAATCGGGAAGGACATGCTGAATTCACTGGTTATGAGTGCGACGGTTGCAGACATATTCCTCAATAACCAGCAATTCGAGGACGGCCGATTCCGCTATGCTCGCGACCGCGCATGGGCCTGGGAGCAGCAGTTGAACGAGAATACGCACGGCGCATTCGATGGCCGGCTGGCAGACTATGCATTGCCTGAGCGCAATGCCGAAATCCCCATGGTCGTGTTTAGCCCGACCATCATCAACGATGGTAGGGCCCTGCACATTTCAGCACAACCTGTATCCTACTTAATCAATGAGACGCCCGAAGAAAGCGACGGTATTCGGGCTATCACAAGTGGAGTTGAATTCGGACGCTTTTTCGTAGAGCAGGGCTCTGCAGATCTGCGGATTTCGAGCGCCGTACGAATGGGCGCCACCTTCCCATACATTACGCCTGCCGTATCATTGCCCAGCTCACCGGCCATCGAGGTAATGGATGCCGGAATCCGTGATAATTACGGCATTGTGAATTCAGTCCAATTCATGCACACTTTCCGCGACTGGATTGCGCTGAATACGTCCGGCGTTGTCATGCTCCAGATCCGGGATAACTTTAAAAACAACCCGGTACAGGACAACAGCATCAAATCACTGCTGGAAAAACTCATGGCGCCGATGCGAAACCTCAGCGGCAACTTTATTATCATGCAGGATTACTCACTCGACAAGGAGTTACAATATGCCCAAAGCTGGTTGTCGGCACCACTGGACGTGGTTATATTCCAAATGCCAAACCTAAAAGAACGGGTTTCAATCAGCTGGCATCTCACCGCCAAGGAGAAAGCGGCAATCATTAGCGGATCCCAAAACAGATTTAATATCGCTTCCCTGGCCAGGCTTGACAGCATCCTGAACAGCCAGATTAAAACGCCAGCAGTTCCGTAAGCGATTTTTCAAATCGCGCTTTGGGCAGGAAATTCCATTCAAGCGCGGAGGACATCGGAACCGGTGTGTCGAGGGAACCAATCCGAACCGGAGCTGCATCAAGGTAGGGAAAGCAATGCTCTGCAATACACGATGCGATTTCTCCGCCGATACCACCTGTGAAGGTATCCTCATGCATCACGATGACTTTTCCAGTCTTTTTAACCGAGTCAAGCACCGACTCCCGATCCCAGGGTAAAAGTGTACGTAAATCAATCAAGTCTGCAGAAACATCCGGATGCTTATCGAGGTATTCCATCGCCCAATGTACACCAAGGCCATATGTTATGATACTTACATCCGAGCCTTCACGAACGCGGCGGGCCTTTCCGACAGGAGTTGTGTAATAGTCATCCGGAACTGGACCTGTAATACTCCGGTACAAGGCTTTGTGCTCAAAAAACAGATACGGATTGGGGTCTTCAATTGCAGCTGCGAGTAACCCTTTTGCATCTTCCGGGAAAGCCGGATATACGATTTTCAAGCCGGGCACATGGAAGAACCAAGCCTCAGTACTTTGAGAATGGAAAGGCCCCGCACCAACACCGGCACCGGTGGGCATGCGCACAACCACATCGGCATGCTGCCCCCATCGATAATGGACTTTTGCAAGGTTGTTTACGATCTGGTTGAATCCACAGGTTACAAAATCCGCAAACTGCATTTCAACAATCGATTTGCAGCCATTGATACTCAGTCCGAGCCCTGCACCTACAATTGCCGATTCGCATAATGGTGTATTCCTCACCCTCGGTTTTCCAAATCGCTCAACAAAGCCCTGTGTAGCCTTAAAGGCACCGCCGTACTCCGCAATATCTTGCCCCATGATGACCAGGTTCGGATTACGCTCCATCCCCTGAAACATAGCATCGGTGATCGCATCAAGAAAGCGCTTTTCCGATACAGGAGATCCGGACGGGACCGAAATCGGATCCGGACTTTTCGCAAACATATCACCAAGCTCACGCTGATCATCAGGAGTGATGTCCTCTTCAGAGTAGGTTATCTCCAGACCGCGTTCGATTTCTTCGCGAACACCTGCACGGATCATATCAAGGTAATCCTGATCGGCAATACCCTGTTATGACCTCGCATGCGGAATGTGATGCATTCCAAAATCACCGGACGCGGACGTTCACGCATCGACTCGGCCAGTCTCGAAACGGTTGAAAATACTTCCAGGATGTTGTTCCCATCGACCTGAACGCCTTCAATACCATAGCCGATTGCTTTATCGATAAACTGACGACAACGAAACTGCTCGCTGCTGGGAGTACTCAATCCATATCCATTGTTCTCAATGATAAATATGACCGGAAGGTCCCACACAGCTGCTACATTGACACTCTCGTGAAAATCGCCCTCACTCGTAGCCCCGTCGCCTGTAAAAACCGCAGTCACGCAGGGTTCACCCTTCAGCAAATGGCCAAGTGCAACCCCATCTGCCACACCCAGCTGAGGTCCGAGGTGCGAAATCATACCAACGATCCGGTATTCCTGCGAACCCATGTGAAAAGACCTGTCACGGCCCTTTGTAAAACCACCCGGCTTACCTGTAAACTGAGAAAAAAGGCGGTGCAGTGGAATACCACGAACCGTAAAAATGCCCAGGTTGCGGTGCATGGGCAGGATATACTCATTAGGCTGCAAAGCCATTGCGGTACCAACCGAGATAGCCTCCTGTCCGATACCACTGAACCACTTTGCCAGTTTTCCCTGACGAAGCAGGACCAGCATTTTCTCCTCGATGAGACGCGGCTTGACAAGCGCCTTGTACAAATCGAGCAAAGTTTCGTCGGACAGACCAGTGCGGTCGTAACGGATCGGAGTTTCGGCGTTTACCATGAAAGAATCGAGGTCACGAATTTAACCAAAACCCTGCGGCGAATTCTACCTTTGCTGCATGCAAGAGTGGATAACAGGAATTTTGGTGCTCAGTGCTATCGTTTTCTTAGTCCGGAGGATGCTGAAAAAGCGCAACAAATCAGGTACAGACTGTGATTCCTGTTCTTGATAATGGCGATTTAGGAGCGACGCTTCGCAGAAGTCTTGGTGTTTTTGGTTCTGGAGGCAGGTTTCGTTTTTGTTACAGAACCATTCGATCGCGGAGAAGCAACTGATCGGCTTGGCATCAGGGCAAATGCCAACACCTCCGACATTTCATGCACGTAATGGAAATTGAGGTCCTTGATGTAGTCGCGCTTGATTTCCAAAATATCCTTTTCGTTATCGGCGCAAAGAATGATATCACGGACACCTGCACGTTTCGCAGCAAGAATTTTTTCTTTGATACCACCAACTGGCAATACCTTTCCGCGAAGTGTTATTTCACCTGTCATGGCCAGCTTCGACTTCACCTTGCGTTGCGTAAAGGCTGATGCCAGCGACGTAAGCATGGAAATACCAGCCGATGGACCATCTTTAGGCGTAGCACCTTCGGGCACGTGCAAATGGATATTCAGGTGCTCAAATACTGTAGGGTCTATCCCAAACTCTGCGGCATGTGCCTTGAGGTAAGCAAGGGCAATGGTGGCAGATTCTTTCATGACATCTCCCAGATTTCCGGTTAATGTCAGCTTACCATTACCCTTACTTAGCGAACTTTCGATAAAGAGAATACTGCCTCCGTTCTGGTTCCAAGCCAAACCTGTTACCACACCGGGCGTATCGTTACCAAGCAACTTGTCCGGTAAAAAACGTGGAGCACCCAATGCTTTTCGGACCTGCGTTTCCGTGACTTTGGAAGGCGCATTCTCCTCCATCGCAACCATTTTAGCCACCGAGCGAACAACCGATGCGATGCATTTCTCAAGTGTTCGCACACCACTTTCCCAGGTATACTGCTCGATGATCAGCTTTAGCATATTCTGAGGAAAGCCCAGCTGACCAGATTTCAATCCGTGAGCCTCAAGTTGTTTGGTAACGAGATGCTTCTGGGCAATATGCACCTTCTCTTCCATCGTATACCCGCTGATATCGATGATTTCAAGTCGGTCGCGCAAAGCAGGCTGTATGGTGCCCAGGGTATTGGCCGTTGCAATAAACAACACCTTACTCAAATCATATTCGATCTCGACGTAATTGTCATAAAATGTCGTGTTCTGCTCAGGGTCAAGAACTTCAAGCAAGGCCGACGAAGGGTCACCATGAAAATCATTGGTCAACTTGTCAATCTCGTCAAGAATAAAAACCGGATTGCTCGATTTGGCCTTCTTCAGATTCTGAATAATACGCCCGGGCATGGCACCTATGTAGGTTTTGCGGTGACCACGGATTTCGGCTTCATCACGCAAACCGCCAAGCGACATCCGCACGTACTTTCGACCCAGCGCTTCAGCAACAGAGCGGCCGAGCGAGGTTTTTCCTACACCCGGAGGCCCTACCAAACACATGATGGGCGACTTCATGTCCTTCTTCAGTTTGATAACCGCCAGGTATTCGAGTATTCGATTTTTTACCTTTTCGAGCCCATAATGGTCACGGTTGAGGATGCGCTCTGCACGCTTCAGATCGTAATTATCATCAGTGAACTCTTCCCAGGGCAATTCTAGTAGCAAGTCCAGGTAATTCATCGTCACCGAATACTCGGCTGCAGCAGGATTAATGCGGTTTAGACGATCAATCTCTTTGTTGAACACCTCTTCCACCGCCTTATTCCACTTCTTGTTTCGAGCGCGCTCACGCATCTCGGAGATTTCCTTATCGGGAGTATTACCACCCAATTCTTCCTGGATCGTCTTGAGTTGCTGATTCAGGAAATACTCTCGTTGCTGCTTGTCGAGATCAACTTTGACCTTGCTCTGAATCTGGTTTTTCAACTCGAGCATTTGCAGTTCGCGAGTCAAGTGCTCCAACACCTTTACTGCACGGTCTTTCAAATCATTCATCTCCAGCAGCAATTGCTTCTTCTCAACATCGGCATTCATGTTTGAGGAGATGAAATTGATCAGAAAAGAAGGGCTTTCGATATTCCGAATAGCAAAGCTGGCTTCGGTTGGGATATTTGGCGACTGCTGGATGATCTGCATGGAGATATCCTTGAGTGAATCGACAATCGCATTGAACTCCTGATCCTTGTTGACACTATCCGTATCTGAAAAAGCCTCTACGCGTGCTTGCAGATACGGCTCCTCCTGAACAATATCAGCAATTTTAAAACGGCGCTTCCCTTGAATAATCACCGTGGTGTTACCGTCGGGCATGCGCAGCATTTTCAGGATTTGCGCAATGGTTCCGATGTTGTTCAGGTCGGCCAGCTTGGGATCCTCCACGCTAACGTCTTTTTGCGAAACCACTCCAATGATGCGGTCCTTGGCATACGCATCCTTGATCAGCCGGATCGATTTGTCGCGTCCAACCGTTATGGGAATGACCACACCCGGAAACAACACGGTATTTCTCAATGGGAGCACCGAAACCAGTTCAGGAAGCTGCTCGCTATTCATTTGCTCCTCGTCCTCGTTGGTGAGGAGAGGAATCAATTCTGGCTCGTCGTCGTGGATGGCCATCTGCCCTAACGGCAGGTCATTATGATCGAATTGAGAAGACATGGTTCGTTTTGTGTCAGTTTGTCAGAAATGAAGGGTTCAGTCGGAAGGACCGAACCCAAGTCAATCGGCGTGCCAGTCCGCCAATCAGTCCTCAGCCCGGGGGTGAAGCGAAGACATGTAGAGATGTTCGAGCATTTCACGCTCAGCGGCACTGAGCTCTCGGCCCCTGCGGGCCATGACCCGGGAGGCGGCATCGAGGGCTTTATCTAGCATAAAGTGTCCACCTTCTTCGCTACCCCACGAAAATGAAGGTATATGCTTGGCCGGAAATCCGGCTCCGAATACGTTGGCAAATACATCAACCACAGTTCCGGTGTTGAACATGGTGTTGATACTGCATTTGCTGTGGTCGCCCATGAATAATCCACAAAACTGCAGACCGGTATCTAACGAGGAGTTGGTGCGGTGGTTCCAAACCCGAATTGAAGAGTAATTGTTTTTGAGGTTCGAGTTGTTGGTGTCAGCGCCCAGGTTGCACCATTCGCCAACCACACTATTCCCCAGAAACCCATCGTGTGCCTTGTTCGAGTTGGCCAGCAGAATTGAATTACTAACCTCCCCTCCCACCTTACAGCCCGGACCGATAGTCGTTGCTCCGTAAATACGCGCCCCCATTTTCAGCACGGCCTGTTCTCCCAAGGCAAAAGGTCCTCTGATCAGAGTCCCTTCCATTACCTCCGCTCCTGCCGCGATGTAAACGGGACCGGTTTCCGTATTGATTACCGATGCCTGTATACGCGCACCGGGACCAATGAACAATCCACCGTTACCGATGAGGGTATTCCCCTCAGGAAGAGGCTGGGATGTTTCATTGCCGGATACCAGACTGAAATCCGAACGGATTTGACCATCATTCATTTGAAAGAGATCCCAGGGGTGGCGCAGCAATCGAACATCGCTATCGAACTGAACGGATTCAAACTGATCTTCAGGCATGAGAAACTCACGCTGCAAGAGTCGGGAGGCTTCGCACCTCAGTGCTACCAGGCGATCGCCGTGAACAATTTGCTGGTTCGAACCGAGTTTCATGACTGCCGCGACCAGGGCATCATCCGGCAGCGCAGACCCGTTGATCAGCAGGCAATCCGTTGAATCGGGACGCGCGAAAATGGTGGAAAGGTAATTGGCCGTGATATAGCGGACAGACCCCTGAAACGAGCACCTGCGTATCCATTTTTCCTCAACAGTCAGAACACCGCAACGCAAGGTAGCGGCCGGTCGCGTCATAAGGAAAGGGAAAAGGTCTTCGCGGAACTGATCGTCGAAGAAGGCGATTTGCATACAATAAGCGTTGATTTCGTGAAAATAGCGGATTGACGGGTATCCTCCACCCGCAACGTTCATTTTCAGAACTTCGCTCATGCACTTGTTGCACCGGATTCTTTTGTTGCTGATGGTGTTAGTCCTGCCCAGGCTGGGGAAAGCCGAGTTGGCTTGGACCCCACATACGCTGGCGGCTTACAAAGCATGTCTCGAGCTTGATGTGGCCGAATGCGATCGACAACTCGCTCTTGAACGCCGTGCGCACCCCGAAAACAGAATGATGGCTCTGGTTGAAAGCCAACGAGATTTTTTGTTGGCCATTGCACAGGAAGACGAAGATGCCATTGACCGCATAATGCAAAAAAGCCCGGATCGCATCCGAATGCTTCGTGAGGGAGGAAAAAAAAGTCCGTATCAGCGACTTGGAATCGCCGAGATCCACTTTCACTCGGCCGTTGTGACCATCCGTTCTCAAAATAGCCTCTTTAACGGCACACTTGAACTACGTAAAAGCTTCCTTCTTCTGGAAGAAAACAGGAAGTTGTATCCTGATTTTTTACCAAACCTGAAATTGCTCGGCTTATTTCATGCTGTTTCCGGAACCATACCACGCAATTACCAATGGGCCGCATCCCTGCTGGGATTTCGCGGAACAATCGGCCAGGGAATTGATGAACTGAACCGGGTTTTTAATCAGAGCGGCAACCAGCAGAAGTGGGGATACCTTCGGGAAGAGTGCATTGTCCTACTTAGTTACCTCGAAACCCGCCTTGCCAAAAAAACAGACTGGAACCGCATGCTGGAGCGGGTAACTCAACATCCGGATTACACAACCAGACCCTTACTGGTATTTGCAGCCTCGGGAATCCTCAGCGCAGCAGGTAGAAACGACAGCCTGATCCGGCTTCTTGAACTCCAGGCTTCAGCAACAGGAAAGAGGATCCCCTATTTGCGTTATGCACTCGGCATCGCTCGACTACAAAACCTCGACCCTGTGGCTGCAACGGACTTTTCGGCGTATTTGAAATTCTACTCAGGCAAAGCCTATCGCCAGTCTTCCATTCAAAAACTTGCGTGGATAAAGGCAATAGCAGGCGATTTGAGCGGCTATACGAAAACCCTGGAAGTAATCCGAACAAGCGACATCGACGACTGCATGACCGACGAGGACAAAGCTGCGGTTTCAGAGGCACAAAAAGGCGTCGCACCTCAGCCCAGACTACTCAAAGCCAGACTGCTCTTCGACGGAGGATATTACACCCGGGCGGCGGAGCAAGTCAGTCTGATACCGGTTCAACAGCTTAGCAAAGAACAACAGCTCGAGCGCACCTATCGTCTCGCGCGAATTCGGGATAAATCGGGCCGCACCAGCGAGGCTACTCCACTATACACCACCGTATTTACCGAGGGAAAAAACCTACCCTATGTGTACGCGGCCAATGCAGCCCTTTCACTAGGCGAATTGTACGAACGCAGCGGAAATCCGGCTGCAGCCCGCGTCTGGTTTGAAAAAACACTCGAACTCCGACATCATGAATACCAGAACTCGATCGACCAGAAGGCAAGAGCGGGACTGGACAGAATCCGAAACCGATAACATCAGATGGAAATCACCGAGCCGCGAATTCAGGCCTATTGCGAAAACCATAGCAGCCCCGAGCCACCAGCACTGTCCAAACTAAGCCGCGACACGCATGCCAAGGTGCTCAACCCACGTATGCTCAGCGGGCACTTGCAAGGAAGGTTTCTGTCGGCGATCGCCTTTATGTTAAAACCAAAGCGGATTTTGGAGATTGGAACCTACACGGGTTACTCCACACTCTGCCTTGCTGAAGGATTAAGTGACGGCGGACACATCGTCAGTATTGAACGGAACGATGAATTGCAAACAGTTCACGAGGCTGCTTTCGGTGACCGCAAATACGATATCCGCATGCTGTATGGAGATGCCAAACAGCTCTTGATGGGTCTTGAGGGAACGTTTGACCTCGTTTTCATAGATGCTGATAAATCGGAATATGAGGAGTATCTGAACTTGATTGAAGACTTACTTAAGCCCGGAAGCTGGATTGTGGTGGACAATGTACTTTGGGACGGACATGTTCTGGAGCCGGAGCAAGACATGTCGGAAGAAACCAGGTCCATTCACCGGTTCAACGAAAAAATAAGGGCTAACACGAAATACGAGGTCGTCATGCTGCCGATCCGCGACGGGCTGAGCCTCATCCGGCGTTTGTAACCACAGTCGAAAAAAATTTACACAAAGGGCAACATTCCAATCCAATTCCGTTTAACCTTTACAGCACACCGGCATCCAAACCCAAATCCAAAAAACGCGAACCATGAAAAAACTCCTTTTTATCGCCGTCCTGTCTCTCCTTGCGGTCGGCATTGCATCTGCGCAAAACAAAGTGGCAGCCAAGCCCGAGAAAATACAACAGGACAAAAGCCCCGATGAAAAGGCTGCACAACGAGCCGGAGTGTTAAAGAAACAACTTTCACTTTCCGACGAGCAAACTCGACAGGTTCAGGAACTCATCCTGGAGCGCGATCGCAAACATGTAGCGGAACGCGAAAAAATCAAAACCAACCAGGAAGAGTTTCTCAGCGGCATTGATAAAATCCTGAACGAAGAACAACGGAAAAAATTCAACGAGATTCAGGAACAGCGGAAAGAGCGTGCCCGACAGCACAAGGCGCAGGGACAAAAACCGCGTAGTACTACACCGCCTGCCGAGCCCAAGCAATAACCATTTCCAATCCATCAATAAAAAAGCGGGCTGTCTGACAGTCCGCTTTTTTTTATTTCATGTTTAGCTATTCAGCTTGCCGCAACGCTCTTCCCATTTCCGCTTGAGCTCTTCACGCTCCAGCTCCGGAAACTGAAACAAATCAGTCATGGTTTGGTTCCAGGCCAGCATTAGGACAGCAGCAACAACTCCAAACATGAGACAGTAAAGCAGTACTGTCCGGAACAACGTGGGTTTCTCCATAGGATAATCAGGAACGGGTGTGAAAGTATGAATCGTCAGGAACCAAACAGCTCTTTATAAAGACCGAAAAGCTTCTTGCGGAGGAACTTGATGGCATAGTGCTTTCTTGAGAGCAAGGTATTTACCGGTACCCCCCAGGCATCGCTCATGTCTTTAAAACTCTTTAACTCGAGCTCGTGGCCCACAAAAACCTCCCTCTGCTCCTGAGGTAACTCCTCCAGGGCCTTCATGAGTGCGTCGCGGATGAGTTCATTATCGGAGGCTGAGAATCCCGGATCATCTCCAGTCCCCAACAATTCTTCAATAAACGAATAGTGTTCGCCATCGTCGCTTATTCCTGTGGCGATGTCCTCATACAATTCTGGCTTGTGTTTGCGGTAGCGGTCGGTGATTTTATTTCGTGCAACCCGATATAGCCACGCTGCGGTTTGTTCAACGGGAACCAGGATGCGGTAGCTGGCTGATAATTCATAAAACACGTCCTGGAGGATATCTTCCGCATCAGCGGTTTCTTTCACCCTGAGCCGAATAAAATCAAACAGCCTTTTCCGGTAGGTTTGAAAGGCATCCAGAATATTCTGGTCCTGTTGGGACATGGCGATGGGGTCGGCGCTGTAGATCAACATTGCAAGGATAAAGACGAACAAGTCTTCATCCTATTGTTTGGAGCTGATTTTCCTCCTGCCCCTGGGTGATGAACGCTAGGATGATATTGCTTATTTTCGCCCATTCCATTCCAGAACCGAATTCCGTATGGCACAGGTTGAACTGAAGATGCCCAAGATGGGCGAAAGCGTACACGAAGCCACCATCATCCGCTGGTTGAAGCAGGAGGGCGACGTGGTCAATGCGGATGAAACAGTACTGGAAATTGCCACCGACAAGGTGGATTCAGAGGTTCCATCAACAGCGGCCGGAGTCCTGGTCAAGCGCTTGTTTAACGAAGGAGATGTCGTTCAGGTCGGGCAAGCTATCGCATTGATTTCCAATGATACAGAAGCCGCTGCCAAAGCTCCTTCACCCGTTCAGGCAGCCGTAACGCCCCCCCCTATTCAAGCCACCGCTCCTTCCACCACTCAACAGCCTATTGCACCTGCGGCGCAGGTTCAGCCCCTGACTGTTTCTAAAAACGGACGGTTTTACAGTCCCTTGGTGCGAACCATAGCCGCAACCGAATCGGTAAGCCAAACGGAACTTGACAACATACCCGGAACCGGAGCTGAGGGCCGCGTAACCAAGAAGGACATTCTGGCCTATATCAGTCAGCGCGGTAGCGGATCAACCGCTCCTATTCAAGCACCGGCTCCCTCCGTTTTACCAGCTGCCACTCCTTCCCGACCCGCCGTTTCAGTTGGAGGCGATGTCGAGATTGTAGAAATGGATCGGATGCGCAAACTCATTGCCGAGCACATGGTGATGAGTAAACACACTTCCCCCCACGTGACCTCATATGTGGAGGCCGATGTGACCAACCTTGTGATGTGGAGGGATAAAGTGAAAGGCGCGTTTGAAAAACGGGAAGGAGAAAAAATCACCTACACTCCGGTATTTATTGAAGCTATTGCCCGCGCCATCAAGGATTTTCCGATGATCAACGTAAGTGTTGACGGCACTCGAATCCTGGTAAAAAAGTCCATCAACATCGGCATGGCGACAGCCCTGCCAAGCGGCAACCTGATTGTACCGGTGATCCGTGCTGCCGACCAGCTTAATCTGGTTGGTTTAACCAAATCAGTGAACGACCTGGCACGCCGGGCCCGCGAAAACAAGCTACAACCTGATGAGATCCAGGGCGGCACTTTCACGCTGACCAATGTCGGTTCTTTTGGAAACGTCATGGGCACTCCAATCATCAACCAGCCACAGGTAGCAATCATGGCCGTGGGTGCTATCCGCAAAAAACCCGCAGTAATCGAGACGCCCCAAGGCGATGCCATTGCCATCCGCCACATGATGTTTCTATCTATGAGTTACGACCACCGAGTTGTGGACGGCAGCCTGGGTGGCTCATTCATCCGCAGGGTGGCCGATTACCTGGAGCAATTCGACCCAAATAGAAGTATCTGAGCCTCTGCACAAAAAAAGGCATTGGCGGCTTGCGAATTCCAAAATATCCACTACTTTTGCGCTCCGTTTCGCAAGAAACACCCCCTTGGCCCGTTCGTCTAGGGGTCTAGGACATCTCCCTTTCACGGAGGAAACACGGGTTCGATTCCCGTACGGGCTACAGAGTTGATAATAAGGCGATTGATTACAAATCGCACCAAAACAAAAAGCAATGGCAAACCACAAATCGGCCGAGAAGCGTATTCGTTCCAACGATGCCAAGCGGGTACTTAACCGCTACCAGGCTAAAACCACCCGGAACCTCCTGAAGGAGTTGCGCATGAGCAAAGACAAGAGCAAGGTTGCTTCAATGCTACCTGAACTCAGCGCCATGCTGGACCGCCTGGCCAAGAAGAACGTCATCCACAAGAACAAGGCGGCGAACCTGAAGTCCAGTATCCAGAGCCACTACAACAGCCTGGGCTGATTTACGCACCTTAAACGTCTGCAAACGCCTTCCGTAGCCCGGAGGGCGTTTTTATTTTGCTCTTTTGCCGGGATTTATACCGGACACGACAACCATGCCCCATTATCGTAGCGCACCAGAGACTTCAACTAGCCATATGAGCCCGGACATGCCACGCGAGAGAATGCTTGCCTCGGGCACATCCGTGCTGAGTGATGCCGAACTTATGGCAGTCTTGTTGCGCAGCGGCACGGCTGGTGAACCCGCACTGCAGGTTTCGAGACGCTTGCTGGATTTGTTCAGAAACGACCTTGCGGAACTGGCCAGAGCGGATTGGCGACGATTGGCCAGTGTGGACGGAATTGGTCCGGTGAAAGCATTGAGCGTACTCGCAGCACTTGAGCTCGGCAGAAGATGTCGCTTACAGGAAGTTCGCCAGAAACAAAAAATCACGAGTAGCGCAGACGCGGCTGCCCTGCTCGAACCCTTGTTGCGGGACCTTGGTCATGAAGAATTCTGGATCATCCTACTCAACCGTGCAAATTGCCTAATGGACCTGCGCCCGATTAGCAAAGGTGGCATCAGTGGTACGGTAGTGGATCCAAAACTGGTTTTCCATGAAGCAATACAGTTTAAGGCCTCAGCCGTGATTCTTGGGCACAATCACCCCAGTGGAACGGTACGACCCAGCGACAGCGATAAACAACTAACGCAAAAACTGAAAGATGTAGGAAAGGCTCTGGAGATGCCTGTATTGGACCACATCATTATTGCCGGCTCCAGATTTTATAGCTTTGCTGATGAGGGTTTATTGTGAATGCAAGAGGCATTCCAAACCCGATAAGCCATGCCGAACAAGCACGGAGCCATCCTGGTCTTCACGTCCCGTCGGTCACCCAGACTGACCTATATCTTCGACCTGCTGCTTCAGGAGCTTCTTGGACTTGAATACTCATTCACCTCCGACAAGGCCTCATTCGCTGCATCTGAAGGACCGAAGTTCTCGTACTGCGAACATGCGGTGGGCGATGAGCTCTTCTTCTTCGCTTCACGTTTTCTATTCGAAAAGGGAATCGAAGATCAGCAGATTAACGTCTTCGACTGGAAAGGCATGCCTGCCTTTTTCGGAACACACCCCAAGTATGAAATACCCTTTGACCTGTTCGCGGCATCCTTTTTCCTTGTAAGTCGATACGAGGAATACCTGCCCCACATCAAGGATAGTCACCTCCGCTTCAGCCCACAGCAATCGCTGGCCTACCAGAAAAACTTCCTGCACCGCCCTATGGTAAATCTATGGGCTTTGGAGCTGAAACAGGTATTACAGACGCGTTATCCCGGATTGGCTTTTAAAGAACACAACTATCGGTACATTTCGACTTTCGATATCGACTCAGCCTATGCCTATCGTGAAAAAGGCCTGGTACGGCATGCCGGTGCATTTCTCGTTGGACTGTTCGGCTTGCAATTCAAAAAGGTTGCGGAGCGGGCCAGGGTCCTACTCGGTTTACAAACCGACCCGTACGACACCTACGAGTGGCAACTAAAATTCGCACAGGATCACCATGTAAAACAGATTTACTTCATCCTTTGTGGAGATTACGGTGAATTCGACAAGAACATACCCGTGCAGGGAAGCAGGGTCTTTCAATCCTTGATCAAATCAATTGCCGACTATGCCGAAGTTGGGATACACCCCTCCTATGCGAGCAACAATAACAAATCGATGCTCTCTGTGGAAATTCGGCGATTGAGCAAAGTACTGAAGCGGGAAGTCGTTTTGAGCCGCCAGCATTTTTTGAAGATCACATTTCCTGACACATACCGCAATCTGATCGAACACGACATCGAGGAAGATTACTCGCTGGGCTATGCCTCCGAAATCGGATTTAGAGCCAGCATCTGCAGCCCTTTCCCGTTTTATGATCTGGACCTGGATATCCCTACGCGGTTGCGACTCGTGCCCTTTATGCTCATGGACGGGACTATGAAGGATTACATGCGCCTCAGTCCGGCGCAAGCTATCGATCGGGCGAAAGCACTTATTGATGAAGTGAAAGCTGTGAAAGGGACATTTGTGACCTTGTGGCACAACCAAAGCGTCAATGGAAGAGAAGATTGGTCGGGATGGCGCGAAGTCTATGAGGAGATTGTACGATACGCTGCAATTCCCAAACATGAGACAGTTCAACCTTCATGACAATCTTGCCGATGTTGAAAAGGATGACACGATACTTGCCTGAGGGTATTGTGCGTGCAGCCCTTGACTTGCGCAAACGCTACTCCCGCTTTCACTTGTCTCTTGCCCGGAAAAAAGACGGAATCACCCGTGAGCAACTCATCCAAGATTTGCACTCCATTGGAATTCAGAAGGGTGATTCGCTGATGGTTCATGCAAGCCTTAGCAAAATCAGTTATGTAGAAGGTGGAGCCGCAACCCTTGTTGAAGCACTAATCCAAACAATTGGAGACACAGGCAATTTGCTTATGCCCACCTTTCCTGCACCCGGAAGAAACAAGGACTACCTGGATCAACAGCCTGTGTTCGATACAATAAAAACTCCATCTGCTATGGGCATCGTATCGGAAACATTCAGAAAATGGCCCGGGGTTCTGAGGAGTCTACATCCGACGGATCCCGTGTGCGCATGGGGGCCAAACGCAGAGTGGTTCACAAGCGGCCATTTCAACGAGCCTACACCCTACACCGCGGCGTCACCCTTCGGACGGCTGGCACAAAGCCGCGGTAAAATACTAATGCTGGGCACAACACTAAATGGGGCCTGTACCAGTCTGCATGTGGTAGAAGATGCCATTGCATTTCCATACCCGGTGTACT
>JAJTFW010000045.1 GCA_021299095.1 Sphingobacteriales bacterium | reverse complement strand
AGTGGATTTACGGGTACTTATGCCTGGGCTGATCCGGGCTCGGGTATCATTTGTATTTTTCTTTCTAACCGTACTTTTCCCTTTTCAAATGATAACAGGCTTGCCAAATCAAATCTGCGCACGCGTATAATGCAGGTTGCCTACGATGCGGATTTAAATCACTGAGCTCAAGCCTAACTTTTTGATAGCCCTTTTGTTATCTTTAGGGTATGCGTATAGGTATCGTTTGTTATCCGACCTTCGGAGGAAGTGGAGTTGTAGCTACCGAGCTGGGTAAAGCGCTCGCCGGTAATGGTCATCGAATCCATTTTATTACGTACAGTCAGCCTGTCCGACTCGATTTTTTTTCGGAGAACATCTCCTATCACGAAGTGACCATCGCCAAATACCCCCTCTTCGATTACATCCCCTACGAGACCGCTCTGACCAGTAAATTGGTGGATGTCGCCATGTTCGAAGGCTTGGATATCCTGCATGTTCATTATGCCATTCCCCATGCATCGGTCGCCTACATGGCGAAGCAAATTCTCGCAACAAAGGGTATTCGGTTGCCGGTGGTGACCACGCTCCATGGTACCGATATCACACTCGTTGGAAAAGATTCCAGTTACGAGCCTGTTGTGACATTTGCCATCAATCATTCAGATGGTGTAACTGCGGTTTCAGATTCGCTTCGCCAGGATACTTATACCAATTTTCCGATAACGAAGCCGGTTGAAGTGATCCCCAATTTCATCGACTTGCAGCGATTCTCTCGACGTCCCAAGGATCACTTTCGAAAAGCGATTGCCCCCGATGGTGAACGCTTGATCGTGCATACATCCAATTTCAGGAAGGTAAAACGAGTGCAGGATGTAGTTGAAGTGTTTAATCGTGTGAGAAAGGAAATTCCTGCTAAACTTCTCTTGATTGGTGATGGCCCTGAACGGCATCACATCGAGCAACTTTGCAGGGATCTTGGATTGTGTGACGATATCCGGTTTTTGGGAAAGCAGGAGTTGATTGAGGAGGTTTTATCCATCAGTGATTTATTTATCATGCCCTCTGAAACGGAGAGCTTCGGACTTGCCGCATTGGAAGCCATGGCGTGTCAGGTGCCGGTAATCTCATCCAATGCCGGAGGGATTCCGGAGTTGAATATTCAGGGCGTAACCGGTTATATGAGTCCCGTTGGTGATGTTGAGGACATGGCTGCTAACGCACTCAGAATCCTTAAATCTGATGACACCTTAAAAACGTTCAAGTCCGCTGCACTGCAACGTGCATCCGAATTTGATATTAAGCGCATACTTCCGCTATACGAGGCGTATTATGAAGGCGTGATTTCCGGTGTACTGGCCGATTAACACATTAGCCGCCTGCTTTTTTACAACGCATGCCCATCGATGTGAGACGAGTGATTACTTTGTCGCGGTGATCACCTTGAATCATAATATCTCCGTCTTTCACTGCACCACCAACACCGCAGGCCGTTTTTAGCGTCTTGGCAAGTGTTTCTAATGAGGATTGTGGACCAATGTAGCCTTTGACAACTGTAGCTACTTTCCCACCGCCCTTGCGTTCAAGCCAAATGCGTAAATCTTGTTGGTTGTCGGGAGTGATGGCCGCCTCCGTTTCCTGGTCGTCCTGCAAGGGGTGATCGGGGTTGGTAGAGTAAACAAGTCCTCCGGAAGTGGATCGTTTTGCCATTCGATTAGAATTTTGCTTGCAGGCGTAAATTGAGCAGTCGCGATGTCAGGTAATTCGGAATGCCGTATTGACGTCCGCTCACATCGGTTATCCAGGTGTACGAAATGGTGTTGCTTACTTGCAGAAGATTGAAAACCTCTAGTGTAATGATGAGGGAGTTGAGGTTTCGAATCAATGGTAGTCTGCTGTTGTTAGGGCCATCTTCATCAATGGCGATTTTCGAGAAGCCGATGTCAACCCTTCTGTAGCTGGGGCCTCTTAGAATATCCGTGTATCTGTTTGGGCCTGGAGGTCCAAAAGGCAGGCCAGTGCCGAAAATCAGGTTGAGATGCATTCTCACAGAGGGGAATTTGGGCAGGTAATCCTGAAAAAACATACTAAGGGTGAGCCTCTGATCCGTGGGGCGCGGTATTTCTCCCGGGTTGACTCTGGTGCTATCCGTCACAATGGAATTGAATGTATAGCCGGGGATGATTTCTTCTCCGTCCGAATTGAAATACCGGTAATAGAAATCATCCTTGATGTCCTCGGCAGTTTTCAAAAAACCGAGTGAAATCCAGGATTCTATGCCAGGAACGAATTCGCCATTGACCCTGAAGTCTAATCCGGTAGCATACCCGCTGGCATTGTTTTTCGCCAAATAACGTATGCGCGTATTGTCGAGTTTGTAGGGGATAACGTTGTCGAGCTTTTTATAATAGGCCTCGGCGGTCAGTTTGAATTCGCGCCCCCAGCCAAGAAACTGGTAATCCCCGCCAAGGACGTAATGGATGCTTCTTTGTGCAGTTAGATCGCTGTTGATGTTCCCTTCAAGGTCACGTAGTTCGCGGTAAAAGGGCGGTTGGTAATAGATCCCCGTGGCTGCGCGGAGAGTCAGGAAGCGGTTGCCGGCCGGTTGATAGCTGGCGGAAAGTCTTGGGCTAATATTGAATTCATCATTCAGTGTCCAATACGTGCCACGAACACCGATATTCAAAGTCAACTGGCTGAAGTTCCATGTTTTTTGGATGAAACCGCTGTAACGCTGCGATGTCAGTTCGATGTTGTTTTTTACTACACCATTAAGTAACAGTAGTTGGTTGGGATTTGCAAGGGTGTCGGGTTGATCAGGCACATGTGGAATCGAGTAGTCCGCTGAATCTCGGTATTGCCACTCTTCAAGTTGGTCGTTGATCTGTTCACTTTGCGCTTTGAGTCCCCATTGAAGACTATGAATTCCGCTTCTATAGGACCCTACATGTGCTACAGAACCCACAAAGGCCTGCAATTCGTTTCTAGCATGGTCTAAAAATGCACCGATTCCCCGGTTGAAGGCTGCTTCACCGAATTCGGATGATCCCAGGTCACGCTCGAGCTCATCCAGGAAATATTGGCCCAACACATCGAAGAATTCCCGTTCACGCGAGATGAAGGATGACGCGATTAGCTTCAACTTCAGACTATCGTTAACCCGGTAGGTATAGGTTATCGCACCGGTTCCGGTACGGAACTCATCAATTTCCTGACCATCGAAATACACGGAGAATCGAAGTGCTTCGTTGATGCTTCCGAATTCCGTTTGCCGGCTGCTTGGTATGACGCGGAACTTGTTGAGCGAGTAATGACCTAGAAAGGAAATTTCGGATCGTTTGCCCAGTTTGTGGTTTAGTACGGTTTGCAGATCTGTAAACACGGGTCGGTATTCTCCCTGCGTATCGAGATTACGCAAGAGGAATTGATTTGAGCGTTGTCTCAGCCCGACTAACCAGTTGAATCGTTCCTTGTTGCTCGCACCTTCTAGGTGAATCCCTGCTCCCATGAAACCTGCATAGGCACTTCCGGCGAAGGCCTTTGGAGTGCGGTATTTGATATCCAGTACCGAACTCAACTTGTCACCGTATTGTGCACCGAAACCACCCGAGCTGAAGCTGATATCAGAGACAAGGTCAGGGTTGATAAAACTTAATCCTTCCTGTTGCCCTGATCGTACCAGAAATGGGCGGTAAATCTCAATGTCATTTACATACACAAGATTTTCATCAAAGCTACCACCGCGGACAGAGTAGGACGACGACAATTCATTGTTTGACACCACGCCAGGCATGGTCTTGAGTACGCTTTCGAAATTCCCTGAAACGCTGGGGAATTGCTCTATGGTCCGGGGTTCAATGCGGGTGAGGGTGATGTCTCCTGTCCTGCGTGCCTGAACATCTACGGGTCCTAAATCGAATGAAGATCCTCGCAGTCGTACATCGAGAATTCGTACTTCTCCGGGGTTGAGACGGACGTTCAGTTTTTGAGTTTCGTAGCCGATAAAAGAAAAAACAACCGTCAAATCCCTGTAGGGTTGAAGCCTGAGTTCATAGCGGCCCTTGATATCCGAAACAATACCTCCGGATTCGCCTAAAAGTGAAACCGATACTGCTTCAATGGGTTTTCCGATACTGTCACGAATACTGCCTTTCAGAATCGCATCCTGCGCTCGCGCGCTAACCGACACGAGGAGTGCGAAAACAATCAATAACGCGACTGGAATGCTTCGAATCACGAATTAGCGGTCTTCTTTTTTTCGGAATGCACCATCTTTCCATGCCTGAATGAAGGATGCCCAGGCGAGTGGGTTCAATACACTGATGGAGGGGAACTGCCCTGCAGTGTACAACTGTGTTTGACGCTGGACTTGAGCATACTTGAAATTGATGCTACCATCGTATGGCACTTGCTCCTGTACTTCACGGGTTTGAGCGAGTTCGAAATTGCGTCGCGCACGACGAATGTCGCTGTCGGGGAGGCTTAACTCGGAAAACGACCTTCTGAACTCGTCCCTGCTAGGCCATGGATGAACAACCATCTCACGCAGTTCGATGGTGTCAAGTACTAATACCTGGATGATCGAGTAGTGGTGGTTCTTAAGTGTGTCAGGGAGGATGTATGATGCGGTCTTGAATCCGGTATACTGGAAGTCAATGGTATCACCCTTCATGGCCACAAACGAGAAAAAACCATAGTAATCAGTCACGGTTCCCCGCCGTGCGTTTCGGATAATCACGCTGGTAAAGGGAATGGGCATCAGCGAGTCGGAACTGACGACAACGCCACTGAATTGAATTAGGTCTTCATTTCGAATTGACCTGGATTGCGCCTGCGAGTTTTGGGATAGGCTCGGGAAAAACAAGCAAAATAGGAGTGCTGCAAACAATCCGTTCTTCATATTGCGAAGGTAGGTGATTCACCCTTGAACGCAGGATTGCTCCCGTTATTGGCAGTGTGTGGGAGGGATGGTGTCTTGTCTTGAATTCACCCTTTTGGGGGATATTGACAAGAACATGACAAAAATCGCAAAACATACCTTGGCTTCAATCGTCTATACAGATGTCTGGGTTCAATTTAACGAACTCTGAGTGCTTTAATGAGTTGGATTACAATTAATTAAGCTTAGTTAAACCACAAACACCACAAGCCATGGCTATGCGACAACTGAAAATCACCCAATCAATTACCAACCGAGAAAGTCCATCGTTGGAAAAGTACCTACAGGATATTGGAAAAGAGGAAATGGTTACGCCGCAAGAGGAAGTGGAGTTGGCTCGCCGGATTAAGCAGGGAGACCATCTTGCACTGGATAAATTGACACGAGCTAACCTGCGTTTCGTTGTTTCCGTTGCGAAGCAGTACCAGAATCAAGGGATGACTCTGTCCGATTTGATCAACGAGGGCAATCTGGGTCTGATCAAAGCGGCTCAGCGCTTCGATGAAACCAAGGGGTTCAAATTCATTTCCTACGCAGTTTGGTGGATCAGGCAAAGCATCCTTCAGGCCATTGCTGAACAATCGCGTATGGTTCGCTTGCCATTAAACCAGATTGGAGCGATTAATAAAGTCAAGAAGGTGCTCGTGCGTCTCGAGCAGCAATTCGGTCGAGAACCCAGTGCGGAAGAGATTGCCGAGGTTGTTGATTTAAGCTACAACCAGGTGAAAGATGTACTTACCATCAATCATCGTCCGGTTTCCATGGACGCGCCATTTGATAACAACGATGAGAACAATAGCCTGCTGGATGTACTCGCAAACGAAGAAATCCCGACAACTGATTCGAGTTTGCTAGATGAATCCTTGACCAATGACATCAATCGGTCCTTGAGCATTCTGAGTAAGCGCGAAGCGGAGGTAATCCGTATGTTTTACGGAATCGGCACTAAAATCAGCCTGTCACTTGATGAAATCGCCATTGAGTTGCAATTAACCCGTGAGCGTGTAAGGCAGATTAAGGAGTCGGGTTTGCGAAAGCTAAAGCACAGTACGCGAAACAAGCTGTTGAAATCCTACTTGTGATTTACCATAAAAAGAAAGAGCGCCCAACGGCGCTCTTTCTTTTTATGCACTGTGTGATCACTTCACAACAATCCGCAGGGTCGTTCTTGATGCTCCATTGAGAATCGAAATGAGATAAAGCCCACTGCCTTCAGGCGATAAGTCAAGCACGATTTCGTCTTCGCTGTGCAGGTTGGTGTTTGCCGGGATTTCCATGCTCCTAATGAGTCGTCCGGCCATGTCAAAGACTTGTACGGTGTTTGTTGTAGAAATCAATCCGTCGGCTTTTAATATGACCCGGCCTTCCGTGGGATTTGGGTATGCGATCCAGCGGATTCCATCCATCGCAGTGCTAGTGGATTCTTCTGGTCCCCTCAACAAGACCGCATTTGTCAACGTGATTCCGGTAGAATTTAAGTTTGTTGATTGAAGAACAAACGAGTTAGTTGCATTCAGATTTCCTGTCCCCGTAAAGAGACTTGCAAGGGAGTACTGCAGATTTCGGTCTAAGCCTGCGTCTACAATGTTGACGACGGATCCATCCAGAGTGCAGCCAGTTACAGTTGATAAGGCAGTTCCTGCAATATTGACCATTGCCCTCGAAAGGACATTTGTACC
The DNA here is from genome assembly GCA_021299095.1 of Sphingobacteriales bacterium. Taxonomy (GTDB): domain Bacteria; phylum Bacteroidota; class Bacteroidia; order AKYH767-A; family OLB10; genus JAJTFW01. The sequence continues at coordinate 7,012 of JAJTFW010000045.1, read as the reverse complement.
GCTGGATTTCAAGTAGCGATAGAGGGTTTTGGTGGTCCCATTATTCAGTACATAGAGGTAAGGTCCACTTGCAAACAGACCTTCTCCAGCTGCATTTTTTGTATTCAAGGTGAGTTTTGCAGCAGCATTAATGGTTCCAGTCCCTGTAAAGCAAGCACTCAATGAGTATCGATAAATTGCTTTGCCCTTTTGATCCAATACCCACAGGGTATCTCCACTGATGCAGTGACCTTTTGGTAGGCTTAGTGCTGTTCCGGTGTTGGTATTCAGACTTCGAGATACCGATGGCAAACTCCCCGGTGTGGAACTTCGGAATATACGCTTGTTAGTTTGATCAAGGATGTAGCCATGTGTAGCAGTGGCAAATACATCGGCCGCGTTGGTGATACTGTTTAGTGCCGTTCCCGACAAGGTGTTGCTTTGCAGGAATGTGAATGATGCATCGTAGTAGAATGCCTTATTCGCAGTGATATCGCTGATTACGTATTTCGGAGTTATGACTTGTACACTGAGCGTAATGGAATTCGATGAAACAGTGGCCGGACTTACACAGTTTGCATTGCTTGTCAATTGACATGTTATCACATCGCCGTTATTCCACCCGGTTCCCGTATAGGTAATGCTGTTGGTGCCAACCGGACTCCCGTTTTTAAACCATTGGTAAACAGGAGCGTTTCCTCCATTGGTGGATGTTGCCGTAAAGGTTATCGAAGTCGATGCGATAATCGTTGCCGGTGCGTTGGATGAAATAGTAATTGTTGCGTTGATGGTGGGATTTACAGCTACGGTCACAGGTGCCGAAGTTCCCGTACATCCCGATCCATCCGTTACGGTGACTTGATAATTTCCGGCGACTCCGGTAGTGATGCTTGAAGTCGTACTGCCGTTGCTCCAGGCGTATGCGCTAAATCCTGATGACGCAGTTAGGATGACTGATCCACCTGCACAGAATGTTGTAGGGCCTGCTGCTGTAATGGTTGCAGTTAGTGCGGCTGGCTGGCTTATCGAAATGCTGATTGTTTTTGAGCAGCCATTGGCATCCGTAACTGTAAAGGATTGCGCTCCTGCACTTCGTGTGAAATTTCCGGTGCCGGTGTAGGGTGGAGTTCCGCCACTGGCCGACACAGTTACAGTAGATTGGCCACCAAAGCAAGTGATTGCTGAAGCTGCTGCGGTTAAGATAAATTCCGCAGGCTGACCTATGCTTACGCTGGTGTTTGCAGTACATCCATTTTGGTCTGTAACAGTATAGCTGGATGTCCCTGCTGATGCCGGGAAATTTCCAGTGCCAGAATAAGGCGATGTCCCCCCTGAAGCTGTCACACTCACATTGGTGTTGCCTCCGAAACAGCTGATGGTGCCCGCGCTGGAATTAGCAACAAGTTGTGAAGGTTGTGGGATGATTCGGTTGGTGGTGGCTGTGCAATTGTTGGCATCTGTTACCGTAAAGGTGTAGATTCCAACAGGAACTGTAAATGTGCCAACACCGGTGTAGGGCGATGTGCCACCTGTTGCATTCACCGTAACGATGGACGTGCCCCCAAAGCAGTTGATGACTGTATTGGTACTTGAAGCGATGAGTTGAACGGGCTGAGAAATGGACACGGAGGTGCTGGCCTGACATCCATTGGCATCAGTTATGGAGTAGGTGTAATTTCCAGCGGAAACCGTGAAAGTTCCGGTGCCAGTATACGGCGATACGCCACCACTACCATTCACTGAAACAATGGAAGTAGTTCCGAAGCACTTGATGTTGGTGAAGGATGCCGTGGCATTTACGGTGTACTGGTATCCGATGAATGCAGTCCCACTTACATTACATTGGTTCGCGTCGATTGCACTAATGGTGTAGTTCCCCGCAGATAATCCTGTGAAAACTCCTGATGTGTTACTGATTCCACCCGGAGAGAGTGTGTACGTAATAGCTCCGGTGCCACCATTCATGACTGCATTGATGCTTCCGGTGGATTGTCCAATACATCTTGTATTGGTCTGATTCACTGCAAGCGTTGCATTGCATCCGCTCGACCCTTGTAGTCGAATGTTGTCGATGTAGAGGTTGTTTCCGTATCTGCCAATGTTCTCAAAACTGACTTGAATCTGCTGTCCAGCGTATGCGGTGAGATTGACTGTGTCTGTTCTCCATTGTGTCCCTGCCGGAACGAATTCGGCCGTATTGGTGCCGGTGACAGTGGCAAGGGAACTACCCCATTTCGTATAAAGCGGAGTGAAGGTTGTTCCGCAGTCGGTTGAAACCAGAATGCGCAATGAATCGATGTATCCGCTAAGGCTGTATGGCTGATAGGCTAGGTCGAAAAGTAGTTGAGCCGTTCCAAGTCCGCTGAGGTTTAGGGAAGTTGACCTAAATTCATCTCTCGCGCCTTGCGCATCCGATGAATAGTTGTCGAAAAACATACATCCGTTGCTGTTTCCATAACCGCCTGCCCCGCTGTATTGCTGCCAAGCAATCGCATTATTGCCTGCATCGACATTTGTCCAATTTGCGGGTGCGAAAACACCCGACTCAAAATCTTCAGTAATTGGCAGAGTCAATCCCTGTGTGCTGATGTAATTCGATTTGGTCAGCGTGCTGCTGGTTGATCCGTTAGAAACCGTCAGAGTAACAGCGTAAACGCCGGCAGCGCTATACGTTACCGTCGGATTGGCAGCAGTTGAAGTGGATGGTGTCCCGCCGGGGAACGACCAACTCCGGGAAGTTACATTTCCTGTTGAGAGGTCACTGAAAATGACAGGTTTGCCGATGCATGTGTTTGTTGTGCTTGCAGAGAAATTCACGCTCAACGCGCGTAGAGAAGTGATTGGCGTTTCCCATACACCACGACCATAGGTGAAGGTGCGCAGCAGTGTGTTCGACGTGCTATCGTTGAAAATGGACATGTCCACAATCGTTGTCCTTGAGGGGAGGCCAGTGGAATAGGGTGTCCAGGACGTTCCCGAGGCGGTTTTATAGTAAACAGATCCACCGGTAGCTACGAATACGAGTTCGCTGGTACTGAAGAATTCGTCAGCGATGATTGCTGCATGATTGTAGTTGGGAAGGTTGTACTTTACAGAAGTCCAGGTGGCACCGTTGTCACTGCTGCGATAGGCATTGGTGTTTGCCACTATGTAAACCACATTCGGGCTCGATTTGATACTGGTGATGCCGCCGGTGGATACAGAAGTGATTGGCAGACTATAGGTAGTGAATGTCGGAGCCGCCGAGAGCGCATCCGAAGACACGATCATTTTCCCATTGCTGGTCAGGACATACAATCGGTTGGGGTCGGCGAAGTTTGAATGCATCGAAATGATCTTCACTCCAGTGTTGAATATCGAGGTCCATGCGGGTGTTGTAGCTGTCAGGTTGGTGCTACGTAGGACAACCGTATCACCTACAAAACCCAGGTCAGGATTGCTGCGGTGATAGCAGATGTCGCTGAAGTCGGTTACATAGGAGGGTAGGCCATAGGTAACAGAACTGCCGGTCACAAGTCGACGTCGTGGGATTTGTACAGTTCCCCAGTCGGGAAGGAAGTAGTAAACCATTGAGCTATTTGGACGATAGTCGAATACACAATGCGACTGCCAATCGCCACCTCGGTTGGTAAACCATCCGCTGCTTGTGGCGTACAATTCGCCGTTGTCCTGCGTGCCAATACTGACCACATCGCGACGGGTAGGGCTAGTCCCGCCATGGTAAATTTCATAGCCGAAAATCCCATCGCTTTTTTGTACCCAGTTGTTGCCCCCATCGGTACTGAGCCATACTCCACCATCATTAATGTTCCACAGCTGATTGTTGTTGTAGGGACTGTTGATGGTCTGGTGCATGTCAGTGTGGACTTTCTGATACCAGTTGGTGAGCTGTGTCCAGGTCACACCGCCATCTGTTGACTTCCATACAACATGGGCAACGAAGTACACGATATTCGGATTGGCACGGTCAACTCCAAGTCCTGTATTGTAATCACCTTGACCTGGATCAGCTGAACTGTTGGTGTATCCGGTCAGAAATGGGCTCAGGTTATCTTTAACAGCTGAAAAGTTGCTGCCTCCATCCGTTGATTTGAACAAGGTGCCTCCTTTGGCATTCATGAAAAAGTACACGACGTTGCTGTCAGCAGGAGTGACGGCGACACGGGTGCCCCCTCCGGATGTATAGCCGGTTGGAATATAAATTCCGCTGGTGATTTGCGTCCACGTATCCCCTCCATCCAAGGAGCGGTATAATTCTGCGCCTCTGGAGGAAGCATAAAGAACGCGAATGCCAGATCCGGGCTTGGACTGCAAATCGTCCAAAGCGATACTAGCAGATTTCAGTAACCAGGTAGCTCCGGCATCTGTTGTTTTGTAAATTCCCGTGTTGGTAGCGGCTACAATCGTGTTCCGGTTACTTGGGTCCATGATCATATCAACGATAATTTTACCGCCCAAGCCGCTTGAGACGAAGGTTTGTCCTCCGTTCGTCGATTTGAATACCCCCGAGCCGCTTGAGTAATAATTGTGATCGCCGCCTCCCAGGTAAAGTACCTGATCGTCTGTATGGTCAATGCATACGGAGGCGAATCGAGTGCCCAACGTTAAGTTGTCAGATCCTGGAGCGATACTCCAGTTGCTGCCGCCATTGGTGGAGATGAATAATCCGCCTCGGGCGCTAACGGCATACATTTTTTGGGAATTGCTCGGATGAAATTTCACCTGAGATACACGGCTGATTCCATGAATCTGGCCGGAAGCATTTGTTGGAAAAAAATCCGGTTTATACGCTGTCCAAGATGCACTTTGTCCTATGGATAATAGGGGGAGTGCAAGTGAGCAGATTGCCAGTATGATTCGTTTCATATTGAGGGGTGATGTGGGCTTCATAAATCTTACTTTTTCTCGTTCTGTTTGCGTTTTTCGGTTTCTTCTTGCTCCCATATAGCCCTTCGCTCTTCATAGCTTAGAATATGACCATTCTCCTGTACCCAAGGCTTCACTTCAATCACCCATTTGTCAAACCGCTTGCTTTGATATTTCAAGTATTCGGTTTGTTCTAGTGCGGCTCCGGATAATTCTTTGCCCAATTTCTGAAGGCGCTCCTGCTCCCGTTCGGCTTCGGCTTGACGTTCTTCTTTCGGCCTTTTGTTTTCTTTTTCGAACAATTCCGATTCACTGACCGGTTTCGTATGTGTTTTCCAGTAGTCTTTGTATTCTTTGATGGCATCAAAGAAATTAACGTTGGGGTCTTCCATCATAAAAACCCACTTCGGCGTTTCCATACCGGCTGGAGCCTGCTGTGCAAACAGGCCGGAGCTCATCATCGCAAGGGTTGCAAATAGGGCTAATTTCAATTTCATGTTTGTCATATTCATATAACTTATAAAGGTAATGCGATTGAGCTATGATAAGCAAGCTCAGGAGTGCCTGATAAACACATATTTCCTGCTTTTGAGGATGATTCAAATCACCCACCTCGGGATTAAACCGGTTCAGTGCAACGCACCTGCGATTTTGCGGCTTGATGCCTCCCATACGTGAATTTCGGGTTTCACCGGATGAGGTACTGCCAATCGTAAATGAAAAATGCCCCCAGTGGGGGCATTCGTTAAAGATTGCGGTGAGGGAGGGATTCGAACCCTCGGTACAGTTACCCGTACGACAGTTTAGCAAACTGTTCCTTTCGGCCTCTCAGGCACCTCACCGGCGGGGCAAAAATAGGGAAAACCCATCTTTTTGCCAACGACCTTAATACGCCCAATTCAGAATTGGGTTACGGATGCAGTTTTGTTGAGGCTAGAAGTGCCACTTCAACCATGGGCTGTAGGGCCTTTTCCCGCTCCTCGGGAGAAATTTCAACGCCTGTGGGTATGACGTCCGAAATGGTAAGCAGGGTACCGGCTTCACGGTTTAAATAACGTGCTGTGGCGAATAAAGCGAAGGCCTCCATTTCAACGGCCGGGCATTGGTTTCGTATGGCCATGGGCGGCGTACCCTTTTCTGAGCGATAAAAGACATCGCTCGAGTGAATATGGGCTGAATGCAGGCTTCGATTAAGTGCGTGGGCCGCTTGCTGGAGTTCCGAAAAACATCGTCCTTGTGCCTCTTGACCTTCTTCGTCATATCCAAACGCTTCACGGGCAAAAGTCGATTCGCTGAACGCTGCACTTACATTGATCAGGTCGTAAACGCTCAAGGAATCGGTGTAGGCACCGGCTGTACCAATTCGGATGATGCTTTGGGCCTGATAATAGGAATATAGCTCGTAGGCATAAATTCCGATGCTAGGGCAGCCCATACCGCTGCCACCTATGGTGACATCAGCTCCATTGTATTTGCCGGTGAAATAGAACATATTTCGGGTCGAAGCAACCTGCCTATAGCCTTCCAGATACCGTTCGGCAAAATTTTTCGCCCTCAAAGGGTCGCCTGCCAGTAAAACTACGGGCGCGATGTCCCCAATAGAGGCGTTGATGTGTAAACTCATCTTTTTTCAGGATTTCAGGTAAATCCTACCTGATTACAGCGATTCCGGGGCGATTCGAACGCCCGACCGTCTGCTTAGAAGGCAGATGCTCTATCCAACTGAGCTACGGAATCGGATGTGCAAAAGTAGCCGTTTTCAGCCAGTGTGAATTTTACCTATCTTCGCTCACCACAAAAACGTCCGAAGTGCCAGGCCGTTTTTCGGGGTGTAGCGTAGCCCGGTATCGCGCCTGCTTTGGGAGCAGGAGGCCGCAGGTTCGAATCCTGCCACCCCGACAAAACACAAAAAGACATGACCCTGCAATCGCAGGGTTTTTGTTTTTCCGGCAGCGGCAGATGCTTGCATCTGCAAGCGGAAGGAAATGCAAAAAGCTCCGAAGGAGTCATGGCTTTTCAGTTTTTTCACCCCAAATACAGGATCAGCGCAGCTAATCCCTTGAATGGTTTCCTTCCGCTTGCATCTGCAAGCGGAAGGAAATGTAAAAAGCTCAGAAGGAGTCATGTCTTTTCAGTTTTAGTCAACCCAAAATACAGAATCAGTGCA
>JAJTFW010000008.1 GCA_021299095.1 Sphingobacteriales bacterium | reverse complement strand
AAGACCATAGCGTGTGATGATGGTATCAAACGCACTGTAACAGCGGTTGATCTCCTCTACAAGCTGTTCGGCCGATAACAATTCGCTCGCCTGCGTAAAGTTCTTGAAGTCGGTAAACATCACCGAAACGGATTCGAAACTCTTCGCTTTGGCTTGTCCCGTCGCTTTTAGTTCTTCGGCGGTTTCTTCCGGCAGGATGTTCAACAGGAGTTCCTCGCTACGCTTTTTTTCCTTCGAGATCCGGTTTCGCTGCGACAGGAACACACCTGCAAACAAAAGGACAACGGCAAATCCACCGATGAACCCGTTGCGTACGAGTTTCTGGCGGCGGATTTCTTGTGCTTTGATCTCCTGGTCTTTTGTGAGAAGATTGATCTGCGACTCCTTCTTTTCGATATCGAAAGTGAATTGTAGTGTCCCGAGTTTCTTTTGAATGTCGAGGTTGAACAAGGTGTCTTTTATGGCCAACAATGCATTCTGGTATTCGAAGGCCTTGCCGTAATTCCCCATTTTGGAGTAAGCCCTTGTCAGCCCCTCATAGGCATCTTTCAATTGGTATGAAGCGCCGATTTCATTGGCGATGTTTTCTGCCTCTACAAAGCTGTTCAATGCATCCGTGTAGTCTCCGTTTTCGATTTGCACCTTGCCTAGGCCGATGAGTGAGATGGCCATGTCGTTTTTTGAGTCGAGTTTCTTGGCGTATTCATAGGCGCTTCGTTGGAATGCCATAGCCCGTCCGAAATCTTTTTTCATCATATACGCCTTTCCGATGCTGAAGAGCGTATAAGGTAAATTCTCACTTTGTTCAAGTGCTTTTCTGGATTGTTCGAAATAGTATAGTGCCGTATCTACATTTCCCCGCTCAAGGTAAATTTCTCCAATGTTTACCGTGACGGTTCCAGTGGCATCCTTGTCGTTTAGTTTTTCGGTCAGTGGAAGCGCTTTTAAAAAATAGCTCAGCGCCTGGTCGTGGGTAATTCGTTTGTTGAGGTGTACTGCCCCGATGTTCTGGTAATTGGTGAGGATTCGCAGGGTGTCTCCGATGCGTTCTGCAATTTTGAGCGACTTCAAATAGTATTCAAGTGCGGTGGCATCATCACCCTGATTAAAATAAACCGCTCCAAGGTTGCTCAGGATGTTGGCCGAGCCTCTCAAATCTCCAATCGAATCAAAAATGTCTTTACTGCGGTTCCAATGGGTGAGCGTTTGAATGTAATCGCCCTGCATGTAGTAAGCTAGTCCAATGCTTTTTTCAGATTGGGCAAGGCCTCGACCATACTTCAGGGATAACGATAAGTCCGCAGCTTCCTCGGCATGTTGGATTGAAATTTCCGGAGTGTCATTGAGCAGGAGTTTGCTTAACTCAAGCAATCTATTGACGGTGTTGGTGTCGTTAGAACTTTTGCGGATGATGTTTAATAAACTGTCTGCTGGTCCGGTCTCAGGTGCTCCGATGGCAGTCAGCGGGAGTCCGATCAACAGTAAAAGAAGAAGCAGTCGGTTTCCAGTCATTTCCGGAATAAAGATATCATTTCCGGAAATGACTCAATCGACAATAAAAAAGGGCTGCCCGCATGGAGCAGCCCTGTGTAATTACAAATATTAATAACGAACGATTCGCTCCACGGAGAGTACTACTCCATTTTCTTCTTGCATCAGGAGGTAAACTCCGCTTGGCAATACCTGCAGATCCATGGTTAGGCTCTGGGTTTCAGGTTGGAATTGTTCTTGAGGCAGCATTGCTCTGCCGGTCAGATCCAAAAGTCGGACAGTAAACGGAAGTTCGCGCTGCGATTTTGTTTCGATGCGGATTGTTCCTGCCGTAGGATTGGGATATACCAACAACCCGTCCACTTGTTCTTGGGTTGTTGCAATCTCACGGTTTAGGTGAGCCGAGCACTTATTCGATGTTGAGCTGGCATCACTTGCGACCGATGTTTTCTGGTTTCCATTGAATGATTTTAGTGTCCAGGTCAGTTTCTGTCCATCAAACGGAACCTCAAATAAACCGGTTCCCGGAGGGAACAATACAGGCGGCGTTCCTACATAGGATCCCAATGCGCTGAAGAAATTGTCTGGACCCAAAGGAATGTATACAGGATATTATGGAATAATTGCCAGGAACCGATAGCACAAGGTTGGCCGGAGTGATGGTATATACACCGGCTTGGGTGCAGCAGTTGGTCGGGCTTAGTGAATAGGTCGGTCCGGAAACGATTGTGTTCTGACCTGCTGCTACAAACCCGGTAATGGTGGATGTAAACGCAGGTAGAGGGTCGTTTCTGTATATGAATTTCAATTCAGCTGTGACAGTCAGTACTGCAGGTTGAACAATCAAATTGCCATTCACAGGCTGAATGATATAGTCGCTGGGTTGAGTCAGGCTGATGCCTCCCGGTACGACTGTGTATGATCCTGCAGCGTAAATGGGCTGGACATTGACCCCGGAGCCATTCAAAACGGTTGTCGATATTGATCCTGTTGAAATGCTCTGCAAGCTGTCCTGATACTGCAGTCCCTGCACCGTAGTGTTGAAGGTGGTTTGTGCACCGTAGGTTGATTGTATAGAATCGGCTTTAATAAGTAGCGGCCGCTGCAGGATAGTCAAGGTGCCAAGTCCATAGGAAATATCGAAGTTGTTTGATATGTAAGCGGCAGGCACAATGGCGTGAACACCTGCATACAATCCGGTAATCATGTTGATTCCCGCATAGGTCAACAGGGTGTCGTCAGCAGGTGCGTCTACATCAGCCTCATCTATGATGACCGCAAGCCCTTCATTGCTTGAACTTGTACTGTCAACGTTGCTGCTATTAACCAATACACTGCCGTTCACCAAAGCCCTTCCGTTCACCAAAGCCCGTCCATTAACCAATGCGCGACCATTCACGAGCGCCCGTCCATTGACCAGAGGGGATGCGTTCTCGAGTGTTGTTGTGTCTGGGTTTACCTGGTAATTGAAGATGGATGCAGTAGCTACATCTACAATAAGTGTCGTATCGAATGTGTTACTGCCATTCACCAACGCCCTTCCGTTCACCAATGCCCTTCCGTTCACCAAGGCCCTACCACTAACCAAGAAACCAAGTGCGGCAAGATCCGAATTGACCAATGCCCGTCCATTGACCAATGCGCGACCATTGACTACCGCCAGCCCACTAGCGATATCTTCTTGGTGGTCTTGCGTAAGTGTTGACAGGAATTGCTGTTGTTCTGATGGTGCAATCAGGCTGTTGTCAAAGGTGTAATTGAATGTATTGATTTCAATTTTATCTCCATAGGTAACAGTCGTGTCCTGTGGCGTAATTACAAGTGGCATTCGCAACACGTTCAGCAATCCGTTGTTCAAGGTGTAATTGAAGAAGGTGTTGAAGCCCGCATCATAACTTCCCTGGTTCAATGCTATAGCATACAGACCCACATTGCTGAGGCTGTTTGCCGGTGTGCTGATGCTCAGGTTGCTTAAGCCAAGGTCGTTCAGGGTATACCCCGTGGAGTTTAGTGGGGCTCCGTCTACAGTGATCGTGTAGGTCAGCGCTGGAACAACTTCGCCATAGCGCTTGGTTTTATTGTCAGCACTGACAACAACGTTTTTACGGACAGGATCGAAGAAGAACAGCGTGTCGGAGTTCCCGCCGTCGTTGATGTTCGGTACGATCGGAGGAGTGTATACGTACAAACCGTAGTTGCCGAAGAAGGCCGGGAGGCTTGCTGTCAATGCACCTCCATTGACGAACGACGTCGGAAGGGTATCGCCGTTGAATATCACAAGGGATTGTGTCGTAAAGAATTGTCCGTACACCGATACGGTTGTTGGAGCGCTTCCGGGACTTACACCGGCGGGTGTGTTGATGGAGTCGAGATTCGGCGTCGGTGCAGCAAGGGTTTTCAAGGCCTCGAACGCCTGGATGTAACCGTTGCCGGTTGCGAAATCGAAGCCCGGCCCAGAAAGGTCGATCGTAGTACTGGTGAGAATGCTACGTACTTCCGATGGCGATAAATCCTGGTTGTAGAACTTGTTTTTAGCCTGGATCAGGAGTGCTCCTACACCTGCTGCATGGGGTGCAGCTGCAGAGGTGCCGAAGAAATTCGGGAACGCGTCTCCGTCCACATTGGGCCCTCCGAGTGAAACGGTTGTGTTTCCTCCGTTAGGTGCAATCAGGTCGGGCTTGTTACGGATGACACCATTCACCTCGGTTCCTCCACGCGATGAGAAATTCTGTACGGGCGGATTGAAGGGGATTGGGTTGAAGGATGGTGTGCTGGTGAAGTTTACAGCGCCCAGAGAAATGGCGCCGTTTGCATTTGATTGTCCTACAATGGTGGATCCCCCACTGGTGTATTCGTTGAAGGTGAGTTCGCCACGGAATACAATGAACTTGAATTTCGAAGGGGTGTTTCCTGCAGCGCGGATTACAGCCAGATTTGCAGTAACGGTTTGCCCTGCAGGGACTGTAAAGGGCAATACTTCAAGCGGGTCGCCGCCGAGGTTGTTCCTGTTGAATCCGAAGTAGCGGGTGCCGTATTGGTTCGTCAGGAAAAGATCGTAGTCATTTACCGTTCCGGTCTGGGTTTGTCCAAGAGAGTAAATGGAGTCTTGCCACTGCATGACAATGGTGTAGGTGCCAGCAGGCAGATTCACACTAATGAGGTTGTCACCACCGCCAAAGTCATGGGCTTGCCCGGTAAGTCCTGTGGGAGCCGCCATCGGATTGAAGGCACTTTCATACGACTTGGAACCGAAGTTGCCCGCTGCAGCAAAGTACGATACGCCCATACCCGCAGCTGAATCAACCGCCTGTGCAACGACGCCGTCCTGGAAAAACGGAGAGGTGATGAAGGTGATGTCATCCGCTATCACATCACAGCCGCCTTGGGCGAGTTCCAGTACGCCAAGTGCAAGGTCTCCTTCACTGATGACACCAGTCCGGAATCCTAAACTGGCTCCTGGTGCCACATCGTGCACGAGTTGGAGCATCGCTCTTCCCTCATCACTGCGCTGTCCGTAAGGGAATTCTTTGAAGACTTGTACCGGTATAGTGCGTCCTGCCGGATTACCTGTTCCGGGCAGATCGCCGTTACCAATGTCAATACCTGCATTGTTGCCTGGTATGGTATTGTAACTATCGGACAATACACACACTTTAATTCCCGATCCGTCAACGTTGAAGCCTTCACGAGCGATATCAGAGGTTTGTGCCAGATCACCTTGGGTCAGCGCAATGCCACTGTTGTTGATGCTGGGATAAACGGGTCGCACATACACGATTTTATCTTCGACACCTACATTGAGCAGACTGGGCAGATTCGCAATCGGGTAGCGACCAGTAATCACCAATGGGTTTAATCCATTGGGAATGGTGTCGGTCAGTCCATAGCCGGGAGTCTGGTAAATCAGGTTGAATAAGGCATTGGTCTGTCCAGACACGGTGATGATTTCGATCCACACGGTATCAGGACTTGCAAAGAAGATCTGTTGAATCGTGTCCAGACCAACCTGGAGATAGTTGTTGTAGAGTGATGTCAATTCGCATCCCAGTTTACTGTTGTCTTTTCCACCAGGGCAAGGCTGATAGTATGGAATGATGCAGGGACCCTCTTCAATCACCACTGTGTCCGTCGATTCGCAACCATTCAATGGATTGGTCACTGTTAAGGTATATGTGCCAATGGCATTAACAGTGGGGGTCGCTGTATTTCCACCCGATACGATTCCGAGCCCCGTCCAAGCGTACTGGGCTCCCGTTACGGTAGAGCTTCCATTGAGCTGTACTTCAAGTATTACACAGGTGAGTGCATTCCCGGGTCCGGCCTCTGCATCTGGTCTGTCTACGTCGGTGGTTACATCAACTTGATCACTTGCGCTACAACCGTTGGCAGGATTAACAACCTGTAGGGTATAGGTGCCAGCCACATTCACACTTGCCGAACTGCTGTTTCCGCCCGATACAATTCCAGGTCCGCTCCATGTAAAGGTGGCTCCGCCTGTAGTGGAGCTTCCCGTTAGTGTCGCAAGGGTATTGGTGCAGGTGATGATTTGATCGCTACCGGCGTTCACATCGGGTGGCGTGTTGTTAAGTGTAACCAAGGCCTGGTCACTTGCAGTGCATCCGTTTTGGTTATTGGTGACTACGAGTGTATAGGTTCCGGCAGCATTCACCAATACCGAACTGCTGTTTGCGCCTGACACGATTCCCGGTCCGCTCCAGCTGTATGTAGCTGAAGCAGCGCTTGTCGATCCGTTTAAACCAATGCTGGTGGTACTGCAGGTCAGTTCAGCGTCGTTCCCGGCATTGACTTCAGGACTTCCTGTGTTATTGGAAATGACGACGACATCAGTCGCTGTACATCCATTTGTAGCGGAAGTAACCGTCAAGGTGTAGGATCCTGCTGCATTGATGACTGGATTTGCCGTGTTGGCACCGGATACGATGCCCGGACCAGTCCAGCTATAGCTTGCACCAAGTGTTGTCGAGGATCCGGAAAGCGTAAGGCTGGTCAATGCGCAGGTCAGTTCGGCGTCAAGTCCCGCGTTTGCAGATGGTGCAGCGTAGTTGGTTCCAACCACAACCTGATCGCTGGCCGTGCATCCGTTTGCGGGATTCGTCACAGTCAGGGTATAGGTTCCGGCTGCATTGATGAGCGGATTGGCGGTGTTGGAACCCGACACGATGCCTGGGCCTGTCCAGCTGTAGCTCGCGCCGCTTGTAGTTGATGAGCCTGAAAGCGATAGGCTTGTAAGGGCACAAGTCAGATTCACGTCCGGACCTGCATTGACGTTCGGTGCGGCCAGATTGGAGGTCACTACAGCAATATCGCTCGCAACGCAAGCCGATCCCGATGAAACAGTAAGCGTGTAGATGCCAGCTGTATTCACTACAGGTGTCGCCGTGTTGGCGCCTGATACGATGTTGCCTCCGTTGCTGGCTGTCCAAGAGTAGGTTACTCCCGGAGTCGTACTGGATCCGTTGAGTGTCGTACTGCTGGTGGTGCAGTTCAACACCTTGTCTGGTCCGGCATTGGCAACAGGCGTTTGGCAATTCACATAGGCCACATAGTTGGTGGTTACACCGCTGTTGATGTTCACCTGAGTGCCGCTCCACAAACAACCATTTACAGAGGTCGTTCCTGTTCCGGAACCCATCAGGATTCCGGCATAGGGAGCGTACACGGTTCCGTTCCATCTGGAAACACCGCCTGATGCACCGTTTGCAATGACAAATGCGTAGGCGTTGCTGGTAGATCCTGCTCCGTTGCCGTGCGTTTCAAGGTAAACGCGTCCGGCATTTCCTCCGTTCACAAGCGTAGTTGTGGATTTGTTCAGGAAGGCATTCCCTCTGACAAAAACCCGGAAAACACCATTCGGATTGTTTTGAAAATCAAAGCGAAGTGTGTTTGATGTTCCCGAATTGTTGATGGAGTTGAACACATAATCGCCGGGACCATTCAAGGTTAGGGTGCGGTTGCCGCCAAGCGTCACATTTCCGTATGCTCCCGGATTGATGGTGATGCTCGTCGAAATGTTTTGCGTTCCTGCAGCCGGCATGATGGATGGAACGGGAAGAGGAGGAAGCGCTGGTATGGCCGGTACTGCATTAATAACACCGCCAACGGGAGTAGGTCCGCTGTAGGTATAATTGGAGGGCTTCGTTACACTGCCGCTGATACTACCACCGCCAACAACCACATTCCCGTTGGACTGAATACTACCTGTCAGCGAAAGGCTGGATCCGGTCTGCACGGTTATACCCGTTGAGGAATTGTCGTTGGACGCAAAGATGGTTCCGTTCATCACGATGCTGTTGGCAAACTCTACGCGCTGCCCACTTCGCACATTGGCAGAAATATTTCCGGACGATTTGACAAGTACCCTGGCGCCCACATTGCCCCCGTTGATTGTATTGGAGCTGCCAATAATGGTTGCGTAACCCGGGGCTGGGGGGGGTGTTGTACCACTGGCTTGATTACCGGAGTACAGCACAAAGGATGTAATATCGAGCTGCTGTGCACGGCAGGTTAGTGCAAGCAGGCAGAACAATGCGGTTAGGAACCTGCTACCGGTTTGGCGGAGAAATGGCTTGGTTCTCATGGGAAATGGGTTTAGAATTGTATGGGATTTGCGTTCAGGATACTTCGTCGTTACTGACCGTGTAAAGGTTGTCATTGCAGTCCCATTCCTCCAAATAAATTTAGCCCCCTAATAGGGGTATCCCGAGTTTAAATGAATAACGACAATTAACTTTAAATACATTGATTTTCATATAGATAAAACTATTGACATTGCCTCTGCCGAACGCATTAATACGATTCGTGGGCCTCACGAAAAGGGGTAATAGTGCCAATAGTTCATATGCTTATTGTGCAACCTCGGCCTAAATCCCTGTTCGTGCAAGCACAATGGGCTGCTGGCAGATTGAGTCAGTCGCAGGCTCCCTCGGAGAATGTCGGGGGCTGCTCAAATGCACATTCCCATTGCTCAAGTAAGTTAGGATTTCGCTTTTTCAACCGTGTGCAAGCGAGCTTGAAGGGGGGGGACAAAAGCAAAATCCCCCTCTTTTGCAAGAGGGGGATTTGCGCCTGAGGTCGCGAGCAGATTCGAACTGCTGTACAAGGTTTTGCAGACCTCTGCCTAGCCACTCGGCCACGCGACCAATTCTGAGTTCAAAAGTACGAAATACCCGTGAACCCTGTGGTATTTTGCCAACGAAACGCAGACTGGTTACAAAAGGTTACGCCTGCTGGTAAGTGTGACTTATGTTAGTATTTGGTCAATTTATGCGTTTGGAATACCAAATGGCCTGCTTTGAGCGTAATTTGGGTGTATCAATTTCCATTTCACATGAACAAGGCCATTGCAGGTTACCATATGTTGATGATACTATCTGCCGTCGACGAGCAGTTTAATGCACGAGAAGACAAGATCATCAAACAATATCTAATCGAAAATTTTCCCGGACCAGTCGATCTCGATCTCGAAATGGAGGTGTTGAGCGGAATGGACCCCTCGGATTATCTACTTCACTTCAGCAACATGATGAACGTGTTTTACATGGATTCGAACGAGGATGACCGCACTCACTTTTTGGATTTTGCCGTCAAGCTCGCTGCAGCAGATAAAACCATTTCGCCAGCAGAAAACACATTTCTCAACGAGCTGTTCGCAGCGTGGGAAGCCAATTACAGCTGAACAACCTGTTGTAAAAAAAAAGAGCGGAGCATAGGCCCCGCTCTTTTTAAAAATTCAGAACAATCAGGTAAAGGCGTTGAAGCCAGTTACGTCCATGCCCGTGATGAGTAGGTGGATATCGTGAGTGCCCTCGTAGGTGATTACACTTTCAAGGTTCATCATGTGTCGCATAATGGGATATTCACCGGTAATACCCATGCCGCCGAGAATTTGTCTGGCCTCGCGGGCGATTTGTAAAGCCATATTCACGTTGTTCCGTTTAGCCATCGAGATCTGGGCAGGAGTTGCGCGGTTTTCATTCTTCAACACCCCTAAACGCCAGGTGAGCAATTGTGCTTTGGTGATCTCGGTAATCATCTCGGCCAACTTCTTTTGTTGCAATTGAAATCCTCCAATTGGGCGCCCGAATTGAATACGCTCCTGAGAATAACGTAGCGCCGTGTCGTAGCAATCCATGGCAGCGCCAATTGCTCCCCACGCAATGCCATAACGGGCGGAATTTAGGCAGCCCAGCGGACCTTTCAGTCCTTTTACATTTGGGAGAATGTTGGCCTTGGGAACGCGTACGTTGTCAAATACGAGTTCACCGGTTGCGCTGGCACGCAAAGACCATTTGTTGTGCGTTTCGGGAGTACTGAAGCCGGGCATATCCCGCTCAACGATAATTCCGCGAATCACGCCCTCTGGGTCTTTCGCCCACACAACAGCCAGCTGCGCGAAGGGTGCATTGCTGATCCACATTTTGGATCCGTTCAAAATCACATGGTCGCCATCGTCGGTGTAATGCGTTAGCATACCGGAGGGATTAGACCCATGGTTCGGCTCGGTCAATCCAAAACACCCCATCCATTCACCGGAGGCCAGCTTGGGCAGGAATTTGCGACGCTGCTCTTCGGAGCCATACGTGTAAATGGGGTACATCACCAAGGAGCTCTGAACTGAGGCGGTCGACCGTACGCCCGAATCGCCACGCTCGATTTCCTGCATAATCAGGCCGTAAGTGATCTGATCCATACCACCTCCACCGTACTCGGCTGGGATGTAGGGTCCGAATGCACCGATTCCGGCCAATCCATCAATGATCTGGGTGGGGAACTCGGCACGCTGAGCATAATCTTCGATGATTGGTGAAATATCGCGCTTCACCCATTCTCTGACGGAGTCACGCACCAGTCTGTGCTCCTCGGTCAGCAGTTCATCCATCAGGTAGTAATCATGTCCTTGGAAACGGTCTTGTGGCATAGTCTTTCTTTCAGTTGAACCCGCGCAAGATAGGGGATACGCAGAGCGGATGCAAAAATAAGAAAAGGCCGGCCTCGCTTCTTATGGGCGACTTACTTCAAATGCGTAAAGGTTGTCGTTGTTGATGTACAAAATCCGATGAGGTACCCCCGATTGCCCAAGATGATTTCTGACCACGTTGTTGAGCCTACGGCATTGCCTGAACATCATTCTGTTCCAGAAAACAACGACGGTGTAAGCTTGGTCTGGAGCCACCTGCGGCTGTTGGCTGGTCGCTGTAAACGCTGTGGCTTCGCGCATCAGGGCGTCGAAACTCAGCAGGGAATCAATCGGCGCAGCAGTGTGGGGTGGGAAGGTCGAAAAGTGGCCGTCACCAGCCCAGTCGAGGTTCGGGAAGCCCGGCGCATAGCAGTTGATGAACCAGGCCTCCGGGTACTGCCCGTGGCCGAAGTACAAGGCTTGTATGGGCTGGTAGTGGTTCTTCTTCTGCAGGCGTTTTTCTGTGGTATCGAAAATGTTGAGCAGATAGTAGTATCCGGTATCCAACACATAGCTCTGATCCTGTTCAGCACTCAGGCGTTTCAAAAGTCGCGTATGCTGTTTCTCGCTGAGGCGCTTGGGTTGATGGTAACCTAGCATGCCCTGCAATACGGCATTGCATGAACTCAAGAATAATAGTGCGGCCAGTGTTGCCAACGGAAGGAGTCGGTTCATGGTACTTGGGTTAAACGACCGGCGCACTGCGCCGGTCGTTGGTTTGATCATGTCAGAATTCAAAATTAGCATCGATTTTAATCGTTCCCAGCGGGTTGTCCGATTTGTCAATTCGGTATTCGCCTTTTTTTAGGGTGATTTCCCGGTAGCCGAAGGCCATGGCGACGTCTGGCGGAAGCGGTTTGTCGCTGTAAAGGTAGAAGGTGTTTTCATGGTCCATGACCGGGTCGGGATCACGCTGTATGCTGAGACGGATGTGTCCATCGATTTCTTCAACCTGGGCTTCCCCAAGGTCTGTGCCTTGAATTCGCAGGTCTTTGGTTGTCACAATCAGGCAAATGCCTTTATCGCCTTCGCATCCTTTGCCATCGTCCGACGGGTGTACTCGGGTTCCGAAGATGATTTTGATGCGTTCCTGCTGTTGGGCAAGGACGCTTGTAGAGGTCAGGAAAAACAAACTGCTGATGAAAAGGGTGTTGTAGAAGAGGGATTTCAGTATGTGATTCATGGTGTTTGGTTTGAGGATAAGAAAGATAAGTTGAGTCCGGTCTGAGGTGACGGTGACCTGCGTCAACCCGCTCCTGTCGGAGGGGCTGCGCAATGTGTATGACTTCCGGTGCCGGCGCACCTAAGTCATTCCGGATAAGGGTCGGTTCATGTGCGGAGTCGGTTCAAGTCTGGCTCAGGGTCTTGCTGTTCCTGCCGCCTGCCGCAATCGGACGAATCGTTTGAAAAAGATTCGTTGTCAACCCGAAAGTACACACGGGGTTAGCCGATGATGAAACGGAATCCTGAAGAAATGAACACAACCCTGTTAATGAGAAAAGGAGCGGAACAGGCGTGTTACTTGATCGTCCTCAACAGGGCTGAAGTCTCCATAATGCTCTCCCACACTCGAAAAATCAGGGGGTTCGTGCAAACAGATGAAGCGGTCGCAGGAAGTACCAATACGAATTCCGGTTCCCGGGGGAGCCACGGGAACGGCTACGGTAATGTGTCGGGCACCACGGTGTTTCAAATCTCTGATCGCCTCCAATAAGGTGCTGCCGGTTGCTATGCCATCATCGACCAGAATCACGTCTTTATTTTTTAAATCGGACACAGTTGCGGTTCCTGTCAGCAGTAGTTGTCGATTACGCAGAAGTTCGCGAATTCGCTCAGTCTCGGTTTTGATATAGTCCATGTCGATCCGCTCAGCCTCTGGACGTAAATAGATACCTTCAGTGGAAACCGATCCGATGGCCAACTCGGGATTGTCGGGATGTCCTATTTTTTTGACCAACTCCAAACCTAACGGTAAGTGTAGGTGTCGGGCGATTTCAGCCGCTACTGGAACGCCTCCGCGGGGAATACCCAAAACAAGGGCGTCGCTATGCCGTAAGTCTTCCAGTTGGTGCGCCAGTTGCTGCCCCGCATCAATTCGGTCATAGAACAGGGGATGCGTTCCGTTCACGTTTAGCTCAGCGCCGACTTGAAGTGATCCAAAAACCAGTCACGGGCAAGAATGCCCGCCTGACCAAGGGTGCCTTCTTCTTCAAACAAATGGCTTGCTCCTTTCACTGTGGTCAAGGCTTTTTCCGAATGCAGCATCGAAAGTGCTTGTCGGTTCAAGGCCAGGACTTCTTCGTCGAGTTCTCCCACGATTAAAAGGGTGGGCGACTTTACCTCCGGGAGGAAGGTCTGAGCCAAATCGGGTCTGCCACCCCGCGATACAACGGCGCGAATCAACTCGGGAAGCCAAGCGGAAGCATGGAGCGCGGCGGCAGCTCCTGTCGATGCTCCGAAATAGCCGATGGGAAGGTGGTGCAGCTCCGGACGTTTCTTCAGTTCCATGGTTGCCAACAACAAGCGTCCGCTAAGCAGGTCGATGTTGAATCGGTTGGCGAAGTCATCATCCTCGCGATCGGTTAGCAAATCCATGAGGAAAGTCGCCATGCCGGCCTGTTGAAGTAAGGCGGCAATGGTTTTGTTCCTGGGGCTGTTTCTGCTGCTTCCGCTTCCGTGTGCAAAAATCACAAGGCCGATGGCATGATCCGGAACGGTCAAGTCTCCGAAAATATGTCCCCCGGAAACCTCCAATTCTATAATGGTCGAAACACTCATCGCGGGCAAAGGTAATTCCTCAAATTTCTTAGGTGCATGACAGTATTGGTGATTGGTGTGACATGCATCAGATTCACTCTTTTCCGGTCTGATTGCTCATCACCCAGAATAAACCTTTAACGTTCGTTCGCCAGGTTTTCATAATTGCCACAAGTAGGATTTCTTCTACAAGGTCTGCAACAGTAATGGCAACGGCCAGCCAATACAGGGGCATAATGGGTTCAGGCAGTAGGAACAGGAGTATAAGAAAGCTGCCCTGCACGATGGCCGCCGTTTTTGCGAGGTAGGTGTGAAAACTTGATAGTTTGCCGTAGCGGATCCAGGCAAACAGGATCTGAGCGATGAACAGGGTCAACATCACGGCAATGCTTATCCGATGTTCATGAAGGAAGCCGTTCTTGAATACATATACACCATAGATTCCGGCAAGAACCGTCAGGTCATCACCAATAGAGTCCATGTAGGCTCCGAAGGTGCTACTGACCTTCAGTTTTCGCGACAAGGGCCCGTCAATCAAATCGGTGAAAAAGCTCAGTGGCAGCAGCCATTGAAACCAGTCTAGGCGTCCTGCACCTGCAATTAGGAACAATGCAATCGAAGCGAGGACACGGTATCCCGTAATGGCATTCACCAGAAAAAAGCCAGGACTTTTCATGATAACGAAATTTGGTTTCGGGTGGTGCGATTACTCCACCAAATCCACTTCTTCCACCTGGATGATTTCCCGGGTGACTGTATTACTGAGGATGGCGATAAGCTTAACGCGGCCTGCAACCGCATCGGACGGGATCAATGTGCCCGAGTAATTTCGGTTGATGTTCGAGCCGGCAGTGAGTGCCCCCAGGTTTTCGCCATAAGTACCGTTCAATGATCCACGCAACACATGGTTGTGTTCGTAGTTCTGAACATCAGACGGGCTGGCTGTTTGATCTTTCTGCCAATTGATGATGCTGTCCTCAACAAAGTACACGGCAAGCTGACATCCATCGGTCATATCGCTTACAGCAAGTACATCCACATCTGCAGTTACGGCCCGTGTACTAGGATTGTATGTCGGAGTGATGTTGATTTTCGCATCTGCCGGCTGGCTAAGCCAATCGGAAATGCGGTCTTCCCATGCACCCCAGTCCAACACCCAAGGTTGACCCGTAGCGGGATTGTTCATCCTGTTTATGAGTCCTTTCGGGAAGGGTTGTCCGATAACACCAAAATCGGTGGCGATTTGTGTGGCCAGGGAGGTTCTGAAATCGTAGGTATAATAGGGTGCTCCAACAGGGTATGGGTTCGCCCAGAAATCTGCATGAACAGCCATTACCACTACTTGCTCGCCGAACAAAGAGTGCAAGCGAGTCGCCTCGCGGTGGGCATTGGGGCAGGCCTGGCAGGTGTGACCCGTGAAATCTTCAATCAGTATTTTTCGGACAGCCGAGTCGGTAGGAATAGGACTGTTGCTTCCGTTGCCATAGGGAGCCTCAATTTTATCACAGGCCGAGCACAAAACGAAGAGTGCGAATACAAGGATGCGGTTCATGTGTTTTTGTCTGCTAGTCTAAGGTAAGGATTGCCTGGTCAGAAGCGGCTGCTGATTGTGAGGGTGAGACCATTGCTGGCTGGAACGAAGCGGCATACACCGCCTACGCACAGCAAGCCGGCGCGCTGACGGGCCCAGCCGGCGCTTAATCGTGTTCCTCCGCTCACGTAGGTGATCAGGCCGTTGTAGTAGTGAAAGCGTTCGCTGCTGATTTCGTTGCCGTAGTTCCATTCATCAAACACGGCAATGCTCCAGCGTTGGTTGAAATTGATCTCCACCAGTGCCATAGCCCAACTGCCACGATCCTGCTGCGTGTAGAGGTGTTCCAAATCGAAACGGATACTTTTTTGTCCTTCGAACTTATGCGTGAAATCGAATACGTTGAGGTGTGCAGTCACTTCACCGCCTTTACCTTCCAGCTTGGTCCGGTCATAAATCATGTACACGTAGCTGGCAACAAATTTGCTTTTCTTGCTCAGCTTTTTACTCACTTCGACGGTAGCTTCCTGGTAAAACCGGTCTTCGCCGATGGCAAAAAAGTCGGAATCGTATCCCAACGTGTCGTCGAGGTTCTTGCGCTCGATGTCGTTCACAGCTGCGAAGCTGAGCAGGAACGTGGTGCCGAACTCACCTCCTAAGGTGCTTTTGGGCTTGGCGGTGAAATACACTTCGGCCGACCCGCCCATTTCACCTAGCAGCTGAGTTGCGTAAGGGTACAAAGTTGCCAGTCGATAGGTTTGCTGACGGTTTACAGCAGGGAGGTAGTTGATAAGCAGTCGGTTGCCACTCACATCACGATCCGACCTGTAGTCCATGTTGTCTACGCGTTTTGCACTCAGGCGTACACCCAATCCTTTTTTGGCATAGGTCAGGTTGGTAAAAAAGGATTCGCCACTGTTATACGTGTATTCGTTGGAAAGCGAAGGATCGTTGATCTTGTAGGCATATTCCGCGTCAAAGCTGAACTTGCCGTATCCAAGGCGGAAGCGTCCAGCCGCATTACCTACATTTTCTGGAAGGTTGTACGATACTTTCGTGTCGCGTTGATATTTGCTCACGAAACTTCCTCCCATTGAAATGCGAAGCTTGGCATCTTTGAGTGGCGACACCAAGTCGTTGAGTTGAAAATCACCATCCACACCGCGCACAATTCCGGCCGAGAAATCAAAGAAGTCACGTTGACGACCAATGACACCCTTCAGTGTGATTCCGGGTTCCGGTTGGAAAACAGCTCTAACCCCGTCCAGTGCATTGTCAATTCCCAAGTTGGGTTCCCAGTACGAGCGGAGTACCAGGCCGTTACCGAACTGCTCATAGAAGTGTCCGGCCGTAACCTGTAGCTTCTCACCTGAATAGGTGAGGTAGCGGTTTACGAGTCCGTTGCCACGGTAATTTTGATCAAATCCCTGGATTGCATTGAGGTAGCTCTCGTAGCGCACACCCATGCTGAGATTACCATAGGTGTAGGATAAGCTCATGAATGCATTGTTGAGCCATTTTTCGGGAACATCCACGGCCTTGATGCTGGAGTCTGAGCGGTAGTATTGTCCGTTGGTTTCAAAATAACCGGAGAACGTTCCGTTCTGAATCGGATTTTGAGCAAGTGCGGATGCGGAGGTCAGTAATAGCGCCAGCACCTGCAGGCTCCGAAGTTTCTTCATAAGGTGGATGCGGGAATTGGAGCCCTAAGGTAGGGCTATTTCTCCAATGGAGCCCATAAAAAAAGGCCCCTGCAGGAGGCCTTAAGCTAAGGGTTGTCTGAACTTATTTTTTGGTGAGCTTCATGAGATCTTCGTACATCTTTTCTTCGTCACCGGGTGTGTAGGTGTTTCGTTGCATTACGATTTTTCCGTTGCCGTCAATCAAAAAGGTGTGTGGTACGTTGTTTACATTCATCGCTCTGCGAAAATCGGAATTGGGGTCCAGCAATACATCGAATTCCCAGCCTTTGCCGGCAACAAATGGAGCAACCGATGGCATGGTACGTGAATCGTCAATGGATACCGCATAAATACTGACGCCTGTTTCTTCTTTCCATTGCTGATATACATCGTTCATGCCGTTGAGCGAAGCTACGCAGGGCTTGCACCAGGTTGCCCAAAAGTCAATGATCACGGGTTTGCCACTTCCCAACAAGCGCTCGGTACTGAACGGTTTTCCGTCAATGTCTTTGATGGTGATTCCAGGTACATCGCGCTTTGCGGCATCCTGGGCGACGGATGGGCTGTAAAAGAGTGCTGCTGTAATCAGGATTAGGATGTGTTTCATACGATTCGGTGTTCAGTTCAAAGGTAACGAATGACCGCAAACGGGCGTATGCTGGTTACTGATTTGTTCATCCATTCATCATCATAAAAACAAAGGCCGCCTGTTGGGGCAGCCTTTGTACTCAATGGGAATGAGGTGATTACTGTCCAACAGTCAGTCGGAGCGAACTGGTGCTGTCGCCCGTGCGAAGCTCAACCGTGTAAAGCCCGGTAGAAAGGGCGCTCACATCCAACAGGTGTTGGTGGTTTCCGGCATTGAGGCGGCCGAGACTGGTGTTGCTGATGGTTTGTCCGAGTGCGTTGATTACGCGAACTGCAACCTCCTGTGTGCTGCGCAGTTCAAAGCCGAGTCGGCTTTCGGCTGCTGCAGGGTTCGGGAAGAGGTTGATTGAAGCCAAGTGGACATTGTCCTGGATTGAAGTGGTGTTGGTGTTTCCACTCACTTCAAAGTTGCGTGAAGCTTGTGCAGTGAAGGTTCCATTGTTGGAGTAGATGGTGTTGCTGTAACCGTCCTTGATGTTCACACTTCCAACTCCATAACCTGAGTTAATTCCGTCACCGTATGAGTCATAAATGACGAAACGATAGCATCCTGTTGCAGGCACAACCACGTTTTCAACGTGAAGGAGGGTTCCGTTGGCTGAGAGGTCAGCGTAAGGTCCGCCATTGGCCAGGGTGTTGCCGCTTCCATCGAGGAACTCCCAAGTGATTTCAGAGCCGTAACGGTCTTGTGTCAGGTTGAGTGTCAGGTTCACCGTAGGGCTGTTGGAGGTAGTTGCAGCGAAGGTGACGTTTGATGCATTGTTGCTGGGATCGTCATCGGTTCCGCCGTTTACGTCAACCACAGAGATGTCGAGCGTGTTGCTTGGGCTAACAGTAAATGCTGTCGAAGGCAGAGTGATGTCGG
The DNA here is from genome assembly GCA_021299095.1 of Sphingobacteriales bacterium. Lineage (GTDB taxonomy): Bacteria > Bacteroidota > Bacteroidia > AKYH767-A > OLB10 > JAJTFW01. Next base: position 27,290 of record JAJTFW010000008.1, on the reverse strand, counting down.
TAGTTCCGAGCGGATTGAGGTTGCCGCTCCAGTTGTAAACAGCTGGTGTTCCACCGTTAACGGCATAGTTGATAGTAGCAGCAGTGATGGGCGAACTTCCCTGATTGCTCAAACGGAACTTAGGCTCAATGGAACCAACGCATACGTCTTCGATGCTGCTGATGGAAACGAGTTGTGCGTTGTTCACCGTAGTGAATCCGCTAAATGTGATAGGAACCTCATTCACATTGATGACTTTGTTGGAGGTTTCTGCAACAAAGGCCAAAATTTCAAGGTTACTCAGGTCAACTGGTATGGTTCCGATTGTAGCCGGAATCGTGTAAGTGATGGTACGCTGTACCAATGTGCCCTGTGTGGTGGTGTCGATGTTGGCACCGGTGGTGGGCGTAGTCAATACATCGCGCAGGGCGTGCATGTGACGATAGGTTCCGTCGGGATTCACCATGGTGGGGTTGAAATTGGTGGCACCCGTCTGAGGCCCATTGATGTTGTTTTGCAGCAACATCACGGTGAGCTTGTTGGTGGCCACCGGACTTGATCCTGTGTAATACACCTCGATGTTCACGCTCAGCTCACGGGTGATAATGTCAAGGGTGGCTTCTCCGGCAACGTTGGCATAGGCGGGCTGGTTCAGGATGTTGTTCACCGCTGCAGTCCAGGAGGTACGGCTCATGGCGTAGGCTGTGGCCGTGGTGGGGTAAAAGGTACGGCTGACAGCCCCCTGGGGGTAACCGGTGATTCCCATTCCGGGGATGGCAGCAATGGCATTGCCATCGGCCGTGCGGAAGTCTGGCTGGCCTGCGCTGGGCGTAGCAAAACCGCCCGTGTGGATGTTCACGGCAAATGCACGACCCGGATTGGCCGCTGCAATCTGGGATGCGATTTTGTGACCGTCGGGGCAGTACACGCAGTTGATTCCAGTGAATTCTTCAAGGATGGCATTTTTGAGTTGGGCCGTGGTGTCAACCGGTAGCTGTGCGAAGGCCGCAGTAGCTCCCAGCATGAAGGCAAGGGTAAATAGTTTTTTCATGGTGTTTGGTTATGTGTTGTGTTTTTTCTGAGTGGCACGGCCGGTCAATAACTTCATGACAAGCAATCACGTGGACTTCAAATGTAGTCAATCCCATTTGATTTTTGGCGGGTGAAAAAATGGTCTGGCCAGCCCCAATTATATTTTAGTTGCCTCATTCATACCGCTTTGTGTGTAATGCCCGACTTCAACCCGGGTCTTGGCGCCGGAGGTTTTTAGGTGTGGTACGAATGCTGTACCTTTACGGATTAATTGAACACGCTTTCAAAGTAACGCATGAAAAAAACTACGCTCCTTCGCGCCGCAGGCTTGATGATTGCCTCAGCCGGCCTCAGCTTTTCTCTGTCGGCCCAAACCTTCAGCCTCAGCAATTACACGCCGGTCATCAATGTCACCGATCTGTTTGCTCAGTCAGAGTCACATGTCGATCTGTCGAATACTTCTTCCTCGTTGAAGCGTGTCACCGTGGAGCGCAGCATTAACACACTGGCTCCGGGTCACATGGAGTTCTTTTGTTTCGGAACAGGCTCTACAGCAGCATGTTACCCTCCCGGAACCCCGGCTTCAGGGGGCAATGATACCATCCTGGCCAATACCACGGATGCATCTTTTAAGGGCACCATTTTACCCATGGGCTACCCCGGTTACACCTCCATCCATTACCGTTTTATCGACACCGACAATCCCTCCGATTCGGTAGGTGTCGATCTTGCCTGGAATTTCACCACCTCACTGGGTGAAAACAACCAGCAGTACGGCCTGTCCAAGCCCCTTCAAAATCCGGCCGACGCCTTCACGGTATTTAACTACTACTTGCCGACCGCCGATTCTAGGGATCAGTTGGTGGTGTATAACATGCTCGGTGCTGTGGTCAGGGTGCTTGATATCCCCGGGAAACACGGCGCACTTGTCCTGAACACCTCCGATCTGAAATCGGGTGTTTATATTGTTTCGTTCATCAATGGTGGTCGATTGAAAGACAGTTGCAGGCTGGTGGTTTCACACCGCTAATCAGCCTCCTCCTACAGGGGAGCCCATTCCTGGACACCTTTTACATACGGCTGCTTCGGCATTCCGTCGCTGCCGTATCTCGAATCCTCAACCCTAAGACACATGCCTGATCAGCAACAGGAAGCCCTTGACTACCACTCATCCGGACGTCCCGGTAAGATTGAAGTCGTTCCCAGTAAACCCACCAGTACCCAACGTGATCTTGCACTGGCTTACTCGCCCGGAGTAGCAGTGCCCTGCCTCGAAATTGAGAAAGATCCCGAAAGTGTGTACAAGTACACCGCTAAAGGAAACCTGGTGGCCGTGATTTCCAACGGCACAGCTGTACTAGGGCTTGGGAACATCGGTGCAGAAGCTTCCAAACCGGTCATGGAAGGGAAGGGTTTGCTCTTCAAAATTTTCGCCGATATCGACGTATTCGATATTGAAATCGATCAAACCGATGTAGATGCTTTTGTCACAACGGTTAAAGCCATCAGTCCCACATTCGGCGGCATCAACCTCGAGGACATCAAAGCCCCCGAGTGTTTCGAAATCGAGCGCCGACTGAAGGAAGAGTTGAATATTCCGGTCATGCACGATGACCAACATGGTACCGCCATCATTTCAGGCGCTGCGCTCATCAATGCACTCGAACTGGCGGGGAAAGACATCTCTCAAGTGCGCATCGTAGTGAACGGTGCTGGCGCATCTGCCATTTCCTGTACAACCTTGTTTGTTTCTCTCGGCGCAAAACTGGACAACATCGTCATGGTCGACAGTAGCGGGGTGATCCGAAGCGACCGCGCTGAACTCGATGAGAACAAATCGAGGTTCGCCACAAAACGCGACCTCCACACACTTGAACAAGCCCTCGATGGAGCGGATGTTTTCATCGGCTTATCGAAAGGAAACATCCTTAAAGGGAAGGATCTGTTTCCCACGGCGGAAAACCCCATCGTTTTCGCCATGGCCAATCCCGATCCGGAAATCACCTATGAGGAAGCCACTGCGGCGCGACCCGATATCATCATGGCTACCGGTCGTTCCGATTACCCCAACCAGGTGAACAATGTCATCGGTTTTCCGTTCATTTTCCGGGGAGCACTGGATGTACGCGCAACTCGGATCAACGAGGAGATGAAGCTGGCGGCTGTGAAGGCCATCGCGCGATTGGCCAAGGAGCCGGTTCCAGAAATGGTTAACCTGGCTTACAACCAGAAGAACATCACTTTCGGTCGCACCTATATTATTCCCAAGCCACTCGATTCACGCCTTATTTATACCGTTGCGCCCGCCGTAGCCCGTGCAGCCATCGAGTCGGGAGTAGCCCAGCAACCCATCGCCAATTGGGAAGCGTACGAAAATGAGCTGCGTAAGCGCTTGGGTCTCGATAACAAGCTGATTCGTGTTATTACCAACAAGGCCAAGCAAAATCCGCAGCGCGTTGTGTTTACGGATGCTGACACGTACAAGATCCTCAAGACCGCACAAATTGTGCGCGAAGAGGGTATCGCAATTCCGATTCTGCTGGGCAATCGCAAGCGCATCGCATCACTGATCGAAGAACACAACCTCCGATTGGAGGGTGTTCAGGTCATCGATCCGCGCGAAGAGCAAGGAAAACTCGAAGCGTTCGGAAAGCTGTTTTTCGAAAAGCGTAAGCGTCGCGGATTCACCTTTTACGAGGCCAGGAAAATCATGCAGGAGCGTAGTTATTACGGCTCCATGATGCTCGAAACCGGCGAGGCCGATGCCCTCATTTCGGGTCTCACCCGCAATTATGCCGATACGATTCGTCCCGCATTGCGTATCATCGGCACCCAGCAAAATGTGCACAAAGTGGCTGGCATGTACATCATGATCACCAAGGATGGTCCGATGTTTTTTGCCGATACCACCATCAACATCAATCCCACTGCAGAGGAGATTGTGGAAATCACCCTGCTCACGGCAAGGGCTGTCCGACAATTCAATATTGAGCCCCGAATTGCCCTATTGTCTTACTCCAATTTCGGCTCTTCCAACACCGAATCAGCCATTAAAATGCGCAAGGCTGTAGAGATATTGCACGCGCATCATCCCGACTTACTGGTTGATGGAGAAGTACAGGCCAATTTCGCGTTCACACCACAATTACTCCGCGACAATTATCCGTTCAGTGACCTGGCCCAGCGTGGAGCAAATACGCTCATTTTCCCCAGCCTCGATGCGGGAAATATCGCCTACAAATTGCTGCAATCTGTGGGCGGGGCAGAGGCTATCGGGCCCATACTGCTTGGCATGAAAAAGCCGGTTCACATCTTGCAGCTCGGGTCATCGGTCCGTGAAATCGTGAATATGGTGACCATCGCTGTGGTGGATGCACAAGTCAGGAAAGCCAACGGCGAATTCGAGAAAAACGCGGTAACCATCTGATCATTTCCTACGCGCAGGTATGTACGATTATTTTAACGGCCAAGTAGCCGCTCTGAGTCCCACAGCGGTAACCATCGATTGCGCCGGTGTCGGCTTTTTCCTTCACATTTCACTGCATACCTATAGCCGAATCAAGGACCAGCAAAAGGTGAAGCTGTATGCCCACCATGTAGTTCGCGAGGATGCCCAATTGTTGTTCGGTTTTGCGGAGGAAGAGGAGCGACACATGTTTCGTGAGTTGCTGGCAGTCAGTGGAGTAGGAGCCACCACCGCCCGTATGGTCTTGTCCTCCATGACAGCAGGTCAGCTGCGAAATGTGATCGCTTCGGGCGATGCAAACAACCTCCAGAAAGTGAAGGGCATTGGAGCCAAAACAGCCCAGCGGATTGTGGTTGAGCTGCAGGATAAAATGCGAAAGGGAGCTCCGCTTTCCGGAACTGCCGGATTTGCTGCAGAAGTACACAATAATGCCTCTGAGGAAGCGTTAAGTGCCTTGCTCACCTTGGGCTTTGCCCGGGCGAGTGCCGAAAAAGCATTGTCACAAGCTTCAAAATCAGTCGGCTCCGGAGCGGGGGTGGAGGAACTCATCAAAACAGCACTCGCCTACCTCTAACCGGATCGCGGGGATAAGGTCCGGATCAGATTCGTATCTGATTGAAAAATACGGGCTTGAGGCGGAAAATAGTGCTATTTTTGGCCGCCTGCCTAATCCTATCCTACCAACGAGCCGTTTGACCCGTTTAAAATCTTTTTTCCTTTTTGCGATCAGCTTTCTGTCGCTGATGGGGATGGTGTGGGCAACCGGTCCCGATGCCTTACCCTTGTTTTTGGAGGAGCTGCCGTTTATTGCGCTGCCCGACTCGGATTCGACCGCTGTTCAGTTACCTTATCCATTCGATGATCGTTGGTCGGATCCATACAATACGCCCACTCCACAAAGTCCGATGTATCTCGGTAATCCCTCGAACATCAACACCGAGGTGATATACAACCCCGAGGAGCGGCAGTATGACATTTACGAGCGGCTCGGCGACGGTTTTTTCCGCAACCCGAGTTACATGACCTTCGAGGAGTTCAAGGAAGCCGAGTTTGCCAAAAGCACCAAGGGGTATTGGAAGCAGAAGGCCAATGCGGACAACATTGCACAACGCAAAGGCTACGCACCCCGTTTGTATGTGGGCGGTGAAGCCTTCAACCGGATTTTCGGTGGCAATACCATCGACATTCGCCCACAGGGCTCTGCTTCACTGGCCTTCGGTCTGAACATTAGCCGGTACGATAACCCGACTTTGCCGGAGCGCCAGCGCAAGATCACCACCTTCGATTTTCGAGAGCAAATCCAGATGAATGTAATCGGCAACATCGGGGAGAAACTCAAAATCACCACCAATTACAACACGCAGGCAAGCTTCGATTTCGAGAATCAGATGAAACTCGAGTATACGGGCTACGAAGATGAAATCATCCAAAAGATCGAGGCCGGTAATGTGAATCTCCCCCTCAACAGTCAGTTGATTCAGGGTAGCCAGAGTCTTTTCGGTTTAAAAACACAACTCAAGTTCGGCCGCCTGATGGTCACCAGTCTGCTGTCCCAGCAGCGCGGTCAGGCCTCCAATATCGAGGTAAAGGGTGGGGCAACCACCACCAAGTTCGATATCCCCTGCGATCAGTATGAAGTGAACCGTCACTATTTTCTCGGCGGATACTTTAAGAATCAGTACGATGTGGCCTTGTCCGATTTGCCTTTCATCAACTCACTGGTGGTCATTACACGACTCGAAGTGTGGGTGACAAACCGGAACAACAGCACGGATAACACGCGAACAATCCTGGCTACCATGGACCTTGGAGAGAATGCGTTTTACAACCAGAGCGGCGTTATTGTCAACACGCCACCCTACAACGTACCCTATCCATCCGACTCATCAAACAATCTCTACGCATACCTCAATGCTAACACTGATCTGCGCGATGTGAATACAGTACAGAATACCATTGGCGGCATTTCAGCGTTCGTGCCATCCCGTGATTATGAAGTGGTGCAAAACGCCCGACGGCTGCAGCCCACTGAATATTCATTCAACCCGCGCCTCGGTTACATTTCACTCAACCAGGCACTCAATGGCAATGAGGTGCTTGCTGTTGCTTATGAATACACCATTGGTGGTAAAGTCTATCGCGTAGGTGACCTGACCAATACAGGTGTTGAGCCGCCCAAAGTACTCTTCCTTAAGCTCGTCAAGGCCAGGGTGAACAACACCCAATTGCCAACCTGGGATCTTATGATGAAGAACGTGTATGCACTGGGCGGCTTCCAAATCGATAAGAAGGATTTTCGTCTCGATGTGCTCTATTACGTCGATACCATCGGAAACAGGTTGAACTACATCCCGACCACACCTTCCCAGCCGAATGTGTATGCCAAGCCACTTAACCGGCTATTCAACCTCGATAAGCTGAATGTGAACAACGATCCCCGCCCCGATGGGGAATTCGATTTCATTGAAGGTGTGACCATCAATAGTGCTTCCGGTCGGATCATATTTCCTGTTCGGGAGCCCTTCGGACCCTACTTGCGGAGCAAATTCACGGATTCGCTTTCTGCACAACCCTATGCCTACGACGCGCTTTACGACTCCACCCGCATTTTCGCCATCCAGCAGGCCGAGAAGAATAAGTTCAGTCTGAAGGGTAGTTACGTCAGTAAGTTCGGTTCCGATATCCCTCTGAACGCCATTAACATTCCGCAGGGTTCGGTGAAGGTTACAGCGGGAGGAGCACCACTAGTCGAGAACGTAGATTACACGGTGGATTACAACCTGGGCCGTGTCAAAATTATCAATCAGTCCATCCTCAATGCAGGAACAGCCATCAACATTTCACTCGAAAGCAATACGCTGTTCAGCATACAGTCCAAGACGCTTTTCGGCTCACGCTTTGATTATACCATCAACAAGGATCTGGTACTCGGCGGTACGCTGTTGCGGCTGAACGAACGCCCCATAACCCAGAAAGTCAATATCGGTGATGAACCCATCGCAAATACCATTTGGGGTGTTGATGGTACCTGGAGAACCGAATCCCGCTGGCTCACCAAGATGATTGATAAGTTGCCGGGAATTACCACCAAGGAGCCCTCCAACATCACTGTGTCCGGTGAATTTGCCAATCTGGTTCCCGGAAATAACCGGGCAATCGGAAAGAACGGCACCGCGTATATCGACGATTTTGAAGGCAGTCAGTCCACCATCGATTTGCGGAATGTCGGGAGCTGGATGCTTGCTTCGGCTCCTGTCAGCTTGCGTCCCGAGGCAAACAGCACAACCCTTGATTACGGAAAGAACCGTGCCCTATTCAACTGGTACATCATCGATCCACTGTTTTACCGGAACGTACAAGGTGTAACGCCTCCTAACATCGATGATGATGAGATCTCCAATCACCTGGTGCGTCAGGTTCCGGAGAAGGAGATTTTCCCCAACCGCGATGCGCCGCAAGGTCAAACAGTCGTGCTGCCGGTATTCAACGTATCATTTTATCCGGAAGATCGTGGCCCCTACAACTTCGATGTACAGCCGGTTTCTGGAATAAGTGCCGGTATCGCGCAAAGCGGAAAATTAAATAATCCCGCCAGTCGTTGGGGTGGTATCATGCGTCGGATCGAAACAACTGATTTCGATGTGGCCAACGTGGAATTCATCCAGTTCTGGATGATGGATCCGTTCAACTCGAATACCCAAAACGTATCGCAAACCGGTGGTGATCTGTATTTCAACCTGGGTAACGTGAGTGAGGATGTATTGAAGGACGGTAAGCTCGAATACGAGAATGGATTGCCGGTAGATGGCGATACTGCGCTTGCGAGTCCGACCATTTGGGGATACACTCCGCGTACACAACCGCCCATCATTTATGCGTTTGACAATAACCCCGATGCCCGTCAGTTTCAAGATGTGGGTTTCGATGGTCTGCGTAACACGCTTGAACCTTCCTTCTTCCAGGATTACCTCGCTCAAATGAATTCGGCTGTGTTGCCGTCGGTATACCAAGAGGCGCTAGCCGATCCGAGTTCGGATAACTACCACTATTACCGTGGCAGCGATTATGATAGTCAGAACAAGGGTATCCTTGACCGGTATAAGAAGTTCAGCAATCCGGATGGAAACTCTCCCACCGACCAACAATCGCCAGAGGCCTACCCAACTGCGGCGACAACGCTGCCCGATGTTTCCGATGTGAACAAGGATTTCAACCAGGAAGCCAGTGAGCAGTATTACCAATACCGGGTTTCTCTACGTCCGGGTGAGATGGAAGTCGGACAGAACTTCATCGTCGACAAGGTTACCCGTACAGTGAATCTCCCCAACGGAACAAGCGATCAGATTACCTGGTACCAGTTCAAGGTTCCGATTCGCGAGGTGGCCGGCACCAATCCGAACATCACGCGCATCGGCGACATTCAGGGATTCAACACCATCAGTTTCATCCGAATGTTCATGGCGGGCTTTGATGAGCCCATGACCCTGCGTTTTGCACGACTGGAGTTACTTCGTGGTGAATGGAGGAAGTATTCCTACGACTTACGCAGCACCGGCGATGTAATTGGAACTGATCCCAATAATTCGACTTTCGATATAGCGGTGGTCAACATCGAAGAGAACGGCAAGCGTACACCTATCAATTATGTGATTCCCCCAGGTATTAACCAGGAGGTTAATATTGGATCAACGGTATTGCAGCGCCTCAACGAACAATCACTCGCGATGAAAGTCTGTAATCTGGAAGACGGGGATGCGCGAGCAGCATTCAAAAACATCGACCTGGATCTGCGCCTTTACAATACCATCAAGATGTTTATTCACGCCGAGGCTAGCGGCGATGAAGATGCGCTCAAGAATGGTGACCTCAACGTGTTTGTGCGTTTAGGCAACGACTTCAACGAGAACTACTACGAATACGAAGTACCCCTGTCGGTTACCGGTTGGGCTTCAACCTCTCCCGATGCCATCTGGCCCAACGCCAACAGTATCGACCTCAACCTGGAAAGCTTTGTGGACATGAAACTCCGACGGAACAAGGCCGTCGATAATTCAGGGGGCAGCATCAACATCACCGGTGTGTACACCGAGAAGGAATCAGGCACGAATCGAAATTTCTCGATTCGCGGAAATCCATCCCTGAGCTCTGTGCGGTGCATCATGATTGGAGTGCGGAATCCCAAACGAGATCCGCTGGCTGGCGGTCCCGATGATGGACAAGCCAAGTGTGGTGAGGTTTGGGTCAACGAATTGCGGCTTACCGACTTCAGCAAACAAGGCGGCTGGGCAGCCAATGCCCGTGTCAATGCCAAGCTTGCCGATATCGGCAATGTGACTGTTGCCGGACAGCATAAGTCGGCCGGATTCGGGCCGCTCGAGCAAAAGGTGAGTGAGCGCCCGGTGAACAGTGAAACCACCTTCAACGTCACCTCATCGGTTTATCTCGGGAAATTTCTCCCGCAATCGGCCAATGTCGATATTCCGATGTATGTGAACTACGGTGCGGTTATCCGTAATCCACAGTATGATCCGCTCGACCAAGACGTGCTCTTCAGCAAATCGCTCGATAACGCCGATTCCAAATCCGAGCGCCGGGAGATCAAACGCCGCTCACAGGATTATACCCAGACCAAGGCCATCAATTTCACCAATGTGAAGAAGAACCGGTCAGGATCGAGTGCGAAGCAAAAGGTATACGATATTGAGAACTTCAACCTCTCGTATGGCTACGACGAGGTGTTTCACCGCGACATCAACATCGAATACGATGTGATGAAGACCCACCGGGGATCTCTGGGGTATAATTACAATACAACACCCAAGTATATTACACCGCTTGGAAAGGCCAAGGCTTTCCAGGGTAAATACCTTAAGCCACTCAAAGAGGTCAACCTCAACCTGCTTCCCACGAGCCTCAATTTCCGCTACGATGTTTCACGTCTGTATGGCGAGAAATTATTCCGAAACAACACCGGATTCAACGATATCATTCGCGATACGTTCTTCAATAAGAACTTCGAGATGCGCAGGTTGTACGACTTCAAGTACGACCTGACGCGCAGCATCAAAATCGATTTCACTGCCAACAATTATTCGGTGGTCGACGAACCTGAAGGAAAAATTGACACCGACGAGGATAGGGATTCAATCAAGAGCAATATCTGGGGAAAGAATTACCTGCTTGGTCGAAACAAGACCTACACGCATCAGGGCAATGTCTCTTACCAGGTTCCGCTGAATAAGTTTCCGCTTACCGATTGGGTCACCATGAATGTGCGGTATGGATTCAATTATGGCTGGACAGCCGGCCAGTTCCTGCGTTCGCCGGTCAACGGTGAATTCACCACCGATCCGCGTACCGGTAACACGATTCAGAACAGCAATACCAAACAGCTCAACGGCAATTTCACGCTGACCACTCTGTACAACAAAGTGCCGTTCCTAAAGAAGCTCAACTCGCCCAAACCCAAGGCTCCACCCAAAACCAAGTCCGAGGTGAAGAAGGAGCCCGAGGTCAAGAAGCCGGGAGATCTCAAAGCCGCACAGGATACCACCAAGGGTAAAAAAGTGAAGAAGCCAGCCGAAATCCCCGATGCCGTTCGCTTTTTCGGAAAAATGATCATGGGTGTGAAAACAGTCGGGTTTACCTATTCCGAAAACATGGGTACCTCTCTGCCAGGCTATGTCAATTACAGCGATGTGCTGGGCCAGGACCTGGATGCCAATTCGCCGGGTTGGGGTTTTGTGACTGGCTCTCAGCGTGACATCCGCAGTCAGGCTGTGTTGGGGCGTTGGATTACAACCGACACGGCACTCAACAACCCCTTGTCGCGAACATACTCATCCAATTTCAGCGGCAGATCGTCCATCGAACCCATTACAGGGTTGAAAATCGAACTCAGTGCAACCCGACAGTTCAGTCGCAACAACAGCGAATATTTCCGATGGAACGGTAGCGACTTCTCTTCGCAGGGAATCACCGAGACCGGAAACTTCAGCATCTCCGTCATTGCCTGGAACACGGCCTTTGTCAAAGATGATCCGACCACCTACAACAGTACGACCTTCGATGCATTCAATGCCAACCGTAAGTTGCTTTCGGAACGACTTGCGGCTCTGAATCCCAACTCCATCGGTTTTGCAGCGCCCGACACATTCGGTGTGGTGTACAACGACGGTTATAGTGGAACGCAGCAGGAAGTGCTGGCACTGGCTTTCATCTCAGCGTATACCGGTCAGGCCCCTGGTAAAGTCGGGTTGAGCGCATTCCCAGCTATTCCCCTGCCCAATTGGCGCATCACATACGATGGACTGGGTAAATTGCCCTTGTTTAAGAAAATCTTCACAAGTGTAAACCTGACCCATGGCTACAGGGCCACATACAGCGTGAACAGTTTCCAGCGTAATGCCAGTTACGTTGACGCACCTACGCCCATTACACGCGATATTGCCGGAAACTTCGTGCCTCGCCGCGAACTCACACAGATTTCCATGAGCGAGCAATTCGGACCACTGCTCGGAGTGGACATCACCTGGAAGAACAGCATGCAGACCCGTGCTGAATTCCGGCGCGATCGCAACGTGTCGCTGACCTACGCAGGGGTACAAATCACCGAAGTGAAAGGAAACGAAATCGTTTTGGGCTTCGGGTACCGCATACCCAAATTCAAATTACCCTTTGCCATTGGAGGGCGCAAAACCATCGCCAGCAACAGCCTCAACCTTACGGCTGATTTCTCTGCCCGCAGAAACATCACCATTATCCGCAGGCTGCAAGAGGGCGTTAACCAACCAACAGCAGGCTTGAATGTGTACTCCATCAAAGGTGCGGCTGATTACGCGGTGAACGAGCGCCTCAATATGCGTTTGTTCTATGAACAGACCATTAACACCCCGGTAATTTCCACCTCTTTCCCCACATCCAATATCCTGACCGGTATCGAGGTGCGTTTCTCCCTGTCGCAGTAAAATCCAAATCATTATTTTTGACCAAACAAAAGCCATGAACATTCCTGCTGAACTCAAATACACCAAGGACCACGAATGGGTGCGTATCGACGGCGATACGGCAACCATCGGCATCACCGATTTCGCCCAAGGCGAGTTGGGAGATATCGTGTACGTCGAAATCGAAACCATTGGCGAAACGGTTGATCAGGAGGCGGTGTTCGGAACGGTAGAGGCGGTCAAAACCGTGTCGGATCTGTTCATGCCCCTTACAGGTGAAGTACTCGAGTTGAACCCAAGCCTTGAATCGCAGCCCGAACTTGTGAACAAGGATCCTTATGGTGATGGTTGGATGGTTAAGGTGAAAATTACCGATGCAGCCCAGGTGGCTACATTGCTCGATGCCGACGCCTACAAAGCCCTCATCGGTGCCTGATGTGATTTCATCAGGTGGTGTTAAAACACATTGGCCCGGACTACTCTGGGCCTTTTTGATTTTACTGCTTTCCACCTTTACGCCACCTGGAATCCACATTCCAACGCTCTTCGATTTGTTTGAGCCCGACAAAGTCGGACACTTTGCTTTTTATTCCGCGCTGGTCTTCTTGCTTGCATTGGGATTCAATCGCGCTCATCCAGGCCACTGGATGCGCAGCAATCCAATCCGTACGGCATGGCTAATGGCCATCCTCTATGGCGGCCTCATTGAACTGTATCAAGGATTTATCTTGACCGATCGCCAGGCCGACCCAATCGATTTTCTCGCCGATTGCATCGGTGGTTTACTAGGTGTGGCTTTGCTTCGCATGCAGCGGCTTACTGCTTTCGCCAATGGAATTCTGTACAGGTCCTGATTGCCCTCAAAACGAAATCGAATGCGGATGTTGAAATCGATTATTTCTATCCTGAAGTTTTATTGAGAGAAGTGATGAGTGCAATCATGTTGCTATGCTCTCCCCATCAGACTTCAAATTCATAATCAATGGACGACCAGTCTGGTTACACCACTTCGGGCACTCCTTTGGTCGATCACGTTCAAGATGTAAATGCCTGCATCGAGCCCACTACGCGGAACGACAAACCAGCTCTCAGTTATGATTCCGGAAGTCATGCAGGTATTTCCCATCATGTCCTGGATCCGGTAGGAATACTGCGCGCCTTTATCCGGATTTGCAATTTGTATCGTACAGTAATCCTGAAATGGAGTTGGAGTGGCCAGCAAGACGAATTCCTTAGGATCTTCAACAAAAGCCAAGCCTGTGCTAAGGTTGCTAAAGGTGGTCAGCGTACTGTTTGTGATGACGGGAGGATTCGCATCGAAGAAAATATTGGCGGAATTGGTCACTGCGGTTGGGTCTATGTTCGTGCTGTTGCCTGTGCAACTGAATAGTACATATCCGTGACTTTCTTCTTCGTTCACGTTGCTGTCTGGCAGTTGGATGTTGGTGAAATAAAAGCGAAGTATATTTCCATTGCTTCGCTGAACCCAGCAAGGGTGGGAGGATGCAATCACCTGTACGCTACCGGTGTCGATACCGGCCGCCAGTGTATCTGTGACCAGTACGTTGAAGGCTGTGTCGTTGCCTGTATTCTGAAAACGCACGAGGTATCGGAGTTGGCTATTCATATTGACGCGGTGCGACGAGCCATCGCCTTGTGGGCTCACGCCTTTGTCGTTGGGGTCGAATGCACACAAAACATTCACCGATTGTTGAAGGGTGTCGGATGCAAGAATGGTTCCGGTCTGATCGATTGAAATGGCTTCACTTTGTAAGTTCAAAATGCTTCCGGCTCCGGGCAGCGCAAAAATTGCAGAGCATGTGAGGGATTGAGTAGGTAACAGTGATGAATATCCGAACACGAGCGTATTACCATTCAAGGTGGCTGCAGGCTGCGATGATACAAAGGTCATTGCGGGGTCGAACTGAAGCCGTATTTCACCCGAATCAATCGCATTGCCGGTGTTGAGTAGACTGATGTAAAAAGTCGAGTTGGCATTACATCGTGGCAGCGGGCAATAAGTATACACCTGTGGACTTCGCAGCAATGAGTCGATTTGAAGCGGGAAGTCGAGGTTTGTTATGGACGTATTTCCCAGTGTAACGTTATATGCTCCGGTGCCGTTGTTTATTGAATAAAAAGGGTTGTTTACATAACTGATGGTGTATGTACCCGGAGCCTCGGGGAAGAAATACTCACCCTGAAGGTTCGTGTAGGCAATCAGACCCGATTGCTGACATTCTATCTGCTGGTAGGCGAGTGGTGAATCGCCCGTCGAAAAAACATGGTTGCTGTCGGCGTCCAAATACACTCTGCCCGACAGGTAAGCCGCATTGTTAAGTGTGCTTCCAAGAAAAACGGTGTCGATTGCGGTACAACCCGCTGCATCGCTTACATACAGGAAATACACACCCTGCTGCAGGCTGGCGAGGCTACTCGACGTGCTTCCATTCGACCAATTGAAGGTATAGGGCGCTGTGCCTCCGCTGACTTGCGCTTGGATGCTTCCGTCATTGCAGGTTGGGCAAGTCGGGTTGTTTAGAACGAGCTGCAGGGACAAAGGTCCAGAGCTGTTCCCTCCGACAATACCGTTCAGCATTCCAGTGCACAACACACTGTTTCCATCGGTAACACTAACCCCGAAGGGTCCAGCGCATGCATTCGAAATCAGAAGAGGCGCGCCAGTAGCACTTCCGTAAGCTTGTGAATTGAAGTTCACAGAATAGGGCGGAATCCCGCCTGAAAACACAACCTCCACACTTCCATTACACAAGCCGCAGGTAGCAGCTTGGGGAGAACTGACGGAAACGAAGCACTGGGCCAACAGGGACTCGTATCCAAGCGCCAGAATGATCAAGGATAGCAGTTTTCTCATAGCTGAACGATTTTCAACTGAAAGGTATTCGATTTCAGGGAGTATAATCAGTACTTGAATGATACAGGTTTAATTTGGTGTATCTCACCAATAAAAAAATCAACCCAGCGATCCTGGCATCTCGTGCATTCCATTTTTCATTTCCGGGATTTCAACCAAGCAAGCTTGGCTCATCCTGCAAATGAAAAATGCCCCTTGCGGGGCATTGGTTTTTGCTTGGCGGAGAGGGCGGGATTAGCTGCGCAGATCCCGGATGGGGGGGAGGCTTCAAGCAAAAACCAATGCAGTCACTGCGTGCCTTACATTTTCATTTGCAAAATTTCGCTCAAGCGAGCTTGGCTCATCCTGCAAATGAAAAATGCCCCTTGCGGGGCATTGGTTTTTGCTTGGCGGAGAGGGCGGGATTCGAACCCGCGATAAGCTTTTGACCTATACACACTTTCCAGGCGTGCTCCTTCAACCACTCGGACACCTCTCCGGGAATAATTCTACTGGTTTGGATAAGTGCTCCTTCAACCACCCCTGAAGTACAAGACTTCAAGGCACTGTCGGACACCTCTCCGGGAATAATTCTACTGCTTTGGATAAGTGCTCCTTCAACCACCCCTGAAGTACAGGACTTCAGGGCACTGTCGGACACCTCTCCGGGTATTATTCTACTGCATGTTTGGATTGATGCTCTTTCAACCACGCCTGAAATACAGGGTTTCAGGACAATGTGGACATCATTCCGCGAAATGAGTGGCAAAGATAGGCCTTTTTCGGTCATTTCCACTCATTTGCGTGTGGCAAGGGCATCGATTTTGGGCGAGGTTGCAAGGCAGGGATTGCCTTACTTTGTGGCGTGATACAAACCCCTATGAAATCTATCAAATTCCTGCTTGGGCTTAGCCTTTCGGTTCTGTTTGGCCTGAATCCAACGAGTTTAAAGGCTCAGTCCGTATCCTATATTCCTGATTCGAGTTTCGACTCAAACGGACTGAAAAATTTCGTGTTCTTCAATAACATCGATCGCCTCTTTGATTGTGCAGTGTACCCAGATGGCCGTGTGATAGCGGTCGGACTCAGTAAGAACCCTGGGTCAGGGTATTTCGAGCTCTGCTTTGTTCGCTTGCTTGAAAACGGTGATCCCGATACGTCGTTCAGTGGGGACGGAAACGCTTTGGTGAGTATGGGGTCACAACAGTCCATTGGTGGAATGACCCCAAAGTTGAAAATCGATGACGTTGGCCGCATCGTAGCGGTTAATTCCGGTGCAGCTCCAGGAAGTTTCGGACTGGACATGCTGGCATGTCGGCTCGATTCGAATGGCGTGCTCGATCCGACCTTCGGTACAAACGGAGTGACCTTTATTGATATGCTCGGATCAGGCACGCAACCTGATTTGGCAAGTGCTTTTGATATCGCTCCCGATGGTAGCATCTGGGTTGCGGGTGCTACGCGGACTGGCGGATCGCCCTTGGACAACGATTTTGCGGTTGTTAAACTGACCACCGATGGAGTGCTTGATCCTGCCTTCAATGGAACAGGGAAAAAGCTGTTCAATCCCACTGCGCAGGCGGAATTTGCCAGAGGAATCAAGGTTCAGTCAGACGGAAAAATCGTGGTAGGGGGTGAAGCCGGAGCCAATATGTATGTTTTTCGTTTTGATAATGCAGGCGTTTTGGATCCTTCTTTTAATACAACCGGAAGCATTCAGGTGGTCTTCGGTATCGGGACCGATATGGGAGCCCTCGATATCGACAACTTGGGCCGGATTGTAATCGTAGGGAATGAGGTGACCTCCTCGAGTAACGTTGCGGTAGCGCGGATCCTGCCCACCGGACTGTTCGATATCAACTTCGGAAGCAATGGTAAATACACCTTTAACATTAGCAATGCCGCAAGTACGGTCAGTGATATGTATATTCAGGCTGATAACAGAATCATTGTTGGAGGTAGTAATACCATTGCGGCCACTGCAAAGGATTTTATGGCTGCACGGGTTGATACAACTGGTGTAATCGACATTACATTCAATACGAATGGGTATTTCACGCAGAATACTGTAGTGGGTGCTGTGAACGAGTTGGGTGGAGGAATGGCGGTGACCGACAGCGGAAAAATCGTCCTCAGCGGTACAGTCGAGTACAGTTCCGCCATCAACGAAGATGTGGCCATCATTCGTATGCGCCCGATTTCGGTAAACCCGAGTGCGGTACAGGAGGTATCATTGAACGAAGTCATGCGTGTTTCGCCCAACCCGTTTACAACGGAACTCATGGTGGTCAGCACGCAGGCAGCGGATGCAGAATTGACCGATTTGACCGGTCGTCGCATCGCAGGCTTCAGTGTTGTGGAAGGAATCAACCGCTTTGCGATTGATAACATCCCTGCAGGAGCATACCTGTTTCGTGTTCCTGGTTATGGTGCGATTCGTTTAATTCGCCCTTGATTCAAGTCAATTCCGGTAAAACCGTTTGAATATGATCCAGTTTCCTCCGATTCCGGTAGAGCATTGCGTCAGTAGCAGGCTCGCTGAGGTTGATTTCAATCAGTTGGAGTTTGGTAAGTATATGTCAGATCATATGTTGGTCTGTCATTACTCCGGCAAGGAATGGAAGACTCCAGCCATCGTTCCCTACGGCCCTATTACCATGCAGCCTACTGCACTTGCGCTTCATTATGGGCAAAGTGTATTTGAAGGGATGAAAGCGTTTAAGTTGGCTGATGGCCGTGCTTCAATCTTCCGGATTCGTAAGCACTGGGATAGGCTGCAGCGCACCTTGGCCAGGATGTGTATGCCACCGGTCCCCTTCGATCTGTTTGAAGAAGGATTGAAGCAACTCATAGCCCTGGATCGAAACTGGATTCCTTCAGCTGAAGGCTCTTCACTGTATATCCGTCCGCTTGTGTTCGCAACCGAAGACCGGTTCGGTGTCAAAGTGTCTGATGAATACATGTTCATCATTATGACCGGACCTGTGCCCCCGTTTTATCCCCGACCACTGCGTGTAAAAGTGGAGGATACTTACAGCAGGGCCTGCAAAGGCGGAACTGGTGCGGCCAAATGCGCAGGAAACTACGGAGGGGCTTTTTATGCCACGCAACTGGCCCGCGAACAAGGCTTCGATCAGGTGTTGTGGACCGATCTCAGTCCCGAATTACACATTGAGGAATCGGGTACCATGAATGTGTTTTTTGTCATTGGTGACAAGGTTGTGACACCGCCGCTGTCGGAAACAATTCTCGAAGGCGTTACACGCGACAGTGTATTGACTTTGTGTGGCAAGCTCGGCATTGAAGTGGAACAACGTCCAATCCCTGCCATGGAGTTGTTGCGCGCTCACCGTGATGGCACACTCCGTGAAGCATTTGGAACCGGTACAGCCGCTGTTACTGCACCCATCTGTGCAATTGGCGTTCGTGAAGCAACCATCGAGTTGCCCGATTATAGTGAAGATGCGGTGTGCAAGCGTCTCTTTCGTGCCATGTCCGATATCCAACGTGGTAAGGCTCCTGACACCGAGGGTTGGCTCACGACGGTTTAATCGACGTATCAATTTTAATTGTAGTGTCCGTTTGAATCAGGAGATTTCTCCGCAGATATTTTCCTGAATCAGTTTGGCTACCTGCTTGGGTTTGTCGGGATAACGACCAAGCAACACCATGAGTTTTGTCAAGGCCGCTTCCGTGGTCATGTCACGGCCACTGATGACCCCAATGCGCTTCAGCTGCTGACTTGTTGCATACTTGCCTTGCTCCACACTGCCTCCGGCACATTGGCTCACATTTACAATGATCAATCCTTTTCGGATGGCAGCGTGCAGGCAATCGATAAAGGCCTTGTCGGTCGGCGCATTTCCACTTCCATAGGTTTCCAGAACAACTGCTTTTAGTCCAGGTACAGCAAGCGAATGATGAAGCCATTGTTCAGTGATTCCCGGAAGAATTCTCACCAGGCCTATATTGACTTCAAGATCGGTATGCACCTTTAGCGTTCGGCTTGATTTTTTTGCAATGTGATCGAAGTCGAAGTCTACATGCACGCCAACGGTTGCTAATGGTGGATAATTCAGCGACTGGAACGCGTCGAACAGTTCGCTGGTGTATTTTTCAGCACGGTTCCCTCTGAACAGGCGGTTGCTGAAGTAAACGCAGACCTCGGGAATTTGAATCTTTCCTGCACATATTTCTACAGCAGTAATCAGGTTGCGCTTGGCATCGGTACGGATGGCTCCGAGCGGCAATTGTGATCCGGTCAGGATGATAGGCTTGCTTAAATTCTCGAGCATAAAACTCAATGCTGATGCCGTATAGGCCATCGTATCGGTTCCGTGAAGAATAATGAACCCGTCGTAAGTCTTATAGCGGGTCTGGATGGTTTTGGCGAGTTTGATCCAGAATGCAGGCGTAACATTAGAGCTGTCTATCAATTCATCAAATGCATGGTGATCGATGCGGCAGCCCAGGTGTTTGAGTTCCGGTACGTGTTCGCTCACCCGGCCGAAATCAAAGGGGCGGAGAACGCCGTTTCGATCATGTTGCATACCGATAGTGCCGCCTGTATAGATAATCAGGATTTTCTTCATAGTCGGAAAAGGTCTCTTGCGTTCTTGCTCGTAATTTCTGCAGCCTGTTGTGTAGTAACACCAACGACTTCTGCGGTTTTTTCCAGAATATGCAGTAGGAATTCGGGCTGGTTGCGTTTTCCGCGGTGTGGGACCGGTGCCAGGTAGGGTCCGTCGGTTTCAAGTACGATGCGGTCGAGGCCGATAGAGGCGACCACACGATCGATACCGGCATTTTTATAGGTGATGACTCCACCAATGCCAAGGTAAAAACCAAGATCAATCATGGCCTGCGCCTGCTCGATGCTTCCGCTGAAGCAATGAAAGACACCCCGCAAACCCGGCAGATTCAGGTCGCGGATGATGGCGATGACTTCATCGTTGGCCGTACGTGTGTGCAAGGCTACAGGCAAATCGAATTCATGCGCCCAGATGAGTTGGGTGCGTAAGGCCAGCTCTTGCTGTTGTATGTACTCCAGACTCCAGTGCCGATCCATGCCGATTTCGCCCACTGCGGCGTAGGTTCCGCTTTCGAGTAACCTGCGCACCTCTACAAGCTGCTCTTCCACTTCCTTGTTCACATAGCAGGGGTGTAAACCCATCATCGGTATGCACACGCCTGGGTGTTCGCGGCAAAGGGCTTCCATTCCTGCCACCGATTCAAGATCGATATTTGGCAACAGGAACTTTTGTACACCGGCCTTGATAGCCTGGTCGATCAGCAATTTGCGGTCGGCCTCGTATTCATCGGCATACAGATGGATGTGCGTATCGATTACCTGCATGCGGCGAATTTACTTAAGTTTGATACGCTGTTTCCCCTTTCACTGTGCCCAGGTTCCTCATTGTCCGGTTTAGTTCGATTGGTGACATTGTGTTGACTTCGCCCGTCATCCGTAGCCTGAAAGCGCAGGTGCCGGGAGCTGAGGTGCATTACCTCACTCGTAAGGCTTATAGACACGTGTTGGAGCACGATCTCCGCATTGACAAGCTTTGGTGTACCGATGGAGGTATTAGTGATGTCATTTCCGAATTAAAAGCCCAACGTTTTGATGCCGTCATCGACTTGCATCACAACCTGCGAAGCCTGAAGCTGAAGCGGCGGCTTTCGGTTCCATCGTACTCGTTTCCGAAGTTGAACATCGAAAAGTGGTTACTGGTGAATCTGCACATCAACCGCATGCCAGCAGTCCACATCGTTGACAGGTATATGTCAACGCTCAAGCCCTTCGGTGTACACAACGATGGTCAGGGCCTCGATTTCTATACGCATCCGGAGGCGCGCAGCGTCCTGGAACGTCTACCTTCCAGTCACCGAAACGGCTTCATCGCGATTGCCATCGGAGCACAACATTCAACCAAGATCATGCCCAGTGAAAAAATCGCGCACATTGCCAAGTTGACTGGATTACCTGTTGTTCTGCTTGGTGGAAAGGAAGACCGCATCCGCGGTGCACAAATAGAGTTAATCCTGCAGCAACAGGCCTGGAATACGTGTGGACATCTCACTTTGGGCGAATCGGCCGAGTTGATTCGTGCTTCCCGAGTTGTGTTAAGTCATGATACCGGCTTGATGCACATCGCAGCCGCATTTCGTAAGCCCATCGTTTCCGTGTGGGGGAACACAGTGCCATCGTTCGGCATGACACCCTATATGCCGGGTGAAGAACATAAGTCAACGCAGGTGGAAGTGGAGGGGCTGCGCTGCAGGCCCTGCACGAAGATTGGCTACGATCGTTGCCCGAAAGGACATTTTGATTGCATCCGCACCATCAATGATCAGCGCGTTGCAGCAGCCTTGACAGCGGCCTGGTCACTTTAAGATATCAGGGTTTTACAAAAAGCGCTTTGAGCTCTGTGGCATCATTGGCTGCCAGTTTTCCAGCCAAAATCAAGGCGAGTTGCTTGCGTCGCAATGCCCCTTCGAAACGTGTTTGTTCTTCTTCCGACTCCGGAATCAATCCCGGTACATGAATGGGGTTGCCCAATTGGTCTACCGCTACGAACGTATAAATCGCTTCGTTGCATTTTGATTTTTTATGACGCATGGCGTCTTCCACCCATACGTCGATAAACACTTCCATCGACGTGTTGAATGATCTTGAAACCTTGGCCTGAAGGGTAACGATATCGCCAAGTTTGATGGGTTGGTTGAAGGACACGTTGTTGACCGATGCAGTCACTACGATGCGTCCGCAGTGACGATGGGCTGAAATGGCAGCGGTAATGTCCATCCAGTGCAGCAGTCGACCCCCCATCAGGTTGCCGAGTACATTGGTGTCGTTGGGGAGGACGATTTCCGTAGAAACGGTCACCGATTCTTTTGCGGTTTTGGCTTGCATACAGCAAAGGTAGCCCGAACGCCCGGCCTTTGGACTTTCACCCGAATGGGTGATGCAGAAAAGCCTTGCAGGGTTCAAAAACTAGCCGTAATTTGCAAGGTGGGCATAGTGATGTGTATTGAGCCCGAAATATGTATAATTCATTGACCCTAAACCAAATAGAAATGAAATTGAAGGGAAGAAATTCATCGTTCCGCTCCATGTGCGCGGCGATGATGTTGGCAATTGCCACGGCGTTCGTACCGTTTAACATCAAGGCTCAATCCCTGGTGCTGGACTTCGAAAACCAGCCATACCTATCCACCAGTTGGAGTGAAAACGGGTATAATTGGTCAGCAGCCGCTTCCCCGGGTGGAATAACATTCGGTGACGCAGCCCTGGGTGGATTCAAGCTTGAAACCGGAGCAGGCACTTCTTCGCTTTCGGCATGTGAGGTGTTCAACGTGACTGGATTTCAGGCCAGGACAAGCAACACATTCAATGGAGTGCTGTTGTTGAAGTTCTCTGCCTTTGATAGCAGCAACCAGCTGATTGGAAATATCGAGTTGCAGCAAGCTGTAAATACTGCTCCAAACACCTACATCCCTGTTACAGTAAACTGGCCCGGAACTAAAAGTATCCAAATTCAGCTGGTAGAAAACTCCGGCTCAAATGGGTTTGGCCGGGTATTCATCGATGCGGTTTCGTACAACCTCACTGGAATACCGTGCACTCCTCCGGCAGCTTCTATCGGGTTACCCGCTGTAATCGGATCCCTGTTCCAAACAACCTCGATTCCCCTCGCAAATTACAGCGGGACCTGTTTGAATTTACAATGGCAGGTGAATGAAGGAGATGGGCAGGGGTTTGTAGATATCAACCCGGGTGATAATGCGTATTTCGGTGCTCAGGGGTCTGAATTGGTGATTATACCTCAGGATGCATCTATTTCAGGTAACCAATATCGCTGTGTTTTAGTGGGTGCATGTGGTACTGTGATTACCGATACCACAACCTTCCTCTTTAACACCTGCAATTTCAATCCAACCATCACCAGCAACAAGCCCTCCAACTCCTGGTGTCAGGATGAGGTGATTACACTCACCGCTTCTGCGGGCGATGCGTATTCGTGGTTTAACGAAGCTACATCCCAGAGCGTAACTATGCTGGCAGGCGGTACTGGGCAAGCCACTTATTCCGTGGTGGTTGATAGTGCAGGTTGCCAGGGAGTAGCCAGTATAGTCGTAAATACCTATGCTCCACCCCAACCGATTATTTATGGTGATACGATTGTTTGCTTTGGATCGCCAGCCTCTTTGTACATCTATTCGAATGGACCCGAAAGTGAGTATGAAGGTGCGGGGTCGTTCACCATACCGATTACCCAGGATACGGTCTTTTCCTACACGGTTACCAGCCCAAGCGGTTGTTCTGCATCAGGTTCACAGAACCTCTATGTTAACCCGGAAATTACGGTTGGACAGGTTCAGGTGACTCCACCCAGCTGCCCGAGCATATATGATGGAGTTGTCATTGTCAACGGCATTGATGGCGGAATAGCCACCGGTCAATCGTATACTGTATTGTTATACAACAACTATAATTCTTTCAGCACCACCAACGACACGATTTGGGGAGTACAAGAAGGAGATTATACACTGGCAGTTTACGATGAAACGTACTGCTCACTGACCCAGCCGCTCAGCATTGAGTCGGTTAATAATCTGGAGGCAATACTTTCACCGGCCTCGCAAGTGACCTGCTCCAACTCGGCTGAACTCACCCTGCAGGCCAGCGGCGGATCAGGCCCATACACATTGACCATTACGGATCCAGGTCTTGATGGTTATTTATTCTCCGTTTTGTTGACTGGTACCGATACAACATTTACGGTTGGCCCCGGAACCTATTTCGCCACAGTGTCCGATACCACAGGATGTGATTTTTATACTGCTTACGTTTCGGTCCTTGCAGTGGATTTGCCACCTCCTGTCATTCAGGCCGAAGGCGGAAGCACTCTTTGTTCCGGCTCATCCAAGGTCTTGTCAGTTCTCGGCAATGGAGGGAGCGCCCTGCATTTCGATGGCGACGATGATGTTGTGTATGGAACGGTCGATGATTTGCCTACCGGATACTCCGAGCGTACGGTTGAGGCCTGGATTCGTCCTACAGATTCGCTGCAGACCAATAGTACCCTGGTGACGTATGGCGCAACTGTTGGTGATAACATTTCATATGTACGACTTCTCTACCTGAACGGATATGTTGCAATGACAACCGGCTACGACACCCTGTTTAGTCAGCAAGCCATTCCGACAAACGCATGGTCACATGTAGCATTCACGCTCGAGGGAACCTCCAACGCTTACTTCCTTGTAAACGGAATCGTTCAGGATGGAATGGAACTGGGCTTTAACACACCATTTACGCAAGTACATATTGGTAACGATGCAGACGGCAATTCCGGATTTGAGGGCGATATTGATGAGGTGCGTATGTGGGATATTTACCGCACGGCCGGCCAAGTTCAAATCGGCAGCCAGTACTCGGTCGATACGTCAATGACGGGTATCGTACTGAACTTGCGTATGGACGAGGCTTCCGGATCTACGACGGCCAATGCCCAAGCACCATTTACCACCCCATTCTCAATCAATGGCGCCTCATGGATTCCATCAGGTGCACCACTCAACAGCGGCTACACAAACTACGCCTGGAGCAATGGTGCTAGTTCCTCGGCAATCACAGTAAACGCAGCCGGAACATACACGGTTTTGGCATCCAATACAGCGGGCTGTTCGGCGACTGCTACGGGCGTGTCACTCACTTCTATCGTTTGTATTCAGCCGTATTATCCGCCTCCAGGTGGTGGTAAAGTAATCAACCTGATCGGGCCTGAACTTACTTCTCTTTTCATCAATCAAGATTCGCTGAATGCGGACTCTGTGGAGTTTATCTATAATATTCAACAAGATTCTGTCTATATCGAAGTGATTGTAAATGCCGGACAATTCGACTCTACATTGACTTTGTTACAGACTTCAGCCTATGGGTTGACTGATACGATCAGTAACGGAGACAACGAGTTCATTATTACAGGAAAGTTCCCAATCGAGAACCTAACCAAACTCGACAGTTTGCCGTTGCTCATCAATTATGTGAGGCCTTATTATCCTCCTGTCTCTGCGGTTGGTGTCGCACTAACCGAAGGTGACAAGTCGATGATTGCCGATTCGGCGCGTTCAGCGTTCGGTCTTACCGGATCCGGTGTTAAAGTGGGTGTCATTAGTAATAGTTACAACACCATTCTTGGTAATCCTGCACAAATCGATGTGCTGAATGGTGATCTGCCTGGAGCAGGAAATCCCTTTGGTCGAACTACTCCGGTTCATGTCCTCAAGGATTTCCCCTACGGTTCCGCTTCCGATGAGGGACGCGCCATGCTTCAACTGATACATGATGTTGCACCCGATGCAGAACTTGCCTTCCGATCCGGGTTTATCAGTGCCGGCGATTTTGCGGAGGCAATCCGTGAACTGCGCGATGCTGACTGCGACATCATTGTGGACGATGTTACATACATCACCGAGCCTTTCTTCCAGGATGGACTTGTAGCTCGCGCTGTTGATGAAGTGAAAGCGGATAGTGTATCTTATTTCTCATCTGCCGGTAATTATGGTGCACGTTCCTACAGTGCTGTGTTTAATCCTGCGCCCGTACCTTCAGGCTTCACGGGAACTGCTCACAACTTCGGTGGAGGCGATATCTTCCAGTCGCTTACCCTGGCGCCCGGGAACTACACAATCGCACTGCAATGGAACGACTCCATTTATTCCCTGGGTCAGCTTCCCGGCGCCACCCATGACCTTGATATTTATCTCGTGGACGATGCCGGAGCACCCTTATTCGGATTCAACAGGAAAAACAATTGGGGTGACCCGATAGAGGTTCTTCCTTTTACGGTGTACGGAACTTCGGCAATCAACCTGATGGTTACAAAGACATGGGGTGCAACCAACGTTGAGTTCAAATATATCATCTTCAGAGGCGAGGCTGTT
Source organism: Sphingobacteriales bacterium (assembly GCA_021299095.1). Classification (GTDB taxonomy): domain Bacteria; phylum Bacteroidota; class Bacteroidia; order AKYH767-A; family OLB10; genus JAJTFW01. Next base: position 1,063 of record JAJTFW010000008.1, on the reverse strand, counting down.
ATCAATGAGTACAACAGCGGTACAGCCACTTGTGTTGGACAAGCCAATGCGACGGGCGCAATGGCAGTAGGGGCGGTACTCTACTCCAATACCCCGGCCTTTGGTGTATCTCCACCGACACCTGCAGGGTTCTCATCTACTGGAGGTGCGGCGGTTCGCGGCGTGGTAAGGAGTAAACCTGATTTCATGGCTCCGAATGGCGGAAATACTACCGTTCAGCTCGGTGCGCCCAACATTGATGGTGATGCATTCCCGAACTTTTTCGGTACGTCTGCTGCCGCTCCCCACGCAGCCGGTGTGGCTGCACTTCTCATGGAAGGTCGACAGAAGTTCTTCAGCCAGTACCTACGGCCCGACAGTGTTCGCGCTTTGCTCAAATCCACTGCCATTGATATGGGTGATCCTGGTTTTGACTTCAAAAACGGATCTGGTCTGATCCAGACCGATGCTGCGCTTGAAACCTTTGCTCAGCCGCGTCCGGTCATTACACATCTGGTTCCCCCGAGTCCAATGGATACGCCGGGAACAGCTGCGATGACCATCGAAATTCTGGGGAATTATCTGCGTCCTACATCATATATCAAACTTCGCGAGGATACCATTTATCCTGTGTATGTAAGCGATTCGAAGCTCACGGCTACAATCCCGGCTTTCTCCGGTAATCCACCGCTTACAGTTTATACGCCGCCCATCACGCCGAGTGTACTTGATGGTGGAACCTCTGACACGCTGTATTTCTTCCCGGAAGTCAGGAAAAAAGTACTTGTCATTGCTGACAATAAAACCAAGCGATATGGTGAGCAGCTTCCTGCATTCACGGCTACTGTGTTGGTCGATAGTGTGCCGTATCAGAATCTCGGGCTCACGCTCGCCGATTTGGGTCTCGAATCCCTCAGCTTTAATACACCCTGCACGCCATTTAGCAATGTCGGTATCTACTTCATTCAGCCTGTAATCCCAACACCGGTTGCCGATGATTCCGGCAGTATTGTTCGTGCTGAACTATACACCTTTCAGACAGTGAATGGCCTGCTCTTCAACAATAAGATGCCATTGACTATCC
>JAJTFW010000044.1 GCA_021299095.1 Sphingobacteriales bacterium | reverse complement strand
GTACGGGTCACGCTGCAGGCGCTCGCCGCTGTGATGGGAGGAACGCAGTCGCTGCATACCAACGGGTTTGATGAGGCCCTGGCCTTGCCCACCGAAGATGCAGCCCGTATCGCTTTGCGCACGCAACAGGTCATCGCTTTCGAAAGTGGTGTTGTGGATACGGTAGATCCCCTTGGAGGGAGTTATTTTGTTGAATCACTGACGGACGAAGTTGAGCGCCGCGCTTGGGAATACATCCGCCGGATTGATGAAATGGGCGGAGCTGTTTCGGCAATTGAGCAGGGGTATATCCAAAAGGAGATTGCCGACTCGGCTTACCGGTATCAAAAGCAGATTGAAAGCGGCGAGAAAGTGATTGTCGGGGTGAATCGTTTTACCTTGACTGAGCCGCCGTTTTCGGATATCCTGACCGTTGATGACAGCATTCGTGCGGTGCAAACCGAAAAGATAGCTGCCGTGAAGCGGGGCAGGGATGAGCAGGCTGTGGCTCAATCCATTGAAGCCCTCGGCCAGGCAGCCCGCGACGGGAGCAATCTGATGCCCAAAATCCTTGATGCGGTGGAGCGTTATGCAACGCTGGGGGAAATCTCCGATGCTATGCGCAACGTATTCGGTGAGTACACCGGAGCTTGATTCAATCCTCTTCTTGGACTTCTACCTTTTCGATTAGGAAAATATCCTCGTTGTCTTTTTTCATGAGGTATTTTTCCCGAGCGTACTTTTCCAAATGTTCCGGATCTGACATCAGCTCCTCCATGTCACGTTTGTTCTGGGCGATTTGCTCGGTGAAATAGGCCTTGTCTGCTTCCAGTGCGTTAAGTTCACTCCGGTACCGGTACTGAACGATGAAGTCATTCCGGTCAAAAAAGGCCATCCAGATAAGAAACGCGATAAAGGTCAACGCGTACTTGTTTTTCAACCATCCGGGAATCCGATCAAACCAGGGAAATTTCATGCCTTAAATGTAGGGGGAATGATCCGGGAAATACCGGATGTATTGCCCAGTTGTACACCTCCCGCTGTGAATTTTCCACGCGACTGAACAACTTGCCCGCTTCGCTGTTTAATAGGCGTGTTGAACCTGATTTCGGCCGAGTGCCTCAAGATCATCGCCAAACCGCGGAGCTACATCGGTTTTGCAGCCATCACCGTCATTGTCGGTCTGATTCATCTGGCCATGTACCTCGACGGCATGAACTACATCAGCTTCATCACCAATCCTGTTCAATCAACGTTCGTCCTGGAAGGGAATATCCTGAACGGCAACCTAGTCTGTTTCATTATCCTGCAAACACTTATTATTCAGATCCCCCTGCTGGTGGCTCTGGTCACTGGCGATCTGGTTTCGGGTGAAGCTGCCATGGGAACCGCACGACTTCTGCTGACCCGACCGGTAAGCCGCACAGATCTATTGATGTCGAAGTTTGCTGCGGGTGCCCTTTATGTGTTTTTCCTGCTGGTTTGGCTCGGCCTGCTTTCTCTGGGTCTGGGTTTGGTACTGTTCGGTCCGGGCGATTTGATTGTTTTGAAGAGCGAGGAACTCACCATTCTTGCATCCGATGATACCCTCTGGCGCTTCATGGCGGCTTTGGGAATCGCTTTCCTGAGTCTGTTGGTGGTGGGTGCCCTGTCCTTGCTTCTGTCCTGCCTATCGGATAATTCTATTGGACCTATCATCACTACTATGGCGGTCATCATCCTGTTTACCATCATTGGCACGATGGATATCCCCTTGTTCGACCTGATCAAGCCCTACTTGTTCACTACGCACATGATCATCTGGAGGAATATGTTCGATCAGCCACTTCCGCTGGATCAAATCCGCGAGTCACTATTGATCCTGACCGCTCACCTGATTGGATTCCTTGGGGCATCCTGGTGGGTATTCACCCGAAAAGACATCACCAGCTGACCATGCGAAAAACACTGCACTTCTTTTTCGGTTTGCTCATATCGGTACTGGCTGCCGTGAGTACGCAGGCCCAAAGTACACCCGAGGCCGTTGAAATGCTACGTGCCGTCAACACACGTTTCAATAAGGTGAATGATTACATGGCGGATGCGCGCATCGTTACAAAAATCAGTTTCCTGAATATTCTGCCGCAGCAAGCCCGTGTATTTTACAGAAAACCCGATAAGTTCAGGCTCAAGGCCAAGGGAATCGCTGTCCTCCCCAAGCAGAATTTCGATGCCCTTTTCAAGCTCACGGCCGATGAAAAGCAATACATGGCATTTGTGACCGGTCGCGATAGTGTGCGCAAACAATGGTGTGCTGTGGTGAACCTGGTCCCCTTGGCCGATACCGGCGATCTTGTTCTTGCAAGACTATGGATTGATCCCGTTAGTGACTTGATCTTCCGTGCAAACCTAACGACCCGTAGCAGTGGAACCGTAGTAGTAGACTACGAATACGGCCGTTTGGCTCAATGGGCCTTGCCAGATCGCGCCACTTTTACGATCGATGTGAAGCGGTTTAAAATACCTAAAGCCGTATCAGCCGACATCAATTCGACTTCCGCACGCGGTAACAAGGCCCCTCGCGAGGGAAAGGGAAGTATCAGTATCTCGTTCAGTAACTATGTCCTGAACAAGGGTGTTCCGGATGCATGGTTTGCAGACTGAATTTTAGTTTCCGGTGTTGACATCGATTTTTTTTCCTTTGATGTTGATCTGAAGATCCTGCGCCTTTAACGTGTCGATGTGTTGTTCAATCGAATCGGAGTGGATATCTACACCATTGATGCGAATTTGAACCGGATCCCCTTCGTCATCATCTTCCGGAAGCGAACATCCGATGCAGGTCAGTCCTTGTGGTGTCATAGTCCAAACACGTCCGGGCATGTCCTCATCTAACGTGTTGCTTACGTTTTGGATGTCGTGGATGAGCGAACCGCTGCTTTCGTCGAGGTAAACGCTTTTTCCTACGGGTACATACAAAACGAGCCGAATCTTCTGACCCCGGTAAAACGTTCCCTTCGGCAAGCCGAAAGCAGATCCGATCGAGAGCAAGTCACCATTTTGTTCGATGCTGTGCCTGACGGAGGTCGCATTGCGGGAAGCCTCCTTCTGGTCGGATCCGCGGCTGATCAGACTTTGCGTCAGTTCGAACACGTCGCCTTTCGCCTTGCGGATATCGAGCTGTACCGATCCGAAATAGATACTGTCTGCATCCTCATTCACACTGAAATCATCTTCACTGATGATGGTGTATGTGCCGCTTTCTTCATTGATCGGTAAGCTGGCCAGGTTCAACGTATCACTCATGGGTTGTGCCAGGGGAATCTGATTGGTGACCTTGGCTACTTTGGCGAAGTGGCCCGCGATACCGACTCCGCTGAAAATTCCGAGCAGAACTCCGAAGATCCAAACGGAAAGTGCTGTCAATCGTACCGATTTAGGCAGTGCATTTAATTTGAATAGGCGACGGATAAGCGCATGGAACAAGAGTACGATAGGGATTCCCAATACGATGCCCAGCGCTATGATCAGTACATTCAACTCCGTCGCAGTCAACACGAGATTCGAAAGGACAACCGGCACCTGTGATACCGGCACAAGTCCGGCCATGGCCAGTAAGGCAATGAATAGCGCAATCAATACAACGCTCAGTATGAAGGTGAAGAAGCCGATCACCAGCTTGAAGATGAACTTCGCAGCGGCCACGACCAATTGTGCCAGAAGATCGAAAAAGCGCGAGATTTTTCCGGTAAAACCTTTTCCTGAACCACGAGTCAGCCCCTCGCCGATTCCCCTCACTTCCTCTTCAACGATACTCCGGATGGTGGAGGCGTTGACGGGCTGGCCCTTCATTTCCAGTTTCTCGGCGGTGGTGCGTGCCTTGGGTAGTATCAAAGCCAGTAGGATGTAGAGGAGCAGTCCACTTCCCGCAACCAGAAAAATGGTAACAAAAAACAACCTGAACCAGAGCGGGTCCACACCCAAATAATGTCCAAGTCCGCTACATACGCCACTAATGACTTTGTCGTCGGGGTCCCTGAAAAGACGCTTTGCCGAGGTCGATTCGCTTTTTGTGTTTGTGTCCTCGGTGTAAGATTCAGAAGGGTTGTCGTTTCCAGCAACCGCTGCCGGACTTCCCATGACTTCAATTGCGGAATTCACCTCGGCCAAGGTCACCACCTGACGCTCGTGTTTGATGGTTTCGTTGAACATCTCAGCCATCCGCGACTCGATGTCCTGTAGGATTTCATCGGCGCCCTGATGGCCTGACAAGGCTTTACGTACCGATTCGAGATAGTGCTGTAGTGCAGCATACGCCTGCTCTTCGATGTGGAAGACGATGCCTCCGATGTTAACGGTTACGGTCTTGTTCATGACTTCTTGGATGAGGATTGTGTGGTTACGGTAACGGCGTCGACCAGTTCTTTCCAGGTCGATTCAAGCGATTGGGTGAATTGGATGCCCTCAGGTGTGAGGGAATAGTACTTGCGCGGAGGGCCGGAGGAACTTTCTTTCCAGGTGTAGGCCAGCAGCCCCTGGTTCTTTAGCCGCGTGAGTAGTGGATAGAGTGTTCCTTCTACGACCACCAACTTGGCAGCTTTCAGGTGATGGAGAATGTCGGAGGGATACACCTCGCCTTGTCGGATAATGGAGAGAATGCAGAACTCCAATACGCCCTTGCGCATCTGTGCTTGTGTGTTCTCGAGTGGATTCATGGCCGGGATTGGATGAGGGCAAAGATCTATATAAAACAATGTACTATGCAATACAAGGTACATGATATTTATTTAAAATATTGTAAATCAATTAATAAAAAACATTTCGATTTCGATTTGCGCGCATTTATTGGCCAGTCAAGGGCTTGCACCTATGCCCGGGCTCATGTACTTTTGCTCTGCTTTTTTATGTCAGCCTCTGTTTTTCATTTCAAGCAGTTTACTGTCAACCAGGACAAATGTGCCATGAAGGTGGGCACCGATGGTGTGTTACTTGGAGCTTGGACCCGGGTTGGTGATGCCAGCCGTATTCTCGATATCGGTACGGGGACTGGTCTGTTGGCTTTGATGCTGGCGCAGCGTTCAACCGCATATATAGATGCCATCGACATTGATGGTCAATCTTGCGAACAGGCTGCTGAAAATAGCTTGTCATCCCCCTGGGCGGATCGCATTCGTGTTGTGCATTCCTCGTTGATGGATTTTGAACCGGGAGAGCGCTACGATCTGATCATCAGTAATCCGCCGTATTTCATTGATAACATGGCAGCCTCCGACGAAGCCCGTAATCTGGCCCGATCGGCCAGTGCATCGTTAACGCCGATCGAATTGATCAACGGAGTTTTGCGCTTGTTGAGCCGTGAGGGTCGCTTTTGTTTGATCTTGCCCCACCGCGAAGGGCAGTTGTTTCGCGAGCAGGCCGAACAAAGTGGGTTGTTTTGTATTGCACTTACAGAAGTGCGAACCGGATCTGATAAGCCCGTAAAACGTCTGATGATGGAATTTACCCGGTCGGAAGGCGAACTGAGTGCGGACGAGTTGCTGATACAGGTCGATGAGCGGAATTATACGGAGGCCTACAAAGCATTGACTGCAGCCTATTACCCTTCTTTCTGAATCAACTCTCGGTTTCCGTGAAGCGGATGCCCTCCACTGACAATTCGCGTAGGATCGGGTGATAGAAATCACGGTGAACCGGAATTTTAACCCCGCTGTGCTGTTTGAATTCGCCCCTCAGCAGGTTTACAGCCGCGATGCCAAGTGGAAGTCCCACGGTTTTGGCCATCGCCGTATAGTGCTCGTCGTCTCCCTTTACAACCAAGCTTGAACGCAAGGAATGCGATTTGCCGTTCAGTTCGTATTCGAACAGGTGTTGCATTACAATCAGGTCTTTGTCGCCGGGCTGCAGTTTCCAGCGTTGCTCCAGTAAATGCTGCAGGATTTGCGCCGGGGTGGCATCACTCAGTCCAATCACTTCGTTTTCGAGAATTCCGGTGGAGCGGATCCGTTCCATCGAAGGTCCTTCCGGATCGATTGCGCAGAATCGCGTCAGTCTTTCTTCCAGTTCCGTTCCGAACGTCGAGGGCGGAATGAACGCTTCTACCAATTGTCGGTAGGTCATTGTGGCCGATTGTTCGACCTTGAAACTGTCATCTGTGAGTCCGAGCTTGACAAACACCTGCCAGGCGCTGCAGTACCCTTCGTTGCGTAGTGTGCCGCGCAAAAGGGTGGGAATCGTCTCCAGCCCGTACGCTTTGCGGTAAGCCAGGGAGTCACGGTTGGCATATCCGTCATATCGGCCGGCTCCGGGCACGTCAATCCGTACCGATTCGGCAAAGAGCCTAGGATAGGGGATGTAATGGTAATGTCCGTTTTGGATATATCGCGCAGTTCCCTGTCCGGCCAGAATCACATTGCGGGGATTCCAGGTGAATTTGTATCCCCAGGGATTGTCAGATGACTCAGGTGAAATGAGGCCTCCGCAATACGATTGAAAGCCGGTCAGTGTGGCACCCTGATTCCGAAGCCGATCGATGATCTCCATCGCCGAGAGGTGGTCGATGCCGGGATCGAGTCCACATTCACACAAAAACAGCAGACCTTTATTGCGTACCGCGAGATCCATCGCTTGCAATTCGGGTGATACGTAGCTGGCAGTTAGCAGGTGTTTTCCCTCTGCAAGACAATCGTTTGCAGCCAGGGGATGCAAATGCGGTGGCAGGAGTGAAATGACCAGGTCGGATTGACGAATGGCATTTAATCGGGCCCCGGCATCCTCTGCATTCAAACTCAGTGCCCGGCCAGCAGGATGTCCGCCGAGTTTCGCTTCAGCCATGGCGAGTTCCTGTTCAGCTACCACCAGGTGAAAACCTTCAACATCCGCCTTGCTCAGGAGATATCGGATCAGTGCGGTGGAGGAGCGTCCGGCCCCCAACAGTAAAATGGTGCGCATGCTTCGAAATTCAATTTACGAAAGTATGGATTTGCGCCGAGGCTATTGATTCATTTATTTTTGCATCTGTTAAAGCCATTTCTGTATGAAATCAATTCTTGCCTCCCTGTGTCTTACACTGGTAGTCGCGCTGACCAATGCGCAGTCTAATGCCGTTCTCTTTACTGAAAATGGTGAGAAGTTTACCGTTATTCTCAATGGTCTTCGACAAAATGACCAGCCCGAGACCAATGTCCGGATCACATCCTTGAATGCGGAATTCTATAAGCTCAAGGTGATTTTTGAAAATACCGCGTTGGGTGAAAAGAATTTCAATCTGACCCTCGAACCTGGAATGGAATCCACCTATGTTGTCAAAAAAAATAACAAAGGTGAATATGTTTTGCGTTTCATGGGCAGTGTTGCCGTTGCCGATGCGCCCCGTGCAGTTGTAGCACCTGCTCCTGTTGCACCAGCTCCCACCCCTGCACCCGCACCCGCTCCGGTCGCTGTATCGGGAGGAACGGTTACACAGACGGTCTCTACTACACGCACTACGACCACCAGTGGCACACCACAGGATGGGTCGGTCAGTATCAACATGGGAATCAACGTGGATGGCATGGGTGGCAACCTGAACCTGAATGTTTCGGGTGTGGATGCTGAGCTAGATGAAAGTTCGAGCACGACGACGGTAACGCACACTCAAACCATTACCACCTCAACCACAGGAGTGTCGGCTGCCCCTGCACCGGTTGCTCCGCCGCCCCCCGCACCGATTGTATATCTCCCAGGCTACAACGGTCCGGTTGGATGTCCTGTTCCCATGAGCCCCAACGACTTCAATGACCTGGAAGCGTCCATCGCAGCCAAGACTTTTGAGGACACCAAGTTGACCATCGCCCGTCAGGTGCTGCGTGACCGTTGCCTCTTCGTTTCCCAGGTACGATCCATCATGCGTCAATTCACCTTTGAACAAAATCGCCTTGAATTTGCTAAGTATGCTTACGATTACACCTACGATATCGGTAACTACTTCAAGGTGAATGATCAGTTTACTTTCGAAAGTTCAACCGAAGAACTCGACGAGTACATCCGATCCCGCAGATGATTCCAGCTTCACACCAGGGCCGACTTCGTCTAGGCGCAGCACTTGCGGCTCTGGCTGTGGCTACAGGAGCATTTGGTGCTCACGGACTTAAAACCCTGGTTGATGCATCGGCTTTGGTGACCTGGGAGACCGCTTGCCGCTATCATTTCTTTCATGCGTTGGGGATACTCATCGCCGCATTTTTACCTGCATCGAATGCGCGGATTGCATCGCGTTTCTTTTTGGCCGGAATAATCCTCTTCAGCGGTTCGCTTTACCTGCTCACCTTTCGCGATCTGGTCGAGCTACCCGGAATTCTGGGTCCCATCACACCAATCGGCGGACTCTGCATGATCATCGGTTGGCTCGCCTTGATAAAAAAGTCATCAAGTACTACCTGATTCAAAACACCAAGCCACTTGCATGCGTTTATGCTTTATGAATCAACTCTGGAAATTATTGGTCTTCATCCTGCTGCTGGTCAACGCCGCATGTAAAAGCGGTAGCAAGGTGAGTGCTGGTGGTGAACCTGGTGCGGCCGCGCAGGAACAAACTTTAGCCCAGGAGCCACTCGTACAATCCTGGACCCGCGACCAGGCTGCGAAAGGACCTGAACGATTTAGGCTAGTGGTTTCCCTCATTTCCATCGGAGAAGGCACCGATCCCGAAGGGATGCGCCTCATTGAGCGGTATGTGGAAGACTTTGGTAAATTGTCGGGTAAGTCACTTTCTTACGTACTGATCCCCTGGGGGCGGGAGGGGGAGGTGGATTGCTGCTTTGCACTGAATGAGCTTACACCCGCACTTCAAACCCAATTCATTGAGGGGTTGAAGGAACGCATCAAGGGGCGTAATCTATTGCAAATCAACGAGAATGCCCGAAATCGCTTTCGATAAAGCATTAAATTTATTTTAACAAGCAGGGTAAGACGCTTACCTTTGCGGCAGCCCAGGAAATCATGAACGAATACGGATTGAAAAACCCCAAGGCCTCAGTTGCTGACCTTGGTCTGAAACACGTTGCCAATGCCTTCTGGAACCTAACCGCCTCTGAGCTGGTTGAGGAATCCATCATTCAGGGCATGGGTGAACTGACCGACACCGGAGCACTGGCCATCGATACAGGCGAGTTTACCGGCCGTTCCCCCAAAGACAAGTTTTGCGTGAAGGACGCGGAAACCGAAGGTTCCGTGTGGTGGGGTGATATCAATATTCCGTTTGATGCGGATCGTTTCGATAACCTGTATACCCGTATGCAGGCCTACCTCATCGGACGCGATGTTTATGTGCGTGATGCATACGCCTGTGCCGATGACCGCTTCCGTCTCAATGTGCGTGTAGTAACGGAGTATCCTTGGCAGAATTTATTCGTCAACAACCTGTTTTTACGCCCCACCAGCGAGGAAATCGAAACCATGACTCCCGACTGGGTCATTGTAAATGCACCGGGTTTCCATGCTGATCCCGCCATCGATGGTACACGTCAGCACAACTTCGCGATCATCAACTTCACCAAGCGGATGATTCTTATAGGCGGAACCGGATACACCGGTGAAATCAAAAAGGGCATCTTTACCGTTCTCAATTATGTACTGCCTCAGCACCGTGGAGTCCTGAGTATGCACTGCTCGGCTAATATCGGAGCGGATGGCGATACCGCATTGTTCTTCGGATTGTCGGGTACTGGAAAAACCACCCTGAGTGCTGATCCCAACCGTGGACTCATCGGTGACGATGAGCATGGCTGGAGTGATGATTCCGTTTTCAATTTCGAGGGCGGCTGTTATGCCAAATGTGTAAACCTCTCGGCTGAAAAGGAGCCCCAGATTTTCAACGCGATCCGCTTTGGATCACTGTTGGAAAACACGGAGTTTCACCCCGGTACAACCACCACTGATTACGATAATATCAGTAAGACGGAGAATACCCGTGTGGCATACCCGATCAATTTCATCGATAATGCAGTCGAGCCATCGGTAGCACCTCCACCGCGGAACATTTTCTTCCTGACCTGTGATGCTTTTGGCGTTCTGCCTCCCATCAGCAGGTTGAGCAATGAACAGGCCATGTACCATTTTATCTCCGGATATACCGCCAAGGTGGCCGGAACCGAAATGGGAATCACCGAACCGACTACGACCTTCTCCGCTTGCTTTGGAAAGGCGTTCCTGCCTTTGCATCCGGCAAAATATGCTGGCTTACTCGGTCGCAAACTCAAAGAGAATCCCGAAATCCGCGTTTGGCTCGTGAATACCGGATGGAGTGGCGGTTCTTTCGGAGTCGGATCGCGCATGAAATTGAGCTATACCCGCGCCATGATTACGGCTGCACTCAACGGCGAATTCGACAAAGTGGCCTTCGAAGAGTTGCCCGTCTTTCGTCTGCAAATGCCGACATCCTGCACCGGTGTTCCAAACGAATTGCTGAACCCCCGCAATACCTGGAAAGACAAGAGTGCATACGACCAGACTGCCGCTGATCTGGCATCGAAATTCATCAAGAATTTTGTCCAGTATGCCGATGGGGCCAGCGCCGAAATCCTATCTGCGGCGCCTTCGGTTCCCGAAACGGTTTGATAACCGCACAATAAATTTAGAAAAGGGGATTTACGTCCCCTTTTTTCATGACGATTATCGTCACCCATTGGTGTTCCGATGGGCTACATTTGCTCCATGCATCGCTGCTATGTTCCCCGATTGAGCGAATCAGAATTGATCATTGATGCCGATGAAGCTCATCACATGATGCATGTGTTGCGGATGGGCGAAGGCGATCAGGTTGAATTATTCGATGGGCAAGGAGGGGTTGCCTCCGCCGTCATTTCGTTTTCCTCTAAGCGTGAGACCCGCGTTCTTCCCGGGCAAATCGAGCACAATGCCCTTCCTGCACGGAGTTTTCATTTGGCAGTGGCTCCAACCAAGAATCAGGACCGCATTGAGTGGCTGGTTGAAAAAGCCTGCGAGATCGGCATCCGCTCGTTCATTCCTGTACTATGTCGCCATTCCGAGCGTAAACACGTGAACATGGAACGGATTCGAAAGGTTGTGTTATCGGCCACCAGGCAAAGTGGTGGTTACTGGCTCCCGGAATGCCCGGAGCCGATGACTTTCGAAAGTTTTGTTCGTAATCGACCGGCAGGTGTCGCGTTCATAGCACATTGTAGAGATGGCGAACGGGTGCCTTTAAAGAGCATCAGTGTGGAGGAGAATGCACTTGTGTTGATTGGCCCCGAGGGTGATTTTCACGAGGAGGAGATTGCATTGGCGTTGGAATCCGGCTTCAATCCGCTTTCGTTGGGTGACAAGCGTCTGCGCACCGAGACTGCTGCACTTGTAGCCACCGTAGCCTTTAACCTTCGTTAATGTCTCCAGGGATGGATGGATTCTCTCCGGTGATTGTTCAGTTGTTACTCGGTATCGTGTCGGGCACCGCCCTGTTCATTCTTGCGGTTTCTTACCTCGAATCGGCTATACGTGCCTTAGCCGGGCGAAAGGTGAAACGTATTTTACGGGGGACTACATCCCGTCCGGGAATTGCACTGATCTTCAGCGCACTGATTACAGCCCTCCTGCAAGGCAGCTCAGTCGTGCTGCTGTTGTTGCTTTCACTCGTTGGTGCCGGTGTTTTACCACTCAGAAACGCGCTCGCAGTGATGTTGGGTGCGAACCTTGGAACAACGCTCGACACCTGGTTGGTCATTGCCGTTGGGTTTAAATTGCAATTGGAGCTATTTGCGGTTCCGTTTTTACTGCTGGCTGGGACACTGGCACTCGTGGGTAAGGGCGAACGATCAGTACATTGGAGTCGTTTTGCTGTCGGATTGGGTTTGTTCTTTCTTTCCTTGGGCATGCTGCGCGACGCATTTTCAGCCGATTCAATTCCAAAAGATTGGATCAATTCCGCATGGCCATTGCCTTTGTTTTCGCTTGCAGGCCTTGTACTCACCGCTTTGATTCAGTCGAGTCTGGCAGTCACTGTTTTGGCTGCAGCTGCGGTCCACGGTGGGGTGATGGATTTGGCGCCCGCCGCTGCCTTGGTACTCGGTGCTGAAATCGGTACCACCATTAAGTTGTTTTTTGGGTCAACGGATGGTTCCTTGGCCAAGCGCCGCCTGGCCTGGGCCAATCTGATAATCAATCTAGGGACCGCACTTGTACTCTTGGTTGTTTTGAGACCTGTACTTTCCTTGGCCCATGTGTTGGTTGGCGATATGGACGATGTGTTTGTGTTGGTTATGTTCCAGACGCTGGTTAATCTGGTATCTGTAATCATGTTCTATCCTTTTCTTGGGTATTTCTCTTCCTGGCTCGAGCGCTTTGTGCGTGGCGATGCATATCGGAAATGCTTGCATTTGGGTGAAGCACCGCCGCGTGATCCGGATTTGGCTTTGGAACTTTTCCGTAGGGAATCGGAAACCTACCTGAAAGCTGCATGTATAGTGAATCTTGCCGCTATGCGGCTACCCGTCATGTCATTGCTACAGGGTATTGGTTTCAGTGAAAGCCATCCCTTGGTGCGTAGCTTCTCCACGCACGGATCCCTGCCTTACGAGTATATGAAATCTTGGCAGGGCGAGTTGCAGTTGTATTATCTTTCCATGCGTAACATAGGTCAAGATTCTGTGCATGCAGAGGAAGGTGATCGCATGGCATCTGCTGTTCGCAATGCAATGCATGGATTGAAAAGCATGCACGATATCCGCGACAACCTGCATGAACTGCGCGAGTCCACCAGCGAAATCAAGCATGAGGCCTACCATTATATCCGCGAAGGAACTCGAAATGTGTTCGAGTCCCTCCTGAGCATATTGGATTCACCAAAAGGAGCCGATGAAGTCGTCCTCGCTGAACGCTTCGAGCAAATCAACAGTGAATACGAATCAACCCTCGAACGGCTGTATACCGAGGCGGCTCGGTCCAGCATCGACAGCCGTGCCTTCACCGTTATGATGAACCTGAACCGGGAGGTATATGCGGCAAAGAAAGCAATGCTGCTGGCTGTCAGAGAACTGCTCGTTCCGAAGGGAAGCCAGAATGGGAATTGGCCCCTGTTCAATTCCTGAACAAGCGTAAGAACGCATTACCTTTGTTAAAATGCTAAAACGTGCCCTGGCTTGTGTGTTGGTTGGATTGCTTTGTAGCGCTATTCCTGCCAATCCCACTATGCGCATTGGTCTACTGAAGTACAGTGGTGGTGGCGATTGGTATGCCAATTTGGATACGTCCATTCGCAACCTCGCGGAATTCTGCAACAAGCAATTGGGAACGAATCTGGATTCCGAACAGGGTATTGTTGAAGTAGGTAGCCCTGATCTGTTCAACTATCCGTTTCTACACATGACAGGACACGGCAACGTTTCCTTTTCGCCACAGGAGGCCGAGAATCTGCGACGCTACCTGATTGCCGGTGGTTTTTTGCATATCTCCGATAACTACGGCATGGATAAATTCATTCGTCCGCAGATGAAGCGTGTTTTCCCCGAATTGGATTTTGTTGAGTTGCCATTCAGTCATCCTGTTTACCATCAAAAATTTGATTTTCCGAATGGTCTGCCCAAGGTGCATGAGCATGAAGGGAAGGCTCCGCAAGGCTTTGGTCTGATTTATGACGGAAGGCTGGTGTGTTTCTATGATGTGGAGTGTGATTTGGGTGATGGTTGGGAAGATGCCGAAGTACACCGCGATTCACCGGAAGCACGAATGAAGGCCCTGCGTATGGGTGCAAATCTGATCCAGTACGCATTCACCAGATAGTCAAGTCTAGAATGATACGCGTTGCGATAAACCGTTTGTTGTTGCTCCTGCTGGGGCTTCAGCTCGTCGTTCCCGCTGCGCTGTGGCATGGGTTGGATCACCA
>JAJTFW010000043.1 GCA_021299095.1 Sphingobacteriales bacterium | reverse complement strand
CCACGAGTGCAGGATCCGAAATCAATCCCAGTTCGGGGATTCGTACCATTACCAATTGCAGGGATCCGATCAGGAGTCCGGCAGCAATGATTCCGCCCGCCAGACCATTCCAAATGCTTTTCAATAAAAAGGGTTTGCGGATGAATCCTTTTGTAGCGCCCACCAGCAGCATGCTTTTAATCAACAAGCGACGTGCATACAAGGAGATGCGAATGGAGCTGTTGATGAGAGCGATTGAAACGAGAATAAGCAATGCACTGAAGGTCAGCAATACTCCGCTGATCATGCGCAGGTTGCGGTTCACGCTTTCAATGAGCGATGGCTGATAATGGACTTCCTGAACGGCAGGGTGCCGCTTCATGAGGGCCACAAAATCGTTCACCCGCTCTTCGTCGGCCTGGTCCCCTTTGAAATGCACATCAATACTGGAGTACAAAGGGTTGAATCCAAGGAAGGAAACGAAATCATCGCCCAGCTCCTGCTTGAGCTTTTCTGCAGCGATTTCTTTCGTGACGAGGTCGGCGTTTTTTACATACGGCCGGCTACGGACCTGCTGCAGCAAACCACTTGCCTGGCTGGAGTCCGCTTCCGGTCGTATCATGACCGATAACTCCATGTTCTCCCGTACATAACGACCGAGTTGTTGGGCATGCAGGAGCAGGACGGCAAGCGTGCCCAATAAAAAGACGACCAATGAAATACTTACCACAGTGGATACGCGTGAACCCCGTTGGTTGCGGCGAAGGGCCTTTTTTTCGTCTGACATGCTCGGGGCAAAAATAGCATTTTCGGCGTGTCTCAGCCGCAAGGTTAAGGTATAGAAGCTCGGCCCTTTTGCCTACATTCGTATCCCCGATTTGGGAAGCGATGGAATACGATTTCAGGAGTATAGAAGCCCGTTGGCAGGACTATTGGCGCAAGGAGGGTACTTACCTTACCCGTCAGGATCAATCGCGTCCCAAATTCTACGTACTCGACATGTTTCCCTACCCATCCGGTGCGGGACTTCATGTGGGACATCCTCTAGGATACATCGCTTCGGATATCGTAGCCCGGTATAAGCGACACAAAGGATTCAATGTATTGCATCCGATGGGTTTCGATGCCTTCGGACTTCCTGCGGAGCAATATGCCATTCAGACCGGTCAGCATCCCAAGCTGACTACCGAGCAAAATATCGCACGTTACCGCGAGCAGCTGGATAAAATCGGCTTCTCTTTCGACTGGTCGCGCGAGATCCGCACCTGCAATCCCGAATATTACCGCTGGACGCAATGGATTTTCATTCGGCTTTTTCAGTCTTGGTACAATTCTGAACTCCAGCGCGCCGAACCGATTGAGAAGTTGATTGAGCGCTTCGCAAACGAGGGATACGATGCTACCCAGCCAGGTGCACTTTCGGGTAATATCGAATCCGAATTGCATTCTTTTACCGCCGGGGAATGGCAATCCATGTCCGAGCGGGAGCAGTCCGATATCCTTCTTCACTTCCGTTTGGCTTACCTCAGCGAAGCCTGGGTGAACTGGTGCCCTGCACTGGGAACGGTATTGGCCAACGATGAAGTGATTGATGGAAGGTCAGAGCGCGGCGGACATCCCGTTGAGCGAAAGCGCATGAAGCAGTGGAGTTTGCGCATTACGGCGTATGCAGACCGTCTGCTCGATGATCTTGACCATGTCGAATGGCCTGAATCCATCCGCGAGGCACAACGTAACTGGATTGGAAAGTCAGAGGGAACCACCCTGCGGTTTGCGCTTGAAAAAGCCGATCATATTGCAGATGATCTGTCGGACGCTTTCGTGGAAGTCTTTACCACCCGACCCGATACGGTGTTCGGTGTTTCCTTTGTTACCCTTGCCCCCGAGCACGAACTTGTTCAGTCCATCACACGCCCGGATTTACGTGAGGCAGTCAATGCCTATGTGCTTCAGGCAACCAACAAAACGGAGCGTGAGCGACAGGCAGAAGTCAAAAAGATTACAGGTCAATTTACCGGTGCTTATGTAAGGCATCCCTTCACAGGCGATCCTATTCCTGTGTGGATTGGCGAATATGTGCTGGCAGGTTACGGTACGGGTGCAGTCATGGCTGTACCTGCTCACGACCAGCGCGATTTTCTATTCGCTCAACACTTCGGTTTGCCCATTAAGGAGGTGGTGTCCGGAGGAAACATCGCCGAGTATGCTCATGCCGTCAAGTCTGGGGTTATGGTCAATTCGGATTTTCTCAATGGCCTGACCGTGATTGAAGCCATTCCTGCTGCAGTGCGTGAAATCGAACTGCGCGGATTCGGCAAGGGTAAGATCAACTACCGCTTGCGCGACGCTGCCTTCGGAAGGCAGCGGTATTGGGGTGAACCCATTCCGGTTTATTACCAAAACGGTGTTCCGCATGTATTGCCCGTTGAGGAACTGCCGCTGATTTTGCCTGAAGTGGATAAATACCAGCCCACTGAAAGCGGCGAGCCGCCGCTGGCTCGAGCGGAATCCTGGAAATATAAAGGTGAGTTTGAGTTTGAAACAACTACCATGCCCGGTTGGGCCGGCTCAAGCTGGTACTACCTCCGGTATATGGATGCAGGTAACGACACGTGTTTCGCTTCAACCGAGGCCATGAACTATTGGCGCGAAGTCGATTTGTACATGGGCGGTGCCGAACACGCGACCGGGCACTTGATGTACTTCCGGTTCTGGACCAAATTCCTGTTCGATCTTGGATGCATACCGGTGAACGAGCCTGCCCGGAAACTCATCAACCAGGGAATGATTCAGGGCGTAAGCGCACTAGTTTACCGCATTGATGGTACCAACACCTTTGTGTCTGCCGGTTTGCGGGAGCAACATCATACGATTGCTCACCACGTTGATATTCATATCGCACCCAATCATGTGCTTGACCTTGAACAATTCAGGTTATGGCGTGAAGACTTCCGCGACGCACAGTTCATCCTGGAAGATGGAGTGTATCACTGCGGCTCAGAGGTGGAGAAGATGTCTAAGAGCAAGTACAACGTCGTTAACCCCGATGAGATTATTGCTGAATACGGTGCGGATACCTTGCGACTATATGAAATGTTCCTTGGCCCGCTCGAGCAGAGTAAGCCATGGAGTACCCAGGGTATCAATGGCGTGTCGAATTTTCTACGCAGGTTCTGGCGCCTGTTCCGGATAGTTGATGGCAAGGCGAACTTGAACGACGCTGTCGGATCTCCGGCAGAGCTGAAAGTACTTCACAAGACCATACGCAAGGTGGAGGAAGACATTGAGCGCTTTTCGTTCAACACCTCCGTCAGTGCCTTCATGATCTGCACCAACGAATTGCACGATCTGAAATGTGATAAGCGCAGTGTCCTCGAGCCATTGGTTGTTTTGTTATCGCCATTGGCTCCTCACATGGCGGAGGAGTTGTGGCATGCGCTTGGAAACACCGGTACAGTAACTGCTGCTACATTTCCGAAGTGGGACCAGCAATACCTGACAGAGCACGAGTTTGAATACCCTGTCTCCGTAAACGGTAAAGTGCGCTTCAAAATGAAGCTACCGCTCGACCTTTCAAAGGAAGAGGTCGAGCAGGTCGTACTTTCCAGCGATGAAATGCGTCGGTTTGTACCTGATCCACCTAAAAAAGTCATTGTTGTTCCCGGCCGAATTGTAAACGTTGTCGTGTAATCGTTACTTAATCCTTGAATTAAAAGATCATCCCATGCAACTCCTGCTGCAACATATCGAAGCCCTGATTTTCGCCTCCGAACAGCCTGTGTCGGGCGATGATATCCTCTCTTGCCTGAAGGGTTCTTATGGCTGGGAATTGAAAAAAGAACAGTTTCACTCCTTGATTTCCGAAATCCGCGAAAAGTATTCGTCCGACGACTACTCCTTTGAGTTGGTGGAAATCGCGGAAGGTTTTCAGTTTCTGACAAAGAAAGAATACCACCACGCGGTAAACACCCTGCTTCAGATCAAGGCCAAGCGTCGATTGAGTACTGCCGCCCTGGAGACCCTTGCCATCATTGCCTATAAGCAACCACTTTCAAAATCTGAGATCGAGCACATCCGCGGGGTAAATTGCGATTACAGCATCCAGAAACTACTGGAAAAGGAGTTGATCATGATCAGCGGAAAAGGTGATGGCCCGGGAAAGCCCTTGCTCTATTCGACCAGCAAGAGTTTCATGGACCACTTCGGATTGAAGAGTGTAAAAGACCTCCCCAAGCTCAAGGATTTACATATTGCCGACAATGAAATCGGAACCCCATCCGATTTGATGGACCTGACAGAAGTGCCGGTCGACACCATTCCGGAAAGTTTTGTTGATGCGATTCGGGAAGGGTTGCAGGTCACCCTGCAGGAGGATATTTCCGAGGGTGAACTTGGAGATGAAGAAGCATTCATCATCGAAGGAACAGTAGATCCTGCTGCCGCTGAGCAAGGTTTGGAACAGGATTTGCAGGGCGGGGAGGAGCAATCCGAACCCTCTGACGAGTGAACCAACGATTTTTCATCCTTCTAACGGCAGCACTGCTCTTTTTTCAGGCCCAGGCGCAGTCGCCTGCCGGCCCGGAAAAAATAGCATACGGTACCAATGAGGTACTCGACTACCGCGTACACTATGGATTTATAGACGCCGGCAAGGCAAGGTTAGAAGTTGACCCCTCTTTACGTACAATTGGTGGCCGCACCTGTTACCGGGTCTTGGGAACCGGCCGCTCGGTCGGTGCATTCGATTGGTTCTTCAAGGTCCGTGACCATTATGAGAGTTATATTGATGTGGAAACATTACAGCCATGGATGTTTATCCGCAAAATCGAAGAAGGGAATTATCGTAAGCACCAGCAGGTGAAGTTCGATCACCGGCGTGCAACAGCAACCAGTGAAAAGAAGACCATCCGTACACCCGAAAAAGTTCAGGATATCATTTCTGCGTTTTATTATGCCCGAACCCTCGATATGAGTCAGGCTGCGGTGGGCGATACCTTTTCCATACAATGCTACCTCGACGACGAGACATTTCCGATGGTCATCAAGTATGCTGGAAAGCAAAAAGTCAAAACGTCAGCCGGTCAATTCAGGTGTATCGTCTTTAAGCCGTATCTGCTCGAGGGGCGTGTATTCAAAGAAAAAGAAGGAATGACCATTTGGATTACCGACGACGACAATCGGGTGCCGGTTAGGGCTGAAGCTGAAATCCTGGTGGGTTCAGTAAAAATGGACTTGGTTAAATTTTCCGGATTGCAGCACCCTGTGGCGCTCTTAAAGAAGTAAGTTCGATCCGCTTTACAGCAGTCCGCGTTGGAGCATGTCCTCCGCAATCTGAATGGCATTGGTGGCAGCCCCTTTTCGCAGGTTGTCGGCCACAATCCAGCAGTTTAGCGTGTTTGGGTTTGATTCATCTCGTCGGATCCTTCCGACAAACACCTCGTCATTTCCCTCTGCATATAGTGGCATTGGATAGAAGGCCCTGCTGGGCTCGTCCTGAACCACGATACCCGGCGCTGCAGCCAGCAGTTGTTTTACTTCTGCCAGGTCAAAATCCGATTCGAATTCGATGTTCACACTTTCAGAGTGACCGCCCACAACGGGTACACGGACTGTTGTGGCTGTTACGCGGATTGAATCATCCCCCATGATCTTGCAGGTTTCTTTCACCATCTTCATTTCTTCCTTGGTGTATCCGTTGTCCTGAAATACGTCGATATGGGGTAGAAGGTTCAGGTCGATCGGGTGTGGATACACTCGGTTGACCGGTTCGCCCTTGCGTTCACCAAAAAGTTGGTCCAACGCTTTAGCGCCGGTACCGCTCACAGACTGATACGTTGAAACGATGACGCGTCGTATGCGGTATCGATCATGAAGTGGTTTCAGAACAACCACCATTTGAATTGTACTGCAATTCGGATTGGCGATGATTCGGTCATTGGGTCCGATTACTTCGGCATTCACCTCAGGTACGACCAGTTTCTTGCCTGGGTCCATACGCCAGGCGGAGGAATTGTCAATCACCACAGTTCCTGCATCAGCGAATCGAGGAGCCCAGTCGAGAGATGTTTGCCCGCCTGCTGAAAATAGGGCCAAGGTGGGCTTCATGTCAAGGGCCTCGGCGGGAGTGACTACCGTGTAAGCGGAATTTCTGAACTGAACCTGTTTCCCGGCTGAACGCTCGGATGCTACAGGGATTAGTTCCGTTACGGGGAAATTCCGTTCTTCAAGAATGCTGATCATGCGGGTACCCACCAATCCGGTGGCTCCGACTACGGCTACTTTCATCGTGCTGATTTATAGGGCCAAATTAGCTTGAGCTTTTTGTGGTCGGTCGCAAGCTGAAGCCGACTTTTCAGACCTGCATTGTTCAAGCCGTTTGAAAACGGATGCATGCGTCTTTTATACGAATCGACACGTCCAGGCCATTTTTCTTTGCGGCCATGTACCGCTTTCTGCTAATACTCTCTTTCTATCTTCCGTTGAATCTGTCGTCGGTCTGTGCGCAGTTGGTGGATTCGTTTTCGGATGGAGACTTCGAAAATAATCCGGCCTGGTCGGGCGATACCGCCCAGTTCTCTGTTGGCTCCGGAGTATTGGAATTGGATGCCAGTGGAAGCGATTCTACGTTTCTGGTTACACCTCTTGGCGCCATCCTCAGTAACGATACACTGGAGTGGTTTTTTGAGTTGAGCCTCGACTTCGCTCCTAGTTCCCAGAATTTGGCACGTGTCTACCTCTGGTCCGATTCTGACGAGCTGGAGCAGCAGTTGAATGGCCTGTATTTGCAGTTTGGTGAAACTGGTGCTGCAGACGCGGTGATGGTGCGCAACCAAACCGGTTGGGCATCTACCACGTTGTTCAGAGGTCGCGATAGCCTGATTGCTCAGGGAGGCACCTTTCAGGTCAAGTTTACGCTCACCCCAGGTGGGACGGCCTCGCTGTGGACTGCAGAGTCAGGTTCCTCATTGGTGTTTGAAGGGGACTTCAGCACAAGTTTACCTCCGCCTTCAGCCTACTTCGGTTTCAAGTGCATCTTCACCAGCAGCAATGCCAAGGCCTTTGGCCTTGACAATGTGTATGCCGGGAACTTGCGTCATGATACAGTCCCTCCGCAATTACTTACTTGTTCGGCTGAAAATGCCAACAGCATACGGCTCAAATTCGATGAGCCGGTCTTCCTGACTCAAGGGGGTCTTCCGCTCGTTTTTCTTTCGCCACCCGGTTTGTCGTGTTTCGCGATGCAGGTTGATTCGCTTGATGCATCGGTTGTGTGGATTGCCCCGGCAGTTTCACTGTCAGATACCGTTTTGTATACACTGGCTGTAGGTGGTTTTCGCGATGAGGAAGGGAATGGAATGGTGGATACGGTGAGTATGGAGCTCTACTTGATTAGTGACGCGGTCGAAGGCATGGTGGTTATTTCGGAAATCATGTCGGATCCGGACGATGCCCCCGGACTACCAACTGTAGAATATCTTGAGATTCACAACCGAAGTAAGGCCTTTGTGGTTATGAACGGCTGGACAATCGCCGATGCAGCAACTGTAAGTTCAATTGCAGCGGATACGCTTCGTCCCGGAGCATTTCGTGTGATTACTTCATCCGGTGGGGCGGCCTTATTGAATCAATCGGGCATTCAGGTTATCAGTGTGGCTGGCTCTATGCCTTCGTTGAATAACGATGGCGATATCATTGTACTCACCGGTCCCTTAGGTGTATTGGATCGGGTCGAATATGATCCGGGAATGTACCGCGATCCACTACGGGACGATCGAGGTTGGTCGCTGGAACGAATCGATCTCGATTTCACGTGTCACGACCGGTTGAACTGGAAAGCCTGTACCGATTCCTCGGGTGGAACTCCTGGTCGAAACAATTCTGCTTGGGGGACATACAGCGACAATCAGGCTCCAGTTGTCGTTCATGTGTTCCCCGAAAATGATTCAACCCTCCGCGTGTATTTCAGCGAGACCATGAACCAAGACGTATTAGCGGTTCCCACGAATTTTGTGCTGGACCCTTCGGGGGTGCAGCCAGCTTCAGCTGTGGTGAGTGATGGAAGAAACGAAGTCGTGCTTGTCTTTAGCTCTGGTGTGTTTCAGTCCGGTCTTTCGTATGTGTTGCGTATAAACGCTACATTGTCCGATTGTCCAGGAAACGCATTGCATGGCGACCTTGATTTCGCATTCGCGCTGCCCGAACAGGCCAGTTATGGTGATGTGATTATAAATGAGGTTCTATTTAATCCGCATGAGGACGATGGTGATTTTGTCGAAGTGTACAATGCATCCGGCAAGGCCTTGGATCTGTACGAGTTGAAGTTGCTGGGGTTGGATGAAGGTGGTTGGCCAGTCGGTTCACCGGTTTCATTTGGCTACGGACACCGCTTGCTGATGCCGGGACAATTCGCTGCAGCATCCGTCAATCCTGATGGATTGATTGCCCGATACGGCCACGCTGATCCAGCCGTGATGCAGCAGGTTGACCTGCCTTCTCTTCCCGATGATGCGGGCGGGATTGCAATCCTGAACCGTTCACTCCAAGAACTGGAGCGATTCCAGTATAATGCCTCGATGCACCATCCGCTCATCAATGAGCATGAGGGTATTTCCTTGGAGCGTATTTCTGCACGGGGCCTAGCTTCGGATTCAGATAACTGGCACAGTGCATCCAGTGCCTCTGGTTATGCAACGCCCGGCATGCGGAATTCGCAAAGCATGGATGTCGTTGGTCAAGGTGACGGCTCCTGGTTCGCTTTGTCAGCTCGGCTTTTTTCACCCGACAACGATGGTCAAGGTGACCTTCTGCATATACATGCAAGCTGGCCTGAACCCGGATTCATGGGGCGGGTGGTCGTATTCACAGAAGGCGGACAAGTTGTTCGGGAATTCGGGGTTCATGAACTTTCGGGCATCGAAAGTGATTGGTTTTGGGATGGGAATAATCAGGATGGTCTATCCTGCGATGAGGGAATTTACTTCCTGATAGCGAGGTTTTTACACCTTAATGGGCAGGTTTTGAGCATAAAAACCTCCTGTGTTTTGGCTCGGAAGGACTAATCCCGACAAGTTGTTCAAAGTCAGTGAAAAACTCCATGGAATTTAGGGGTCGTGTTCTGTACCTTAGGGTATCAATCTGAAGCCATGAGAGCAACCCTAACGCTTTTCTTCCTGCTTTTCGCAGCTGCCGGCAACCTCAACGCGCAGCAATCCGTCAACATCGGCTTTGCAGCCGGGGCCACCAATTATTTCGGCGATCTGGGTAACGATGAATTCTTTCAGGGTAGCTCCTTGAGTCCGGGTATGTCCCTAACCGTTAGAAACCTTGTCGCACCTCATCCTGTCAGTGGCCGTTACTATTCGCCATTCGATATCGAGGCGCGTATCAGCTGGCACCGTATCCAGTACGATGAGGCGGTTCCTATTGGTGATAGAATAGGTTCCGATTTACGCAATTACAATCGCGGACTTAATTTCAGGAACGACTTGCTGGGTTTATCCACTCATTTCTCTTACACCTATTACCCAAGTAGAAGACTTCCGCTGCATCGTCAGCCCCTCGCCTTATTCGTTTACACCGGTGTCGGAGTGTATTATGGTCGACCCAAAGGTGATTTGTTTCGTGGCGAAATCGATATGAAGAACCGTTATTATCATTGGAGCGATGGTACCCTTCGCGATGCTCCCGAATCTAGTGGTCGCGGGAACGAAATTGATCGTGATGGTGAATACGAGACGGATCTGATGGAGTGGAGGACGGAAGGACAGGGTGCGCTCACCGAAGGTGGTGCAAGGAAAAAAGCATATAGTCCGTTCAACATCGGCATACCCATGGCCATGGGGTTCCGCTGTGGAGTGAGCCGCAACATCACACTCTCGGTTGAGTTTGGATACTACCGATTTTTCACCGACTACCTGGATGATGTGAGCGATGCTTATGCAACTTATAAAGAAATCGAGCTCAACTTTCCGGATGATGCAGTTCGACAGGAAATCGCCAGGTATATCAGCGATCCGACAGGTCTGGGAACGAATGGTATTGTAGGGCCGGCTACTTCACGCCGCGGAAATCCGGCAGTGAACGACTCATATAGTTTCATCAACCTGGAAGTGGCGTACAAACTCAACTGGGCATCTCCCCGGCTCACAGCTTTGTTCGACCGTCGATAGGCGCCTGAGATACGGAGCCCTTCCGATTCAGATCTTGATTTCCTCGCCCTGTCGGTTCAGGAAATGGTATTCCATCATGTGATAAGACGAAATCGGCTCGACTTTCACCCACTGCCTGAATCGCTTTCTCCATTTCCATTGGAAGGACGAGAAAGTCCAATTCCCTTTGCGTAAATAGGCAGCTAAAAACGGATGGACCTGTAGCGTCAATTCGCGTTCGTTTTGTTCCTGGCAGAGGTAACGTAGGTTGTTTTCAATGTCGTCTACCAACAGGATCGAGGAGCGGATTTCACCCGTTCCGTCGCAGGCGGGGCACTTTTCAGAGGTGATGATATCGGTGACCGGACGTACCCGCTCACGCGTTAGCTGAACGAGCCCAAACTTGGATGGCGGTAGGATGGTATGCCTTGCGCGGTCGCGCTTCATTTCATCCCTCAACGTATCGAAAAGCTCTTTGCGATGGGCGGTGTTTTTCATGTCGATGAAATCGATCACGATAATCCCCCCCATGTCGCGCATCCGCAACTGTCTGGCAATTTCACGGGCAGCCATCAGGTTGGTCTGAAGGGCATTGGATTCCTGTGAATCGACCGCACCTTTGTTTCTGCCACCACTGTTCACATCAATGACATGCATCGCCTCGGTATGCTCGATGATGAGATACGTGCCGCCAGCCATGCTGACTGTCTTTCCGAACAGGGATTTGATCTGTTTATCGACACCGAAGTGCTCGAAGATGGGTCCCTTGCCTTTGTAGAGCTTGACGATATCAACTTGCTCAGGAGCAATCTCACGCAGGTATGAACGGATTTCTTCTGCTACCCTGGTATCGTTGACATGAATGGCATTGAAATTCGGGTTCAGCAAATCGCGAAGTATCGTGGATGCCCTGTCCATTTCCCCCAGCAACTTACTGGGCGGGTTTGAGGTCCTGAGCTGACCATGAACCGTATTCCACTTAGCCAATATATCCTGGACATCACGGTCGAGTTCTGCCACCTTTTTGCCCTCCGCTACGGTTCGTACAATGATGCCGAAGTTGCGTGGCCGAATACTGGTACCCAGCCGTTTTAGCCGCAGGCGTTCGGCCGAACTTTTAATTTTCGCGGAAACCGATACGGTATCCGAAAATGGAACCAAAACGACGTATCGACCTGCGAAAGAAATTTCGGCTGTGACCCTGGGTCCCTTACTCGAAATGGGCTCCTTGGCAATCTGCACCATTACATGCATCTGGGGAGTCAGTACCTGTCCGATTTTCCCGGCTTTGTTGATGTCGGGTTCAGCAGCGAAATTGTTCAATAAGGATTCGGCTTGACTCCCCTCCTTACTCCCTTTCATGTATTTAAGAAGGGAGTGGATCTGCGGACCGAGGTCGAGATAATGTAAAAAGGCGTCTTTCTCGTAGCCGATATCCACGAAAGCCGCATTCAGGGAGGGCATCAATTTTTTTACCCGTCCCAAATAGATGTCGCCAACGGAAAAGTTGTTCTCCTTCTTTTCCTTGTTTAGCTCTACGAGTTTTTTATCCTCGATCAAGGCGATATCCACCTCGTTCGAAGATGAGTCGATCACTAATTCGCTGTTCACAGCAGGGATTTTTAGCCGAACGAATGTTCAGGCGGCCGACACCTCAGGTTTTCCCGTGGTTATTGGACAAAACACTCCCTTTCCACTCAAAATAAGTGGTTATATAAACCGGAAAATCCGGTGAAAGAAGGGGAAGGTCCGGTACAGGCCGGCACGCTCAGATCACCTCAACGGCGCTGGTTCACTTCTTCTTCTTATGGCGGTTTTTGCGAAGCCGCTTTTTACGCTTGTGCGTGGCCATTTTATGGCGCTTTCTCTTTTTTCCAGAGGGCATGGTAATGGTTGTTTTAAATGTGGTTTATGATGACCGGAAGTTGTCTGGCTTTTTAAGCGTTTCAACAAACCGGATCAGGTCACTTACGTCAACTGTGGCCACCTTGATGAACTGTTCATACTCGGTGATGGCGGTGGCCGTATCCCCTTTCTGTAACCAGACGTTTCCGAGGTGATAGTGCACCTCTGAGCGGTCGGGGTTTATTTCGAGTACGGTATTGAACCGATCGATGGCCTTGTCAAGTTGGCCAGACTTCACCGATAGCATCCCTAGGTTGTATTGGGCCATCTCGTGTTTTGGGTCGGCTGAAACCACCTCCCTCAACATCATGATGCCTTTCATCGGTTCCGCAGTCCCCTCGGCGTAACAGGCACCGAGGTCGGTTTTGGCATTCAGGTTACTGGGATTCAATTCAAGAACCCGGGTATAGTGTCCGATAGCGCGTCGGACAAATTCGGCTTTGAGTCCACTGTCGGGAGCGAGCCGGAATGCATCAAAGAAGCGGTAGGCAGCTTCAAGATGATCTTTTTCTCCTCCGGCTTTTTCGGCCTTTCTGCTGAACCAGATCGCCGAAGCAGCCGGAACACCTACGGTGTCCCAAAACAAGCCCATGCTTCGAAGGCTTGCTGTATCGCCTGTCTCTACGCCGGAGCTCTGTTCCATCTCGGCTAAGCGAATCCGCTGAAGGGAATCCAGCGCAGCCTTTGCGGTCATCAGCAAGGCGTCGTCGTCGTTGGCCGCTACCGCCACTTTTCCCGATTCGGTCGGCTCTTCATTGCCCGGATTGAGCTGCGAGGGCGCGAGGTAAATCAGGAATGCCAGAAGGGCAGAACCGGCTATTAGCGCGGTTCTCAGTGACTTACCCTTCATGAATCAGATCAGGAATTGGACTGGTTCTTCTTGGTATGAGCATTCTTCACCCGCTCGGTGAAGGTTTTGGCAGGCTTGAAAGCCGGAATGAAATGCTCCGGTATGATAATCGTGGCGTTTTTGGTGATGATGCGACCGGTCTTTTTTGCGCGCTTTTTAACGATAAAGCTGCCGAATCCACGCAGGTACACATTCTCATTGTTAATCAGCGAGTTGCGGATAACCTTCATCATCGACTCAACGGTCTGCTGAACAGCGACCTTCTCGATACCTGTCTTGGTCGAGATTTCGTTGACAAGTTCTGCCTTGGTCATGAATATCGTTTTTAAAGAGTTAACAAACTTTTTAAGGGGATGCAAAGATATTCTTTCTGGTTGAAATACAAAATATTACTTGCCTTATTTTCGCCCCGTGACGATGGAATCTTCGGTGTTTTCGGCCAAGTTGAGGGCCTGGTATCAGGATGCCCGAAGGGACTTGCCCTGGCGGGGTGTCAGCGATCCGTTCAGGATATGGATTTCAGAGGTCATTTTGCAGCAAACCCGTGTTGATCAGGGACTTGCATATTATCATCGATTCACAGATGCCTTTCCCGATGTCGCTTCACTTGCTGCAGCATCCGAAGAAGAGGTGCTTAGGCTTTGGCAAGGATTGGGCTATTATTCCCGTGGCCGGAACCTGTTGAAGGCCGCAAGGCAGGTTCAGGACCAATTTGGCGGAGAGTTTCCGGCTGATTATCAAATGCTTAAGCAATTGGCTGGGGTCGGTGATTACACAGCAGCCGCTATTGCGTCTTTTGCGTTCGGATTGCCACATGCCGTGGTCGATGGAAATGTGTACCGGGTTCTCAGCCGGTTTGCTGGACTGGATCTGCCCATCGATTCGGGGGAAGGGAAAAAGGTGTTTTCGGAAATGGCCAACGCGCTGCTGGATCCCGATCACGCCGCCGAGCACAACCAGGCAATGATGGA
>JAJTFW010000042.1 GCA_021299095.1 Sphingobacteriales bacterium | reverse complement strand
CAATATTCACCGATACAAATCCTACCCACGCATTGTCGGCGAAACCGGCGGGAAGGATTTCATCCTGGCGCATCCGAGTGCTCCGGTGGGTGAAATTGTCACGGCGCTAAGCCGTGGTGCTTTCGAATACCAGGGACAGAAATGCTCTGCAGCGTCACGCGCCTACATTCCGGCATCACTTTGGCCTCACGTGAAGGAAGGATTGCTCGCTGATCTCAATTCGATGAAAATGGGGCCCACCGAAGACATGGGCAACTTCGTCAATGCGGTGATCGACGAAAAAGCATTCGATAAAATCGCCACTTATATCGACCAAGCCCAAAAATCCGACCAGGTCGAAATTTTCGCAGGCGGAACGTACGACAAGCAATCGGGGTATTTCATTGCACCGACCATCATTGTGAGCAAGGACCCTTTTTATACAACCATGTGCGAAGAGATCTTCGGACCCGTACTCACATTATACGTTTACGAGGACAATGCCTTCGAGGAAACCTGCGATTTGGTTGATAAAACCGGGACTTACGCGCTCACAGGGTCTATTCTTGCCCGTGACCGGTATGCAATCCAAACAGCAACACGTAAGCTGGTACATGCGGCTGGAAACTTCTACATCAACGATAAGTGTACAGGTGCTGTGGTCGGGCAACAGCCTTTCGGAGGTGGTAGGGCTTCCGGTACAAACGACAAAGCCGGTTCCATGATAAACCTGCTGCGCTGGGTGAGTCCGCGAACCATTAAAGAAACGTTCGTACCTCCAACAGATTACCGTTATCCTTTCCTACAGGCGGAGTAGGCACACATGAACGCGGCCTCGGCCGCGTTTTTTATTGAACAGGAGCGGAAACCGAAATCCGCATACGTTCGGCACTCTCGGTCATCCGCAGGAATAAATCTTCGAGTTTACGCATGGAGCGTACCGAAGAAATCCGGACTCCCTGGGCAGCAAGCGTGTTCACGAGATCTGGAATGGCCGATTTCAACATGCTTACCCGCAACCCGTTCGGCAGGACCTCCATGAGCTTACCAAAGCGCTCAATACAGGAACTGGCCTTGCCGATTTCGTCAAGTTCGAGATCGACGATGTGATCTTCGTCATTCATGAGATCGGAAAGATTGCCTTCCAAAACAACTTTCCCTTTATTGAGAATCAGCAGTTTGTCGGCCACCAATTCCAGTTCATGCAAGATGTGCGAGGAAAGAAAAACCGTTTTCCCAAGGTCACGGCTCAGGTGCAGAATCAGGTTTCGGATATCAATGATACCCTGCGGATCGAGACCGGTGGTCGGTTCGTCGAGAATAATCAGATCGGGATTGTGAAGGAGAGCCTGTGCCAAACCCAGGCGCTGACGCATACCGTGCGAGTACCCTTTAACCTGATCATTTCCGCGACCGGAGAGTCCGACAAGCTCGAGCATCTCATCGACCTTTTTCCGGCTGATGGACATTCCAGAGTACCGCGAAAGCACCCATAGATTCTGCTTTGCAGTAAGGTAACGGTAGAAGTCGGGCTTCTCCACAATGCAGCCGATGCGGGACATCACCGAACGGTAATCGCGCACAGGATCCTGACCGAATAGCCGCACCGTTCCGCTATCGGGACGGATGAGCGAAAGTATCATACGAATGGTTGTGCTTTTCCCAGAACCATTGGGTCCGAGAAAACCATATACCTCCCCGGCC
The DNA here is from genome assembly GCA_021299095.1 of Sphingobacteriales bacterium. Classification (GTDB taxonomy): domain Bacteria; phylum Bacteroidota; class Bacteroidia; order AKYH767-A; family OLB10; genus JAJTFW01. Next base: position 31,832 of record JAJTFW010000042.1, on the reverse strand, counting down.
TGGACAGAAAACGAAACATCGTCAACAGCAATGAAAGTACCGAATGTTTTTCGGAGGGCGCGCACGGAAATGACCTCAGCCATACCTTAACCGGTAATAGAAGGATCGAGCGGAGAAACCGAAGGACCTAATACAGACAACAGTCGGCCCTCTTCATCAATTACATACTTACAAAAATTCCACGTAGGCGTCTGACTATTCCAGCCGTTCTGAGCTGGATCACTCAACCAAGAAAAAAGTGGAGAGGCATGTTCACCCACAACATCACACTTAGCGTAAACGGGGAAATTGACACCGAACCGTGATTCGCAAAAGGACATTACAGCCTGATTGTCGCCAGGCTCTTGCGCCCCGAATTGATTGCATGGAAACGCCAAAACCGCGATGTGATCCGCATGCGTTTCGTGCAGGGATTGCATTTCCGTATACTGTGGGGTGAAGCCACATTCGGAGGCTGTATTCACTACAAGGATTTTTCGACCCTTGTAAGCCTCAAGCGTTGATGTGCTGCCATCCATGGTTTGTATAGGCAGGTCATAAACCGATACCGGAGGCGTAATGGGTTGGGAGTCGGGCGCATTCAGGCGTAACGATGGCATGATTCGTCGTATGAGTGGATACAGGAAACTGTTAAGTGCGAGGCGCATTGTTGTTCTGTTGAAACAACTATTGCGTCAAAAAGTTAAACGCAGGAGTTCTACGTCCGTTCAAGAACCGCTCAGCCCTTGAACCGCTTGAGCAACTCGGCGGCCATGTCCTTGTGGACAAGAACCCCCATCATCTTCAGTTTTACGTAATCCTCGTGCATGAAGTAGAATCCAAAGTTCTCGCTCTCCTTGCCACAGTTGCGCGAACCGGCTCCGGAATCCTTCACCAGGTACCAGTCCTTACCATCCTTCTCCAGATATCCCACCAGGTGCATCCCATGGTCGTCGGTAGTACTTCCATTGGCGAAACGCATCATGCGCGCATTTTCGTCGATGTATGCAGATGGAATGTCGTAGCTAGGCACAACAGCAATCTGACTCCAGGCATCGAAGCCAGTCTCCGATACATCACCGCCAATCATCAGCGTATATCCCTTGCGAATGGACTTCTTTACCAGATCCATATACTCGTTAAGCGGAACGTTGTAGTAGGAACTATCGTGCCACCAGTTGTCGGGCACTTCGTATTCAACCCGCGTCCAGTAGGGCTTGGCCATAATTGAGGTTACATCCACATAATCGTCCATCCGTAGCTTGAGCACCTGATCGAGGTATTGCTGTGGCGATAAACTTTTTCCATTGACCACTACTGCAGCCGGCGGAGCGCTCATATAATGATCAAGGATGGAACGAATGGTCGACAATACACCCTGTTCATCCCATGCATTGTTGGCTTTTACTGAGGCAAGATACGCCCTCATTTCGGCGGCCATTGTTTCGTGGTTGTGGTGGGTTTGCCCTGGCAGCATTCCTGTGTAGCTTTCGAGTGGAACTGCACCATATTTCCTGTAAATACGCACTACCGCATTCCCTTCGGAACCCTCGTCAAAATTGCTGGCTCCACGGCTTACGACGAACCCCCTGGCTTTCTCAACATACTCCCAATAGGCAGTATACATGGGTGAGATTTTGATGGTCTGTTTCGTGAGGCGGTACACTTCGGTCTCAAAAAAGGATGTGGTTGAAAAAGACCAACAAGTGCCGGTGTTCCCCTGCGAAATTGGATCGCTTTTCCACCACGTATTGAATTCTCCGACTGATTTCGGAACCCAGCCGAAGGAAGAAACATCGATTTTAAGAGCAGGTTTTACTTTTTTCGGTACCTGAACCTCCTGAAATTTTTCGATTCCGGTCATAACATCCTTATCGAAGAAACCAGGTTTATAAGGCCTGAGTTCGAGGCGGTGTGCAGGCGTTTGCGACCATAAGGAAGCTGAAATGAAGAGGCAGCAAAGGGTTAAGAATTTCGATTTCATCGGTATGTGAAAATCAAGGGTTAGGAATGACGGAATCAATGTTGAATGTGCGTAGGAATGCAACACTGTTTCTCAAATCCGGAAACAGGATGCGATCGGATTGAACGAGGGGAACGGTGTTCCGGTACTCGCCAACGAATGCCTCAATTGTAGTAGACGACCGATGCGCACGGAAACTCAATGCCTGCGAAGCGTTCATCAATTCGATTGCGAGGATTCGTTCCAAATTATCGACGACACGAAGAAGCTTTGTAGCGGCATTGGCACCCATACTGACATGATCTTCCTGTCCGTTGCTGGATACAATCGAATCGACGGATGCGGGGGTACAGAGTTGCTTGTTTTGGCTTACAATCGATGCTGCGGTGTATTGTGGAATCATGAAACCCGAGTCGAGCCCGGCATTCGCCACAAGGAATGGAGGCAGTCCACGCTGACCACTAATCAACTGATATGTTCGGCGCTCACTGATACTCCCAAGCTCAGCCAGGGCGATAGCGAGGTAATCGAGCGCTAAAGCCAGAGGCTGTCCGTGGAAATTACCGGCCGAAATGATGAGCTCCTCATCCGGGAAAACCGTGGGGTTGTCGGTCACTGCGTTGACCTCACGTTCGAGCACATCCGAAACATGCTGTATCGCATCTTTACTTGCACCATGAACCTGTGGGATACAGCGAAACGCATATGGATCCTGTACATGCTGCTTAGGCTGGGCAAGTTGATTACTTCCGTGGAGTAGATTCCGAAAACGACCGGCAGTGGAAATTTGACCTGGGTGTGGCCGAATAGCATGAATCGAAGCGTGAAATGGCTCGATGCGTCCATCGAAAGCATCCAGAGATACGGAAGCGATCAGATCGGCAAAACGCTCAAGTCGGGAAGCCTGAATGAGCGCCCAGCATCCACAAGCACTCATGAACTGCGTGCCATTTAGCAACGCCAAGCCTTCCTTGGAGCGCAATTGGACTGCCTGCAGACCTGCCTCCGAGAGCGCATCAGCTGCTGGCATCACGCGCCCCTTGTAACGCACCTCACCCATTCCGATGAGTGGCAGACATAAATGAGCCAATGGTGCCAAATCGCCACTTGCTCCGAGCGAGCCCAGCTGATAGACAACCGGAAGGATATCGTGATTATACAATTCGGCCAGCAGCCTTACGGTATCGACCTGTACGCCACTGTTACCATAGCTGAGCCCCTGGACCTTTAGAAATAGCATCAAACGTACGATCTCAGCCTGAACCTCCTCTCCCATTCCACAGGCATGCGACATCATCAGATTGACCTGAAGCTTGCCCAGGTCATCGTTTGAAATAGTACGGTTGTACAACGAACCAAAGCCGGTGTTAATCCCATAATAAACCTCCGAACCGCTTTCCGTTCGTGAGTCAAGAAATGTCCTGCAGCGGGCGATGCGTTCTTCGGCTTTGGCACTGAGTCGGATATTCAGGCTTCCCGAAGCAACGGTCTCCAATTGCGGAATTCGCAAGGCTTCAATACTGATTTCGTGCACCATGAGTATTAATCTTTCTGAACGAGAACCCCGATCAATTCCTCAGCCGTGTAGGTGTGCTGGGTTCCATCTGCCAGGTTCTTCAGGTTGAACATTCCGCTATTGCGCTCTTCATCGCCACGCACAATTACGTATCGGATGCCCTTGGCATCGGCAAAAGCGAATTGCTTCTTCAATTTCACAGGGTCTGGGTACGCCTCCGCATTTACACCCGCCATACGAAGCCGATGCAATAGCGCAGCCACTGAACCATCCGGATCTCCATCAAAATTAACCGCCATGACTGTTGCCGCTGAGGTGTGGCTTTCGGGAAACAATCCGATCTCCTCCATCACATCACAAATCCGGTCGGCACCAAACGATATACCCACACCGGACATGCCCGAAAGACCAAAAATTCCGGTCAGGTCATCGTAGCGCCCACCACCGCAGATGCTCGACGAGAAGCTAGTTCGTTCATCTGCCGCCTTGACTTCAATGATGGCTCCTGTATAGTAATTCAAACCTCGCGCTAGTGACAAATCGAGTTCACAGCTGAGGTGAGTAAACGAGAAATTTGAAAGCATCGAAAACAAGGCCCGTATTTCCTCAATGCCCTTTCGGCCGGTTTCAGATGTGGCTAGAACCGAATCAAGCATGGCCAGCTTATCGTTGGTAACACCTTTAAACAACAAGACTGGCTCCAGAATAGTCATGGCCTGAGCTGAAATGCCCTTGGCGGTCAGTTCCTCACGAACCTTATCCAGGCCAACCTTTTCCAGCTTATCCATAGCCACGGTGATGTCGGTGAGGTGATCCGGAACACCCATCACTTCGGCCAGGCCGGCGAGAAGTTTCCGGTTGTTTAACTGAACTACGACCTTGAGCCCGATTGCCGAAAAAACAAACTCCAACAATTGAATCAATTCAGACTCGCACACCAGTGAGTTTGATCCGATTACGTCGGCATCGCACTGGTAAAATTCACGGTAACGCCCCTTTTGCGGCCGATCGGCACGCCAAACGGGCTGAATCTGGTATCGCCTGAATGGAAATACAATTTCATGCTGGTGCATCACGACATAGCGTGCGAAGGGCACAGTCAAATCGTAGCGCAATGCCTTTTCGGCAACCGACACAGCGAACTTCCTACTATCATTTTTGGCCAGTGCATCACGGTCAGCATGATCAAGAAATTCACCTGAATCAAGTACTTTGAAAATGAGCTTGTCGCCTTCCTCTCCGTATTTACCCATGAGGGTAGAAAGCTGCTCCATGGAAGGCGTTTCGAGCGGTAAATAACCGAAGCGGGCGAAAGCTGTACGAATGATACCGAACAGGTAGTTCCTCCTGAGCATTTCAGCAGGTGAAAAATCGCGGGTTCCCTTCGGAATAGAGGGCTTCATGATCAGGTGGTGGTAAGTTTCTTGTATCTGAACCGTTTGGGCTCCACGTTTCCGACCCGTTTTTTCTTAGCTTCTTCGTACTCACTGTATCCGCCTTCAAAAAATACGACTTGCGAGTCCCCCTCGAAGGCGAGAATATGCGTACACACCCGGTCGAGGAACCAGCGGTCGTGTGAAATAATTACCGCACAACCGGCAAAGTTCTCCAAAGCCTCCTCCAATGCACGGAGGGTATTGATGTCAATGTCGTTGGTCGGTTCGTCAAGCAGCAGCACGTTAGCGCCTGTTTTGAGCGTCATGGCCAGGTGGACACGGTTTCGCTCACCACCGGAGAGCACACCGACTTTCTTTCCCTGGTCGGCACCATTGAAATTGAACTTGGAGATATAACTCCTGGCGTTCACGCTACGGTTGCCAATCATGATACTATCCGTTCCTCCGGAAATCACTTCGAACACGGTTTTATCAGGCAGGAGGTCTTTGTGACTCTGATCAACGTATCCGATTTGAACGGTTTCACCGATGGAGAATTCGCCTTTGTCAGCTGTCTCCAGCCCCATGATCATCCTGAACAGTGTGGTTTTACCCACACCATTGGGCCCGATGATTCCGACAATACCAGCCTGTGGCAAAGAAAAACTCAGATCCTCGATGAGTAGGCGGTCGCCATACCCCTTAAAGACATGCTCTGCTTCGATGACGCGCGTTCCCAAACGGGGGCCAGGTGGGATAAACAACTCCAGTCGCTCTTCTTTCTCACGAGTCTCCTCGTTAACCATTTTATCGTATGCGGACAGACGAGCCTTTGATTTAGCATGACGGGCTTTGGGAGACATCCGCACCCAATCGAGCTCCCGCTCGAGTGTTTTCCTTCGCTTACTCTCGGTTTTCTCCTCCTGCTCCAAACGTTTTCCTTTCTGCTCTAGCCAACTACTGTAATTGCCCTGCCAGGGAATGCCCTCGCCACGATCAAGCTCAAGAATCCATCCGGCAACGTTGTCGAGGAAGTAACGGTCGTGAGTAACCGCAATTACGGTTCCCTTGTATTGTTGCAGGTGATGCTCGAGCCACTCCACGCTTTCGGCATCGAGGTGGTTGGTCGGTTCGTCTAGCAATAGGATTTCAGGCTCCTGCAGTAGCAGTCGGCAAAGGGCTAAACGGCGACGCTCACCGCCGGATAGAATATTGACCGGAGTCTCGGGATCGGGACAGCGCAGTGCATCCATCGCCACTTCGATTTTATTGTCAAGTTCCCATGCGCCCGCAGCATCAATCTGATCCATCAACTCGGCCTGGCGCTCAATCAACTTATTCATGACATCGTCATCAATCGGCTCACCAAGCTTTTCATTCACCTGCTCGTACTCCTTGAGCAAATCAACGATGGGCTGCACACCCTCCATCACGATTTCGCGGGCCGTTTTATTCTCGTCGAGCTCGGGTTCCTGAGAAAGGTAACCAACACGGTATCCCGGAGAAAAAACCACTTCACCCTGAAACGACTTTTCCAGGCCGGCAATGATGCGCAAGAGGGTGGACTTTCCGGATCCGTTGAGACCCAGAATGCCGATTTTTGCACCGTAGAAAAAACTCAGGTAAATGTTCTTCAGTACCTGTTTCTGAGGGGGGTAGATTTTACTCACCCCGACCATGGAGAATATTATCTTGCGATCGTCCGACATATGTTAAGCCTTGTTATGTGTATTTTAAGGGCGGTTTTCCGAGCGGAAAACAGGACCACAAAGGTATCCCATTTAGCCCAATCCCACTCCGGCATGACCCAGCCAGCTCAACGCACACCTTTTCATCGACAAATCGCGCTTGTCATCTGCTTTTTTTCGCTGCTGAGCTCCTTCTCACTTTTTGCCCAAAACACCTGCCTCGACCGCAGGCTAAGCCTGCTGGCCACGGACGAAAGTTGCGCCAACCTTGCCGTATCGGTGCTTATTAAAGGGCCGCCATCATTCGTAGCGGAACAGGTCATTCAAGCCGGCGGCACTATTCGCTACACTGTTGATCAAATCACCTCTGCCTCCTTGCCGGCACATAGTCTTATGCCGCTTTCGAAAATTCCGGGAATCATCCGAATGGAATCGGCGGAAATTGGCTTAAAGCCGTTGAACGACAGGATGCGAACCAACAACCGTATCTCGCTTGTACATCAGGGACTAACCCCGCTTCCTAAAGCCTACGAGGGAAAAGATGTGGTGATGGGAATCATTGATACCGGAATTGACTTCACACACCCTGATTTTCTGGACTCAACCGGACTGTCGCGTGTAGAGTGGGTTTGGGATCACCTGTTGGCTGACTCGGCGAACACCCCTACCCCCTATGGTTACGGACAAGAGTTTTCAAAGGCTGATATCGACGCCGGACTAGCCAGCGCTCACATCGATCAGACAGCGCACGGAACTCATGTAACTGGAATTGCCGCTGCGGGTGGCGACACTTTGTATACCTACAGGGGTGCCGCTCCGAAAAGTAAAATCATTGCAGTCTCGCTGGACTTCAGCCTGGACAACGACTCCTGGCTGAGTAGCATTGCCGATGCAGTACACTACATTTTCTCCAAATCCGATAGCCTTGGACTCCCCTGCGTGGTGAACATCAGTGCCGGAACGTATTTCGGCTCACACGATGGACTGGACCTTACTGCACAAGTAATCGACAACCTCATTGCAGCCCAAAACGGACGCATGGTGGTGGCTGCAGCCGGCAATGCGGGTGGCTATCCGATCCACCTTCGCCACCAACCCTTAAACGACACGCTTTTCACGTGGCTCCGGTCATCGAACAACAATCCGATTTACGCCGAATGCTGGTCAGACAGTGCCGACTTTGCCGGGCTCTCTCTCTCTGTTTCTGCTGATAGCCCCGCACCTTTTTTCCAGACTCGCGCAACAACTCCCTGGTTCTCGGCAGGTCAACTCACGGGCCAACTCATCACCGATACACTGAAGTCGCCCGCAGGTGACCGCATTGGCCTCATGCAATCCTATCGAGAGTATGTCGCTGGCCGCTATGGATTGATGCTGTACATCGTGCCCGACTCCAACACATACCTCTTTCGCATCAACACTTGCGGCAGCGGATCGTTCGATGCATGGAGTTTTGAACTGGTGTACAACAACCTACCTGCGCCAGGTGCTTACCCGCCAATCATCCACTACATCACGCCTGATGTGCAACAAAACATCTGCAGTTCATTTCAGTGCGGACAACGTGTCATCTGCACCGGTCAGTATGTGAACCGCAATAACTACATTGACGTGAACGGGAACACACAAACATTCCCGACGACAGTTGGTGCGCTGGCGCTTTCTTCCAGCCGTGGACCGACACGCGATGGAAGAACCAAACCCGATATCACCTCGACCGGAGAAGTCACCATGGCGGCCCTGCGCCTGAGCAGTGTGGCCTGGTTCGTACAAAACCAGCCATACAAACTCGCTGCCGACAGTATTCATATCCGCGATGGTGGCACCTCCTCGGCTGCTCCCGCTGTTGCAGGAGCCATAGCGCTCTACCTGGAATCCCAACCCCTTGCAACGTGGACGGATATCCGAAATCGCGTATTGCTTTGCTCCCGCACCGATGCATTCACCGGCACCAACCTACCCAACAACGACTGGGGACATGGTAAACTGGATGCCTTGAGCCTGATGACCGGATGTGCACCGCTTGCATTGCCCTCACTACCTGCAACCGAGAGTGCCGGACTCCAATTGGCACCCAACCCAAGCAATGGTAATACCTGGCTCGAACTTGAAGTCCCGGTTAACCAGGCCCGTTTGCGCATTTTTGATGCACAAGGCAAACTGCTCCTTCAGCGTGATCAATTGCAAGGCCGGCGTTTTCCAATCGAACTGAGCGAGCATCCCGATGGCCTATACTACATCCGCCTGGATGAATCTGGCACTATGTCGAAAAGCATCACCCTGCTGATTGGCGGCCGCTAAGTGCAGGTGCTTACTTTTGCGATCCGTGTTCAAGTCCATAGGCCATTATCTTTCGCTCGTTAAGTTTTCACACACCCTGTTCGCCCTTCCATTTGCAGCGACGGGCTTTTTGCTTGCTATTCAGCAGGCTCCCGAGGCCCTCTCGCTTTACCTGGCACTCAAGGTGCTGCTTTGTATGGTATTTGCCCGCAGCGCGGCCATGAGCTTCAACCGCTGGGCAGACCGAAACATCGATGCACACAATCCACGTACAGCTGCAAGAGAAATCCCTTCCGGAATCATCGGCTCCAACGCCGCATTGGCCTTTTGCATACTGAACTGCGTTGCGTTCATTACCACCACCTGGTTCATCAATCCACTTTGCTTTTACCTCTCCTTCGTGGCTTTGGTCGTCGTGCTGGGATACTCTTACACCAAACGATTCACATCCTTGTGCCATTTATTTCTCGGACTTGGTCTCAGTTTGGCGCCAGTTGGTGCGTGGCTCGCAGTAACGGGCACCTTCCACCCTGCTCCTATATACCTGGCCGCTGCCGTACTGTGCTGGGTAGGTGGATTTGACATCATTTATGCGCTACAGGACAGTGAGTTTGACCGGAGCAATGGATTGCACTCCCTCCCGTCCCGTTTTGGCAACAGGAAAGCCTTGGGGATTTCGCGCAGTCTTCACATTGCATCAGCCTTATTCCTGATTTCGGTGGGGCTACAGGCCGGACTTGGCCTTGTGTACTACATGGGCTGCATGATATTCATTCTCTTGCTGTTTACACAACACAGATTGGTCAAGCCCAATGACTTGAGTAAAGTGAACATGGCTTTCTTCACCTCCAATGGACTAGCCAGCATCCTCTTTTTCCTCTTTACACTCCTCGATGCCGTCCTCTGAGGACGAGGACTGATTCGGCCAACAAGCCTATTTTGTACCTTTGGGAACCGCTTTCAACGCGCAGACCACATGGTGCAGAATCCGAACCAAGGCCCTGATACGACGCAGGCTATTTCATTTGACGAGTTCCGGACTCAGGTGCTGGACGATTTCCGCTTTGTGAACGAAAGCAGACAAGCTAGTCTGATGGGGCGCAAGGAAGTGTTAACCGGCAAGGCCAAATTCGGCATTTTCGGCGATGGCAAGGAGCTGGCGCAGGTGGCTATGGCGAAGGTTTTTAAGAACGGCGATTTCCGTTCGGGTTATTACAGAGACCAGACCTTCATGTTTGCTTCGGGGCTGCTGAGCATCCAGGAATTTTTTGCGCAGCTGTATGCTACGCCCGATGTCGAACTCGAACCCTCATCTGCAGGAAGGTGCATGAACGGCCATTTCGCCACGCGCTTGCTTGAGGCGGATGGCACCTGGAAAGACCTTACCAAGAGCAAGAACTCGTCGGCCGACATTTCACCAACCGGTGGCCAAATGCCTCGTTTGCTCGGACTTGCGCTAGCATCAAAGGTCTACCGTCAATTGCCTGAGCTTGCAAAGCGGATGAACAAATTCACCAAGGGTGGAACAGAAGTCGCCTTCGGCACCATCGGTGATGCGTCAACCTCAGAAGGGCTATTTTTTGAAACCATCAATGCGGCCGGCGTCATGCAGGTTCCCATGGCCGTGAGCGTTTGGGACGATGGTTACGGGATTTCGGTTCCGGCAAAATATCAAACAACCAAGCAGAACATCGCTGAGGTATTAAGCGGTTTTGCAAAAACTGACGAGAAGGACGGATATGTCATTATGACCGCACGGGCTTGGGATTATCCGGCACTGGTCGATATGTACGAGCGTGGCATAGCGATTTGTCGTGAACAGCAAATCCCTGTCCTTTTCCACGTCACAGAAGTCACCCAACCACAAGGGCATTCTACCTCGGGATCGCATGAGCGATACAAAACTCCGGAGCGATTGGCCTGGGAAGAAGAATTCGACTGTGTTCGAAAATTTCGAAGCTGGATTCTTGAAAATGCATTGGGCACTGCGGATGAGTTGGACGCGATTCAAGCACAGGCTTTGCAGTCGGCCACAGAAGCGCGCAAGCTGGCCTGGTCGTCCCATCTTCGTTCTATCAACCACGAAAAAAACGAACTTTCCTCCTTACTTGGCACCCTCGCAGGAGCGAGTGCAAATAGAAGTTTTATCGAACTGCTGAACCAGAAACTCAGCGAATCGGCAGATGCTGAACGAAAGGACCTGGTTGTGGCTGCCAAAAAAGCGCTTCGCCTGGTCAGATCCGAACAACTTGATTCGAAAACTGCTCTGCAAGACTGGCTAAAATCGTTTACAAAGTTGAACGAAAACCGCTACAGTTCGCACCTCCATAGCGAAAGCGAGCAGCGCGCTGCGCTTCACCAGCCCGTTGAAGCATTATACAACCACGAGTCCCCATTGGTTGACGGACGCGAAGTACTTCAGGCCAATTGGGATGTTCAGCTTCAGCGTAAGCCCGAACTGCTCATATTCGGTGAAGATGTAGGCCACATCGGCGGAGTAAATCAGACCTATGCAGGCTTGCAGGGCAAGTACGGAGATGCGCGTGTATTCGACACCGGGATCCGCGAAGCGACCATTATCGGCCAAGGAATCGGACTGGCACTCCGTGGCTTGCGTCCTGTGGCTGAAATACAGTATCTCGATTACCTCGCCTACGCAATACAGGTATTGACAGACGACCTTGCCTGCCTCCAGTACCGAACCCGTGGAGGGCAAAAGGCGCCCTTGATCATCACAACTCGAGGACATCGTCTTGAAGGAGTTTGGCATAGCGGCTCGCCCATGCAATTCATACTTGGTGCTCTGCGCGGAATCCATGTGCTCGTCCCTAGAAACATGACTCAGGCTGCAGGATTCTACAACACACTCCTTGCATCGGATGAACCCGCGCTCGTTATAGAGCCACTCAACGGCTACCGCATCAAGGAGCAGATGCCGGAGAACCTGGGCGACTTCAGTATTCCAATCGGCGAAGCCGAGGTTGTTCATAAAGGAAACGACATTACATTGGTCACCTACGGCTCATGCGTTCGAATCGCGCAGGAAGCGATTGCCCAGCTTACCGATTATGATATTCATGTTGAGCTAATTGATGCGCGCAGCCTACTGCCCTTCGATACGAAGCATACTATCCTTGAATCGCTTTGCAAAACCGGACGCCTCATGCTATTGGACGAAGACGTACCCGGCGGTGCAACTGCATTCATGCTGCAGGAAATAATCGAAATACAGGGAGGATTCCGTTACCTGGATCAGGAACCTGTAACCTTAACAGCCAAAGCACATCGTCCGGCGTATGGTTCTGATGGAGACTATTTCTCAAAACCATCTACCGAAGACGTTTTCGATGCGGCTTATCGCATGATGCATTTGAGCGACCCCACGTCATATCCATCAATCTACTAATCTCTTCATGGCAATTGAACGGCTCACCGAATCGGAATCGAGGCACGATAACCTCGAACAGAAATCGGTTCGTGAATTGCTCGTTGCCATCAACGATGAAGACCATGGAGTTGCAATCGCAGTGCAGAAAGCTTTGCCACAAATAGAACAACTTGTAGAGGCCGTCCTTCCCCGAATGCAGCAGGGCGGAAGGCTTTTTTACATCGGGGCTGGCACCAGCGGCCGCTTGGGAATCCTTGATGCGTCAGAATGCCCACCGACGTACGGGGTTCCTCACGGACTCGTAATCGGACTCATTGCAGGCGGTGATTCAGCCATCCGCAAAGCAGTTGAGTCTGCAGAGGATAATCCCAGGCTGGACCGATTTACAGGAGCACGCCTTCGGCGATCTCGACTCACTGATTGGCATCGCAGCATCGGGGACAACACCTTACGTAGTCAGTTGCCTGGCACATGCACGCCGCAATGGAAACTTGACAGGATGTATTACCTGCAACCCGGGGAGTCCGGCTGCTGAAGCCGCTGAATTCCCTGTCGTAGTAGCAACAGGTCCTGAATTCGTAACAGGCAGCACCCGCATGAAGGCCGGCACCGCACAGAAGTTGGTACTCAACATGATATCAACTACGCTGATGATCAGGCTGGGTCGAGTTAAGGGAAACCGCATGGTTGATATGCAACTTAGCAACAACAAGCTAATTGACCGCGGCACGCGCATGGTGATGGATGCCACAGGCTTAAACCTCGAGAATGCCTCCACCCTCCTGAAAGAAACAGGGAGTGTTCGCAAGGCGATAGAACATTTTCAACACGGCGCAAAAGACTGATTGTTTTTTTCCGGCTGATTCGGTCCTTATCTTTACCCGAGTCACGCTATGCAGGAAATCGAACCATTTTACAACTGGCGACATTTGTACACCTCGGCTGAGGATGAGTGGTCACCATTTTATGGTCGCGAATACAGTGAATTCGAGTATTCCAATACCATTTACAACTACTACATCCACCCCCAATGGGACGGGTTCGGCTCGCCCACCCTGTACATGAAAATCCTGTATGCCGACTACGACTCGGGCTTTGCCGTGCTCGAGTTGATTGGTGAGTGGAATGATGCAATCCACAACGATATCATGTTGCTGAAGCGGGATGTGGCCGACCTGTTGATCGGGAAAGGCATACAGAAATTCGTACTTATCGGAGAGAATGTCCTCAACTTTCACGGATCAGACGATTGCTACTATCAAGAATGGTTTGAAGATGCAGAGGATGGCTGGGTGGCTGCGCTGAATTTTCGTGAACATGTGCGCAATGAATTCGTAAAGTATGGCATCGACTATTACTTCGCCTATGGTGGTGAACTGGATGAGATCCGTTGGCGCATGTTTCACCCACAGCAACTTCACGACCTGATTGAACAAATCATCAGCCACCGCTTAGCCTGAACATGCGTAAAAACCTGTGCCATACCATCCTGTTCATCGCACTTCAAATCAGTGCGCTGCTACTGGTTACGGGAGGTACAGAAAAAAAAATACCCAAAACCAATAAAGGACGAGCTTCCTATTACGGCGATTCATTCAATGGGAAACGTACAGCGAACGGCGAACGCTTCGACAACAGCGACTTCACTGCAGCAACAGACTCAGCACCACCGTACGCATCAACGACCGGGGGCCCTATATACGTTCGCGCATCATCGACCTAAGCGAATCGGCCGCACGCAGGATAGGAAGTTACCAGCATGGCATCGCCCTTGTGGAACTTGAGCAACTGCAGTTGCTTAAACTAAACCCTATTATCGATAGTATTTTCCGTTGTGAAGATGTGCTGGATTGCCTTGGAAACCGGGAACACCTTCGGGGTGAGTCCATCAGGCTATGGAAGACGAAAGACATCATTCATATGCTTTACATAGCCAATGAATTATACCTGGAGGATGATGTTGATCAAGTGCTGATTACTGGAAGCGGATTTGGTCCTGAGAGAACCTATAGTCTTGTGGTGACCGGTTTCTCAAACCAACAAGAAGCTATCCGGGCGGCCGATCGGTTTGAACGAAAAGGCTTCATGAAGGCCACACCGGTTTCGTTCAGGTGAACAACCCTGAGTCGTACTGGCCTTTAAACACCATCCAGGCTTCCTGATCCATCGGGAAGGTGAAATCCAAAGGATTCAGTTCGCCCACCCTACTCCACCTGAAAAACACATCACCGTTTTTACAGGCGGCAGCCTGCTCCAGTTTGAACCGTGAAATCAGATTACCGTCCTGCACAGGAACATGGTAATATACACCCATGACCTGGTGTGCTGGATTGAACACAGAGCGGATGAAAGAAGCGGTAGTATGCACCAACTTCGACGGGAGTAAATCCACTTCCATTTCCTCCATCAACTCACGCCTAAGTGTTTGGGCAGTACCCTCTCCCAGCTGGAGTCCTCCTCCAGGTAATTTTCGCATACGCATGCCGTAGTGAAATTCATCCGAAATGAGAATCTCACCATTATCGTTCAGCAGGAATCCGTACACACGTACAATCATCTGCTTCAAGTCCATTGGTCCGCCGTTCATAGTTAGCAAATATAGAACGTGCAGTGTGCGATTGACACTTGATTTGTAAGAAATACCGCCTTTCATCTATTTGCTTTACAATCACTTACAGTATAATGCATGAACAATTGGCTGCGAAATCGGCTGTAAGCATGTGTAGCAAATCGAACAATTGTCATCGGTGTATGCCCCTAACATTGTATTGTAAACGAATCGCAAACAACAACATGAACAAGTTATTCTTATTCGGCGCAACAGTCATCGTACTGTTCAGCTCATGTCAAAAAGAAACGCCTGAAACGGTATCTATGGATATCCGCGAGCGTGTAAGCAACCAGCCCGGCATCACACCGGTACCGGCGGTATTCACTAAAAACACCTTGCTTGAGCAATTCACCGACGTCACCGACGGAGAAGCTCCAATGAACGCACTAAACACAGAACTGATCCAGCGCACCTTTCCTGGCCGGGTTTCAGTTGCCAATCTTCACCTAAGCGATGTGATGGCCATTACCCATGGATCACGTGTATTGCAAAACCTTGGCAGTACAAACACAGCGGCAGTTGCCACCATCAACCGTAAATCGTTTGCAGGTACTACATTTCTTGATGGAACTCGTTGGGCGAATGCTGTTGACGGAGAATTGCGCAAGCCCGCGGATTGCGGATTGGCCATCAATTCAAAGGTTTCCAATAAAACCGCAACTGTCTGGGTAGTGGCAGGCTTTAATACGAACGCAAATTCACCCCGAAATGTCACCGCCTATCTGATAGAAGACATGGTGAGTTCAAACGGTATCAATTTTGCACAAGCAAACAACCACAACATCGTACCCTCGTCACCGTTTTTTAACCAGGGGAATCCGATCAACAACTTTACACATGCCAACGTTGTTCGCCGAGTTCTGACCGGAACATTGGGAAACTCCATTAACCCGGCCAGCATGGTGAATGGAGGTTCAGGCACCTTCACATTCAAATTTGATGTACCAGAGCGTACAGGAAATAGTACTTGGAAAATTGTCGCTTTCATCAGCGACGCCACGAGCAAAGAAGTGCTTAACGTTCAGGAAGCGACGCTTGGCACCTTGAAAAACTGGAACTAAACACCAGTCCGTTGGTCTAGAGCGGGAGTCCCTAGGACTCCCGTTTTTTGTTTCACCCGACCTCCAAACGTGTTTCCCCATAGATGTGCAACAGCTCCGCGAGCATCATGGCAGTAGCACCCCAAATCAAGTGATCATCAATTTGAAAAGCCGGCACATCGAATTGATGACCATTTAACCCGGACACCCGCGAACGCACTACTGCGTGTTCTCCCAAAAAAGCACCTAAGTTTAAACTGATCATGCGGCTTACCTCCTCCGGGTTGGGATTGAAATCAGGTTTTTGAGTGACCCAACCGACAAACGGATTTACCAGGAAATTACTTGGCGGTACATAGAGTCGCGTCAATTCGCCCAACACATGAATTGTAGTAGGATCCACACCAATCTCTTCCTGTGCTTCACGCAAAGCCGTACCAAGAAGTGATTCGCCTGACTCCTGCTTTCCTCCGGGGAGTGCTATCTGCCCAGAATGCACCCCTCCGCCCATACTTCGCTCAATCAACGCGATTGAAGGATGAACACCGCTAGGTTCGGGATAAAGTAAAACGAGTACCGCTGCCTTGAACGGATTTCGTTTGGCGATTTGTACATCGTCAAGGATCGGTCGGTGTGGAGGAGATAAAGGACCTCGAGCCAGTTCGCCGGGCAAGTTCAGCCCAAGGCGCCGTTGAAGCGCAACAACGAAATCAGGCAGCCCACTCATTTTAGTACGAATTCAACGCAAGATAACAATTAACAACAGCTTGTTATTTATCGCCCGGGCATGAACATAAGAAACCTGAACATGAATCGTTTCTTTGTTTAATAGCTAAACGAATCCATAATGCGAACATTCTTCTTTTCCGCTCTCTTAACCTTGCTACTCACACAAGCCGAGGCCCAGCACCTAATCATTACCAAATCGGGCGAACGTATGAATGGAGAGGTGCAGCGGATTGAGAACAACACTGTGAGCTTCTTTCACAAAGGAGCACTGTTGAGTTTTCAGCTAGGTCAAATCAAATCAATTGAATTTGATGTTGAACCCGGAGGATTAGGTGGCAGCACAGCTACCGGTCAAAAAGGAGTGTCATTTGTGATGCCAGGCAGAAAACTGATAAAGCAACCCAAAATCGACAATCTCACCATGGAACGTGGAATCGTTGTAGTAGCCATCACCATCAATAAATATGGCAACGTGATTAAAGCTGATCCGGGTGTAGAAGGAACCACAACCATGAGCACCTATTTGTTGACCAAGGCTAAACAAGCAGCCGAAAGTGCGGCATTTGAAGGAGGCACAACCATGCCCCTCGAACAAAAGGGAACCATGACCATCACTTTTTAATCAAATACACTCCACACCATCACCAGCCGCCCCGTAAGGCGGCTTTTTCTTTTTTCCCCTGCGACAGTTTGGCATCTAAAACACAATTGTACTGCATGTTTGACACTTGAAAACTCAAATACTGACAAGTTAGCAGGGTTTATGAATGAAAATACGAATGGGACAAACTTTGATGGTGCATAATAAAACAATATAACCATGAACCTCAACAAATTCACTGTAAAGGCGCAGGAAGCCGTTCAACAGGCACAGGGGATGGCCATGCAACTGGGTCACCAAGCCATCGAAACCGGTCACGTACTGAAGGCTCTGATTGAAAATGAGGAGGAAGTTGTACCCCTATTGCTGAAGAAAGCCGAGGTCAACCTCAACGATATACGCCGATCGCTTGATGCAGTGATGAACGGATATGCTAAAGTAAGTGGGGGACAACCCTACCTATCAACAAAACTGCAACAGGCATTACAAAACGCACTGCAAATGACTCGTGAGTTCAAAGACGAGTTTGTAACTGTCGAACATCTTCTACTAACACTGATGAGCGCAGGTGATGGAGTGTCCGACGCACTGAAACAAGCCGGAGCAGATGCTGGTCGTATCAGGTCTGCTATTCGTGAAATCCGAAAGGGCTCTCGTGCTACAAGTTCAGGAGCCGAAGAGTCGTATAATACCCTCGAAAAATATGCACGGAACTTAAATCAACTCGCTCACGAGGGAAAGCTAGACCCGGTCATTGGCCGCGATGAAGAAATCAGACGCGTATTGCAGATCTTGTCGCGACGCACAAAAAACAACCCGATCCTAATCGGCGAACCGGGTGTAGGTAAAACAGCAATCGCAGAGGGGCTCGCGCACCGCATCATCAACGGTGACGTACCCGAGAACCTGAAGTCCAAAGTGATCTATTCCCTCGACATGGGTGCATTAATCGCAGGAGCCAAATACAAAGGCGAATTCGAAGAGCGATTAAAATCCGTTGTCAAGGAAGTGATTGGGGCTGAAGGTGACATCGTATTATTCATCGATGAAATCCACACGCTGGTAGGTGCTGGCGGTGGTGGTGAAGGTGCGATGGATGCAGCAAACATCCTAAAACCAGCTTTGGCCCGTGGTGAATTACGCGCCATTGGCGCAACAACACTAAACGAGTGCGGCAGCGGAACTGAGCGATCGTTACATCACTGCGCGATTCCTGCCCGATAAAGCCATCGACCTAATTGATGAGGCGGCAGCGAAACTCAGGCTGGAAATGGATAGTGTGCCGGAAGAATTGGATGAAATTCAACGCCGCATCATGCAGGTTGAAATCGAACGGGCTGCAATTAAGCGTGAGGGAGATGAAAAAAAGCTCGGAGAGCTCAGTGAAACCCTTGCCAACCTCAACGAAGAGCGAAGCCGGATAAAGAGCAGGTGGGAATCAGAAAAACTAGTGATAGATACCATCACACAAACTCGCGAAAGCATTGAAATCCTCAAAGCGGAAGCTGACCAGGCCGAGCGGGCCGGTGACTATGGAAAAGTTGCCGAGATACGCTATGGGAAAATCAAAGAAGCCGAAGCTACTCTCGCAGAATGTCAGACCAAACTAATCGATGCGCAGCAAAACAAGGCGATGATCAAAGAAGAGGTCGACAGTGAAGACATTGCCGAAGTTGTCAGCCGCTGGACAGGGATACCACTGAAGCGTATGCTACAAAGTGAACGCGAAAAGCTGCTTCATCTCGAAACCGAACTTCACAAACGCGTAGTAGGTCAGGAGGATGCGATTGCAGCATTATCCGATGCAGTAAGGCGCAGCAGGGCGGGATTGCAGGACGTACGACGACCAATCGGTTCATTCATTTTCTTGGGAACAACCGGAGTCGGAAAAACTGAATTGGCCAAGGCACTAGCAGAATTTCTGTTCAACGACGACAACGCGATGACACGAATAGATATGAGCGAATACCAAGAGAGGCACAGCGTAAGCCGACTCATAGGCGCACCTCCCGGTTATGTTGGCTACGACGAAGGCGGACAACTTACAGAGGCCGTACGACGTCGACCCTATTCTGTAATCCTATTGGATGAGATTGAAAAAGCTCATCCGGATGTATTCAACATCCTGTTGCAGGTACTTGATGATGGCAGATTGACTGACAATAAGGGGAGGACCGCCAATTTCAAGAATACCATTATCATCATGACCTCGAACATCGGCGCCTACCTGATTCAAGACAACATGGCCAGTATCGATGAGGAGAACCGTGAAAGCATTCTTGCAAAATCGCGTCTTGAGGTTTTTGAGTTACTTAAAAAGTCGATTCGACCTGAATTCCTAAACCGCATTGATGAAATCATCATGTTCAGCCCACTCGACCGGCATCAGATACAAGACATTGTTCGCATGCAATTCGGACAATTGGCCAAACGACTTGAGGAGAATGATATATACATCAGCATAAGCCCAGAAGCTACCGAATGGCTTGCTCAACTCGGATACGACCCGCAGTTCGGAGCACGACCACTGAAGCGTGTCATTCAGAAAAAAATTATGAATGAGCTGAGCAAGCAAATTTTATCCGGTGCAATCCACAAGGAAGAACACATCGAAATCGATATCGATACCCTGAACAACTTCACATTTAAAAACATGGGCGAAGCTGTTGCAGAAGCTTAAATGAAAGAGGCCGGTAGTACCGGCCTCTTTCATTTTATTTCAGAAGACAAATCAAAGCAATCGATTGGAGCGCGCGATGACACCACAAAGATGGAACAACATGCGCGCTCCTACATTACCATCCCAGTCAGTCTTTCCAGGAGCCACCTCATTCAAATCAAACCCAATGATGCGTTTACCGGAATTGGCCAACAAGGAAAGCAGGAAGGTGATTTCATGAAACTCGAAACCTCCGGCTACCGGGGTTCCAGTGTTCGGGCACAACTTGGGGTCGAGTCCATCGATATCAAAACTGATGTAAACATTTTTGGGAAGTGCGGCAATAATATCGTTACATTGCTTTTTCCAATTCATCCCGGCGTATCGGTTCCGCGCGACATCCGCGTAAGTAAACACCTTGACACGCCCCTTGCTTTTCTTTACTACATTTTGTTCCTCGATGCAGGAATCACGAATCCCGAGTTGTACCAGCTTGCTAACCTGCGGGATACGGAGCGCATTGTACATGATTGATGCGTGCGAATAGGCAAAGCCTTCGTAGGCATTTCGAAGATCCATATGTGCATCAATCTGCAGAATGCCGAAATCGGGGTAACGTTCTGCAAGTGCTTTCATGTATCCCAATGGGGTGCTGTGATCACCGCCAACCAATCCGACGAGCTTTTTAGCATCCAGGTGTACACTAACGGCATTCTGTACAGTTGATACCATCGACTCACAAGCCGAGTTCACTTCTCTGAGTAGTTTTGAAACGACAGGAGATCCGACACTCAAACCGGAAGAAACACCATCGATTACCTTTTCGGCTTTTTTCCTGCTCTTATCGGATAGCTTCCGAAGTCCGGCCGGTGCTTTATCCATAGCGACACCCAACTTCCAAAGCTCAGGAAACTCAGGGTGAAACAAATCAACCTGCATCGATGAATCCAGAATAGCCTGCGGCCCATCTGCAGTTCCACGCCCGTAACTCACTGTTGCTTCCCATGGAATCGGGACCAAGACCAATGAGGACTCCTCTGTTGTGAATGGCAAACCGAACACACCGGCATCGTCCAAGGCAGGACCATTGGGATCGAATGACTTCACTTTACGTTCGCGGGAACTTGCAGAGCGTGATGTTGACATAGCCGTAAGTTAATTCGTGTAAAGATATCCAATCCGGCGCGGCGGCCGTAAACCCTCAGCGACTTTGCAGTAGCGAAAACACAAAAATAGTACCCTTGCCGGGTTCACTGTCCACACTGATGGATTCGTTGTGTGCCTCAAGGATGTGCTTGACAATGGCCAACCCAAGCCCGGTACCGCCCTGCTCACGTGACCGGCTTTTGTCGACCCTGTAAAAACGTTCGAATAGCCTGGGCAAATGGCGTTTCTCAATTCCAATCCCGTTGTCTGATACCTCAACCACCACTTTCTCTCCCACAGGGCTGACCGAAACAATAGTTGCGCCGCCTTTGACTCCATACTTCACTGAATTGACAATCAGATTTACAAGCACCTGCCTTATCAGGTCCTTGTCGGCATACACATAGAGTCGTTCGCCAGTGCTGGATGAGGATTGAAAGGACACCTGTTTTTCCCTGGCCTGCAACTCTAGCGAATCGAATACATCAGAAACAAGTTCCAGGATATCGAAGGTCCGTTTATCCAAAATCAACTCTCCGGCTTCAAGACGTGAAATCGACTCAAGGTCCTCAACAATGTGGATAAGCCGATCAATACCTTTGGAAGCCTTTGACAGGTAGTGCATGTTGATATCCGGATCGTCAATTCCGCCGTCAATCAGCGTGTGGACAAATCCTTGTACAGAAAAAATCGGCGTCTTCAACTCGTGCGATACGTTACTCAAAAAATCACGTCGATAGGTTTCCACCTGCTTCATCTGATCAATTTCGGAACGCGACTCTTTGTTCCAGTCATTCAGAATACGACTGATTTCAGCATATAATGCAGGCACACTATCGGATGGTGCGGGCCTAACGACTTTTGTTCCCCGCAATTCTTGGATCTGGTGGTAAATATCCTGCAAACTCTCGCGGACATACCGTGCATGCAAGTATTTGGATGTAACAATAGAAACGACAAATACAATCGTAAAAAACAGGAGGTAATAAATCCACTCGAACGAAAAACCAGTAACAAAGAAAAGTAGCCTAACAGTAGCGGTGAGCACTGTAGCCATTACAACAGACACACCGGATCCGGTCAGTAAGGCCTTACGTTCACCCATTCAACAAAAGTAACGAGTCGTTACTAGACCATTTACAAAAATCAACCGAAGGAATCAGATGTCGAACTTGTATCCGATCCCCTTGATGGTCTTGATTGACTCATCGCCGAGCTTTTCACGAATCTTCCGGATATGCACATCGATGGTACGATCACCTACGATAATATCGTTCCCCCACACACGCGAGAGGATATCTTCACGCGTAAACACCTTGCCGGGCTTTGAGGTTAGCAGTGATAGCAACTCAAACTCCTTCCTGGGAAAAGAGATCGGAATCTCATCTTTATACACCAAATACTTTTCGCGGTCGATGCGCAGATTCCCGATTTGAATGACCGGGGCCTGGGGCTGCACTCCGTTTACACGGCGAAGCAAGGCCTTTATTCGTGAAACCAAAATGCGTGGTTTCACCGGTTTAGAAATGTAATCATCGGCTCCAACATCAAAACCTGCAATTTGCGAGTATTCCTCATTGCGTGCCGTCAGAAAAGTGATCATGGTATGCTGTAATTCCGGCATCTCACGCAGGTGCCTGCAGGCCTCAATCCCATCCATAACAGGCATCATAATGTCAAGAATCACCAGCTGAGGACGTTCTTTTCGTGCTATCTCAAGGGCCTCTTTGCCATTTCGTGCCAAAAACACCTCATACCCTTCCTTTCGAAGGTTATACTCCATGAACTCCAGAATATCCGGCTCATCGTCAACAAGCAGGATTTTTACGGTTTCGTTCGACATTTGGCTCTTTGTTGGCCCAAAAGTGAGGAAGCAATGTTACGGCAAAGTTAAATGAGGATTAAAAGAGTCCCACACTGTAATTCAACCTGTTACAAAGAAACCACCCGATTTCGATAAGAATGGGCGCGAAAAAACGGCAAACAGCCTTGAGCGCCTTCAGAGATGATCGGCCCAACCAGGTTAACAAGCGTGGTTGCCCCTATTCTTAACCTTTTAATAACATTAAGTAAACGCAACTGTAATCCTATTAAAGTCCTTTTGCCTCACCAAAAACTGGAACACACACCATGAAGAAAATCCTGTTTATCGTCGCAGCCACCATTCTTGCCTCCTGTGGCGGCAACAACTCAAAAACAAATGAATCGACTGAAGTCATCAGCGGCACCATCAACATTGATGGATCAAGCACCGTTTATCCTATTTCTGAAGCCGTAGCGGAAGAGTTCCGCGCCGAAGCTCCTGAAGTGAAAGTCACTGTCGGGCTTTCAGGAACAGGTGGTGGATTCAAAAAATTCTCTCGGGGGGAAACGGACATCAACGATGCCTCCAGACCCATCAAATCGGAAGAAGCCGAGCAATGCAAACTGAATTCGATTGATTTTGTCGAGCTGGAAGTTGCATATGACGGACTCGTGGTTGCCGTAAACCCTTCCAACGACTGGGTCAAGGAAATTACTGTAGCAGAGCTAAAGAAAATCTGGGAGCCCGAAGCGCAGGATAAAATCAAGTACTGGAATCAGGTGCGCCCAGAGTGGCCCAAGGAGGAAATCCACCTGTATGGCGCCGGCGTTGAATAGGGCACCTATGATTATTTCACTGAAGCCATTGTGGGCAAAAGCCACAGCAGCCGCGGCGATTATACCGGAAGTGAGGATGATAATGTGCTTGTTCAGGGTGTGGCGGGCGACAAATTCGCTTTAGGCTTCTTCGGATTGGCCTATTATGAAGAAAACAAAGCCAAGCTCAAGGCAGTACCAGTCGACGATGGAAAAGATGACAATGGTTCAGGCGCCATTGCACCCAGTCTCGAAACCGTAATCAACAAGACCTATGTCCCTCTGTCACGCCCCCTTTACATCTATGTGAACTCAAAGGCTACTCAGCGTAAAGAAGTGGTCCGTTTCGTGGAATTCTACCTGCAGACGGCAGCCGAACTCAGTAAAGCAGTCGGATATGTGCCTCTAACGGAAGCCGAGTACAAGAGTCAGCAGGAAAAATTCGCCGCATTTATTCAGAAGCCCAAGTAATCATAACGGAGAATTTACATACGGGAAGTTCGGCTGGTTATCTTTGCCGGGCTTCCCGTTGCTTTCAACATGCGAATTCCTGAGCGATTAATTGTAGGTGTATTGGGAGCCTGTGCAGGCCTGACCATACTCATCACCCTCGGCATACTGTACACATTGGCCAGTGAAGCCGTGGTGTTTTTTTCTGAAGTGCCGATCACTGATTTCCTAACAGACACGCAATGGACTCCCTTGTTTACGGAGAAACACTTTGGCATACTTCCACTATTGGCAGGCACGCTACTAACCAGTTTCATCGCCATTTTTTTTGCTTTACCGATTGGTCTCACCATCGCTATCTACCTTAACGAGTATGCTCCGCGAAGTTTCGCGTTCAGCATAAAACCCATCCTCGAAATTCTAGCCGCAGTGCCGACTGTGGTTTACGGATATTTCGCCTTGACTGTAGTGACCCCATTCCTGCAGGGATTCATACCCGGCCTTGCCGGATTCAATGCACTCGGGGCTGGATTTGTGATGGGAATCATGATTATTCCACTCATTTCATCCTTGAGCCAGGATGCACTGTATGCCGTTCCCAAATCCTTGCGCGAGGCCTCCTACGGAATGGGCGCAACACGTCTGCAAACTGCATTTCAGGTACTAGTCCCTGCAGCATCTTCAGGAATCACGGTCTCTGTGATTCTCGCTATTTCCAGAGCAGTAGGTGAAACGATGATTGTTGCCATCGCTGCCGGTATGCAGCCTAACCTGACTGCCGACCCCACTGTACCCATCCAAACCATTACCACGTTCATTGTGCAAATCAGCATGGGCGATGTGCCTCATGGTTCTCTTGAGTACCGAACCATTTTCGCTGCTGGCATATCCCTTTTTGTCCTGACGTTCATTCTGAATAACATCAGCTTCTGGTTTAAAAAGCGTTACCGCATGAAGTATGAATAAGGTCACTGCAAATCGGATTAAAGACCAGGCATTCCGCGCTTTCGGGTTGTTTTGCACCCTGTTCGGCTTGATTATGCTTGCCGTTTTTGTGGGCGACGTTGTACTGAAAGGCATTGGCAGAATAGACCTTGACTTCCTGACCAACCTTCCATCCCGTTTCCCCGAGCGAGCTGGAATCTTCACCGCCTTGATGGGGACTTGTTGGATCCTGTTTTTAACGGCGGCGATTGCTATACCGGTAGGTGTTTCGGCCGGGCTTTATCTGGAGGAATACGGCCGAAAGAACAGATTCGCCAACCTGGTCGAAATCAACATCACGAACCTGGCTGGGATCCCCTCCATTATTTACGGATTGTTGGGACTTGAATTGTTTGTACGAACACTTAAACTCGGTCAAAGTGTTCTTGCGGGTGCACTTACTCTAGCACTTCTCATACTTCCAATCATCATCGTAGCCACACGAGAATCGGTACGGGCGGTACCCAAAAGCCTCCGTGAAGCCTCGTTAGCCATGGGCGCCACCAAATGGCAAACCATCTGGCTACAAGTGCTGCCGGCATCCGTTGGTGGAATTCTAACCGGAGTCATTTTGGCTTTATCCCGAGCAGTCGGTGAAGCCGCGCCGTTGATTGTAGTGGGTGCATTGGCCTATGTCCCATTCGCACCTTCCAGTCCTATGGATGAATTCTCCGTACTTCCAATTCAGATATTCAATTGGGTATCTCGACCCCAACAGGGATTCATCACCAACTCAGCTGCTGCCATCATCATTCTGCTGATGGTTACATTTCTGATGAATGGCGTTGCCATTTTCTTCAGAAACCGCTGGCAACGCAGAGTTAAATGGTAATTTGTATTGAACATGCACAAGAAACTTGAAGCCAGGAATGTAAATGTGTTTTACGACCAGACGCATGTAATCAAAGACGTGAATCTGGCGGTCGAACAACACTCGGTCACTGCATTCATCGGCCCGTCCGGATGCGGAAAATCAACCTTTCTCCGCCTATATAATCGGATGAACGACTTGATTGAGGGATTTCGGAAAGAAGGAGAGATCCTTATTGACGGGAGAGACATTTACCAACGCGATTTGCGGGTTGAAGACCTCAGGAAAAAAGTAGGAATGGTATTCCAGAAGCCCAATCCATTCCCGAAGAGCATTTACGAAAATGTCATTTATGGATTGAAAATTCGTGGCGTAAACAACAAGAATCTGCTCGATGAAACAGTAGAGCGCTGCCTTAGGCAAGCCGCCCTTTGGGATGAAGTAAAAGACAACCTAAGAAAATCTGCTCTTGCCCTATCAGGCGGGCAACAGCAGCGTCTTTGTATCGCCAGGGCCATTGCAACGGAGCCATCCGTCTTACTCATGGACGAACCGGCTTCCGCCCTTGACCCCATATCAACTTCCAAAGTTGAAGAGTTAATCTATGAATTGAAATCGCAATTCACTATCATCATCGTCACCCACAACATGCAGCAGGCTGGTCGCGTGAGTGATAAAACTGCATTTTTCTATTTGGGCGAGCTTGTTGAATGCGACTCCACAAAGAAAATATTTACAAACCCTACAGATTCGCGCACCCAAGACTATATCACCGGCCGTTTCGGCTGATTCAATTTTTCTTTTAGTCCTTAAACCCGACTCCAATGACACACCTTGAAGCTGAAATTAAAAATCTAAAAACCGAACTGCTGGATATGTTCCACCTGGTTCGTACCCAGCTTGAAAAATCACGCGAATCACTTGTTCGACTCGACAAGGATCTGGCCCGCGAAGTCATGGTGAATGAGAAACGCGTGAATGCCTTCGAATTAAAGGTGGATAGGGACTGTGAAAACACCATCGCCCTTTTTAACCCGGTAGCGATTGACCTGCGATTTGTGTTGGCTTGCTTGAAGATCAATTCGAACCTTGAGCGGATCGGGGATATCGCAGATGGCATTTGTCAATTTGTGCTCAACATAAAGATGGAACCGGAAAAGGATTTACTGGAGGCCACTCGCATGATGGAGATGTTCGACACAAGTATTGAAATTCTGGAAGAGGTTCGCCTGGCTTTTGAAAATGAAGACACTCGACTTGCACGTAGTGTATTCAAAAAAGATGAATTGCTTGACGAAATCAATATGAATGCGAACCAGGCGGTCGCTGAATTCATCAAGAATCATCCGGATCGAATTAATCAAAGCCTGTACCTCCTTAGTTCTATACGAAAACTGGAACGCGTAGGTGATCAGTGCAAGAATATTTCAGAGGAAATCATTTTCTATATAGAAGCGAAAGTGCTCAAACACAAATCAAGAGAGCAGAAACAGGCCTAACGAAAGTCCGGACTGATCAACCTGATCAGTTGTCCATGAACAGGTCCATTACTCGCCACAATTCGCCCATCGAAAAGTGCATTGTCGCCCGAATAGAAGCCACTGACGGTTCCACCCGCCTCCTCTACCATTACGATGCCGCCGGCTACATCATAGGGCTTTAGTCCTTGCTCAAAAAATGCAACGAACTTCCCCTCGGCTACATAAGCAAGATCGAGAGCAGCTGAGCCGATTCGGCGTACGCCCCGTGAACTGCGCAGGCAACGCTCAAGGGTCTCCAAATACGCCTGTGTGTTTTTGAAATCGGTGTAGGGAAATCCCGTAGCAAGCAAGCCCTCACTCAGATCGCCGACGGTGGAGCAGGAAATCAAACTCCCATTCAAATAGGCTCCACCACCCTTCCAAGCGTAATAGCAATTATCCGAAGTCACTTCATGAACAATGCCAACGACGGGAATATGATTGTATAAAAGACCAACGCTAACGCAGTAGGCAGGAATTCCGTGAATGAAATTGGTGGTACCATCAAGCGGATCGATTATCCAGGTCCACTCTTTTAAACCCGTATTAAGCGTATCCTCTTCAGTAAAAAATCCGGCTTCCGGAATCAAATTCTTTAGCCCCTCTACCAAAATCCCCTCGCTGTTCCGATCCACATGGCTTACAAAGTCATTCAACCCCTTGTGTTGGATAGTGTCTGGTGTAAACTTCAAGGCCTCTACGAGAATGTACTCTGCGGCCAAGGCAACAACCTGCCTTGCGGATGTGCAAATGTGATTAAGATCCGGAGCGATCATGCGATGGTGCGATTTTCTTCACAGCAAATAGTCCGATCAGACCAACGACAATCAACGTTGAAGCGATAACCATGGCTTGAGTCACCTCCATACCCAGGAATGAAAAGGTGTTGTTAACGCGGATCTGCTCAATCATTAAGCGTTCGAATCCGTTTAAAAGCAGGTAAAATGAAAAGAGCTGCCCTGGAATACGAAACGAAGAGCGAAAAGCCCACAAGACGATAAACAGGGAAATACAAGCCAAGGCCTCGTATAGCGGTGTCGGCCAAACCGCTTCGGGGAGGACCATACAATGGCTTCCTACACAACCAGGAATCGGCACACCTTCCGATATGACATTGTTCGGATAATCATACGCCCACGCCCAGTCGGGCAGCCAGCTCAAGACCGCTGGTTTTTGCGTGAGATTAACCACTCCCCAATCACCATCGCCCGAAATCTGACACCCCAAACGTCCGGTACCATAGGCCAGCATCAGTCCGGGGGCCGTGGCATCGGCGAGAATCAACGGATGCATCCCGCGATTCCAACCATATCGCATCACCGCAATTGAACCGACAATCAGCCCCCCGTACATGGTCAGGCCGCTAAAAGAGATTAAAGCGTGCACTGGATCTGCCACCAATTCATCCAAATTCTCGAGGTTATGGAACAACTTGGCACCAATGATTCCGCTGAGTGCGGCAACAAGCGTGAGATTTGAAACAGTTTGGTACGGATGAATGTACTCGACGACTTTGCGCGGTTCGGGAAGCTTCTCTTTTTCTTTTTCCCGGTAGTGTAAAAAAGCCATCAAAACTCCCACAAGCATTCCTCCGACCGGATTCCCCTCTACTGAAAGCAAGACGCCCTGTGTATCCTCCACAAAGCGACCATAGTTCGAAAAAGCATAAATCAGCTTGTACCCGATGAGAAATCCGGTAGCGAAGGACCATGCCAGCTCAGCGACTCCCGCAGGCCGACCAACCTCACGCTCGGTGCGAATCTTCCCCAGCAGGCCCAATTTCTCTTTGCGCTTGAGCTCAAGCTGCAGGGTATATGCAGCTGCCAGAAAGGAAATTGCCAGCATGAAACCAAAACTCTGAATCGGCAATGGAATTTCAAGACCAAACAGGTCACGCAGCAGATCGGATAACGTTGGATACATACGAAATGTCAGGAATAGGCAATAGGTTCAGCCACCTGGAGCGGAGTGATTTCCAGTAATCCGTCCGAGCCAAACTGGCCAATCTTGCAGGACACGATTTTGCCCTGCAATTCGGGCGCGTAAGCGTACTTCACACGGATATAATTTGGAGTATAACCATAGAGAAATCCCTCGCGGACTTCCTCTTCAAACAAAACATCCTGAATCGAACCAATGGATGCCTGTGAGAAATCATGCATTTTCTTAGCAGAAAGAATCCTGAGTATCCGGTTGCGTTGTTTACGAACGGAACCATCAACTCTATCTGGCAATTCGACAGCTATCGTATTTTCCCGTTCTGAATACGTGAACACGTGCAGGTAACTGACCGGAAGTCGATGAAGAAAATCCACCGTTTCCTGAAAGTCCGAATCGCTTTCGCCGGGGAACCCCACAATCACATCAACCCCAATGGCAGCGTGGGGCATCAGCGAACGGATTAACGTTACTTTATCCTCGTACAATGCACTTCTATACCGCCTGCGCATTTGGGAAAGGATGCGATCGGATCCGCTTTGTATCGGCATGTGCAGGTGCGGCATCCACCTGGAAGAAGAAGCCATGATGCGGATGACTTCCTCAGTCAGGAGGTTCGGCTCAATGGAAGAGATCCGGATACGCTGAAGCCCGGCAATGTCATTCAAGGCTGCTACTAGTTGTGTAAACGTTTCAACGCGTTGTCCGCTTAGCGGATCAATTCCGAAATCACCAAGATTCACACCTGTAAGTACTATTTCTCTAACCCCCTTTTGCACTAGCTCCACAACCTGGGAAACTGCAGCGGCAACCGTAGCGCTGCGTGATTTGCCACGCGCTAGTGGAATCGTACAGAAAGTACACTGGTAATCGCACCCATCCTGCAGCTTCAGAAAGGTTCGAGTACGATCGCCGGAGGAGAAAGAGGGAACAAAGGTGTTGACCTGATCGATCTCACAAGCCTGGATCCGGGGCTCATCACCGGCATCCAATCCAGCCAAAAACCCCAGCACATTGAACTTTTCAGCTGCTCCTAACACCAGCGAGACTCCAGGAATACGAGCAATTTCTTCGGGCTTGAGTTGCGCATAACAACCTACAACAATCACGCGTGCTGCCGAGTTGCATGCACGAGCACGCTGCACGATGGTTCTACACTCGCGGTCGGCGTTTTCTGTCACCGAGCAGGTGTTGACCACGACGACGTCTGCCGGGCCGGGAAACTCAACACGCGACCATCCCGCATCGCGAAACTGCCGGGCAATGGTGGACGTTTCCGAGAAATTGAGTTTACAACCCAAGGTATGAAAGGATACCGATCCCATGGGGCGGCAAAGGTAGGGATTCGGCCCCTCTCAGAAAGATGAGCTATGAATTACCTTTGGCCCGTGTCTCGCCTGCTACCAATCACGTTTCTAGCTTTTATAGTGATCAGTTCTTGCGGAAGAAAAGATCAAACCCCTGATTTACGCACAGTATTCAGGTACAATGAGTCGTCAGGAATCAGTTCGCTCGACCCTGCATTTGCCAGCAATCAGGCCAATATATGGCAGCTCCGATTGCAAGACTTATACGAATAATTTGGATACTGGGGTTCGATTCCATCCACACTCCGCATTGAAAGCAGGTCGCACTGTACACGCAGGAGACTTTGTGTACAGTTTTGAACGGATTTGCTCAGAGTCGACAGCATCTCCAGGAGCATGGGTGTTCCAGCCTGTACTGCGCGATACAGGCGGAAAAGTGATTGGATTCTCTGCTCCAAACGATAGTACGTTCATCATCCAGCTTAGCACTCCCTTCCCACCGATGTTGGGGCTATTGGCTTCCCCCTATTGCAGTGTCGTACCCCGGGAAGTTATTGACGCGATCGGGAAAGACTTCAGAAAACAACCAATAGGGACCGGGCCCTTCGTCTTTCGATTTTGGGAAGAACGAAATGCCCTGGTCATGCACAAGAATCCCGGATACTTTGAGCGCGACGCATCAGGAATTCCGCTCCCCTACCTTGATGCCATCCAAGTGAGCTTCATCAATGATAAACAAAGCGCCTTCTTTGAATTCCTGAAAGGAAAACTTGATTTCTTTTCGGGGCTTGACGCCTCCTATAAAGACGACTTACTGAATGGCAGAGGAGAGTTGAGGCCGAAATACCGCGGAAAATTCAATCTGGAAACCAGCCCTTACCTGAACACCGAGTACCTCGGCATATTAATCGATAATGGATCGTCACTGATGAGGGACTCCCCGCTCCGGAATCTGAAAATCAGGCAAGCCATCAACATGGGTTTCGATAAAGGTAAAATGGTGCGTTTCCTGCGCAATGGAATGGCCATCCCGGGAACTTCCGGTTTCGTTCCTCCGGGAATGCCCGGTTTCATGCAACAACCGGTCAGGGGTTATGGATATGACCCGGAGCGCGCCAAACAACTGCTGGCCGAGGCTGGCTATCCGGATGGCAAAGGTTTGCCCGAGAGTACGCTGAGCACCACCAGCAGCTACCTAGACTTGTGTGAATACATGCAAGGTGAATT
>JAJTFW010000041.1 GCA_021299095.1 Sphingobacteriales bacterium | reverse complement strand
AGGTACCACAGGTGATAGAAGGGATTCCCCGCCAGGAGCTGTTCTAACAGGTAATCGTTGTCGGGTCTGAATCCGGTGAGATGCCCTATCCAGCATTGATATTGAAGATACAGCAGCGACCAGACCACCAGGGGTAGCAGAATCCGTACTGCACGTTTCCGATATTGTTCGCCGATCGGTTCGCTACGCCCCAGCAGGAACATGCCGCTGATCATCACAAACAGCGGTACACAGATCCGACTGTAGGCATCCAGTATATTGCTGATCCAGAAATCAGCGTCGAATGTGTGTGTCGCTTTGCTTTTGGAAACATATGTTGCGGCAATATGCAGCAATACAACCAGCAAGGTGGCTACTGACCTAAGGGTGTCTATGGCGTGATTTCGTTCCATACTCTTGACTATCGCAATACCGGACTTAAAAGTACGGTAGTTGGGCACATCTGTAATCGCCAGACCGCTACAGGTATTTCGACCTGGGTCCTATAAAAAAACAATGCAGGAGGCGATTGGAGCGCGTCCTGCATTGAGTAGGGCAGAGGTGTTGCTTATTTTACAATGGTTCGGCTGGTTTCAACCCCGTCAGAAAGTATCCGTAGCGTGTAGGTCCCAGAGGGCTCAATAAGTTCGCCTGTGTACTGCGTTTCGTGGGTCGCAACACGGCTTCCGCGCAGATCGAACAATTCGACAAGGGTAGTAGATCCGAAGCCTTCGGATGCTTTAATCCACAACGTTGATCCTGTAACAGGCACTGGATATACTGCGATATCGCTCCTTTCTGAATTTGCGCTTAGTCCCACAGCAAGGTCATTGGTCAGGCGGATAAAAACCATATCGTTGTTGGTGAATGAAGCGAATCCCGCCAGCATGATTTTGCCATCGGCCTGCAGTGCAACGCAGTTGGCTTCTTCGAAGTTGGCCGTTACAGGAATGATGGTGTATCCGCCTGTGGCGAATGTGAGGTCGATGACACCGGTTGGGAGATACCTGGTAATGAACATGTCCCGGTTGCCGAAGCCGCCTTGGCCGGAAGTTCCGACGCAGATGATTTTTCCATCAGGCTGAATGGTGATTCCCAGGGCGGCATCGATGGGGTTGTAATTTGCCAAAACCGTTCCGCCGGAACCGAAGCTGGTGTTTAACGTACCGGTCGTATCCAAGCAGCTAAGTCCGAGGTCGTATCCTCCCGAATTGCTGATGCGCCCTGAAAGGTACACGGCATTTCCGTCAACAGCCATATCGAAAGCCTGGTTAATGTTTGTTCCGGAATAAATACCATTGACGGCAAAATTCGTATCCAGTGTTCCGTTCGGATTGAAGCCTGCCACCAGTAGGTTCTCATTGTTGTTGATGTACGAGTATCCGGCTGCGATGATCTTGCCTGATGCCAAGACACTCATGCATTTGAATGAATCCTCGGTATTCGCTCCCAGCTGAAGCAATGTGTAACCGCCCGTGCCGAATGTGTTGTCAAGTGTGCCATCGGGCAACATGCGCATCACTACGCCACGCTTGTAGGTAAATCCCGGAACACTGGATGCCCCAGCCAACAGTATGTTCCCGTTGGGAAGTAATTCAATGTCGTACGCGTAGTCCTCACTAGATCCAACCTGAACAATCGAAATTCCGTCTCCACCTCCAAAATTGGTGTCGGGTGTTCCATCTGCGTTGAGGCGGACCACAATGAAATCGGTATTGGCCGCTGTTACTGAGTATCCTCCGCATACAACAATCTTCCCATCCGGTTGAATCTTCATGTCATAGCCGAAAATCGAACCGCCTGTTGAGGAAAGGTTGTAAATTCCATTGTTGGCAAATGTAGTGTCGAGGCTCCCGTCGGTTTTCAGTCGGCCGATCACCATGTCCGATGTAAAGCCCGTCGTTGATGTGATACGAGCCACTCCTGTGAATACTGTTTTCTGGTCGGATTGGATGGCAATTGCGTACACCACATCTTGAAGGGAGCCGGGGCTAAGACTAGCGATTCCATCCGAATTAAAGGTGACATCCAAGGCACCGGCCTGGGCGTGAGCTGAGGTGTTGATTAGCAGGCAAGCTGCCAGTAACAAGTAGAGTTTATGCATGAATATGTGTGTTGTATCCGTAAATGTAGCAAATGCCAGACACCTTGGTACCAGACTCATGCTGAGTAATGATCCCTACAATCTGGGTTTCTGTGAATCGTGATTTCTTCATGTTTATCCATTTAAAGTTAGCGGTTTGTTTGATTTTCCGCTAATTTCAAATGGCCGAAGAACGGGGAAGCTGACATCGATCCCTTTTCACCCGTAGCAGTGGATCAAAACAACGATTCGCGAAGCGGCGCATCGCTCATTTTGCTTGCAAATAAAAAAGCGAGCAATTTTAATTGCTCGCTTCAATGTGCTTAGATCGTTGTTTTGATCATTAAGCGGTCCGGACGGGACTCGAACCCGCGACCCCATGCGTGACAGGCATGTATTCTAACCAGCTGAACTACCGAACCTTGTTACCGGTTGTCCGGAAACGGGTTGCAAAAATAGCACTTCAATTCTTTTTCGGCAAACTATTTCAAAATATTGTTTGGTGAGACGGAATCTCGCTTCGGTGGGGGCGCCAACCTACGTGGCGAAGTCTAGCCAACATTTACCAGACTAATGGAAGGGTTGAAATGGCTGTGGGGGTGAAAGTGGCGAGTATTTTGGCATGTAATTTGAAAATACCGGGTCGAAAAACTTAATTTGAGTGTAATTTCATTGTCAATTCATAAAGAATAAATGACCTTTGAACCTGTTAACACGGATACACACACCAACATGAACCGATTCTTCGCCCTCATTTGCCTGTTTCTGACCCTCGGCTTTTATGCTGTGGCGCAGGATGCCAAGGCGGTTTCCGATGCTGAAATCAGCTTTGAAAAGGAAACCCACGATTATGGAACCATCGATTATGCAGCCGATGGCGCATATGCGTTCAAATTCACCAATACGGGTAACGACCCCCTCACCATCAGCAATTGCCAGGGTTCCTGTGGTTGCACGGTGCCAAAATGGCCCAAGGAGCCTATCCTGAAAGGACAATCGGCGTACATAAACGTAAATTACGATACCAAGCGCCCTGGCCCATTCACCAAAACCGTTACCGTTACTTCCAATGCACGTAATGGCATCAAGGTGTTGACCATCAAAGGCGTGGTTAAAACGCAGGAGCAAACCGAAGACCTGATGCCTGTTAAAAAGGACGGCGGAATGTCACCCCTCGAAAACGTAAATCCCAAATAAGAAACACATCAACACATTATGAAAAAGTCCATCCTCGTATTTGCCTGCTCACTCCTGATGAGTGCTGCCGGCTTCGCACAAACCGACAAGGCTGCTGCTCCAGCTGCAGCTCCCGCAAGCACCTCCGAAATGGTGTTTGAAGCTGAAGAGTTCAACTTCGGAACCATCAAGCAGGGTGAGTCTGTAACACATGAATTCAGCTTCACCAACAACGGAAAGGACGATTTGATCATCACCAATGCTCAGGGTTCATGCGGCTGCACAGTTCCACAGTACCCCAAAGAGGCTATCAAGAAAGGTGCTACTGGATCCATTAAGGTTACCTTCAATTCTGCCGGCAAAATGGGTCTTCAGGACAAAACCGTCACAATCACCTCTAATGCCAAGAACAGTCCCCGTATCCTGCATTTGAAAGGAACGGTTGAGGCTCCCGCACCCGTACCTGTTAACACTGATCAGGCTACTCCTGGCAAGTAACAACTGGGCTAATCGCCATACATCCCGGAGAAATCCGGGATTTTTTTTATCCTGAAGTATAGCCTTCCGGAGTTCCACAGCCGCTCCCGAATCCGTACCTTCGCTGTCCCGAATCCGTAACCCGAAACCGATGCCCACGATTAGTGAGAAAGGCATGCACATGCCGCCGAGCCCGATTCGCAAACTTGTTCCATATGCCGAGGCGGCGCGCAAGCGCGGAGTCCATATTTACCACCTCAACATCGGGCAACCTGATATTCCGACTCCGGAAGTCATGCTCAATGCCATCCGAGGAATTGATCTGAAGGTGGTGGAGTATAGCCATTCGGCAGGAATCGAGTCGTACCGCCGCAAATTGGCCGGGTACTACCAGAAAAACCGGATCATGGTCGATTGGCAGGATATCATCGTGACTACCGGCGGTTCCGAGGCCATCGAAATCGGCATGATGTCATGCCTGAATCCGGGCGATGAAATTATTGTTCCGGAGCCCTTTTATGCCAATTACAACGGCTTCAGCACCCAGGCTGGTGTTATTGTAAAGCCGATTCCATCCTCCATTGAAACGGGATTTGCTTTGCCCCCGATCGAGGAATTTGAAAAGGCCATTACACCCAGGACAAAGGCCATTCTCATCTGCAATCCCAGCAATCCCACAGGATACTTGTACACCCGCGCGGAGCTAGAAACCCTCAAAAGCATTGTAATCAAGCACGACCTCTTTCTGTTTTCGGATGAGGTTTACCGTGAGTTCTGTTACGATGGGCACGAATACGTTTCAGTACTTCACCTCGACGGGCTTGACCAGCACGTTGTGCTGATGGATAGTATCTCAAAACGATACAGTGCTTGTGGCGCACGCATCGGGGCACTCATTTCGAAAAACAAAGAGGTGATGGCTGCTGCATTGAAGTTTGCCCAAGCGCGCTTGTCGCCGCCCACCTTTGGGCAGATTGCAGCCGAAGCGGCTATTGATACACCGCAATCGTACTTTGACGAAGTTATTCACGAATATGTTGCCCGTAGGGATTTTGTAGTGGATGCTCTCAACCGCATGGAAGGAGTGTATTGTCCCAAGCCGAGCGGAGCGTTTTATTGTATGGCCCAACTTCCGGTTGACGATACCGATACATTCTGCCAGTGGCTGCTCGAGTCTTTTTCGCACCATGATCAAACCGTGATGCTGGCGCCTGGTTCAGGGTTTTACTCCCGTCCAGAGCTCGGCAAACGCCAAGTGCGCATTGCTTACGTATTGAGTCTGGATTCGCTTCGCAAGGCCATGGAATGCCTGGAGATGGCTTTGAAGCACTATCCGGGTCGTTTGCCAATGGCCCGAGGATTGGCCACCGAGGTAGAGGCCTAAGTTCATCATCCTTATCAAACCGCTCATGTTGATATTTAGATGAGCGCATGTGGTCCTATACAGGGTGCCGCAGATAGCTTTGCGAGCTATGCAATTCCTTGTGCCGTCCGATCCTGTAGCGCTGATTCTTTTCTTGGCCTTTACAGTGGTTGTCCTTATCCAGCTGCTGTATCTGGTAACTGCGTACAGCGGACCCGGCTTTCGCAAATTGAAACATGCCGCGTCGAATCCCTTACCACCGGTTTCGGTCGTGATTTGTGCCCGCAACGAGCTGAAAAACCTGCGCCAGTTTCTTCCGCTTGTTCTTGATCAGGATTACCCGGAATACCAGGTTGTTGTTGTGAACGATTGCTCATGGGATGAGTCTGGCAAATTTCTCGAAGACCTTGCCCTAACGCATGCGCGTCTCAAAATCGTTACCCTGAACGAACAGGAGAAATACCAGCATGGAAAAAAATTCGCTGTTTCCATCGGAATCAAAGGAGCTGCTTACGAACACCTGGTGTTTACCGATGCCGATTGCCAGCCTGCGGGCCGGAACTGGTTGCGTGCAATGGCTGCTGGTTTTGGGTCCGAAAAGACACTGGTTTTAGGATACGGAGCCTATTTCCGCGCTCCGGGGTTTCTTAACCGGTGGATCCGCTTTGAAACGGCTTGGAGTGCCTTGGCCTTTTTGAGCAAAGCCATGCGGGGCAAGGCGTACATGGGAGTAGGGCGCAACATGGCCTATACCAAAACGCTTTTTTTCAAGAACAAGGGTTTCGCAAATCACTACCACATTCTTTCAGGGGATGACGACCTTTTTGTAAACGAGGTAGCGGATTCCCGAAACACGGCTGTAGTAATTGATCCAGAGGCTTTTACGTACTCAACGCCCAAAACTTCCTTTGCGGGTTGGGTCCGCCAGAAAAACAGGCACATCAGTGCTGGTAGACTCTATAAATCGAGTGACAAGCGTTTTCTGCTGGGCTGGCAAATCACGCACTTTTTGTTCTGGACCTTACTTTTTACCTTATTTATTCTGAAACTTAATCCGGAAATTGCCGTAACAGGACTAACGTTACGGTTCATGACACAGATGTTGATTACCTGGCAAGGATTCAAAAGACTCGGCGAAGCGGATTTGATTCCGCTTGTTCCCGTTTTTGATGTCCTGGCTTTGGTGCTCTATCCGGTACTTGCCGTAACCAGTTTGTTTTACCGCAACCAACACTGGAAATGATGAGTACACTTACCCTGAACCCTCCCAAGGCCGACAAAGGCCGCATAGTCAACCAGACCAACCCTACCATGACGAACCCAAAACCCATCATGCAAGTCGCCTCCGAAGAGGTTCAGCACCTCAGCGACAAGGCCATCAAGGATTACCAGCTGGTTATTCGTGCTGCCGAACAGGGCGATCAGAAGGCATACGCCGAACTTATGTCGCGGTACAAAGACTCCATCTATTACATGCTGCTCAAAATGGTCAATAACCGCGATGATGCCGAGGATTTGACCATTGAAGCGTTCGGAAAGGCATTCCGCAACATCAAACAGTATACACCAGATTATGCATTCAGCACATGGTTGTTTAAGATAGCAACCAATAACTGTATCGATTTCATTCGCAAGAAACGCAAGATGATGCTCAGTATCGACCGTGGCTTCGAGAATGAGGACGGACAGGAAGTGGGCATCGAGCTCAAATCGGATGGGCCAAGTCCGGACGATGTGATGATAAAAAAACAGAAAGTGATGATGATGAAAGATGTGGTGGAGAAGCTCAAGCCCCGCTACCGTCGCCTTGTGGAGATGCGTTATTATCAGGAACTGTCATACGAGGAGATTTCCGTTGAACTTGATTTGCCTCTCGGTACGGTGAAAGCCCAGTTGTTTAGGGCACGTGAGTTTTTGTATCAGATCATGAAAAATTCCGATTACAAACAGGAAGACTGATCGCCTGTGCGTAATTACGACTTAGCTTTGCCCCATGGAGAATTCCGTGGGGCATTCGTTTTCGTACCGTGGTCATCTTCCCGAACTCAGTACTGAACACGAAGTTCAGCTACAGCGGTTCAGGGAAATTGTGCTGGATTGGAACTCCCGCATCAATCTGATTTCACGCAAGGACACGGAGACCTTTGAAATCAGGCATGTACTGCATTCCTTGTCGATAATCCGCTACATCCGGTTTTGGACGGGCGCTCGCGTACTTGATTTGGGCACCGGTGGAGGCTTTCCCGGAATTCCTCTTGCGATTGTAAATCCTGAAGTGCAGTTCACACTGGTCGATTCCATCGAGAAAAAAATGAAGGCTGTTGCTGACATGGTAGCGCAGCTTGGTCTTGGCAATGTGCGTGTAGTCCGATCCCGAGTGGAGGATATAAAGTCCCCGGTAGATTATGTGGTAAGCCGGGCTGTTGCTCCAATGCCCGAGCTGGTACGCTGGACCCGGGAGATTGTACTTCCTGGCCAGGCTGGTAGTTTGCCGAACGGTTGGTTGGTCCTCAAGGGTGGTGACCTGAAAGAGGAACTGCGGCCTTTTGGAAAATCGGCGGAGGTTCAGCCTCTGCAGGCGTATTGGGAAGATGATTTTTTTGAGACAAAATCGCTGGTATACGTGCCCAGGCAGCAGGTGTGATGTAGTTTGTTGGTTTGCAGGCGTTTGTAAACGGATGCGGGTAGGGATTTGCTTGGGGGATGTTGATTTGGCCGATAACTTTGCGACTGGGGAGGAGGAGTGGCGGCCCCCTGCGAAACTGAGGTTGGGTAGGCTTATTTTTTGAATCAGCCTGGTTTTTAGTCATGGCGTCCTTCAGATATTCCGGATTAATGTATTGGTATTTAGCCGTTTGTAAGCGGATAAAACCTTGAAATAGCTTTGGAGGGTGGACTTTATCCGATAATTTTGCGACTGGGGAGGAGGAGTGGCAGCCCCCTGCGAATCCTTGGTTTCTGATTTCGAAATAGCCATTCAACTTGCATCATTGAATTCACCCTCGCTTCGCAAGCGCCGCAATAAGCACGGTTTCCGCAAGCGTATGAGCAGTGCCAACGGCCGTCGTGTCTTGGCTGCACGCCGCAAAAAAGGACGCAAGAAACTCAGTGTTTCAGACGAAAGAAGCTGGAGGAAGTGATTTCTTCCAACCTTATACTATCAAGGGCGATCTTACCAGATCGCCTTTTTTGTTTTCCTCAAAGCATACTTTTCAACATTCCCGAATCGGGCAAGGGCGAGTCCTACCTTTGCCATCCGAACGGGGTTGTGGCCACGGTTTTTCCGGAATTTCCGGAACCCCTCGGATCCGGCTCCGCATGAACATTGAAATACTATTTCTATGCCACGCGACCTATCCATCAAATCTGTACTAATCATCGGCAGCGGCCCTATTGTCATCGGCCAGGCCTGCGAATTCGACTACTCGGGAAGTCAGGCCTCTAGGTCGCTCAAAGAAGAGGGTATCGAGGTCGTTCTGATCAATTCGAACCCGGCAACCATCATGACCGATAAGGTCACGGCCGATCATGTTTATCTAAAACCGCTAAACAAGAAATCGATTGCCGAGATTTTACAAAAGCACAAGATTGATGCTGTGTTGCCAACGATGGGTGGCCAAACAGCTTTGAACCTTTGCATCGATTGCCAGAAGGCCGGGTTGTGGGATAAGTTCGGTGTGCGAATCATTGGTGTCGATATCGACGCGATAAAAACCACCGAGGATCGGGAGAAATTCCGCTTGTGCATGCTGGCCTTAGGCGCGCAGGTGTGTAAGGGCCGAACGGCGACATCCTTTTTGGAAGGAAAGGAAATCGCACAGGAAATCGGTTTTCCGTTGGTCATCAGGCCTTCTTTTACACTAGGAGGAACCGGTGGAGGATTTGTAGACACCAAAGAGGAGTTCGATGCTGCATTGAATCATGGCCTTCATGCAAGTCCGGTGCACGAAGTCTTGGTGGAGCAGAGTATCATGGGCTGGAAGGAGTATGAACTGGAATTGCTGCGCGATTCCCGCGGCAACGTGATCATCATTTGCTCTATTGAGAATTTTGATCCCATGGGGATACATACAGGCGACTCCATTACGGTAGCGCCTGCAATGACCTTGAGCGATCGTACATATCAGCGGATGCGTGATCTTGCTATCCGTTGTATGAACGGGATCGGCAATTTCGCCGGCGGCTGCAACATCCAGTTTTCGGTGAATCCCGAAAATGAAGAGGAGATCATCGTCATCGAGATCAATCCGCGGGTTTCACGTTCCTCTGCGCTTGCTTCCAAGGCTACCGGTTATCCAATTGCGAAAATCGCCGCAAAGCTTGCCATAGGGTACAACCTTGACGAACTGCAGAACCAAATCACGAAAACCACCTCGGCATTTTTCGAGCCCACAATCGACTACGTGATTGTGAAGGTTCCGCGCTGGAATTTCGACAAGTTCAAGGGGGCCGACCGCCATTTGGGTTTGCAGATGAAGTCGGTTGGAGAAGCCATGGGTATAGGCCGCAGTTTTCAGGAGGCGCTACAAAAGGCCTGTCAGTCGCTGGAGATTAAGCGGAATGGTTTGGGGGCCGATGGCAAGGAAATTACAAACCAGGAGGTTCTGATTGACAGTTTGCAGCGACCCAGCTGGAACCGTTTGTTCCACATTTACGATGCGTTTAAGCTGGGCATGCCGTTCAGTACAATCCGTAAGTTGACGCGAATCGATCCCTGGTTCCTGAATCAGATCGAGGAATTGGTCGAGCTGGAGAAGGAAATTGAAAAGCACAACCTCGAAACGCTTCCTCGGGAGCTATTGCTCGAAGCCAAGCAGAAAGGCTATGCGGATCGTCAGATTGCCCATTTGTTGAGATGCCTGGAAAGCCAGGTGTATGCCAAGCGGACCGAGTTCGGAATCAACCGGGTTTACAAACTTGTGGATACCTGTGCTGCGGAGTTTGAAGCGAAGACACCTTACTATTACTCGACCTTTGAAACCGAAAACGAGTCTGTTTCAAGTAATCGGAAAAAGGTGGTGATTTTGGGTTCGGGTCCGAACCGTATCGGACAGGGAATTGAATTCGATTACAGTTGTGTTCATGGTGTTTTGGCAGCCAAGGAGTGCGGGTATGAAACCATCATGATTAATTGCAATCCGGAAACCGTTTCGACCGATTTCGACATTGCCGACAAGTTGTATTTTGAGCCAGTATTCTGGGAGCATATCTACGATATAATCCGTCATGAGAACCCGGAGGGTGTAATCGTACAGCTTGGAGGACAGACTGCCTTGAAGCTAGCCGAGAAATTGGATAAGTATGGAATCAAGATCATTGGCACCAGTTTCGCTTCTTTGGATCTTGCCGAGGATCGTGGATCATTCTCGACCTTACTACGCGACCTGAATATCCCTTACCCGAAGTTCGGTGTGATTGAAGATGCCGATAGTGCGGTAGTATTGTCTCGTGAACTTGGATTTCCACTCCTGGTCAGGCCTTCCTACGTACTGGGTGGTCAGAGCATGAAGATTGTCATAAACGAGCAGGAGCTCGAAACCCACGTCGTAAATCTGCTGAAGGACATACCGGGTAACAAGGTTCTGCTCGATCATTTTCTGGAGCGTGCCATCGAGGCGGAAGCCGATGCCATTTGCGACGGTGATGATGTTTACATCATCGGTATCATGGAGCACATCGAGCCTGCTGGAATCCACTCAGGTGACAGCAATGCGGTATTGCCTCCGTTTGATTTGAGTGATCATGTCATTCAGCAGATCGAGGAGTTTACGCGGAAGATCGCTTTGGCAATGAAAGTCAAGGGACTGATTAATATCCAGTTTGCCGTGAAGGACGAGACGGTTTATGTAATTGAAGCCAATCCCCGCGCAAGCCGAACTGTTCCGTTTATCGCTAAAGCGTACGACGAACCGTATGTGAATTATGCAACGAAGCTGATGTTGGGTGCCAACAAGGTTTCTGATTTCAGTTTTAATCCGAAGAAGGGTGGTTATGCCATCAAGATACCTGTATTTTCCTTCGAGAAGTTCCGCGATGTGAACAAGGAATTGGGTCCGGAGATGAAGTCGACCGGTGAGGCCATCTATTTCATCGATGATTTAGAGGATGATTTCTTTCAACAGGTGTATAGCGAGCGCAATCTGTACCTGAGTCGATAATACCCCATGGCAGATTTCTTGTTCGTCCTCTTGGTTGTTTTTATTGTGTTCGGAGTGTTCCGCCGTTACATCCTGTTTTTGGTCATGACCTTGCTTTCGCGTGGATTGATGAAGCAAATGGAGCGAATGCAGAAAAGAGCTATGGATGAAATGCAAGCCCGCTCGAAATCGACCGAAACTCCTCAGAAGGGAAGGAAGCCCGAGCCTCCCGGTGAATATGTCGATTACGAGGAGATCAAGGACTAAACCCTGTTTTCCCCCGAAAGAGCCAATTCGCTATCTTCATCCTGCTATATTGTTCCACCATGCGCAATGACATCGTATCATCGCTGAAACCGCATTTGATTGCGATCGGCGTCTTCCTGTTGATTTCCCTACTTTACTTTCTTCCTGTATTAACGGGCAAGATGCTCGAGCAGCACGATATCGCCATGTGGCTTGGAATGTCGAAGGAAATTGAAGACTTCAGGACGCTTTATGGTGAAGAGCCCCTGTGGACCAGCAGCATGTTCAGCGGTATGCCTGCATACCAGATTTCGGTGTTATACCCTTCCAATCTGTTGCAGTACGTGAATAAGGTTCTGTGGTTCGGATTGCCCAGCCCGGCCAACCTATTGTTCATGGCCATGCTGAGTTTTTATTTTTTGATGGTCGCTCTTAAAGCAGAGTTGCGAATCTCCATCGCAGGCGTAATCGCATTTGCGTTCTGCTCTTTCCATTTTGTATCAATTCAGGCCGGACACAATTCAAAAGTTCATGCCATTGCACTGATTCCGATGGTCTTTGCCGGTATTCTGATGGCATACAGGGGGCGCTGGCTTTTCGGTGCAGCATTGACCGCGCTGGGACTCTCTTTGCAGATCTATGCCAATCACCTGCAGATTACCTATTACACTGCAATTACGGTTGGGATTCTGGTGCTGACCGAAGCCATCCGGGCAATACTTGACAAAAATTTGATGGCCTATGTACGTACCAGCGCTGTACTTGCGGTTGCTGCAGTGTTGGCCATACTGCCCAATATCACAAATCTGTTGTTGACGTATGAGTACGGCAATTTCTCAACGCGAAGCCAGAGTGAACTTAGCGAGAAAAAGGTGAGTGCGGGCCTCGACAAAGATTATGCCCTTGGTTGGAGTTACGGAAAGCTCGAGTCGATGACGCTCCTGATTCCTGATTTCAGTGGTGGATCAAGCGGATACCCCCTTGACTCACGGTCCGAAACCTACAAAGCCATTTCCGCTCAAGGTGGCGACGCCAGTGCCCGATCGTTTTGCGAAAAGGCGCCCGTTTATTGGGGCGATCAACCCATGACTTCGGGGCCAGTTTACATTGGAGCCATCGCATGTTTTTTATTCGTGCTTTCGCTCTTTTTGTTGAAGGGTACAACCCGGATCTGGCTGCTTTCGGCATCGCTTCTGTTCCTGATGCTTAGCTGGGGTCGGCATTTCCCCTTGCTCACGGATTTCTTCTTCGAACATTTTCCGGCTTATACCAAATTCAGGTCGGTAGCGATGGCCTTGGTCATTCCGTGCTTCCTGATTCCATTGGGCGGGATGATGGCGCTAATGCGCTTCATGGACGGCTCTGTCGGTTCCGCCCAAGCACAAAAGGCCTTGAAGTGGTCGTTTGCGATTACGGGAGGACTTACACTCATTTTCTTGGTGGCTCCCGGACT
Organism: Sphingobacteriales bacterium; assembly: GCA_021299095.1. GTDB lineage: Bacteria > Bacteroidota > Bacteroidia > AKYH767-A > OLB10 > JAJTFW01. Next base: position 12,227 of record JAJTFW010000041.1, on the reverse strand, counting down.
GTTCTGCGATTTTGAGGGAAGTTCCGACGAGCAACTCGCTCAGTACCCTTGGCTGCTCGAGGCCCTTCGCGCGGACCGTGAGTCCATCCTTCGTAAAGATGCTCTGCGCTCGTTGTTCTTTATCATACTAGCCTTTGGGTTGCTTTGGGCATGGACTCGGAACAAGCTTAAAATGAATATCGTGTTGCCTTTATTGGCACTATTCATTCTTGTAGATATGTGGGGTGTGGGTAAGCGTTATTTGTCCGACAAGGAGTTCACAAGCAAGGCAAAAGCCGAGAAGCCCTTTACACCTACAACTGCCGATCAGCAGATCTTGCAGGATAAATCCTATTACCGAGTGATGAATACATCGGTATCCACATTTAACGATGCGAGTACATCGTATTTCCATCGTTCGGTAGGGGGCTATCATGGTGCCAAGCTCAAGCGCTATCAAGAACTGATCGAATATCAGATCAGTAAAGGCAATATGAATGTCCTCAACATGCTCAACACGAAGTATTTCATTGTTCCAGGGCAGCAAGGCCAAGAGCCGGTGGTGCAGACCAATCCGGGTGCACTCGGGCCAGCATGGGTCGTAAGCGATTGGTCAGTTGTTCCGGACGCTGATGCGGAAATGAAGGCGATGGATAGCCTTGATACACGCGACAAGGCGGTTGTTGATCAGCGTTATGCGGCATCTCTTGAAGGAGTTACTAAAGGCATTGATTCTCTGGCGACGGTTCGTCTTCTGTCTGAAAATGGTGCGTATCGGGCAGATAAGTTGACGTATGAAGTGAATGGGTCAAAGCCGAATGTTGTGGTGTTTTCTGAGGTTCATTATCCGCTCGGTTGGAATGCCTACATCGACAATAAACCGGCAAGCTATTTTCGTACTAATTGGGTTTTGAGAGGAATGGTTGTCCCGTCAGGCAAGCACACAGTAGAGTTCCGGTTCGAACCAGAAACGTACAGGAAAGGTGAACAGATAGCGCTTGCCGGATCCATTTTGCTCTTGCTCGCATTTGGCGGTGTATCTGCCGTTTCATTGCGTAAACGCGCTTGATGCAATCATGCCGCTCAAAAAGCTGCTTGTCATTTCCTATTACTGGCCTCCTGCTGGAGGTGCAGGTGTTCAGCGTTGTCTGAAATTCGTTCGTCATCTTCCGGAGTTCGGTTATGAGCCGATTGTGATTACCGTGGATGATCGGGTGGCAACGTACCCCGTGACAGATCCCACGCTCCAAGCCGATATTCCTGCAGGTGTTCGTGTGATCAGGACTAGGTCTTTTGAGCCACTCAGTGTACTGAGTCGGTTTGTAGGGAAGGAGAATGTTCCATACGGTGGATTTGCGAACACACGGAAAGAGTCCCGTGTTCAACGGCTGTTGCGTTGGGTGAGAGGGAATTTCTTTATCCCCGATGCACGAAAAGGTTGGGTTCCCCATGCCTTGAAGGAAGCAACCCGTATTATCAACGAAGAGCAGATTGAGCGTGTGATGATCTCAAGTCCTCCGCATTCTTCGCAATTGATCGGGTTGCAGCTCAAAAAACGATTTCCTAGCTTGACCTGGATAGCCGATATGCGCGATCCATGGACAGATATTTACTACTACAAAGATTTGATGCATACGCAGCTTGCTGCTCGAGCTGATTCAGCAATGGAACGGCAGGTATTGGAGACTGCGGATCTCATCCTAGTGGTCAGTGAGCCTATTCGACAGACCTTTTTGAAAAAGTCGGATACGCTGAATGGAAATAAGATCGCTGTGATTCCAAATGGATATGATGCCGATGATTTCCATACGGGAAAACGGGAGCGAACGGCAGATTTCACCATCAGCTATGTGGGTACTTTGGCCGAAAGTTATCATCCGGAGGTTTTCATAGATGTATTGAACCGCTTCGCAGCTACTAAACCTCAGGATAAAGTCAGTTTTCGTTTTGTCGGAAATATTCCCTGGAATATCCGTGAGCGATTCGAACAGCAGGCGCGCGGATGGAAAGTGCTCTGGACCGGACATGTTCCTCACCTGGAGGCGACGCGTGCAATGCAAAATGCGGATATGCTCCTGTTGGTGATTCCCGATGTGCCGGGTGCAGATGGTATTCTTACGGGCAAGCTGTTTGAATACATCGGTTCGGAAACTCCCATCTTGGGCATGGGCCCATGTGTGGGTGAAGCATCTCGGATTCTGACCGAAACGCAGGCTGGAACCATGTTCGAGCGTACAGATGTTTCGGGTATGGTTGCGTTTATCGAACAGGTTTTTCTTCGTCGCGATGATACAGCCGCTGCTTCTCAGCGGTCGGGAAATGCCACGAATTATTCACGGTATAGCCTAACCGAAAAACTTACCGGTTTAATAGAAGCCGCAAGACCAGTCCGTTAAAACCATGTGTGGAATAGCAGGATTCATAGATAAAAGGCTTGACGAGCAATCCCGGCCTCGGGTGCTTGAGTCGATGCTTGAATCCATTGCTCACCGGGGGCCGGATGCGCGTGGTCGACATTTTGATGGAGATATTGCTCTTGGTCACAACCGGCTTTCCATTCTCGATTTAAGCGCCGAAGGGAATCAGCCCATGTGTAGGGGTTCGGCCTGGATCGTTTTTAACGGAGAAATCTACAATTACATCGAACTCCGTGACTTGTTGAAGCGCGAGCATGGCATGCAATTCAGCACGGGTACCGATACGGAGGTAATTCTCGCTGCCTATCATGTATGGGGCCGCGATTGTGTTGAGCGTTTTGTGGGGATGTGGTCGTTTGCTCTTTGGGATACCGAGCGTCGCCAGCTGTTTTGCAGCAGGGATCGCTTTGGCATCAAGCCATTTCATTACATACTTCAAGGTGAACGTTTTTATTTCGGCTCAGAGGTGAAGGCCTTGTATTCATGCCCCTTGTTTAGTGCTGATGTGGATGAATTTCAGGTATTGGTTGGACTTCAACTCGGATGGAATGCTTGGTCGGATCATACGTATTACAAGGAAGTAAAGACCTTGCCTGCCGGCCACAACCTTGTATGGTATGAAGGCGGAATGGTTGAAGTGTATTCGTATTGGACCTTATCTACAATCCAAAGTTCAGCGGCTGAAGCTCAAGATGCTGTTGATGGTTTTCGCGAACGCTTTGATGAAAGTCTGCGGCTGCATATGCGTAGTGATGTGGAAGTGGGAGCTTGTTTGAGCGGTGGCTTGGATAGTTCCTCAATTGTGTCCCGATTGTGCAGGCTCAATCCGAGCCAGCGCATGAAGGCTTTCACGATTTATTACGAAGGCAATGGTGGTGTTGATGAACGTCCTTGGGTAAAGGAAGTATTAAACGCCTATCCGAATGTGGAGGGCTTTACCCATACGCCTTCCGATGATGAAGTGGCCGAAGTGTTTGCCGATGCGTTGTGGCATGCCGATGTTCCGCTTTCGGGTTCCTCTCCTTTCTCCCAATACTTTGTGATGCAGCTCGCTGCAAGGCAAGGTATAAAGGTCCTGCTCGATGGCCAGGGAGCCGATGAAATGCTCGGAGGCTATATGCATTCGTTCTATAGGCTGATTGGCGGATTGATGGTTCAGGGGAGATTTCCTAAGGCCATACAGGAATGGGATGCGCACAGTCGCATGCAAGGTTTTTCACTTGCTAAGCGAACCGATTCCTGGTTAAAGAGTGTTCTCGCAGGCTTGCGCTCTGAACAGCATTTGTATGCATTCGAATACCTGAATTATCTTCCTTTTGTGGGACTTGACAAGTCAGTCCCGTTCTCCATTGCTGATCAGCAGGGCTCTCGCCTGAACCGGTTTTTGCATACACTCACAACGGTATCCAGTCTGCCAACCCTGCTGCAGTTTGAAGACCGAAATTCTATGGCTTTCTCCATCGAGTCGCGTGTTCCGTTTTTGGATCATAGACTTGTAGAGTACGTATTCTCTTTGCAGGATTCCTGCAAGATCAACCGTGGAGTTACCAAGCAAGTGCTCCGTCAATCCATGGTGGGTACCTTGCCCGAGGCCATTGCCGGCCGTAAAGACAAGAAGGGGTTTGTTACACCAGGTGAGGTTCGCTGGCTGCGCGGACCGTTGCGTTTTTTACTGGATCAGGAATTCAATTCGGTTGATTGGTTGAATCGAAAGCAGATTGCGCAGTTGATTTCACAATTCAGGAAGGGTGACGATACGCATGCCAATTTGGTTTGGCGTCTGGTCGTCTTGCGCTGGTGGCTTGAACACGGTAGGTCAGCACCCAAGGGATAAGACCAAGTTGCGGAGTTTTTCTGCGCGCACTTGAATCGAATAACGTTCGCTGATTTGTGAACGAACGGCTGATGGGTTCTTAGGCCCATTTCTCAGCACATTTTCCATTAGCCGATCCAATTCCAGTGTGTCCCGATGCGTCAGTATGTAGCCGTTATCGCCGACGATTTCAGGCATGGAAAACACACTCGACACGATGGGAGTGCATCCGCAAAGCATGGCTTCACACAGTGCATTCGGAAATCCCTCGGCCATTGAAAGTTGCATGTAATACTCTTGGGTGTTGAACAATTCGACCAGTGATTCATTTTTAACCGGAGGCAATAGGCGTACATTTTCAGATATCGAACCGAAAAAATCCGTACGTGGCACTCCTACGATAGTGAACGTGCATTCGGGGTGCTTTGCCGCAAGTTGTAAAATCATATCAATCCCCTTCAGCTGGCTTTGGAACGGATATTCCAGTGCTCCCGTAACGGTGATAAAACTGTTCTTGATTCTGTCAGGTTGAGTCAGTGACCACTTTTGAGTATCGTATCCGTTTTCAATGGGTACAACCTGCTTTCTTGTCATTCCGGTGAAATGAAGAATGCCTTGCTTCGATGGTTCGTGCTTATCGTAGTGGTAGTCGTACTCCCAAAGCGTCAGGTGTTTTGGGGCGATGGCATCACAAAGCAGGTACGACCAGCGTGTAAAATCCTTTAATAGGGGTCTGTAAAAATTTCCATACCGGATTCCGGGGAAAGAAACACAGTCGGTCCCTCCGGCTATAATCAATGATTTCCTGCCAGTCAGCTTGGCGAACAAACACGGTAGCAGGCTGTGGTATCCGGCGAATTGAATGACGATGAGTCTGTAACGCCAGCCGCTGAAAAGTAGAAAAAGGAATTGGCGAACGAGCGCAATCGGAAGGAATGTTTTGCGGGTTATTTTAACGTGATAGGTATCCGTTTTCGAGGTGTCTTCCAAAATCGATTGATCCTTCATGATAAAGGTAGATCGGTTCAGAAAGCAGTGCAGTATCATGCCAGCGGTTCGGTGGGCTTTCTAGCCGTGACAATAAAACCTGCGCACCAGAAATCTGTTTTCGGCAATGCAATCAGGTGGTCATCTACCCTGCACATGATTTTCTCAATCACCTGAAGTCCTTTCAGTAAAAAGCGCTTCAATCCTTTATACCTGACCTGTTTACCGTCGATTTCTTCGAGCGTAACCCCAAATGAAATGGGAACGAACCTGGACGCCAGCACGATTTCAAGACCAGCCTTCTGGATGTGTTGTTTCAGGTCACCCAGGTTCATGACCCTGTGTATGTCGTACACAGGTCGGTTAAAGTACTTTTGAATCAATCCGGTTGGACCACTCAGATTGGGTATGGTTGTAATTAAAAGTCCGCCTGGCTTGACAAAATCTGACATCCTTAGAATGACATCGCTGGTGTTTTCAAAGTGCTCGGCTACCCCAAATGAGCACACGACGTCAAAGCGTCCAAGTAACTCTTGTGGAGGTTCGAACAAATCTCCATGCATGATGTTTCCTGCAACTTCGTCTCGTTTTAATATTTCCCGCGTCCGTTGGCAGCCATAGGATGAGTAGTCAATCCCGTGCACACGGAATCCATACCTATGGTGAAAAAAAGACAAGTAAGCCGAATTGCCACACCCTATTTCCAGTAAATCCAGTTCAGGGGGATTCAGGTTTGAAAACACGAAGTTAAAATGTTCGTCGAGTTTGCGGTGGACATAACTGCCGGCAACTTTCCGGCTGACATCTATCGGTGCAGGGAATGGAAGCTGTTGCCAAAAATGAGTCCAGTAGGATTCGCCGGCTTTATCAGCTTTGTTTTCTTCCGGCTTCATCGTGTGCAGCGTGCTTCAACTCCATTGCCTCCGATATGAATCCAGATTTCCCTTCCGCCAAGCGATTCAAGCGTTTTCCTGATTTGCTCTTGGCTGCGAAGGTGTTTGTAATAATCCGTCAGCTGGTCGTAGGTGTCGAGTTTACTCCATTCGTAATGGAATTTCCGGTCCTGTTCCGGGAACTCATTCATATACACAATGAGTGGAGAAACGCGGTGTAACAGCCAGTTGAGTGGCGCAAGATTTCTGAAAGCCCAATGCAACGGAAAAAAGAAATTGACCAGTCCATCGACAATCTTCTTGGATGTTTTGGGTGGCATTTCTTTTAGTATGGCCCGATAAATCGGAGTAAGGGTGGAGTAATATCCGATTCTCCACTTGTAATGGTCAATGACCAATTGTCCGCCTGGTTTCACCTTAGACCATAGGCATCGGATGGTTTTTTCTGGATCAGGCGTGTGTTGAATCACGCCAAGACAGACCACCATATCAAATGCTTGATCAGGGTAGGGCAGTTCATACACACTTGCCTGCGCGATAGTGTAGTTGGATGCAGGGCCGATGTTTTCGCGGTTCACCTCAACGGCGACACTAAGATCAACAGAGTGAACCATGGCACCTCCTTCCACAAGCAGTTCTGTGAACCGGCCCGCACCAGAACCTACTTCCAAAACGGTTTTATCTTTCAGTGCATGAATTTCGGAGCCCAGGCAACGTTCAAGCCTGTCACGGGTGATTCGTGTTCCACTGAAACTGTCGAGCTGTGTTTTCGCAAAGGTTTTCCATTGCAGTCCAAACGCGGAGGCGTAGTTGTTTTCGGGAACAAAGCGCGGGATTCCGTTGACGATGGGAAAGCGCTCGCCACCGGGTCCGACCAAGGTGTCGTTTTCGCGTGAAAGCGGCTTCGAAGTCCCCGGAATCGTGTATGGAAGTAGTGTAGGCATGGATTGAGTCGTGAAAATACCAAATTCGAGGATTAATGCATTTGCTAGCTTTGTGAGGTATGTGCGGATTCGCTGGATTTCTGGATTACCGCGGGCAGGGCGACCTGTCTCTTGCGGAGTCCATGGCCGAATCCTTGTTTCACAGAGGACCTGATGATGGAGGTGCCGAGTTTATCCGTTGTGGAGAGACCTCGGTTGGTTTGGGCTTTCGCCGTCTGGCCATTATAGATCTGAGTGCTGCTGGTCACCAACCGATGTCTGATCCCACGCGGATGAATTGGATCATGATGAATGGCGAGGTGTACAACTACCGTGAAATCCGGCAGGAACTTGAAAGGTCCGGAATATCATTTCGGTCCAATTCCGACACTGAAGTTGTTTTACAGGCATGGCTCCGTTGGGGTCCCGCTGCGCTCAGTCGCATGATCGGCATGTTTGCTATTGCGGTACTTGAGCCCGCAAAAAACACCTTGACGCTTATTCGTGACAGAGCCGGTGTTAAACCGCTCTTTTATCATGTGCACCCGAATGGGATGTTGTTCGGATCGGAATTGAAGGCTTTTCACCGCCATCCCTCTTTTGCGAAGAGCGTGAATCCGGAGGGTTTGGGATTGTACTTCCGCTATGGCAATATCCCCGCGCCGCATACCATTTTCAAGGATACATTCAAGGTTTCTCCAGGTGAGTTTATTCAATTCGATCTGAATTCAGGAAAACGGAGTGCACAAACCTATTGGAATGTGCTCGATACCGTCAATCAGCCATTGAGTGATATCTCCTACGCTGAAGCATTACAGGAAACCACGAAGTTGATGGAGTCGGCATTTCAATACCGGATGGTCGCTGATGTTCCCGTTGGTGTGTTTCTCAGTGGGGGATACGATAGCACGGCGGTGGCTGCATTGTTGTCGGGATCCGGTAAACCACTAAACACCTACACCATCGGGTTCGACGATGCAAGCTTTGATGAAAGCGCCTATGCAGAAAAAGTAGCCAGGCACCTCGGCACGCAACACTTGACAGTACGATGCACATTGTCCGATGCCAAGGATATCATTCCCGAGCTTCCGAAGATTTACGATGAACCCTTTGGCGATTCTTCTGCTGTTCCAACAACGCTTGTCAGCCGGGTTGCACGGCAGCATGTTACTGTAGCGCTTTCTGCTGATGCCGGTGATGAATTGTTTGCGGGATATCCGCGCCATGCCCGGGCGGGTCGTTTTTTAAAACGACGCGAACAGCTTCCTTCTTTTTTAAGGACCGGACTTCGGCAACTCGTGCAGCTTATTCCCCAAAAACAGCATTCGATTTCTTCAGCTGACAGGCGGAGTCGACTGATTCAGTTTTTGAAGGCGGGTGGTCCGGTTGAGGCATTCGATTTGTTGAATCAGACTTTTTCGAGAGCTGAAATCGCTGCTTTGATACGCAATACGACGCACTTCTTAGGTGGAGCCTTCGAGGATGATTCTCTCTTCAATCAAAAAACAGAGTTGTTGAATCGAGTACTTGCTACCGAATATAGGACGTATCTGGTGGATGATATTTTACAGAAAGTAGACCGCGCCTCCATGTCGGTCAGTCTGGAAGGACGGGAACCCTTTCTCGATCATCGGCTTGCAGAATGGGCGATGCGATTGCCTGTTGAATTCAAATTGAAAGACGGCGTATCGAAGCGGATTTTAAAAGACATCGTTCACACACGTGTTCCCCGTGAATTGATGGAGCGGCCCAAGATGGGTTTCGGCGTTCCGGTGAAACACTGGATGGCCGCTGATTTAAAGGGTCTTTTATTGGATGTCATGGGTGATCAGGCCTTGAAAAGACAGGACCTCGTCGACCCGAAATTGGTCAGGCAATTGCGCGAGGACTACCTCGGTGGACGACTACAGGATTTTGAGCGCCTTTGGTTTGTTTTTACCCTGCTGCAATGGAATTCGGCCTGGATGGACTGATGGTTTAACTGCAAGTGCATGGGAGTCGTAAAACGCCAGGGAATCAAGAATACCATATCGACTTATGCCGGTATCCTGATCGGCTTTGTGAATCTGCTTATTATTCAACCCCAATTTCTGACCAAAGAGGAGCTTGGACTTACACGGGTGTTGTATGCCTTCTCCATGCTCGTAGCCACCTTTGTGCCCATGGGTGTAACGAATACGGCCATACGCTTTTTTCCAAGGTTCAAAAATGAGACTCATCGTCACCATGGGTTTTTAGGTTACATGCTGTTGGTGCCAATTGCCGGATATCTGTTGTCCGGAATCCTGCTATGGGTATTTAGTGACTTTATTCAGGATCGTTACGCGGCAGAATCCCCGCTTTTCAATACCTATTTCGAATATGTATTTCCGCTGATCTTTTCGCTTTCATTCGTGAATGTCCTGACATCGTATTGCATCGCCAACTACAAGTCTACAATTCCTTCTTATCTGAACGATGTTGGTGTTCGCTTGCTGACCATACTAGCCGTAAGTCTTTATTTTTTGAAGTGGATTACACTCGATGGATTTGTGATGAGCTATTGTGCGGTCTTTCTGATTCAGTTGCTGGTGTTGTCTGGATATGTTCTGATCTTCGATAAGCCCTCGATTCGAATCGACTTTCAGGTCATCGGAAAGTCGCAACTCAGGGAGATGTTTCGTTATGGTCTGGTTTTGTGGCTGGCAGGTGTGGCATCCATTGGTTTGAAGGTTTTTGATGCGCTCATGATTGGTCAGTACCTGCCATTGGCATTCGTGGGTGTGTATACCGTGGCAGCGTTCATTCCTACGGTGATTGAAGCACCACTCAATGCCTTCGATCGGATTGCATCCTCACGTATTTCTTTTGCATGGCAGGAGGGAGATTTGGAAGAGATCCGATCCATTTACCGGAAGTCGAGTCTGTATATGTTTGTGGCGGGTTGTTTTCTATTCCTGCATATCAATCTGAATATCGCCGATTTATTCACGTTTCTCCCCTCAGGCTATGAGGAAGGCGCAGTCATCGTCATGATCTTGAGCATCGGTTGTTTATTCAATATGGCTACCGGACTGAATGCGGCAGTGCTGTTCACCTCTGAAAAGTACAGTTATGGAGCTGCAATGCTGGTGGTGTTGGCTGTGTTGCTACTTGGGTTTCAAGTCGCATTCATACCATGGCTGGGAATGGCCGGAGCAGCGCTGGCAACTGCATTGGCTTCTTTTCTCTACAACTTTGCTGAGGGTCGTGTTTACTTCGGCAGTTTATCTTGGCGTACTGCACAAGCTGAAAGTCGCTCCGGAAATTTTTGATTGGTTATCCGGGCTCCTTAAAAAGTCCTCATGATTTGAGGTTGTGCAGTAGATTGTTGCACAGCGAACGATGTTCTCTGTCGGCCTCTGTGCGGACTGGCAACTGAATGGCCTTGTTTAGCCACTGGATGGCTTTTTCACGATCTCCTTTGTTGTCGCGTTCTTCGAGCGTAACAGCCAATTCGTAATAATGAATGCCAGCCTGGGGTTCCAAGGTAATTGCCTTTTCAAAATTCTTTATGGCATCTTCATAGGTGCCGCCGGGCAATGATCCGAAAATGGCTGAAATCATGGTGCGCTCAAACGCATTGAAGTCAGCTACGATGCGGTGCCATCTTCCAAGGATATGGTAAGGCCCCGGCAGTTTAGGGTCATACCGGATCGCCAATTCCGCTTCGGTTTTGATCAACTTGGCATTGTCGATTTTAGTCTTGCTGGATGCGTTTTCGTTGATACGGCCTAGGGCTAGTGCATACGCGTAATGGCAATTGGCACTCTTGGGCGCTACGGATACAGCCTTTTGAGCCAGGTAGAGCGCTTTCTTATACCAGATTTGCTTGTTGGTTTCGGTATTTTGCCTGACACCGAGTTGAGAATATAAAAAAGATGTTCTCCATAAAAATTCCGAATTGCTGCTATCAGCTTTAAGTAATCCTTTGATGACAGGGAAGGCGTCTTCCCACCTTCCGTCTTCCTGTAGCCTTACAGCGCGTGCGAATTCCGGATTGTCCTGTGACTGACTGAGCTGTGGGATGAGGAAGTGCAACAGAAAAACGTGAAGCGTAAGAGTTCTGAATAGTTTCATGAGTGTAAAACAGATTGCAGGTGATTTTGTTGTCTAGCCCCTCGGGTGAAATTGCAGAATGGTAGACCGCAGGTAGTCGCGATCGAGGTGTGTATAGATTTCGGTCGTTGTGATGCTGCTGTGGCCAAGCATTTCCTGCACTGCCCGAAGGTCTGCACCGCCTTCCACCAGATGCGTCGCGAAGGAATGGCGAAAGGTGTGTGGACTGATGCTTGTACGGATGCCTGAAAGTTGGGCCAGTTGTTTTATGGCATTGAACACGCTTATTCTGGAAATCCTGCGACCCCGAAGGTTTAGGAACAGGTGGTCCTCATGTCCTTTTTGAATGTTCAAATGGGAACGGACCGACTCTGTATAAATTCCAATCTGCTTCAGTGCTGAACTCCCAATGGGAACAATGCGTTCCTTGTCGCCTTTTCCTGTCACCTTCACAAAGCCGGAGTCCATATAGGTTTGGCTGATTAACAAGCCGGTAAGTTCCGATACGCGCAATCCACAGGAATAAAGGGTTTCAAGCATCGCGCGGTTTCGGATTCCGTCGGGTTTGCTCAGGTCGATGGCGGCAAGAAGCTGGTTGATTTCTTCCACACTTAAAAAGTCGGGCAGTTTATGTCCTGTTCTGGGGCCTTCTATGAGACTTGTCGGATCGTCTGAAATCAGATTTTCCATCAGCAAGTACTTGTAAAATGCCTTTATTCCAGAGAGCACCCTGGCCTGAGTTCGGGGAGTCATGCCCAATTCACTGACCCATCGGATAAACCCCTGTAGTTGCTCGTGTCGAATGTGTTCCGGCGCAAATTTCTCTTGCTTGTATTCGAGATAAGTGGCCAGTTTCTCCACATCGTGGATGTAGGCCGAAAGGGTGTTGGCCGATAGGCTCCGCTCAAGCCGCAGGTAGCTTTTGAATCCTTTAATTGCTATGTTCCAGGCCGGCCCCATAGGACGAAGATACCGAGGCTGTCAGCACGGAATGCCTTACTTTAGCGAGGTGCGCATCGAAATTGTCAACGGGCCTAACCTTAACCTCCTGGGTATACGGGAGCCTGAGGTGTATGGCGGGATGGGGTTTGATAATTACCTGGTCGAGTTGCGTGCATCTTTCCCTGAGCTCAATATC
>JAJTFW010000092.1 GCA_021299095.1 Sphingobacteriales bacterium | reverse complement strand
TTCACACTTGTAGTGACAGATCCGAATGGGTGTTCAGCTACTTCAGCACCTGTAAGTGTGTTTGCAGATAGCATTGCAAGGCCTGTGATGATACTCGCAGATGATTCGATTTGTGAAGGTGACATCCTCTACATCCAACCGTTGATTATCGGATTTGAAACGCCTGTTTGGAATGGTCCCAACGGATTTACGCAAACCGGAATTCCAGATGTGTTGATTCCATCAGCAACTCCTGCTGATGCGGGCGCCTATATAATCACACTCACAAACGGGCAGTGTTCAAGCATTCCGGATACGGTAGTTATTTCGGTGTTCGATTCTGTTCCGGATTTTCAGTTAATCCACGATCCACTTTGTTCAGCACAAGTTGTCGTGATTCAATCACAGCCTCCAATACCCTTTGAGCACGAATGGATACTGCCTGGAGGTCAGCTTGTATCCTCCGACTCCATACTGATAACGAGTTACAGTGCGGTAGATGCTGGTGTTTATACATTGACTGTTTCGAACGGGATGTGTCCGGCCAAGACGGACTCCGTTTTATTGCAAGCTCCCGTCCCTGGATTCGTAACTGTTTCGGCTACCGATACTGTAGCCTGTATCGGCGATACCCTTATCGTTACAGCAACTTCGAGTAGTGGATTGCTGAATTGGCCTGGACTTTCTGTTTCCGGTTCGCAGGTACTTGTTTACGATTCCGATACGATAACGTGTATTTTGACCGATTCTGCGGGGTGTGAATTCCTGAGTAATACCGTGTCTGTTTTGTTCAGCCCGCTACCTGATTTACAGCTCAGTGGCGATACGACTGTATGTCCGGGGGACAGCTTGGTACTTTATGCAACATCTGCAAACGCCATCAATCCGGTGTGGATATCACCACTTGGTGATACCTTGTTTACCGACACCTATATCCTACCCTCCCCTGGTGCAAGTGATTTTGGAACGTACATGGCTTTTCTCACACGCGATGGGTGTACCTCAACAGCAACTTGGACTGTGGTACAGGATTCGTGCAGCAAAATCGATTTTGATATTATCGTTCCGAATGTGTTTACACCAAATGGTGACGACATCAACGACTTGTTTACAGTCCAACTCCCTGTGGGTGAAGATGGAGTGCTGGTGGTCTTCAACCGATGGGGTGCTGAAGTTTTTACCGGTCCCATATCCAAGGGCTGGAACGGGCGGAACATGCGTCGCATCGATGAGCCGGACGGTGTGTATTATTACATCCTGATTCCGGATTCGAGTTCAAGTTGGAAGCGCATAACAGGATTTGTACACCTGATGCGATAATGTCAATTGTACGGCTTCGGTATACGCATTAACGTACCAGGAAGAATTTTCCTGTGAATGTCTTTTGCTTCTCGCAAAGGTCGGTCGCCTCAACCCGGAACACATAAACCCCTTCGGGAACATCGGCTCCATTGAGTGTACCGTCCCACCCTTTCCCCAGTTCTTCGCTGATAAAGACGGGTGTTCCCCAGCGGTTGAAAATGCTGAAGCGGATTTTTGATGCGGAAATCCAGACTGGATAGAAGCGCTCGTTCTTGTTGTCACCGTTCGGCGTAAAGGCGTTGGGCGTCCACAGGCGGAAGTCTTGTTCCACATCAATCGTCTTTTCGAGTGAATCACGGCAACCGATGCGCGAGATGGCAAGCAGGCTTACCGTGTATTCATCCCCATTGTAGAAGTAATGTTCGGGGTTGGTTTCTGTGGAGAATTGTCCATCACCGAAATCCCACAGATATGAATAGCCGTTCACGGTCTGATTACGGAAATCAATCGTAGCTGAACTTGGACAATCTTTCGGTACAGCAAGGAAATCAGCTTCCGGAGTTTCCTCGACGATTACCTGAACTTGTTGGTTTACCTGGCTTGAGCATGCCGGCTGGCTGGACGAAACAACACCTGTAACAACATAGTTGAACGTGCCTACTTGATTTGTTGCAGCCTGAATGGTAGCCGTTCCGTTCAGACCTGAAACGACCTGATTGGGACTTCCGTTTACCGTGTAACTGAACGTATACGGACCTGTGCTGTTTCCACCGTTTAGTGTGATAAGAGGCGGTGCTTCGTTAACACATACACGGGCGTTTCCGCTTATCGATGCCGTAGGCGCAGGAATGGTCTGAACAGCCGTAGGCACATCAACCGTGTCTTTACAACCGTATTGCGATTCAACGGTCAAGCGTACGGCATGGCTTCCGGGTGTAGACCAGCATATGCGGGGGTTGGGTTGATTCGAGTTTGATGGGCTCCCATTTTGAAAAAGCCAGAGACGCTGACTGATGGCACCATCGGGCGAATTGGAATTATCAATGAACGTGTGGCAGAATGGGGTACACCCAGTTCCCGGAGCCGTGAAAGCAGCCTCCGGTTTTCGGTATACATACACTGGGCGGCTGACCGATGAAGAACATCCTGCAGCCGTCACAACCGTGAGTTGTGCGGTATGACTTCCTGGCGGATAAAGAACCGACGGGTTGTTTCCTGAAGCTGTGGCCGGATTGCCTCCAATGAAGGTCCAGTTCCGGGTCACTATCGGATCACTTGCAGCTGCAGTCGACTGATCCGTCATCACCACCGGCAATCCATCGCACACCGAATCAGTTAGGAAGGCGGCAGTTACACCGCTGCCTGTAATTGAAACAGACTGATTGCTTACAGAAGTACACCCGCTGGAATAGCTAACGGTAAGTGTAGCCGTATAATTACCCGGCCCCGGGTAGGTCACGCTGGCGTTCTGTGTACTGGCGCTGGCTGGAGTTCCACCGGGAAAGCTCCAGTTCCAACCTGTAGGTACACTGGTTCCGTTGCTTGTGGTCGTTCCGGCGAAATTGATTGGATTGCAAATCCCGCTGTAGGTGAATGCAGGCGTATTCAATTCAGGAGTATAGGCCATCACGAAGCCACATCCGTCAGCGGTCGTAACCAGCACCTTGATGGTATCGCCTTGTGCAGGAGTAAGCGTAACGCATTGCTGCGTAGCCCCCGGAACCGGCGTATTATTGACCAGCCACTGATAATTGTATGCGATATTCGGATCCTCCGGACCACAAATGGTCGATTGATTGCCAACACAACCGGCTGTTAGGGTTGTTGTTCCGCAGAGAAAATCCCAGTACGATTTGACAAAGTGACCGCCCAATGCACAATCCACATTGGTAATCACTACATTCAATGTCTGTCCGACATAGCCTGCCAAATTGACTCCGACCAGACTCCAAGTTTTATACAAGTCTCCAATGTCAGCGCATCCTTGTCCGTTCACATCATAAAAACCAGGAGCATTGTTCCCGCCAACATAGCGTTGATAAGAGCAAGGAATGGGATTCCCGGAGGCATCGAGTATTGAGAATTCAACGTAGGGTTGATTGTCAGCGTTGTGCGGAGGACCTCCGCTGTTATTACCATCCTGTATGACCAATGCATAGGCGTACACGAAATTGGTATCTGTCGAAGTTACAGTAAGCGGATAGGTGAGTTGTTCGCAGAGATAACCATCCAGGCAATTCGGATTCAGTACGATTGATGTGGTACCGAACCCGGGACATACGACCGGAAGTGCAGGGTCACCTGGGTTTGGACCGGGTGTATTCGGATCAATGCCTGCACCGCTGCTTAATAGCTCCCCATCCGTTTTCAACACCCAATCCGCTACACGCTGCTTGGGTTGTAGGCGGATTTGACTTTGCGGCACCATGAGTCCAGGCTACTTTTCGGCCCTCAGCATACCAGGACCTGTGCTGAGCCACCAATTTATCGATGACCGGCTCTGCCAAACCGTCGGCACGCATTTTTGCACGCAGATTTGCTTCGTCGAACACGGGCAAGGGTTCGCGATCCAGCTGAAGTTCGCGTTTTCGATACTCTTGTGCTATCGCCACATTCCCCATCAGGGAAATCAGATATAAAGCCATGCAACACAACACAACACATCCCCTCTGGCGACTCGTTGGGGTAAGGTTAGACATATGAAAGGTGTGTTTTAATTCCCCCGTTGTACGCCAATCGGCTCATCAGGGTTCAGGCTTAATCAGATGACCGAAAGTAATGAAGGTTTGACACCTGTTGATAACCCGGCCGTATTTAATCGGAAATTAGGCCAAAAACATGTTTATTATGTTGAAATACAAATAATTAAACAAAGTAAAATGGAATCGTATTTATCAACAATAATCGGTTCAGGAGGATTTCGGCCCGCTCTGGCCGGGACCAGACCCTGGTTTTCCATCCCTGTTTTTCCGGTAAAA
>JAJTFW010000091.1 GCA_021299095.1 Sphingobacteriales bacterium | reverse complement strand
TGCCAACGGACAGGATGTTAATATTTCGGTTCAGACTACACGCGACAACCTTGTGAAGGTCATTGCCTTGATCGAGGAGATGCTGCGCCATCCGGTTTTTCCTCCTGCCGAATTCGAAAAACTCAAGGAAGAACAACTGGCCGGAATCGAATCGCAGAAGAGCGAGCCTCAGGCCATTGCCTCGGTACTGTTCTCCCGCCTGACCAATCCCTATGCCAAGGGCGATGTGCGTTATTCGATGAATTTCGATGAGCAGCTGGAGGCAACCAAGGCAGCACGGATTGAAGACGTAAAGGGTTTTTATCAGCAGTTCTACAACGGACAGTACGCAACGGTTTCTGTTGTGGGAGATTTTGACGAGAAGGCCACGCTAGGGGCGCTCTCCACTGCACTCGACAATTGGAAGGCTACGGTGGCTTATGAAGAGGCTAAGGATGAGTACTTCGATGTGACGCCCAAAACGGAGAAAGTGAATACGCCCGACAAGAAGAATGCGATGCTCATGTGCGGCATGAACCTGCAGTTGCATGATGATGATCCTGATTTCGCTGCATTGGTCATTGGCAATTACATCCTCGGTGGCGGATTCCTGAATTCACGTTTGGCGGTTCGCGTGCGACAGAAAGAAGGTATCAGCTATGGAATCGGATCCTACATTCAGGCCGGACAAACACAAAAGGCCGGCATGTTCGGCAGCTACGCCATTTTCAACCCCGATAATCTCGATCGTCTCATTACAGCATACAAGGATGAGTTGACCCGGATTACAACCCAAGGTGTAACAGAGACCGAACTCCAGGATGCCGTGAAGGGATACTTGCAAAACCGCAACGTGAGTCGCTCGCAGGACCGTGAATTGGCTTCACGCATGAACAATTACCTGCGCTGGGATCGTTCATTCTCCTGGGATGCTTCGCTTGAAACACGCATGGGCTCGCTGACGACAGCAGATGTCAATACCGCGCTCAAGAAGTGGATTCAGCCAGACAAAATCTCATTTGTGGAGGCCGGTGATTTTTAATCGGATCTAAACGGAAAAAACGGGGGGCAAATCGCTCCCCGTTTTTTTTGCTCAATACACTGTTGAAGAAAGGATGTTCTAAAGGAAATATAATTATCGGTGGAATATCAGTACAACCATAATTCCAGATGATTTGTTCAAGGAAGAAACTGGATTTTGAATGGTTTGAGTTCGTGAAAACTACCTGTGTACAAACGTTTATCGTGACGACTATGTCCTTTCAAACGCCTAAGTTTGTGCTGGGGAGGAGGAGTGGCGGCCCCCAACGGAATCGGTAATTTTTTGGTCCGGGCTTGTGTTTGGGACAAGTTTTTCACCGCATTGTAGTTCACTCAATCCATCTCTTGTATCCGCCTGCTGCAGGGTTCTTACAGTAGTTCAAGGCTTCCCTGCTGCGGACGATCATCGCGTTTGGTGTAACCCATTCCCTGCAATTTCAAATCCTGCACGATACGCAATTCTTTTTCGGGCACCACACTGGGGCCGACCGGATTCAGTAAGGTTGGATCGTTTTCACGCGGATGTTTAATCCGTTTATCAAGCGGATAAGCGTTCATGCCGGTTGCCGGATACGGGTCGAGTAGGGCAGTCACCTCCGAAAGTGGAATATCCTGAAGCCAACGCCGTTCGTTGTTTTCGTGGAGGATGACCGGTGAGCGGTGATGTCCTATTTTCTGCAAGACTGTATTCGGTGTGGTCGTTATGATGGCAAACGACGAAATGATTTCTCCGGTCTCCGGATCTGCCCATTCGTCCCAAATGCCTGCAAAAGCGAATGGTCTGCGTTGGATAAAAACCAGATAAGGTTTGTCGAGTTTTTCCTGCTTGGGACCTTCAATAAATGCGTCAGCAATTACGAGGCAGCGTTGCGAACGGATCGGTTTTCGAAATGCGGGCTTGGTGATGATTCCGCGCGCTCCCCGAAATCCGGGATTGTCATCGCTATTGTGATCGCCTTCGCTGCGGGCGTTGAAAAGTAACATCGATTTCTTCGCCCAGAATGGTGTCATGCCGAAGCGTAACCAGCGGATGTGATTGGGGTCGGTATTGAGGATAACCGGTGCGAGCGCGCCAGGGCCCAGGTTAAAATGCGGCAGGACCACGCGCGGTGGTGCAGGGAATGCTTTTGCATGGAAGCGCTGCTCATAGGCTTCAAGCTTTTCAATGAGTACATAGCGGCCGCACATCCCTTCAAAGGTAGTCAGATGCAGTGCGATTGGAAAAATGGATACCTTTAGTTCAAATATAAACGTGCCAATGAAACATTTTTTACACCTTATCGCAGCAATTTTATTCACTCATGCTGCCCTTGCCCAATGCCAGGAGACCCCTCAACCCCGGATTCTTCTGTTGGGCGACAGCTGGGCTCAGTTCATGAATACTGATAACACGCTGAATTCTGCACTCGCGCGCTGGGGATATACCAATGCGCGCTTCTATTCCAATTCGGTCCTTTCGGTGAACGGCACCCAAACAGCCGATTTCCTGACGCCGGCCAAGTTGAGCGAAATCCAGACGCGGCTTGCTCAATATCCGAGCATCGATTTCGTACACCTTAGTCTTGGTGGAAACGATGTGCTTGGCAATTGGGATACCACCTATACCGCATTTCAAACCGATTCGCTACTTGATTCGGTGTATGTGCGACTGGTCACCCTCATCGACTTCATCAAGCAACAGCGTCCGGGCATTCAGATCTTGTGGAGCGGATATGCGTACCCGAATTTCGGAGAGATCATCGGAGAGCTTGCCTTTCCTTCTTCTCACCCTTTCTATGCAACTTGGGCGAATATGAGCTTTCCGACGTTCACACAGCTGAATGGAATATTGAATAGCTATTCGGATGCAATGGATACCCTTGCGGCGAATGATCCCCAAGTCAGTTTTGTGAAAGCGACTGGGCTCATGCAGTACGTATATGGTCAGACCACGCCACTTGGTGTGCCTCCAGGGGGAACATATCTCCCATTCACTGCGCCGCTTCCTGAGGGCTATCCGGATTATCCTTCTCCCAAGGGCTCGATGCGCAACTACGGCTTTTTCCGCGATTGTTTTCATTTATCACCCGGCGGGTATTTGGCACTAGCCGATTGGCATATGCAGAAGTTTTACCACAAGGCCATGATGCAGGATACGGCCCTGTTGGCTGAAGGAGGCTTACTTGCCGGATCCTCCTCGTCCCTTTCGAATACGGTTCCACAGCTACAGGTCGGTACAGCCAATGCGGAGGACTGGTCGGTGATTTTATCATTTAATACAACAACACTTCCGGATACCGGTATTGCAGCAGCGAACCTTTTTCTACGACGCAGTGCACTCACCGGAACCAACCCTTTTGCAACACCGGCTTCCGTACAGATCGGAATCACCACCGGATCATTGGGTATCACTGCCAATGTGGACGCGAACGACCACAGCGCACCGGCAAATGCGTCTGCCAGCCCGTGTATCTTCGGATCAACAGCTTCTGACGGTGACTGGGTACGCATTGAAATTCCTTCGGCTTTGCTTCCGTTCATCGGAAATGATTCCATCACACAAATCCGTATTTCTGCACCAGGCAGTGGCGGCTTGCTTACCATGAGTGATTCACAGGATCCCGATTTCGCACCGGTTCTTGATTTGAGCTATGGACCCTTGCTGACTACGGGTCTGCAGGGTGATGTAGAGTCGGATAACTGGGTTGTATATCCCAATCCGACAAGCGGACCGATTGTTCTTTCAGGCAACACGGCTGGAGTAACCGGTATTCGTATCCTCGATCTCAGTGGAATGAGCAAGCGGACGGTGAGAAACTGATGTTATCCAATATACCGCCCTATAACCGGTTAAAAATTACTGTTTCATTTTAACTAGTGGCTTTGACCATTGGAAGTGATAGCCGTATCCATATTGTACGTTCGTAACTAGTTTCTTAAGCCAACAGAAAAAACGGTTGAAGGAAATTAGCTTATTTCGCTATGGGGATTCTTTTCCAATAGGTAAGCTGTCTCCAAATCCACTCCAGAGGTCCGAAACGGAATTTTTTTAGCCAGAGGACACTGAATAGTACCTCTAAGGATAACCATACGAGTGCGAGCAACCAACTGGTATGAATGGATATTTCGCCCAGTTTGTTTAATCCGACACCGTATAATAGCAACACGAGAAAAGTGGAAATCAGCAGATAGTTGGAGAGTGTCATCCGACCCAAATCTCGAAGAGCTGAGAAGAAACGATTCATGCCAAGCTGAAGGTAAGCCAGAACCAACATACAGACATAGAAAGTAGTTGTGCAGAATATGCCTACGGACAGAATCAGTGATGTCAGATATCGATTCAGGTCAAGATCGTCATTCATGAGTAGCCATCTGAAAACAAAATAAGAGATTGCCAGTGGGCCTGATATGGCTATGATTTTCCTGAACATCGCGGTTTTTGAATCCGGTGATTGGAAAAATCGGACACGCATCAGAAAAAATCCGAAGAGAAATCTCCCCAGTGTCTGGATGATATCGTGAAAATTGCTTCCGGAGTCGATGAACATGCGATAATAAAACTGCAGATTGAAGCTGAACAGGTCAATCAGTGATTCTTGTTTGTATTGCATGTAAACCGATGCCATATCTGCTGCTGTAAATGTTTCTGGTCGATTCCGTAGCAGGTAGGCTATGCATACCGGAATCAGGAACATACACACGACGGATATGTACAGAATGGTTTTTGTGGATCTTTCTTTGAAGAATAGCAGCAGTATTCCACTCATTGCATAAAGGTGTAATACATCGCCCCACCAGAATAGGCAATGGATAAATCCAAATACAAACAACCAGATCATCCTCTTTAGAAAAAAGGTGTTCGGATTGATGTTTTTTCTGGATACACTTTCAAGAATCAGTCCGAAGCCATAGCCAAAGAGAATTGAAAACAGATTCATGAATTTCCACTCTAGGAAAAGCACATTGAACCCGGATAAAAAGCGATCAGGCCAGGTGGATATGGCGTTGAGTATGGGCTCCGGGGTTTGCTGTTCGACGTATGAAGAGAAATTCGCCAGCAGGACGCCAACCAACGCAAAACCCCGAATGATGTCCACCAGGTATTCCCGATCACTCTGCCCTGTCGGTAATGCTTCTTTCATCTACGTAAAGCATGACCAATGTAAAGGGTATTGATACACCAACAGTGATATACTGCATATTATGCTGAAGACATCATCTGTTTTGTGCTTACCCCTCGATGGGATTCACATGGCGCTTTGGTGCGGTTCCTACACGCAGATCCAAAATCAAGGGACCAGCAGTCGGTAGCTACGGTTCAATTGGGGTAGGTATACCACGAACAGCCCCGATCCGTATGAACTGAGATCAAGTTCCGACTGCTCTGATTGAAGGAGTTGGATTAAACTTCCACGGCTATCGTAAACGCGGGCACCCGTTAGCGGGAACTGAATTCCGAGATCGGCCATCCGGAACCGACCCGAAGCGGAGGGGTTCGGATAAAAAGCATTGTTGGGGACCTGAAGCCCGGATTCGATGTCTTCCGTTCCGACGAGTCCTATCCCGTATTTGATGGTGACCATGCGGTAAAGGAACTGGTTGTAGAACTCCGTGGCGCTTTCTCCCGTGACGATGTAGCTGCCCGAATTATCGCGGGTCATTGATCGCAGGTAATCGGGGTTGGAAGTTGTGGCAGCGGTGTTGGCCCAGGTGTTCGTGAACTGCACGGTGCCATTCGGGTTGTAACCGGCCAGGACGTAATTCGCATTGGTGGTGGTGCCATCGAGCCACCAACCTGCAGTGACAATTGTATTGTTCGGAGCAACGACTAATTCCACTGGCTCACGGTCGGACGCAGTTTGGCTGTAGACGGTTGCCCATTGGAATTGTCCGGTGTCGCCGTATTGCACCGTTGTGTAACGTGCCACAAAGCCGGTCCAGCCGCGGCAGAGATAGGCGATGTTTCCGGCCGGTGTGAAACTGACCTTGATACCGAATTCGTTTGCCGTATTCGGATTGTAGGATTTTCTCCAAAGTTGCTGTCCGGTAGCCCCATCGTAGGTGATCAATGCAGAAGTACCTGTGGTTGAGAATCCGGAGAGACCTACCACAGCGACCTTACCCGAAGGACTTACGTCGAGGTCACGGGCTTCATCAAACACGTTGAGCGAATCGTAATCTGCCGACCACAGGCGGACACCCGCGGGGGTGAATCGTTGGACCACACCTTTAGCGGTGTTTCCTCCTCCGGTCTGG
This sequence comes from Sphingobacteriales bacterium, assembly GCA_021299095.1. Lineage (GTDB taxonomy): Bacteria > Bacteroidota > Bacteroidia > AKYH767-A > OLB10 > JAJTFW01. The sequence continues at coordinate 1,018 of JAJTFW010000091.1, read as the reverse complement.
ACAAGTCCCGCCACGCCGATGTCGCCGTTGGGAAATGACGCGAGGCTGTTCACGCGGGTGGAGGCGAATGGTGTGGAGTCGATCTGCGCCACCCACTGTACGGTTCCAGTAGGGTCAAAGAGCATAGTGATGCCACCAAGCAGGTTCGAACTCGCACCGATGGCTACACTGCCATCATTGCGCATCAACATGGACTTTGCAAAGGTGTTACCTGTTGGAGTGGGCAGGTACCAGGCAGTATCGAGGAAATTACCATTGGGATCGACAGTGACCAGCGACAAGCGGTAATTGTTTTTCGTAAGGGCGGAGTCGGTAGAGATGCACATCACTACATTGCCGTTCGGATCGATCTCCATGTGGGTGAGGGTGTCGTTGGTATTTCCGTTCGAAGAGGGGCGAACCGCTGGTGTCGATGCGCATGGTATAGAGATTCTCGTTGTAGAAAGCGGTGTCCGTTACGAATCCACCCGCATACACTTTATCTCCACTCGTATAGACTGCAAATCCCATGGACGGATTCTGGGTGTCGGCACTGCGGTAGGTCCAGAGGGAGTCGCCCGCAGGCGAATATTTTGCAATAATCTGGTTGGCCATGCCTCCGTTCCCGTAGTAATCCTGTCCGGGATATACACCACGACCGGTCGCATATACGTTGCCGTTAGCATCCACTGCTACATCATGGAATACATCGGACCCGTTGCTCAGCGGACCGATCCATTTCTTCCTCCAACCGGGAGTGCCGTCGTGGTTGATGCGGTTGATGGTTCCGTTCTGGTATTCTGTTCCAGCCAGGTACACGTTTCCTGAATCATCGGCTGCGAATCCCAGGATGTATTCATCGTTCGGATAGGCGTTTATGGTAGCCCAAAGTCGGTTACCGGATGCGTCGTAGCGCAAGGCCATGGCATCCACGTCGGTCGCACCGTTTTCTGTGCTTGCACCGACTACCAGATCGCCATTGGCCAGGAATTTCAAACCGTAGGCCTGTTCAGCCCCAGTGGCAGCGGGATTGCTGTAG
>JAJTFW010000040.1 GCA_021299095.1 Sphingobacteriales bacterium | reverse complement strand
CCTATTTCCGACAGGAGGTTGTAAAACCGGTTGCGTTCACCCGGATCAAGTCCGGCCGTGGGTTCATCAACGATGATCAGCTTGGGATCCCCGATTAACGCCTGCGCGATACCGAACCGTTGTTTCATTCCACCCGAAAATCCTCCGAGAGCTTTCTTGCGCACATCCCATAGGTTGACCCGCTTGAGGAGTTCCTCCACCAGCGCTTTACGGTCTTGTCGTATCCCTTTCAGGATAGCGATGTGATCGAGCATGTCGTAAGCGGTGATCTTGGGATACACTCCGAATTCCTGCGGCAGGTAGCCCAGTTGACGGCGCACCTCCATCTTGTCGTTCAGCACATCCAGTTCACCCAGGCGGATGCTGCCACTGTCGGCTTCCTGTAAAGTGGCGATGGTGCGCATCAGTGTGGACTTGCCTGCGCCGTTAGGCCCTAGCAGGCCGAACATGCCGCGGGGGATGGTGAGACTGACATCGTCCAGCGCTTTCACGCCGTTCGGGTATGTTTTTGACAGGTGTTGGATGTGGAGTTCCATGTTTTCGGTGGTGTGTAGTAAGGGGCAGGAAACTATTTTTTAATCAGTTTAACAGCCTGATTCATGTCCGCACCGATATGCAGCAGATAGCAACCATCTGCAAGCCCGGCCAGATTGATGATGGTCTCACTGGAAACCAAATGACCTCTATTCATTGTCTTTCCCGACATATCTGTGATTGTATAGTCTGACCCTGTAAGACTTGGATCCGTGCTTAATTGTAGTTCGGCCTGGAACGGGTTGGGATAAATTCGTAGTTGTGCTACGCCGTTTTCATCAATTCCAGTTGCTCCGATTTGGATACCGTAGCTGACCGTATCGGAAAAAATACAGTCGGTAACAATCAGGTTCACCGTATAGAGCCCGTTCGATGCATACGTGTGCGCTGGGTTTGGCAAAGTAGATGTGCTCCCATCGCCGAACTCCCAGAAGTAATCCAACGGGGTAATCGAACCGGAGGTCGATGCATCGGTAAATGTCACGGTCGAGCCAATGACTGTAAAACTGAAATCAGCAAGCGGGTCATTGACATTCAAATTCCAATCACTTGGGCCATTAAACACGGTGTTGTCCGACATCTGTTGGTAATACTGCGCACGGGATGAGGCCAAGCCGGCATTGAAAGTGATTCCGGCGGATGGTTCTTTCCAAATGGAGCTGTAGAGTGTGAGTGCGGCTACGTAGCTGCCATCCAGGTTCGGGTGACTGTTGTCGTTGTCGTGTAGGACAATTGTGGTGTCGTTCAAGATGTTCTTCCAGGTTACACCTACCGGAGCGCACTGGATGTTGAGTAAATCGCTGATTTCCATGTAGGCACTAGTCAACGAATCCTGCATGTGGTTGAAATCAACAAACACCGGGCTGCAATACGTATTGGAAGGGTCGCATTGCTGACCTCCGAACCGCCTGCCCCATGTCATGTAAGTGATGATGCGAGTGCACGGATTGAACTGCTCAACCAGTGTTTTTAAATCAATCATGGCAGGATACATGTCGTTGTATCGGTAGTAGTCTATCGTTGGTATTTGACTCTGTTCCTGGATCACCACGTAGTCCCAGGTCCCTTGACTGATTTTCGAAAGTGTGGTCGGATCGTTGATGTGTCCGGAAACGGTCATGCCGCCGGGCATGTTTGAATCTATGATCAATGTTTTTCCTGCTGAGGATGAAAGGCTTTGCACAAGCTGTGGCAGGTTGTTGTAGGAGGTATAACTATTCCCCAGAAAAAGAACCGAGAGCGTATCCTGTGCTGATACGGTGTTGATTGTCCATGCTGCCAAAAAGATCAGCGTTGCGTTGATTTTCAGTTTCATTCTTCGCGTTGGTGGATTGTTGATTCAGATCATTCAATTTTTGGGCGAATCACCTGTTCCGGATCCGTTTCCCTGTCGAGTGGCTATTTTTTGATTATCCGGATACCGCGATCCGATTTATCGCCGTGCTGCAGTATATAGACCCCTTTGGCAAGATTACTCACATCCAAACTGAATGCTGCTTTTTCTATTTGTCCGGCTATAACCGATTTGCCATAAACATCATACAGCGCAAATGCCATCCCAACACAACGCTCATCTGCCCGGACATTGATTTCATCATGCGTTGGGTTCGGGAAAACCGAAAATGGCATCCCGTCCGCCATCTCGTCGATGCCGGTGGCGCCTCCATTGTACAGGGCCGTGATCTCTTGCTGGGTCAAAGCGCGGTTCCAGATGCCGATTTCATCCAATAGGCCGTTCCAATGCGTCAGATACGCATCCTGGTAGGCTACCGTTCCCGTGGTATCCGGACAAGCGCCCATGAAGAATTTCTTTCCTGCGGCACCGGTACCTGAGATCGGGGTTGTGATGCCTCCGGCATAGTTTCCATTGATGTAAAAATCTATACCGGTTTGGCTGTTTGTAATCGCCCAATGTTGCCAGTTGCTGTTTGGAGACAATGGAGTGCCATTCGCACCAAAAGGAAGTGCTATTAACCAGATATTACAACCTATGGAGACTTCATAGGTGTTCTCCGTAAAGAACGAGGTGAACGGGGTGGGGTTGTCCATTTGCATGAGCCAGGATTGCCCACACTGCCCACCACCATAACCGAACACCTGCATGCCTGTCGCAAGGGTGTTGATGCTGGTGGAATAAAACCAAAGTGAAACCGTCCTGTATCCTGTTGGGAACGTCGATGCATTCCCGTGAAGATAATCGGTGCTTCCATTGAAGGAGTATGCAGCGTTTGCATTGCCAAAGCGGTCGGAAGACAGTACTGCACCATTGACTGTAGCGTGGTTTCCGTTCCCACTTGAATCATTGGCATTACCAGTAAACGGGTACCACCCGATGAGTCCGTTAGTGGGCACGTAGGAGGGGACATTTTGTGCCATGCTTGCAGCAGTCATGATGAGGGTCAATGCTACTGACAGGAGAATTTCTTTTGTTTTCAATGCTGAACGAAACTTGTGTTAAAGTTATTAATCCAATTTCATCACATCCACCCCGATTGCATACCCGTATGTTTTTCCTGATTTGTCCTTGTAAATCCTGATTTTATTGCAGGCTTTTCCCAAATCCACCTTCTGCCAGGATTTGCCCCCATCCTTTGTTTCGTAGCCACTCCACGTGTTGCCGCCATCAATAGTTTTGGCTATTCGTTGCTTTTTCACATTCGGATCGGGGTTATAGGATTGTATAGTCACATAACCCACATTTGCAGTGGGGAAGGAAGCCTTCCAGGTCAACTCGAATGGTCTGGCGGATTGGTATACTTTTTTCCAGGTTTTTCCGCCGTCACTGGTCTTCAGAATCAGCGCGTTCGATTTCTCCGTATCCTCATCCGACGCCGCGCAGATGATCCCGTTGTTTTTATCGAACATGTCAACGTCGAACACCATTTTACAGTCCTGATCCAAACTGCGTGAAGTCCAGGTCAGTCCTCCATCATGCGATTCCATCATGTTTGCGGGACTACCTACCCTCCCGGCTGCAAACACGTGAATTTTATAATCCGCCGTTCCCCGATTGATGAATAGCTCTCCAACAATGTCGATGGCGCAAAGTCCTTTTACATAAGGACCCGTGTAGGGAACCGGCAACCAGGTTTTACCGCCATCCGTGGTGCCATATAGCGGAATCGTATCCGTTACCCCCGGGAAGTAATCTGTCCCCACGGTACCGGCAAATCCCCGCAGGCTGTCGATGAAAGCGATGCAACGGAAGAAGGTGCCTTTTTTCTCCAATTGCTTTTCCCAGGTTTCCCCTCCGTTCTGCGTATGGTAGATGCTTCCGTATCCGTTCACGTACCACCCCTCGTTTTCGTTGATGAAGGCGATATCGTCCTGTTTGCCGGGATAACGTTCGGTATTGAGTTTCCTCCAGCTTTTTTCCGCTGCCTGGATTCCGTTTTCCCCAAACACGATTCCGTTGCTCCATTTCACTGCCGATGATCCCACTTCCGGATTGTATTCATCGAATAGCTGCTGGATTTTACGGGAGGCGAATTTGTCATAGGCCTGCTGCATGGTTCCCGACTTGGCGAAATAATGGTCGGTGGACGGATAGGTCATGAGGGTGGCGTTCCCGGGATGGAAGTGGTTCACGGTATTGACAATCTGTTCATGGTCTGCTTTCGAGAATGCCTCGAAATCGGACTCTCCGAACTGCACCAGTACTTTTGCCGTGGTGTTCTTCCAGTTTTCCAGGTGCGGATAATCCTGGATCTGCCTCCAGTACTCAGCATTCCTGCTGTAGATCTTTCCTTTTCCATCGTAGCTCCAAACCATCCTCAACACGCTATCTGCTTTGGGATCTTTGGCGAGATCCTCGAGTTTTTCCTTCTTCACATAGTACCGGTAGTTCAGATCGTATTGTTCAATGACCGATTGCTCCACTTCGATCGGATTCATGCCCGCCAATGCGTATTGCACCCTGTACATCTCCAGCTGGTACTCGAACCAGGATTTGGCGGTTGTGCCATATACCACCACTCCTGCCACCTGATGCCGTGCACTGATGGCGGGGGCGATGATTCCTCCCATGGAATGCCCGAACAGGATGATGCGGCTGGTATCGACATACGGAAGGGATTTTAATTTCTTCAGCCCTACTTCAAAATTCTCGATCTCGTCCATCAAATCGCAGGCTTCGCAAGGGGGCGTGTTTTTGCTGTCGCCCAGTCCGCTTTTTTCAATCCTCAGCGTCACATACCCTGCGTCCACATAGGCATCGACGATCCGCTTGTAGGGGTGGTCGCTTGTCAAACCGTCAATCGTGTTACAGGTGTAGCCCGGAATGAAAAGCATGGCAGGCATTTTCTCCTCCTTGAAGGGTTTGTTGATGATCACCCGCAGTTTCCCTCCTTTGTACTCCGCCTCGTCGTAGAGTACCGTGGCGTTGTCGTCGGTTTCCCATGGCCTGGCCACGGCTTTGGCTTCAAGGCTTATCCGCTTTTTATCCCGCATGACCGCAAGTCGAACCTGCCTACCTGGAGGGTATTTTAGGAACTCGGCCATGAATTCTTCCGTGGACCCCAATGAAGCCTCACCGATTTTCAGGATCACATCGTTGTCCTTCAATTTCAGAGCCACGGCGGTGCCGGCTGTCACTTTCAGGACTTTGCAGCCAGAAATCAGGGTGTCAGAAACGTATTCCAGACGGGCTCCCCATTGGGATTTCCGTTCAAGTTGAGCATCAGCACGGAGTGCGAGGAGCATCGCGGCCAACACGATTAAGTAACGCATGTACAGGTTTTGGAAGCAAATAAACCCGCAGAGCGGGAATCCCACTTGTCAAAAATTGCTTTTTTGAATGGATCCCGGGCTCTGACCGAAGGCCAGTCTGAACGCTTTTGAAAATGCAGGTGCATCAGCATATCCGTACGTCAACGCAACATCCGATACAGGCACCCCTTTAATCAGTTCAATCCGGGCATGCTCCAGCTTGCGTCGTATTTGATACTGATAGGGAGAAATCCCGAAGGTGCTTTTGAAAAGGCGGATGAAGTGGTACTTGGAAATACCGCTTTTCATTGAAAGACCATCCAGTGAGATGTTTTCTGACACATGCTCATCGATGTGGCATTTGGCATTGAGAATCGAGCGGAAGACCTCTGCATTGGTCAGGCTCTTCTTGAACCCCATCTTCCTGAAATGATCGAACACAAAGCGCTGATCGGCGATGATGGATTCGGCCAGGGTGTAGAACAGTTCGCTCTGCTGCAGGTCATTGGTAAAGCTTCCGGATTTGATTTTCCTGTTGATTCCGGTCAAGGCAAGCCCCAGTCCGGTGTTCTTCACTTTGTACGTGTTCACCAGTAGCTGGTCGGAAAGCAGGAACTCCTTTAATTCCGAACCGTTCAGATCGTTGTACTCGGCCACTTCAGCGATGATTTGAGCCGAAATATCAATGCACAATCCTTGTACGGGTTCTTTGTGGTTGATCTGGACTGTCGTTGTGGTGAAATCGTTCCCGATAATGTATTCACCTTCCCTGACTGTGTATTTTTTGTTGTTGGCGTAGTAGATCTCCGTTCCCGAAGCCACGTATTTGATTCCAAGCCCGGTAAACGGCGTTTCCGCTTCCATCTTCTTGATTTTAGAAAAGCGAATGGCGTTGTTGTCAACGTCGCGGTAGATGGTTTGATTCATTCCTCACCCGTTTCCCGGGCTCAGACAAATTTATGCAAAATCACTGCTTAATGAATCTCCTCACTCCGCTTTCCGCATGGAGAAAATAGACGCCTGGACACAGGTCGTTCACGTCGAACTTGTCTGCAGCCACTCCGGATTGTATGACGGGCTGACCGATCGACGAAATAACCGAAAAAACCGTTTTCTGGTTGAGGTGTACAGTTTCTATTGCTGGGTTCGGGAAAATCCGGAGACCCGAACTTGTAGGAAGATGATTTGTGGTGCCGGTGGTGGTCAATGAATCCCTGATCACTGTAAGATCGTATGTCAGGCGGTTGGCGGTGTAGACAAGCTCATTCAATATGTTGTAATATATATATACCAGTCATTGCGTTTTCATAATGGAGGGTCCTGGTCTTGGTTCGATCATATTCATCATCACGATTGAAAGAACAAAAAGATTTATCCTGGCTTTGCGGGTTGAAAGCGTCAAATGGAAAGGAGGTCAGATATACACCTGTACGCGGACCGGTTGGTCGTTCTTAACGGATTCCTTTTTCCTGATTTCGGCTTTTAGGGGTAGCAGATAGGTCTGGTGTTTGGTATCGAACCAGATAGCGGTTTGCCATTGGCTTTTCCCGATTTTCGCCTCGGCTTTGATTCGGCCCCAGCCTTCCTCTTGCCATTTCAGATGCTGTCGTATTTCAGCTGACATGGCTGTGGGAAGGGATACAAAATACCACCCGCCCGTTGCAGCATGTTGCCACACTGTGGCCGAAAATGCGTAGCGGATCTTACCCTCCATATATATTGAATCAAAGCCGATGAAACAGGGTTGGGTGTATTGCCGTTATTGAGGCTGATTTATCACGTATTGAGTTAAGTGCAAAACTTCCCGGTGGAGTATTGTACAGGTTGCTGAAAGGTGTGGATGACCTCTAGCATTTTTTATCGAAAACGCTGCGTTGAAAGTACAAACGAGTGCCGACAAAACGAGTCGTAGCTCAGCGCTTGCTGATCTTGTTGTTCGAAATCGCCTTTTGTCGGCTGCACCTGAAACGGGTCATGTCCTCAGGCTGCTTTTTCGAATGCTTGTGGCTGACTCCGCTGTTCACACGCTTGCGCCATAGGTTGAAGCTGCTGCGCTTCAGTTCGCGGCGCATCAGCGCAATAACATCCGCTTCTGAAAGTCCGAATTGAACGGCAATCGCTTCAAACGGCGTGCGGTCTTCCCAGGCCATTTCGATGATGCGGTCTTTGTCGGTTTGTAGCATGCGGGTAAGCACCAAATGTACACTGTATAAACGCGGCTAACGGAAATTGGTTTTGACCTTTAACCCCTTTCAACAGCTACTTCCTGCTGAACGTTTACTTATGCTTCTCCCAATACAAGCGATACCCATGCTCATCTTCGTAAAACAAGATATCGAAGGCATAGGTTCCTGACTTCACTTGTCTCGACTTGGTTCCACAAGGGCTGAGCATTTTGGGATTCTCCTTCCCTTTGATGTGGGCGTAAGGGCGGAAAGGTGGCACCATCCCCTGTAGGGTGAATGAGCGTTGTGACCACAATTCAAGTGTTGAGTCTTTGCGTAGAGAACCGAGCACCTGTTTTTCAAATACCAGAGAATCCAGATCGTAGCCGGTTTTATTGTACAGGGTGATGTGAAGCGCTTGTCCTGCGCATAAACCGCTGCACAAGAGAAGGCAAAAGAAAAGTCCGATATGTCTGTTCAAACACATCCGCATTATACACTTGCGCTTAGGGGGCATCAGCAACGCTCAACACGCCACTCAATTAGCGGCAATCTTCAACTTCGAAAAGGTATCATCACGAAGTGATTCCAGCGCCTTGGTGTAGAAGTTATTGATGTCGTTGATGATGTAGTAATAAGCCGTAGTGTTCCACAGGTCGCGTGCAATGAGCGCCTTGAGTTGGGTCTTGATGAGCTTTTCGGAGGTCTTGAATCCCTTCTCTTCGTGTTTCACGTTTTTCTTTTCGGCGTAGGCGATGAATTCTTTCATGAAATTCTCATCACAATAAAACCCTCTTCCAAAGGATTTTACATCCGTATAGGTAGACTTGAGTGATGCACGGCGCTCGTCGACGTAGCTCAGTGAAAAATCGTTGAGCACACCATTCCGGCGCAGGTCGTCGTAATATTTGCTGCTCATGCTGGTGTCGAGTGGTACGAATAAATCGGGCATGATTCCTCCTCCTCCATACACCACACGGCCCGCATTGGTTTCGTATTTGAGCGAGTCAATGAATTTGATGCTGTCGGCGCTATACAGTTCTCCGTGTTCGAAGCGCTTGCTGATGTCGAGGTCGTAGTTTTCATCACCGGCTGCATACGGTTTCTGAATGCAACGTCCGCTCGGGGTGTGGTAGCGCGCAATGGTGAGGCGCACCGCCGATCCATCAGGTAAGGGGAAGGGTTTTTGCACCAGGCCTTTTGCGAATGTACGTCGACCGATAACCAAGCCACGGTCCCAATCCTGAACGGCACCGGTCACGATTTCACTCGCCGACGCGGAGCTTTCATCAACCAGCACGATGAGTTTACCTTTCTCCCATCCACCAGCGTTAGTCGAATAGGATTCCTGCCTCGGCTGACTGCGACCCTCGGTATACACAATGCGTTTACCGGTACTCAGGAATTCGTCTGCGAGTTCGATGGCGCGATTGAGGTATCCGCCGCCATTTCCGCTCAGGTCGAGGATTAGGCTTTGGATGTTGTGTTCTTGCTTGAGTTTGGCCAACGCGTCACGGAATTCATCCACTGTGGTATCGGCAAAGCGTGAGATCTTGATGTAGCCAACGCCCGGTGCAGCTTCGTAGGAGGCATCCAGGCTGAACAGGGGAATCTTGTCGCGGGTGATGGTATACAGTACCAAATCTTTTTCGCTGCGACGGGCAATTCCCACTTTCACTTTGGTGCCTTTGTCACCGCGTAGTTTTTTCAGTACGTCGTTGTTCTTGATGCCGATGCCGGCTACGCTGCTATCGTTGATGGTCACGATGCGGTCGCCGGAACGGATGCCCAGTTTTTCGGAAGGACCACCGGGGATGGTTTGTGTAACCATGATGGTGTCCTCCAAAATGTTGAACTGGATGCCCACACCTTCAAACTTGCCTACGAGGGGCTCATTCACTTCCTTGAGTTCCTCTGCCGGGATGTATACCGAGTGCGGGTCCAGTTCCTTGAGCAGGGCGCGGATGGCGTCTTCGGTAATTTTCTTTTGGTCCACCGAGTCTACATAGGCATAACTCACCATGTTGAGCAGGGCATCGATTTTTTCAGCCTGGTTTATGGTTTGAGCCCTGACCGATGCCATCGGCAGAATCATCAAGGCAAGAAAAATGGAGCAAAGTCGGGAATAGCGGTTCATCGGAGGGGGTAGTGTAAGCATAGACGCAGGCGCAAGCCGGTTTATTGTACGGAGCAAACCGCACAAGGTTTGCCGGGGTGAAGGTAGCGTGTTTCATGGCCGCTGCAGGCCTGTCACATCCGATGGGTCATTTTGGCAGATTTTCCCTGCTGGCATCGTTCTTGAAAAGGGTCGCCAACCGATTCATCAACCCCCCACGAAATCAACAGAACCATGTCGACCACAACCGGAAAAATCAACGTCCAGACCGAGAACATTTTTCCCATCATCAAGAAATTCCTGTATAGCGATCACGAGATTTTTCTCCGCGAGTTGGTGGCCAATGCAGTGGATGCTTCGCAGAAGTTCAAAACCCTGAACGGCATTGCCGAGAAGCCGGTTGAGACGGGCGATTTATTCGTAGAGATTCTCCTCGACAAGGAGGCCCGAACCCTCACGGTGCGCGACCGTGGAGTGGGAATGAATGCCTCTGAAGTGGATAAATACATCAATCAGATTGCATTCAGCGGTGCAGAAGAATTCGTAAACACCTACAAGGATCAGCAGGCTGCACAGCTCATCGGTAAGTTCGGATTAGGTTTTTATTCAGCGTTCATGGTGTCCTCGCAGGTAGAGCTGCACACGCGTTCCTGGCAATCGCCATCCGCGGATGGTGTCCGCTGGTCTTGCGACGGAAGCCCTGAATTTACCCTCAATGCCGAGGAAAAGGCCGATCGTGGTACTGATGTGGTCCTCCATATTTCGGAGGATGCGCTTGAGTTTCTGGAGACTGAGCGCATCGATGCATTGCTACGTAAATACTGTGCTTTCCTTCCTGTAGAAATCCGCTTTGAAGGCAAGACCATCAACAATACCGCTCCTGCCTGGGTGCGTAAGCCCAGCGAGCTGGACGATGAAGCCTACAAGGCCTTTTACCGTGAGTTGTATCCCTTTGCCGAAGACCCTCTGTTCTGGATCCACCTCAACGTCGACTACCCCTTTAACCTCACCGGTATCCTATACTTCCCCCGCCTGAAGAAGCAAGTGGAGGTTCAGAAAAACAAAATACAACTCTATTGCCGTCAGGTGTTCGTGACCGATTCCGTAGAAGGAATCGTGCCGGAGTTTCTGACCCTATTGCATGGTGTGATCGATTCGCCGGATATTCCGCTCAACGTATCACGCAGTTACCTGCAGAGCGATACGAATGTGAAGAAGATCAGCAATCACATCCTGAAGAAGGTGGCTGATAAGCTTGAGGAATTGTTCAAGGAGAACCGCGCAGATTTCGAAGCGAAGTGGGATGATATCGGCGTATTTATCAAGTACGGTATGCTTAGCGAGGAGAAGTTCTTTGATCGTGCCCGTAAATTCTGCTTGCTGAAGAACGTCGATGGCAAGTACTTCACTTTTGATGAGTACCGCGAACTCATTCGCATGAATCAGGAGGACAAGGATAAGAAGCTGGTACACATTTACACCACACGTCCCGATGAACAGCAGTTGTTTATCAATGCAGCCAAGGCCAAAGGATACGATGTGTTGTGCATGGATGGAGTGCTGGATACGCACATTGTCAATTTCCTGGAGCAGAAACTCGAACAGATTGGATTCGTGCGGGTTGACTCTGATACGGCCGATAATTTGGTGCGTAACGACGAGCAGCGCGTATCGGTTCTCGATCAGGCAAAGCAGGATGAACTCAAAAGTCTGGCCGAGTCTCAGGTCGACAAGGCGCGTTTCACGGTCACCATGCAGCCCCTTTCAACGGACGATGCCCCGATTCTGGTCACACGTCCGGAATTCATGCGCCGTATGAAGGAAATGTCGGCCATGGGAGGAGGGTATGGATTCATGGGCGAAATGCCCGAGCAATTCCAGCTGGTTGTCAATACGAACCACCCCTTGATGCAAAAGGTGCTCGACACGGGCGATGCGGAACTGCGCGGCAACAAACTGCAACAGGCCATAGACCTTGCGCTGCTGACCCAGGGTCTGCTCAAAGGGGATGAGCTTTCACGCTTCCTGAAGCGAAGTGTGGCCATGCTTGAATCATAATTCAACCTGCTGTTTGTAGAAATCCGTAGTTTAAACACCACGGTAGCAACGAGATCAAGGAACGCAATGCACCAACTTCATCTTTGAAGCGTTGCGTCCGCTGCTGAATGTAGTGCACGCTGCATTTAAGCAACCGATTTACCCACGTGTAGTGCTTTTCGGTGGGCCAAGCAGGAATATATCTGCCAAGGCCAAACTGCCTGACGGGCAATCGTTATTATCTTCTTACTGATTCCGGAGGTACAGATACCGGGTGAAGCTGGGAGTGAACAGCAGTGCAAATATCCCGATACCAAGAAGTAGTAACACATTGGCACCCGGCCAGTGCAGTACTTTGAAGAGGAATCCTAAAGTTGTAAGCGAGATGGAGCAGGCTCCGGTAAACAAGGCGATCGATTTCATGGTCGTATGGTTTTATGTTTACACTCGAATAGCATTTAGGGTGGTCATCGATTAGATACTTAATCTGAATCGTTATCCGTATTCCTCAAATCGTGCGGAAATACCAATAGGAAACGGAGTTACGTATCCAATATTGCGCATACGGGTCGAACTGGTGTATCTTGGGTATGTAATTAGGACACTGGTTTCATGATTTTATCACTGTAAAATCGAATTGGAATCGTAAGCAACACACACGCGATTTTAAAAAGATGAAGGCTGTCTACCGGTTTGTACTGAACATGCTCCGAAAGGATGTGGTAGTCCGGACCCGTTGGCTCGGAGAGGGGACCTGGGCGATGGCGCTCTATCCCTTCATATTGGTGAACCGCCGGAACCGCTGCACCCAACGTCTGCTTTTGCATGAGCGCATCCATCTGGCCCAACAGCGCGAACTCCTAATCCTTCCCTTTTATGTGTGGTATGCGTTGGAGTATGGCTATAATTTACTGGTGTATCGTGACCGCGACACGGCCTACCGAAACATCAGCTTTGAGCGCGAAGCTTATTATGGAGAGCAGTTTCGCGATTACCTGCAGAAGCGAAAAGTATTCGCTTTTTTCCCCTTTCATTTCCGACGGAAACCCCCGCGCGTGCGCTGAGAAAAGCGTTTACAAACGGCTGCACATGGCGCAATCCGCTTCGGCTTTATTTTAACGTTTTAGTTTTGTCGCGGCGCTTCAACAAGTTACCAACAAATGCCTGCGCAGGCCAATAGGAGTGCCTTTAAACAGCAGGGAATATGTACCTTTGATTACTAAAGAAATCGTTCACATGAGTTTGGAAATCATCGCAAAAGTGCTCTACTCGCTTCCGGAGCAGACAGGACAGGGTAAAAACGGACCCTGGGTGAAGCAAGATGTCATTGTAGAAACCGAAGAGCAGTATCCCAAAAAGATTTGTATGAGCGCCTGGGGTGACCTGGTTGCACAATTCAAATCCTATGCTCCCGGTACCCGTCTCAAAATCAACTTCCGTGTTGAGTCACGCGAGTACAACGGCCGCTGGTACACCGATGTGCGTCCCTGGCGTGCTGTAGTTGAAGGCGGAGCCCCAGCCATGTCGAATACCTCTGATCATGCAGCGCCAATGGCTGTCGTGAGCGGTCCGATGTCGGCACCCTCTGAGCCGGATGATTTGCCATTCTGATTCAATCCGATACAACACCAAAACCCTGCTTCGGCGGGGTTTTGCTTTTTAGTACTACGTAGCGCATATCCGGAAGCTTAACGCTTGAATTTCAGAAAATGACCGGGCTCGACGGGTTCCACTACCGGCCTTTTTCGTATATTTAACCTATGAAAATGACATTAAAAAAATTGCGGGAAACAGATGAATCCAAATTGCCGGATTCAGACCATCCATTTAAAAAGGATATTACCGTTGAAGAATTCAGGGCAATAATAAATGAATCCGCCGAACAAGTTAGAAAGGTCAAACCATTAAAACCGCGGACGGATGAAGATTGGCATATAACCAAAGAGCAAATTTTAAAGGCAATGAATAACAGCAAAGATCCTTGCTGAACAGTATAGCTTCTTGCTCCGGAGTGATAAACCCAGTCTTCCCGTTTTCATTCGTATTTAATAGCTGTTTTTCTGGTTGATTCCGGATCAGATTCCACCGAATTCAATTTTTTAAACCCCATCCGTTACGCAGCTCCATTTATGAAAAAGCAACTCATCCTTGCCTTGTCTTGGATTGTATTCCTAAGTCCAATTGCCCGTGCCGATGAAGGCATGTGGCTGCCACAACTTCTGCAGCAGCTAAATGCCCCCGAAATGCGGCTGAAGGGTTTGCAGATTCCGGTGGAGGAGATTTATAGTGCCAACAAAAACAGCTTGAAAGATGCCGTTGTGCTTTTTGGCGGCGGATGCACCGGAGAAATCATCTCCGGCCAGGGACTGCTGCTCACCAACCACCACTGTGGTTTTGGTCAGATTCAAGAGCATAGTTCACTCGAGCACAACTACCTGCGTGATGGGTTTTGGGCGAAGGAGTTGACCGATGAAATCCCCTGTCCGGGACTAACGGCCACTTTCATCATCCGCATGGACGATGTCAGCTCCGAGTTCACCGGGCTCGATGCACTCGACGAGAATGCCCGTAATGAACGAATCAAGGCAATCTCCACAGCGCTCGAGAAAAAAGCATCGGAGGGCAACCGCTATGAAGCCAAGGTGCGCCAGTTTTATGCCGGTAACACCTTTATCCTGATTGTCACTGAAACCTTCCGAGATGTGCGCCTGGTCGGAGCACCACCTTCCTCTATTGGAAAATTCGGTGGAGATACCGACAACTGGATGTGGCCCCGTCATACGGGCGATTTCTCGCTCTTCCGCGTTTATGCTTCGGCCGACAATGCGCCTGCAGCATACAGCCCTTCGAATCGGCCATTCAAGCCCCGGCACTTTTTCCCCATCAGCCTGGCCGGTGTGCAGCCTGAAGATTTCACCCTGGTTTACGGATTTCCGGGACGCACGCAGCAGTACGTTTCTTCGTTCCAGCTGAAGACCACACTCGAAGTCAACAACCCAAACCGCATCGCGGTGCGTACGCGTCGTCTGGAAATCATGGACAAAGGCATGCGCTCCAGCGAAAAGGTGCACATCCAATATGCCGCCAAGCAAAGCAGTGTGAGCAATGCCTGGAAAAAGTGGAAAGGAGAGAGCAAGGGCCTTAACGGAGCCAAAGCAGTTCAACGTAAACGTGTACAGGAAGTGGAGTTTCAGGGCTGGGTCTTGAAGGATACCGCCCGTCAGCGCAGATACGGTTCACTCATTACCGATTACGCAGAGCTCTACACCCGCAACACGCCGTATTTGCATGCCAACGATTTTTATGCTGAAGCAGTGATGGGAGTCGAGGTGTTGTCATTTGCCAGCGCCTTACGCCAGCTCATGGATGCTTACGCCTCCACACCGGGTGATACCGCCATTCTCGGAAAAGAGTGGCGTTCTGCACGCGCTATGGCATCCGATCATTTTAAGGATTACCACCGGCCACTCGATCTCGAAATGACTGCAGCCTTGCTTTCGATATTCGATCAGTCCGTTCCGGACTCGCTCAAACCGGCCGAGTTCCTCTCGCTCCGGGCCCGTCACAATGCTGATTTTTCTGCTCTTGCTAACCAGCTATTCGCTTCCACCTTCCTGGTTGATTCGGCCAAAACGCTCAAGTGTTTGAATGCGTCACCGAAAACTGCTATTGGTAAACTGCACAACGATCCGGCCTATCAGCTCGCATCGGCCTTGATGGGATTCCACAAGGCGCGGATCGCACCCGCTATGAATGCATTCAATGCGCGTCTGGCCCGCCTGAATCGGATTTATATGGCCGGTCAACTTGAAATGCAGCCCGAAAAGAAATTTTATCCCGATGCCAACGGGACCTTGCGTGTGGCATATGGGCAGGTTCGCGGCTATGATGCAGCCGACGCGGTGCGCTACGGTTATCAGACAACGCTGGACGGCGTAATGGAGAAATACAAAGCGGGTGATGAGGAATTCGATCTGCCTGCCCGGCTCATTGACCTGCACCGCTCGCGCGATTTCGGACGATATGCGGTGAACGGAACCATTCCGGTGTCTTTTATCGCCACCAACCATACCACCGGAGGGAATTCGGGCAGCCCTGTGCTCAACGCCAAGGGACAACTGATCGGTACCAATTACGACCGTGTATGGGAAGGAACAATGAGCGACCTATTGTTCAACCCCGAGATCTGCCGCAACATAACGCTCGATATCCGCTACACGCTATTCATCATCGATAAGTTTGCCGGAGCCAGACGTCTTGTTGACGAGATGGACATCCTGCCGTAAGGATTGGTGCTGTATCAAATACAAAAGGCCGCCCTGTGGGCGGCCTTTTGTATTTGAAAGCGGTTAGCTTCAGTTCTTGATGTACTCAAGCGAGCGAATCGCACCGCGTGAATCAACAGCGGAGAGGTACATCGCATTGTCCTTGAGCAGAACGATGGTCCAGGCCCGGTTGAGGTCTGCGGCCTGCATGCCCGAGTTCGTGGTACCTGTAAAGGTGAAGTTGTTCAGCTTTACATAGGCCTTCGAAACCTTGGCGTCGATGCTGTAGGTACCCGAATAGGTCTCGTTGTCGACCTGAAGGGTTACAGTTCCGTTCTGGAATGTCCAGATTTCGTTCGTTTCGCCTTCGTAGGCATAAATGTACTTCCAGGTTTTTTCCAGGTCGGCTTCAAGCTTCTTTTCGGAAAGCAGGAGGTCGTTCTGTTCGCAGCTACTGAAGGTGAACATCGCCAGGGCGGAGATGATCCAGATGAAGTGTTTCATTGCTTGTCTTTTTGCGTTTGTTGTACTGCAATGTTCAGTCAAAGTTAGGGGCACAATGGCGCAAAATCGGGCTGAATCTTACATTTTTCCCCGAATCCGCTGTTCAATACCCGTGGTGGAGTAGCCATCGAGGAATGGAATCACTTCTACCCGCCCTCCGCGGGCCGTAACGATGTCGTACCCGACAATCGATTCGGGGGTGTAATCGGCCCCTTTGATCAATACATCGGGCTGTACGGTGCGGATCAGTTCCAGCGGAGTAGGTTCGTCGAAGAGAACGACCGCCGACACAAAACCCAAGGCGGCCAGCAACAGTGCCCGGCTGGTTTCGTCGTTGATGGGGCGGTGCTCGCCTTTCAGCCGGCGAACCGATGCGTCGGTGTTTAGTCCGATAATCAGCTTATCACCGAAATCGGCGGCGCGGGCCAGGTAATCCACATGGCCGCGGTGCAGCAGATCGAAGCAACCGTTGGTGAATACGATCCGACAGTCTTGGTCGCGCCATTTACTTAGCTGCTGGATGAGCCGCTCCGGTTCCATCACCTTGTGTTCGATGTGCTGCAAATGGTTCATGCGGTGGTGGAGGGTTTGGACTTAATCGAAAAGAAGAGAAGCAGCATAGAGGGGATGCTCAGGACAATCAGCAACAAGGTAGAAACGGTGTGTGAGAGCGTAGCGTATACAATCCCATCGGTTTCTGCCAACCCATACAACAACAGGCCCTGCGCCACAAGGGTATGGTACACCCCTATACCTCCCTGAACCGGTGCACTCATGCCGATTCCTCCCAGCACCATAATAAAGAGTGCAGCGGATGCCCCCAGTTGCCGGGTCTCGGGTAAGGCCAGGAAGCAGCAGTAGCTCATGCCATAATACATCAGCCAGATGAACAGGGTATGGAAGAGGAATAAGCCCTTTCGGCGTACCTGCAGGACACTTTTCAGTCCGGTCAGTACTCCTGCCCCCAGGGTACGTATCTTTTGTACAAATGCAGGCGGATTGCTCATGCGAAAGGCCGCAAGCACCGCTATTGCTCCGATAATGCCGGCTGCGGCAAGGAAGAGTAGTGTACCGCTGCCCGCTTTTTCGCTGAGGGGCAAATACAGCTTTTCAATCAGGAAATGTCCGAGGCGGTCAAATTCCAACACGGCGGTGAGCAGAATGCATCCCGCCAGGACCAATACATCCAGAGCCCGTTCCACGATAACCGTACCGATGAGGTTTTGGAAGGGAATCTGGTCGCTTTTACTCAGGGCCCCGCAGCGCGATACCTCTCCCAGACGCGGCAGGGCCATGTTGGCCAGGTAGCCGAACATGAGTGCGTGGTAGGTGCTCGACAAGCGGGGTCGATAGCCCATCGGTTCCGTAAGTTGAATCCAGCGCATGGATCGGCTGATAAGGGCAGCAACAGAACACAGTATGCAGATGCCAATCCAAAACGGATCGGCGGCGGCCATTTTGTGCCAAACGGTGCTGAAATCCTGGTTACGGAAGGTCAGCCAAAGCAGACCCACACCGATGCCCAAAAACAGCAGGGTACGGATCAGAGTCTTAATGCGTGCCAAATCAGGAGAGTACGGGGTGATTGTCCGGGTCAGGGAAGCAAAGCCAGGGCTTGAACTGCTTTGCCGCTTCGAAGTCCATGCTGGCGTACGAAATCACGATGATCATGTCGCCGACATGCATTCGTCGTGCTGCGGGTCCGTTAATACAAACCTGACCGCTACCGCGCTGACCGGTAATAACATAGGTCTCGAGGCGCTCGCCGTTGTTGATATTCAGGATTTGCACCTTCTCTCCTTCGATGAGGTTGGCAGCTTCCATGAGTTCGGGATCGAGTGTGATGCTGCCGACATAATGCAATTCGGCTTGAGTAATGCGCGCACGGTGAATCTTCGATTTCAGAACCTGGATCGTCATAGCATGGCAAAGGTAGGAAAATGGATATGGGCTCGAAAAGGGCTCAGGAGGCCTTCACGGTGGCAACACATTCGTCAAGCTTTGCCCGGTCAAGGTTCTTTGTACAGAATCCTTTTACCTGTGGATATTCCATCGATCGCGCGCGATCATTGAGATCGAGCGAGCTCGTCAGCATAAAAATGCTCATTTCTTTGAGCTTGTTATCGGGTCGCTTGCGAAGTTCTTCCAGAAACTCGAATCCATCCATCAGGGGCATACGGATGTCCAAAAACAGTACATGGGGCAGCCCCTTTCCTTCGGTGATCTCTAGATCCAGATTATGAAGTGCCTCCTCGGCCGAAGTATGTACGATAATCTCCTCGGCCAGCCCGGATTCGGTAATGACCTTTTTGTTCAACATGTTGAATATCCCATCGTCGTCGATGAGCATGAATCTGTATTTCATTCCTATTTCAGATTTG
>JAJTFW010000039.1 GCA_021299095.1 Sphingobacteriales bacterium | reverse complement strand
TTGTTGTTGGTTTTACTTAGCCTTGCTGCCACATATCACCAGTCAACCACTCGCTCCGCAGCCCCACTGCACAGTTGAATACTTCGAATAAACCATGAACCTATTTCGTAAAAAATCAATCGACCAAGCTGCCCGGAATCATTCGGCTGCTGGATCCTCTTTACTGAAAAAACACCTCGGTGTACGTGATTTGACGGCCATGGGTATTGCGGCCATCATCGGTGCCGGAATCTTCAGCACCATCGGATCGGCAAGCGCTTCCGGTGGGCCCGGTGTGGTGTTCTTGTTCATTTTCACTGCAATCGCCTGCGGATTCGCGGCTTTCTGTTATGCCGAGTTTGCAAGTTTGGTTCCTGTAAGCGGATCTGCATACACGTATTCGTATGTGGCATTCGGCGAGCTTTTCGCCTGGATTATTGGCTGGGCCCTCATCATGGAATATGCCATTGGCAATATCGTTGTCGCAATTTCATGGTCTGGTTATTTCAGTACTTTGATGGAGCACATTCGTATTCCTCTGATAGGCCTAGATGATGGAATCCATTTGCCAGCCTGGTCGGGGATTGATTATTTTTCAGCACAACGTGCCTTTACAGCAGCAACATCCGTCGGAGCTGATCCGGATTTGGTGAATTCGGAGGGGTACCGTGCCTGGGTATCGGCACCTGTCTTGGTTGGTATTAAAATCATTTGTGATATCCCTGCACTGATCATCAATGTGTTGATCACTTGGCTGGTTTATCGGGGAATTCGTGAAAGCAAAAATGTCGGAAATATCATGGTGTTGGTAAAGCTTGCCGTGGTGTTGCTGGTCATTGTTGCAGGTGCGTTTTATGTGAATCCAGGCAACTGGAGTCCCTTTTTGCCTGAGGGATGGGGTGGAGTCCTGGCTGGCGTTTCGGGTGTGTTCTTTGCATATATCGGCTTCGATGCTATATCTACCACTGCTGAGGAGTGTCACGATCCACAACGAGACCTTCCCCGTGGAATGTTTAATGCGATTCTGATTTGCACGGGCTTGTATATTCTGATTGCACTCGTGTTGACAGGAATGGTTCCGTATACCGAATTGGGAGTTAATGATCCGCTGGCTTTTGCTTTCGGACGAATTGGTGTACAATGGATCAGCGGAGTTATTGCCGTCAGTGCTGTGGTAGCTATGGCGGGTGTTTTGTTGGTGTTTCAACTCGGTCAACCCCGAATCTGGATGAGCATGAGCCGGGATGGCTTGTTGCCTGCTCGATTTGCAACGATTCATCCTAGGTTCGGTACTCCTTCATTTGCAACTATAATTACCGGTTTTTTGGTGGGTATCCCCATTTTTTTCATTGATATGAATACGGTCACAGATTTGTGTTCAATCGGTACCCTCTTCGCATTCATCTTGGTATGCGGCGGCGTCCTGATGCTTCAAAAGCAGACGGAGTTGCCACGCAAATTCAAGGTTCCGTATCTCAATGCACGCTTCATTATGCCGATACTGTTCATTTCGACCATGTGTTGGCTTGGCATCTATGAGTATGAATGGCTTCGGGAACATGTAAATCCGATTGAACATGTAGAGTCCACTCCCAACTTCATTTTCTTTATCGTGTTCGGCATCTTCGCCTGCTTGTCTTTTTTCAAGAATCTCTCATTCATTCCGGTGGCCGGAATCCTGTCCTGTCTATATCTCATGGCACAGATTCACGTGCATCAGTGGGTCGGTTTCGGCGTTTGGCTAATTATCGGTTTGCTCATTTATTTCGGATATGGATACCGCAAGAGTCATCTGGCGAAAATGAAATAATCCAACGAGCAGTTTGTCTTAAATTCGATCCAAAGGAGTTCATTCAATACAGTTTCAAACGCATGGTAGCACTCATTACCGGAGCAACCTCCGGATTCGGAAAGGCGATTGCAGAGCTCTTCGCCTCCAAACAGTGGAATTTGGTATTAACCGGACGTCGCGCCGATCGTCTTCATGAACTTGCTGATAGGCTCACTAAACTATACGGAGTAGGGGTTTTGCCCTTGGTCTTTGATGTCCGTGATCGTTCGGCTGTTGAAGCTGTGCTCGGGTCCATGCCCTTAGAATACCGTGCATTGGATGTATTGGTTAACAACGCAGGTCTTGCTGCCGGACTGGCAACTGTACAGGAGAGTGACCCCGAGGATTGGGACGTCATGATCGATACCAACGTGAAGGGCTTGTTGTATGTCAGCCGGGTTATTATTCCCTGGATGATTGAACGTGGAACGGGCCATGTGATCAATATCGGAAGTACTGCAGCAAAAGATGTTTACCCCTCTGGCAGTGTTTATTGCGCTACAAAGCATGCGGTTGATGCCATCAGCAAGGGCATGCGAATTGATTTGCTCCCACACGGTATCAAGGTCACCAATGTTAACCCTGGTGCTGCCGAAACCGAATTTTCACTCGTGCGATTCAAGGGTGATCAGGAACGTGCTTCCAAGGTTTATGATGGGATCGATCCCATCCGTGCTGAAGACATTGCAGAGGTGGTCTACTTTGCTGCTACGCGTCCGCCACATATCGTACTGAACGATATCATTGTCACACCACTGGCACAGGCCAGTAGTTCATACATCCACCGCAAGGCATGAGGTTACTGCTCTTCTTCCCTATTTTCCTGCTCGCCTGTTTGATGGCGTGTAACCCTAGTGCAACGAATCAATCGGTCGACATCGTGTTTCATAACGGTAAGGTCTATACGGTAGATAGCCTCGACAGGGTAGTAGAGGCTTTTGCTGTACGCGGTGGTCGGATTGTTGCGCTTGGAACTTCATCTGAAATGCTGGGTCTTCCGCACGATTCGGCAGTCGATCTGAAGGGAGGTTTCGTCTATCCCGGTTTTCATGATCCACATTGTCATTTTTATGGGTATGGTATCGATCTCCAGAAAATCTGGCTGATAGGCACCAAATCGTTTGAGGACATCCTTGATACTTTGTCGCGCCATAGAGAGAAACGATTTATGGGTTGGGTGTTTGGTCGTGGATGGGATCAGAATGACTGGGCTGATTCACGCTATCCCGATCGGGCATTACTCGACAGTCTTTTTCCCGATGTTCCGGTATTTCTGATGCGTATTGATGGCCATGCAGCTCTTGTGAATTCGGTTGCCCTACAGAGGGCTGGGATCACAGAGCGGACGCGTATCAGCGGAGGTGAAATTCAGCGCAGCGGCAATCGCATAACAGGTTTGTTGATTGACAATGCGGTTGATCTTGTGAAAAACATCATTCCAAAACCGGACGCACTTAACGAGGCTGAATCGCTTCAGGCCGCACAACGCAATTGCTTTTCCGTTGGGCTGACATCACTTACAGATGCAGGACTTGATCCTGATGTGATTGATCGTATTGACAGTCTGCAGCGGTCCGGTGTTATCCGTATGCGTATCAATGCAATGCTTTCCTACTCACCGCGAAACCTGGCTCTGTTTCGCGAACGGGGTAAACTACGTACAGACAGACTACAGGTGCGATCCGTGAAATTGTATGCCGATGGTGCACTTGGCTCGCGTGGTGCGTGCCTGATGCATGACTACCACGACTTGCCCGGTCATCGTGGATTTCTGTTGACGTCGCCCGATTCCATCCGAGTAGCAGCCAAGCAGGTGTATGATATGGGATTTCAACTCAATACCCATTGCATCGGTGATTCGGCGAACCGACTGTTGCTTGGGATTTATGGCGCTGTCCTGAAAGGTCCCAACGACAAGCGTTGGCGGATCGAGCATGCACAATGTCTGGCATCGCAGGATTTTTCGGTTTTCAGCGCTTTCAACATCATCCCATCGGTGCAACCGGTACATGCAACCAGCGATATGTATTGGGCCGAAGCACGTCTGGGTCCCGATCGCATCAAGACCGCCTACGCGTATCGAACCCTACTCGATCAGAACGGGATATTGGCGAATGGTTCTGATTTCCCGGTTGAAGACATCAATCCGCTCAATGGATTTTATGCGGCAGTTGTCCGAAAAGATCATTTCGGATTTCCCGAAAAAGGATTTATGTCCGAACAGGGGATTAGCCGTCGGGATGCGCTACGCGCGATGACGATTTGGGCTGCCTTTGCCGGCTTCGAGGAGGATAGGAGGGGGAGCCTTGAACCGGGTAAGGATGCTGATTTTGTTGTGCTGCAGGACGACCTGATGCGGGCTCCGGATTCGATGCTTTTCCGGATTCCTGTGCTGCAAACATGGATAGCTGCCGAACCTGTCTTTATCAAGTGAATCCGATGCAAAACGAAATTAGAACCGCTCTCATCACCGGCGCTTCGGCCGGCCTGGGAGTAGAATTTGCCCGTCGTCTGGCCGCTGACGGATTCAGACTTATACTTACTGCACGTCGAACTGAGTTATTGCAAAGCCTTTCCGATGAGTTGAAGGCGAAATACGGTACTGAGGCGATGGTTATCGCCGCTGACCTATCGATTGACCAGGGTTGGATGGGCCTTTGTGAATCGGTTGATCGTATAGGTTGGCCAGTTGATACCTTGATCAACAATGCTGGCTTCGGAACACACGGGACATTTCATAGTTCCGATCCGCAATCCCAAGCCGATATGATTCATGTAAACGTATTGGCTTTGACCATGCTGACGCGGCATTTTGTACGTGGTATGCTTGAGCGGAGCAATGGTGCCATTTTGAATGTGGCTTCTGTAGCAGCGTTTCAGCCGGGTCCACTCATGTCGGTTTATTTTGCAACCAAAGCATACGTACTTTCCTTCAGTGAGGCCTTGCACGAGGAACTCCGAGGAACCGGTATACGCGTCACTGCCTTGTGTCCGGGGCCAACAGAAAGCGAGTTTATGACCGTATCGGGAATGGATGCAAGTCGTTTGATTAAAGGGCGGCGTCTTCCCGCTGCAGCTGATGTGGTTTCCCTGGGTATTTCATCACTGTATTCAGGGAAGCGAATCGTCATTCACGGTTTTGGTAACCGGGTTCTTGCCAGATTATCTGCTTGGTTGCCACGCATGCTTGTGCTGCGCACCACGCATTACCTTCAAAAGAAGGCTTAACTATTTTCCCGTACCCATTTCATCGATTTTTTCAAGCAGCAAAGTCGATTGCTTGTAATCAACTTCTTTTTTCTTGGCAATCTCTATAGTGTGCAGACAAGTCTTTCGGGCCTTCTCCTGCTGTCCTGTCTTGTAATACAGATTCGCAAGGGTGTGGTTATTTCGGATGTTGTCTTCAATAGAAACAGCCTGTTCGGCCCATGAAACAGCTTTTGTAAGCGCATCCTGATCGGTTACGCGTTCGAAGAAGTAGTGTGCCACTTCACCCAGCCTTCGGTGGTCTCCTGTTCCGTATTTCTCAATGAACGTGACACCCTGAATCTGATAGTTTTTCCAGTCCGACTTCATCCTGCAGCGGTTCAGCTCGGCATAGGCAATGATCTTGTCGGTGATTTCCAGATTTGACCTGGATAATTTGGTGATGAGACTTTGGTATCCTGACGTGTCCAGTTTTTGAACCCGGCTCATCAACGCGCTGTTGTAAGCAGTGATAATCTTATTGTCGATACTGTCTTGCGAATACCGCCGTGCGAATTCTCCGCGGAGCAGAATTAACCGTTGGAATGAGCTGGACTCGGCATCACGAAATAGGTCGTAAATGATTCTCCAGTTGTCATACTTCAGCATTTCGGTATCACTTAAGCCGCTCAGGTATCCGTTGATGGTAATTTGATTGTCCAGCCCGGCACGGTCCAGCATCTTGAAATACGTGACGATGTCCTGCATACTGGCCCGCTTATCGAAATAACGGCGTTCGAATGTGCGCAGCTGTTTCGTGGTGTCAAGTGCTTCACGACCTAATTCCAAAAATTCCGATTTGCTTCTTTTGCCTGCTGAGCGGTGCATCAATACAGCGTTAGCCGTATCGAAGAAAACATGGGTAGGAAAGGTTTTGGCTCGTAGTTTCTTATTGAGCTCCTTGCCCTCCTTCTCCAAATCAATGCGAATGCAGATAAAGCGTTCGTTGTAATAACGTCCTACTTCGGAATCACTGTACACACTATCCGCCATTTCCTTACAGTAATGACACCAGGATACGTATGCGTGTAGGAATATGGGTTTTTTCTCTGCCTTGGAAGCGATAACAGCCTCCTCAAAACTCAGGTTGCGAAACTGCAGACTGTCGGGCGAAGCACCACGTGTCTCTTTGGATAGAACTAGTGCAATGCACAGGTATAGCGCAAGGACAATAAATCGCGGCATGGATCGGATATTAGTTTCCGGAGTACAGCATCATGGCTTTTGCCAATGCAAAGCCGAAGAACTGAAGTTGTTCCTGCTTGTTATCCGTTTCTCCTGCCAGGCTGTTTCGGAACCTGTCCCAGAGAATCTCAGGTGCATCAAGTGTAGGGATGCAATAATACTCCGGTGCCCCTCGCAATTTCGTATACACTAAAATGACAGCACAGGGCGATTTCTCACCGCTTCTGTACAGTCCCTTGAATGATGCTTTTCGGTCACCGTATTCAAAATCGCGAATGTCATTAACCTTATATCCAGGCTTGAGTTCAACGCGCAACTGCATGAACATTTTGTACCCAACAGATCCCATTACATACTCTTCCTCTGAAGTAGGGGCTATTCCGGGCGAATCCTGTCCGAATGAATGTGTGAAGATCGAGCAGAGTAGGACGAATGTGAAAAGAATCGTTTTCATGCTTTAAAATTACGGATTTGCTCAGACCAAGTCAATCCTGGCTGAACCTTTGGTTGAGATCGTTCATGCACTGTTCACTTTCATCCATGAGTCTGCGGATGATTTCCCGACAGGGTAGAACATCGTGGATAAAGGCTACGCTTTGTCCTGCCGACCAGATTGCATCGTATGTTCCGGGCAGTACCGCTTTTTCAAGCCGTTTGAGTCCACGGTATTGTGTGAGCAGTTTGAATGTACGTTTCGACCAGGGATTCTTATTTAAAAAGCGCTCAAATGCATTTTGCCGTTCTCCAAGTCGTCGTGCTTCTGGCGTCGCAATAACGGCGCAGGGCGTACCCGACAGGCGTTCTGTCAGCATGATGTCATCGATTCCTGCTTTCACTATGGCGTCTTTATATGCCTGACTGACCCCGGCTTCGTTACTCGCGATGAAACGCGTTCCCATACTGACTCCGCTAGCGCCAAGTGATAAGGCGGAAACGATTCCCGAGCCGGTTGCAATTCCTCCAGCCGCAATGACTGGCAAGTCAGGAAACGCTTCGCGCATGGCTGGAATAAGAATGTGCATCGGGTCGGGTCCTGCATGGCCGCCTGCTCCCTGTGTAACGGCAATCACCCCATCAGCGCCAGCCTCAACCGCTTTGCGGGCGTGCTGCAGATTTGTCACATCACAATAGACCTGTGCCCCATAGGCATGCGCCTCTCGGATGACTTCTGATGGATTGCCAAGGCTGGTAATGTAGAAAGGGACCTTCGCCTCCACACATGCTAAAAGGTGGGAGTCCAATTGCCTGTTGGTGCGTTGTACGATGAGATTCACACCATAATTCCCAGGTTTTGCCCCCGCTTCCCGGTAGGCATTAAGTCGCGAAAGGAGTTCACTGAGTTCACCCGGTTTCCTGAAGTTCAAGCTTGGAAACACACCCATGACACCCTCATCCATGGCGCATTGCATCATGGCTTCGTTCGAAACCAGAAACATGGGGGCCATGATGAGCGGCATGCGCAACCCGAATCCGTTGCTGAAAGAAGTTTGTACTCGGATCATTGCCTTATCTGTTTTCCCTTGCCGGGTGTATATTTGACCTAAAGCTACAGGATTATTCAAATGGAAATCAAACGCGTTTTTGATCTTATCGAACGGTACGCTACACTGTATCCTGAGAAACCAGATGCATTGGCCGCAAAAGTAGATGGGCGTTGGCAAACATGGTCTGCTCGCGAATTCGTCAGTAAAACCGATGAGTTGAGCTATGGACTTTTGCAGATGGGCGTACAGCCCGGTGATAAGATTGCAACACTGAGTAATAACAGGCCCGAGTGGAATGTGGTTGATCTGGGTATGATGCGAATCGGAGCTATACATGTTCCTGTATATCCAACCATATCCAACGCCGACTTGCGCTTCATCCTCGAGGATGCCGAAGTGTCGCTTGTGTTCGTTTCTTCCTTGGAGTTGTGGGATAAAGTCCATGCAGTAACGGCCGATAATCCACGTATAAAGGCCATTTACACCTTCGATCAGATTCCAGGTAAGCAACATTGGAGTGAAATCTTTCAAGCCGGTTCGGCTCACCCCAATCAAGAACGCGTGAAATTTATTTGCGCTGGTATCAATGAAAACGATCTGGCCACCCTGCTCTACACAAGCGGTACCACCGGATTCCCCAAAGGGGTGATGCTGTCGCACCGCAATATCATAAGCCAGCTGTATGCTGCCCGCCATCTGGCGCCAGTCGATCAGCATAGCCGGGCTTTGAGCTTTCTGCCGCTCAACCACGTATACGAGCGTGTGTTGAGTTACCTCTATATGTTCCTTGGCGTGAGTATTTATTATGCAGAGAGTATCGAGAAGGTTGCCGATAACCTCCGTGAGGTGCAGCCGGAGATTTTCGGTTGTGTTCCCCGCTTATTTGAAAAAGTGTACGACCGGATTGTTGCCAAAGGTTCCGAATTGAGTGGAATCAAGCGAAAGCTGTTTTTTTGGGCGCTTGACCTTGGCCTTCGCTTCGAGCAGAAAGGTGCCAACGGCCCTGTCTATGAACTAAAACTACGCCTCGCACGAAAGCTCATTTTCAGTAAATGGCAAGAGGCGCTGGGCGGGAAAGTGAAGGCTGCCGTGTCGGGTGGTGCTGCACTACAACCACGTCTTGCGCGTGTATTTTGGGCTGCCGGAATCCCCATTCTGGAAGGCTACGGCTTGACGGAGACTAGCCCCGTGATTTGTGTGAATACGCTCAAGCCGGACGGACTCCGCTTCGGAACAGTCGGCAAAACGATTGAGCATGTGGAGGTGCGTATTGCACCCGATGGTGAAATTCTTTGCAAGGGACCCAACGTGATGCTGGGGTATTATAAGCGCCCCGATTTGACTGCGGAGATGATCGATTCCGAGGGTTGGTTGCATACGGGCGACATCGGCGAGTTGGTCGATGGTCAATATCTGCGGATTACTGACCGCAAGAAGGAGATTTTCAAAACTTCAGGTGGCAAGTACATTGTACCGCAGGCGATTGAAAACAAACTCAAGGAGTCGAGGTTCATTGAGCAGGCCATGGTTATCGGCGAAAACCGGAAATTTCCAGCGGCACTTGTAGTGCCGAATTTCATTTTCGTTCGTGAATGGGCAAACAGGAAAGGCATTGCCCTGTCCGACGACAATCAGGCTTTGGTAAATGATGCCCGTATTAAAGAACGCATCATGCGGGAAGTGAATATGGTCAATGAGTCATTGGGCAGTTTTGAAGCCATCAAGAAAATCGAACTGATGCCAAGGGAATGGAGTATCGATCGGGGAGAGATGACTCCCAAACTCAGCTTAAAACGCAAGGTGATTCTAGAGGCGAATAACGCGCTCGTTGACCGTTTGTACTCAGAATAAAGCGTATTTACCGCCTGAGGAATCAGATGTTACCGATGCCAAGCATCACAATCGGGTTCTCCAGCAAGGCCTTGAAGGTGTTCAGGAATTTCGATCCCACTACACCATCAACCACCCTGTGATCGCAACTCAAGGTCACGCGCATGACGTGGCCGGGTTGTATGGTGCCGTTTTTCACCACAGGAACCTGCTTGATTGCACCAACAGCAAGTATACAGGCATCGGGAGGATTGATGATTGCAGTGAACTCCTCGATATTGTACATGCCCAAGTTTGAGATGGTGAAGGTGTTGCCCTCCCAATCCTGAGGTTGCAGTTTTTTCTCTTTTGCTTTTTGGGCAAACGATTTTACTTCTGATGCGATCTGGCTTAGGGTTTTTCCGTCTGCAAATCGCACAACAGGCACTAGCAGGCCTTCATCAACGGCTACTGCCACTCCGATGTTGATGTGATGGTTTGTACGGATCTTATCGCCCAGCCAACTTGAATTGACCGCAGGGTGTTCGCGTAATGCAGTTGCCGCTGCTTTGACTACAAAATCATTGTAAGATACCTTGACTCCGGTAACAGAATTCACGCTTTCCCTGGCACGAACAACCTCGTCCATGTCGATATCCATGGTAAGATAAAAGTGTGGTGCGGTGAACTTGCTTTCGCTGAGCCTGCGTGCAATGGTTTTGCGCATTTGGCTCACCGGTGTCTCTTCAAATTGTTCGGTACTGACTGCACGAGCGGCTAGCGTTGCCGATTGGACAAAACTTCCGGGTTTGAACCACTGCACATCCCGCTTCACGATACGTCCAAGTCCGCCACTGCCTTGTAGCATCGATAAGTCGATACCGCGTTCAGCAGCCATACGGCGGGCAAGGGGAGACGCTTTGGTGCGTTCGTCGCCATTCCCATTGGCGGCTGTGATTGCAATCGGTGCAGGTGCTGGAGGCGCAGCTACAACGGGTGGAGCGGCAACAGGAGCCTGTACGGCTGCGGTTTTGGTGGTTTCCTTGACAGGCTCCGCTTTCGGCGCTTCGGCTTTGGCTGCAGATTCCTGTTCGAGCAGATTTTTGTATTCTTCTCCGGGCTTTCCGAGTATGGCCAAAACACTATCGACAGGAGCTGCTTTTCCTTCTTCGATACCGATGTACAGCAATGTTCCGGCTTGGTACGATTCAAATTCCATCGTAGCCTTGTCCGTTTCAATTTCTGCGACCAAATCACCGTTCTTGATGGTGTCTCCAACTTTCTTGTGCCATTTCACTACAACACCTTCGGTCATAGTGTCTGACATTTTCGGCATACGTACTATTTCAGCCATGATAATCGCTCGTTTCCAGGGTTAATGCAAATCGGGTTTGGAGGTTCAGTCGGTGATATACGGATAATCTTCCTGCACATACACGTCCTTGAAAAGTTCGGATGGATCCGGATAAGGGGATTCTTCTGCAAAGCGGACACTGTCTTCCACCACTTCGTTGATCCGTTCGTTGATGGCTTCTATGTCAGACTCGGTGGCAAATCCGTTTTCAATCAGTGCGTTCTTTACTTGCTCAATCGGGTCGACCGCCTTATATGCTTCGACCTCATCCTTACTGCGGTACTTGGCCGGATCGCTCATGGAGTGTCCTCTGAAGCGATAGGTTTTCATTTCCAGGTAAATCGGACCTTTCTCTCTCGCGTGCTTGGCGGCCATTTCCATGGCTTCATGCACGGTTTCAACGTTCATGCCATCAACCGTATGCGATGGCATGTCATATGACAATCCAAGTTTATACAGCTCGTGTACGTTCGAAGTGCGCTCAACGGAGGTGCCCATCGCATAGGCATTGTTTTCAACGATGAAAATCACCGGTAACTCCCAAAGCATAGCCATGTTGAAGGCCTCATGCAATGCCCCTTGCCTGGCAGCGCCGTCGCCGAAATAACAGACACAAAGATTTCCGGTGTTGTTGTATTTTTCTGCAAATGCGATTCCGGCCCCTAGCGGAATTTGTCCGCCCACGATTCCATGTCCGCCAAAAAAGCGATGTGGCTTGGAGAACATGTGCATCGATCCGCCTTTTCCTTTTGAACAGCCGGTCACCTTTCCGAAGAGCTCGGCCATGACTTCCCGTGCAGGAACGCCTTTGCCGATTGCGTGGGCATGGTCACGGTAGGCAGTGATCATGGCATCTTCAGTCTTCAGGGCGCTGATTGCGCCGGCAACAACGGCTTCTTGCCCGATATAGAGGTGACAGAAACCTTTGATTTTTTGCATGCCGTACAACTGACCAGCACGTTCTTCAAACCTGCGCATCAATTGCATATCCTCGTACCACTTCAGGTACTGCTTACGGTCATAGCGGGTTTTCGCTTTAGTCTCCTTTGGAGCGGAAGTCTTTCCCATAGCCTGCAAATGTAGTTGAAACGGCTCTTTTTTCCCATAGCTTGAGTCCTGAGGAGATGCCTCTGAACAACTGAAAATCAAGCTATTTCAGTGCGTCGCCGGTAAACAGAAAGGGAAGTAGCTGTGCAACACATTCTGTTGCGATGTAAGTCCCGTGTCCACCTTGCATGATCAGGCGGATTTTGTGGTTGTAGCGGTGTTCATACTCGGCCATAACTTGTCGGCAATCGCCGCAGGGGCTGAGAGGGAATTCGGGTTCCTTACGGCTTTCGGGATAAGCCGTTACTGCCAGGGCGGTAATTTTTACTCCTGGATGCTGTGCTCCTGCAGCAAACAGCGCCACACGCTCAGCACACAAACCAGATGGATAAGCTGCATTTTCCTGGTTGTTGCCGCGAACGATCTTTCCGTTTTCAAGCAATACGGCAGCTCCAACATAAAAATGAGAATAGGGAGCATAGGCATCATCCGCAGCTTTCATGGCCTCTTGCATCAGCGTTAGGTCGCCGGCGGGAAGCTCTTGCAGCGAGGAGTAGCGCTCGAATTCAAAATGGAGGGTGATTTTTTCCAAGAAGGCTCCTGTTTCTTTCAAAGATACGGGTTTAGGGCATGCGTCTAACAGGCTATGCAGTCAGTCGAAGTCCAACCGATAATGAAGACAGGGTAGTTCGCGCTTGAAGGGTTGGTCTGGCCGATAATGGGCTTGGTGGTGCGATCAGCAAATCAAATTGGGGATTGTGTTGGAATCGGGTGCGGTTTGATTTTGAACACGCAGGAAAGCAGCTGGTGCGCGATTTAACTCGTCGTTAAAAGTTCACAATCATCCCTGACCGAGGGGGCCACCACACCGCCCTCCCCAAAGCAAAGTTCGGGCTATTTCGGGAAACGACTTTAAGATTAAACATGTGTAAACGGATATCTTTAGGTGTTAACGCGCATCTACCTTGTCCTTGATTTCGTATCATCGCTGTGCCGTCCCTTGACAATCATGTCAACTCCGATCAGAAGCATTACGCACCAACTTGAATTCGCCTGGCGAAGGATTACTGCCTCTCAACGTGTCATGCCTTCCTTCCTGATTATCGGGGCAGCTAAGTGTGGGACCACGTCGCTGTATAATTATCTGATTCGTCATCCGCGTGTGGCGGCTTGCTTTAAGAAGGAAGTCCATTATTTCGACTATTACCATCACAAAGGCGAGAGCTGGTATCGTGCCCATTTCCCTCTGCAGTATAAGGCTACTGAAGGGAAGCTTGTTGCCGGCGAGTCATCCCCCTATTATCTTGCACATCCACTGGCCCCGGGCCGCGTTGCTGCAGAGCTGCCCAAGGTAAAGCTGATCTGCATGCTGCGTAACCCTGTCGATCGGGCCATTTCCAGTTTTCAAAATCAGGTGAGACTGGGAATCGAGCCCTTGACCAGTTTTGAGGCTGCGCTCGAGGCTGAAAACGATCGTATTTTAGGACACGAATTACGTCTTGAACGCGAACCGGGTTATTCAAGTTTCGAGCACAAGTATTTCAGCTATTTCCACCGGGGTTGTTACGCAATACAATTAAAGCGTTGGATGAACGTTTTTCCAGCCGACCAGCTGCTGATCATTCGCAGTGAATCTTTTTTTGCAGATCCTCAGCAAGAATTCAAGCGTGTGCTCCGTTTTCTGGAATTGCCGAGTGCTGATCCTGATGGAGGTTACAAGGTGTACAACGCCGGTGGTGAATACGATGCAATGTCACCGCAACTTCGCAGTGAATTATTGGAGCGTTACCGTCCGCACAACGAAGAGTTTTTCCGGCTCATCGGTGAACGTTTCTCAGATTGGGACCGGTAGCCGAATCGCGGTCGGAGGTCAGTTGAAGTATTCCTTCATCCGTTCGAAAAATCCCTTGTCGCCCTTGCCCGGATTCGGTTTGAAATTTTCCGATTCGCGTAACTTTTCCAGCATTTTTTTCTCTTCGGTACTGAGTTGTTGAGGCGTCCATACATTGACATTCACCAATAGGTCGCCACGGTTGTATGAATTAAGTGCGGGTACGCCTTTGCCTTTGAGGCGAAGGACTTTGCCAGCCTGTGTACCTGGGTCAATTTTGATTTTTGCTTTTCCTTCAAGGGTCGGAACTTCTATGGAAGTCCCCAATGTCGCGTCGACAAACGAAATGTATAAGTCGTGGATAAGATGATCGCCGTCACGTTGCAGGGCTGCGTGGGGAGTCTCTTCAATCACAATCAGTAGATCTCCCGGGATTCCACCGCGCTCAGCAGCATTTCCCTTGCCTGAAACGGAAAGTTGCATGCCCTCTGCGACTCCTGGAGGAATCTGGATGCTGATAACCTCCTCGCCTTGTTGTACTCCAGAGCCACTGCATGTTTTGCACTTGCTAGTGATGGTTTGACCCTCGCCACTACACGACGGACAGGTCGTGATGGTTTGCATTTGTCCGAGGAAGCTGTTTTGTACTCGCCTGACCTGTCCGCTACCATTGCAGGTGCTGCAGGTAGCGAAGGATTGCTGACCTGCTTGAGCTCCGGTACCGCTGCAGGTGCCGCAGCCGACCAGTTTGTTCACCTTGATTTTTTTCTCTGTCCCTTTTGCAATCTCTTCAAGGGTCATTTTCACTTTGATGCGCAGGTTGCTCCCGCGGTTCACGGCTCTGCGTCCACCACGACCACCACCACCGAAAAAGCTCTCAAATGGGTTTCCCCCTCCAAAAATATCTCCGAACTGACTGAAGATATCTTCCATGTTCATCCCCTGTCCGCCAAAGCCGCCATTCCCTCCGGCACTGTGGCCGAACTGGTCATATCGTCCCTTCTTTTCCGGATTACTCAGTATCTCGTAGGCTTCTGCTGCCTCCTTGAACTTATCCTCGGCAGCTTTATCACCAGGGTTCTTGTCCGGGTGATATTTCAAGGCCATCTGGCGATAGGCCTTTTTGATTTCGGCTTCGCTTGCGTTCTTTGAAACGCCCAGTATTTCGTAATAGTCGCGCTTTGACATGTGTTGTATTATTGACCTACGACAACTTTTGCATAACGAAGTACTTTGTCATGCAGCCAGTATCCTTTTTCGACTTCTTCAATGATTTTGCCTTTTAGAGCAGCATCTTCAACAGGAATGTTGGTGATTGCCTCGTGTAAATCGGCATCAAAAACACTTCCGGAGGCGTCCATGGGTTTGAGTCCGCGCTGCTCGAGCGTGATCTTCATCTTCTGCTGGATCAGCAGGATGCCCTCTGAAACTCCTCTCCCTTCGTTCGCTGCCATGGCTTTTAGTGCACGGTCGAAGTCGTCCAAAATCGGCAGCAGTGCCGTCATCAAGTCGGAAGAAGCGGTCTTGATCAGGTCTGCCCGTTCGTTCCGTGTACGTCGTTTGTAATTCTCGAATTCAGCATACAATCGGACGTGCTGGTCGCGGATCTCGTTGAGTTCGCGTTGGAGCACATCGATGGGGTCGGTTACGGTATTCTCTGATACCGCAGCAGATGGATTGTTTTCCTCTTGGTTTTCCTTGTTCGCGTGTTCTTCGTTCATGGTGTAATTGAATCTGTAAGGCCTGCGGCGGGAGGCAAAAATAGTGCCCGCAGCAGGTATTGGGACAATTTGGCAGGAAAAAGAAAGGGCCGCTTAGGGCGGCCCTTCAAGTTGATTTACATTGGATTATTTGGCCTGGGTGTTTTCTCCCTTGGCTTTCGCATCACCTGCGTCACCTCCAATTAAATAGTTGTTCAGCGTCTCTTCCAGTCCGGCACCGCGTAAGGCCCGGGCGACAATCACACCATTCCCGTCAATAAGGAAGTTCGCAGGGATGGAGTTGACTCCGTAAATGCGTGCTGGCTCGGATTGCCATCCTCCCAAGTCACTGACATGGTATGGCCAATCCAATTTGTCTTTTTGTATCGCCTTGATCCAGGCTTCTTTGTTTTGATCCAGGCTGACGCTGAATACGGCGAATCCTTTGGCGTTTTTGAATTTTTTGTCCTTGAATTTCTGGTAGGCAGCAACGACATGGGGGTTTTCCATTCTGCAGGGACCACACCAGCTTGCCCAGAAATCCAGCAATACCATTTTACCTTTCAGTGAGCTGAGTGCAATGGTTTTTCCCTCAGGCGAAGTGTAGGCCAAGTCAATGGCTTTGTTCCCGATTGCGATTCCGGCTTTAGCCTGTGGAGGAGTGTACGATGAGAGGGAGATGGCGGAGAGCGCCAGGAAGCCGCCGACCAGCAGCAGCGCAAATGTCTTG
>JAJTFW010000007.1 GCA_021299095.1 Sphingobacteriales bacterium | reverse complement strand
TGACGTCCTCTGAGCGATGTAATCTCCTCGTCCTTTAAAACAACCTTGCCCTGATCCGGGATATCGAGCGTGCCATGCATATGCAAGAGTGTGCTTTTACCTGCACCGGAAGCACCGACGATGGCAACAATCTCCCCTTCCTGCACTTCAAGATCGACACCACGAAGTACCTGAAGATCACC
Source organism: Sphingobacteriales bacterium (assembly GCA_021299095.1). Taxonomy (GTDB): domain Bacteria; phylum Bacteroidota; class Bacteroidia; order AKYH767-A; family OLB10; genus JAJTFW01. The sequence continues at coordinate 75,584 of JAJTFW010000007.1, read as the reverse complement.
ATAGGATTTCTTCAATCCCTGTGCACGTAACAGCATAGGTCAAAAGTAATCCGTTTATCCGGTAAGGCTATGATCAGAGGGATGTAAGCATACGCTATTTTTGCGCTAATGGGTATTTCCCTGGTCACATCAGCTCCAGCCTGGACATTTTTACTCTGCCTTGCGGCCGGGTTTGCCTACGCATTCCTGCTTTACCGCAATTCGCCGCTTCCGGAAATCAGTCGTCTAAAGGTCAACATACTGTTTGCCTTACGATTCGTTGTTGTCAGTGCAATTGCATTCCTGCTTATGTCACCCTTGGTGAAAACAACCCGCAGGGAGATTGAAAAACCGATTGTGGTTCTGGCTACCGATGCATCATCGTCTATGGTTTCGGGCAAGGACTCGCTTGCCAAACGTGCGCTTATTGAAAAAGACCTGAACATCTTGAGAGAAGGGCTCTCTGAAGATTTTGACCTGCGTATTCTTCAGTTCGGCGATCATGTTACTGATGGAACGCCTCAGTCCTTCGACCACAAGGCGACCGACTTTACGCAGTTGTTTGAAGAAGTTGATGTGCGTTATTCGGGCCGTAACACCGGCGCACTCATCCTTATGACCGACGGAGGATTCAACCGGGGGGCCAGTCCTGCTTATGGCCCGCGTCGTCTTCAACTTCCGGTGTTTTCCTTAGCCTATGGCGACACCTCCGTACGAAAAGACCTAGCCATCGGACGAATCCGAAATAACCGGATGGCCTACCTGGGTAATTCTTTCCCGCTTGAAATCGCTGTGGATGCTGACATGCTTTCGGGTACGAGCAGTGAGTTAGTCATTCGCGAGGATAGCACAGTGCTGCACCGACAGTCAATTTCCATCAGCGGCTCCAAATATCACAGCAACCTACCTGTATACATCGAAGCTCGAAAAACAGGTATCCGTCATTACACAATCGAGTTAACACCGATAGGGGGAGAAGTCACCACCGAAAACAACAAACGAGACGTTTTCATTGAAGTAGTAGAGGATAAAGTCAAGGTCTTATTACTTGCAGTGGCTCCGCATCCTGACCTGTCTGCCATCAGGACTTCACTCGAATCAGGACTCAATCATCAAGTAGAAACATCCTTGGCAAGTGAGTTCAAAGGCACATTAGGCAACTACGATCTATTGATTCTGCACGGATTCCCTGTTGCTGGAGGATCAGGAAACGGTATTGCTGAAAAAATTCTCAACTCAGGAGTGCCCCGTTGGTTTATCCTAAGCGCCGGCTCGTCCCTCTCTGCCTTACGTGAATTTGGTGTCCCCGTAGCTGTTCAACAATACAACGGACAGATCAACGACGTACAGGCGGTTTCAGGAAATAGCTTCAGCCTTTTCTCGCCACGCGAAGAGCTCCTTCGTGCGTTGAATGACTGGCCACCGCTAAAATCACCATTCGGAGTGTACTCAGCCCTAGGCGGTAGCAGCACCTGGTTGAATCAAAAAGTAGGTTCGGTTGCAAGTGATCAGCCCCTCTTAACCTTTGGTGATTATTCAGGAGTAAAGACCGCCGTGTTGTGCGGGGAAGGGATCTGGAAATGGAGAATGGCGGATTACCTGGATAATGGTTCTCATGAGCTCAGCCAGGAGTTCGTCCAACAGGTTGTCAGGTACCTTTCTTCACAGGAGGAAAAAGGTCCATTTCGTGTTCAGTGCAAGAGTGATTTCAGGGAAACCGAGGCCATTACATTCGATGCGCAGCTGTTCAATGCATCCGGACAATTGGTCAATGAACCCGATGTGCGGGTGGCCATTCGCGGTAATAAGGGAACGGAGTACACCTATACCATGAACCGAACCAGCAACACGTATCAGCTTTCTGCCGGACTGCTTCCGGTTGGTCGATATACCTGGTCAGCAGAAGTAAAACTTGGCGATAACCTGTACAAGCATCAGGGACAATTCAGCATTTCTGCTTTACAACTTGAGCAAGCCGGTAGCCGTGCCAACCACGACCCCTTGAGAATTCTGGCCAGTCGCACCAGTGGAGAAGTATTCAGTCAGGGAAATGCAGCAAAATTGGTGGAGCGAATCCGCGACAATAAATTGCTGAAACCGGTGTCCTACTTACGGAACTCTACGGAGGAATTACTCAACGAGTTCTGGTTTTTCATCCTGGTTGTACTTCTCCTTGGAGGCGAGTGGCTCATACGGAAGTTATCCGGAGGATATTAAACATTCCCTGAGTTAATAAAAGCGTCATTCCAGAATATCGACCGACTTTTCAGCCCATCTATTGCTTCATATTTCTCATAAAGCACTGAAATACAAAGTGTAAAATCTAATTTCCGGATAGTTACTCGCGTTAATAAGTATTGGAAGTCTGAAAGGGTAAGGGGTCAAATTTGTCTATATTTCGACCGATTCAATTTAAACAACCACGGTTACACAATGGCCACAGCAAATAAAAAAGCGGGCGCTGCAAAAAAGGCTGTGACGAAGAAACCCAGTGTGAAGAAGCCAGTAAAAACTCCAGCGAAGAAATCATCTCCCAAGCCGGTCGGCAAAAATCAAAAGCCCGCTACAAAAGGCTCTTCTGCCAAATCAAGCACATCAACGGTGAAAAAGGCCAGCACAACGAAAAGTGTGGTGGCAAAAAGCCCTGTGGTTGTCAAAAAAGCTGTTGTCAAATCCGCTCCAGTAGTCAAATCCAAGAATACCCCTTTAAAATCAGGTGCAATAAAACCGGCTTCTTCGAATAAAACATCCAATATCAAGGATACAGCCGATGTGAAACCGTCGGCTGTTAAACTTAAATCAGTTACCAAGCCGTTACCTGCCAAACCAGCTCCTTCAACGAAGCCTGTAACAGGGTCAACCAAACCCGCACCGAAAGGAGCGGTTAAGCCCGTTGGTGGTAAATCCAAACAACCTGAACAGCAGGACCCACTTCATACGAAAGCGCAGAAAGCCATCCGTGAGCTTGAAGAAACCATGGACCTGAGCAAGATGCGACCACGGATCCAGGCTGGCTCTCCACCCCCCAAGCCCTTACCAAAAAAGCCACTGTCCTTCCCGAAACTGCCAGAGCCAGTCAATACAGGCGGCAAGGTGAAATACCAGTTGGAATTTGAATTCCGTTCCTCACCCAAAATTCTATTTACCTCATTGAGTGACTCCAGTGGACTCGCCGGTTGGTTTGCGGACGAAGTACATACAAAGGATGACTTATACACCTTTGTTTGGGAAGGAGGAGAAAGTTACGCCCGATTAATTGCGCTCCACGAACACCAGCTGGTGCGTTTTCAGTGGCTTGAAGATGCAGCGGACGGAACCTATTTCCAGTTCGAAATCAAAGAAGACGACATCACATCCGACATCGCACTTGTCATTACCGATTTTGCCTTCCCTGGAGAAAAAGACACCAATATCCGTCTCTGGGAATCGCAGGTGCAGAAACTGAGGATGCTGTTGGGCAGTCTTTAAATTTTCGACTGACCCCGTTTGAGCGTCAGTGCAATTTCGGAGAATGTATCCTTTGAAAAAGCCTGTATCTGACTCCAGTTTTCCAAGGGTAAAAAGCGATGTAACTTCAAAAAACCGTTGCGTTGCACGAAATCATCCATTGCATCGTTCGCAGACTTGATTTCGATCAGCGGCCGATAGTTTTCATGATCAAAACTATGTCTCCACGGGTCTGGATTGACGCCCATAGAGAATCCCTTGTCAGCCAGTAAGTGACCCTGGCTGCAAAAAATGCTTCCGAGGGCATCAACAAATCTTCCGCTCAAGTGCAACGTGCAACCAAAACCCTGACCCCACCAGCAGAGCGTACGGAAGGCAAAACAATCGGATTTGGAAAACACACGGGGATAATCGAGAAGTGTCCATGGTCGTCCTAGGTAATTCTCGCCCCGACTGATTTTGGGAACGGAGTCCAAAACCTCCTGAGGTAATACCTGTGCCGAGTCAACCACTACAGGACGAATGACATCAACACACGAGCCTAACAATTCGACCACCTGCATCGAAAGACGTTGCTTTGTCAGAAATAACCTGTCATCTGACAAGAGTGCATATTCATCGGGGCCAAGGCCCGGGATCGGTTCCATCTCGGCCAAACTTAGGTATTTTTGAACCGTAGCACCCCTCGGTTTGAAGAAACTCCATGCACTTGTACTGAAGAGCTTTATTGGGCCCTTCCTGCTCACGTTCTTCATCTCCCTGTTTGTTTTACTGATGCAATTCCTTTGGAAATACATCGATGACCTTGTAGGTAAAGGACTCGACAGCATGGTCGTGGCCGAGCTGCTGTTCTACACCTCGGCCAACTTGGTTCCCATGGCCCTGCCACTGGCCATCCTGGTGTCTTCCATCATGACCTTCGGAAACATGGCGGAACACTTTGAACTCACCGCGGCGAAAGCCGCAGGCGTTTCCTTGCAGCGGATTATGCTTCCGCTTTTGTTCGCAGCACTTACCATCAGCTCGGCAGCTTTCCTGTTTTCGAATCATGTACTGCCCTATACAAACCTGAAGATGGGATCACTGCTATACGACATTCGGCAGCAGAAACCCTCACTCGCCATTCGCGAGGGCGTATTCTACAATGGGATAGAGGGCTATTCTATTAAAGTAGGCTCCAAGGATCCTGACGGTAACACCCTCCGAAAAGTGATGATTTATGACCACACAGGGAGCATCGGCAACAGGAAGGTGGTCATGGCTGAGAGCGGAAAAATGGAGACTACGCCAGACCAAAAGACGCTCGTGCTGACACTGTATAAAGGAACGGGGTATGAAGAACAGAGCAAACACCGTAACGGTGCAGACGTACATCCTTTGTTACGCAACACATTTGATGAATACATCATCCGTTTTGACTTATCCCAATTTAAATTGAACCGGACCAATGAAGATTTGTTCCGGGGCGGCCACCAAATGATGAGCTTGAGTCAATTGCATCAGGCGATTGATAGCCTCGAAGAGGATGACCTACGCAGAGAGGACATCAGCAAATCGCATGTTGCCCCGTATTTTTTGTTTCTCCGCGATTCGACCTTTGGGGCCTGGGCAAATACAACATCGGTTAAGGATACAGGTTCCATCGAGGATAGGTCAACACAGCTTTCAGGTCAACGACTGCATGCGTTGGAGCAGGCGAGAGCAATGCGTTCCTACTTGACCGGATTGGAAGAGGAGCGTGAGTCGCGACTTGGCCAAATGGCACGGTTTCGTGTGGAGTGGCACCGTAAACTAACCCTTTCTGCAGCCTGCTTCATTCTCTTTTTAATTGGTGCGCCGCTTGGTGCTATTATTCGAAAAGGTGGACTTGGAATGCCCTTGGTCGTTTCGGTTCTGTTTTTTCTGGGCTACCATATTGCCAGTATTACAGGAGAGAAATTTGCCCGGGAGAGCATCATCCCTGCTTGGCAGGGCATGTGGTTATCATCCTTCATCTTGTTACCAATCGGTCTATTTCTGATTTATAAAGCGACCACCGATTCAAAGTTGCTGGATGCAGATGTTTACGCGCAGGTGTTTCGAAACCTTCGTAACAACCTTCGGAAATCCAAGAAATGAAGGCGCTGATTTTATGTCCTCGAATTCCCTTCCCGCCGGATGACGGTGGAAGCATCGCAATGGTGCAACTGCAGAAAGGCTTACAAGAAGCAGGTGTTAGGACAGACGTGTTGGCGTTCAATACCACAAAGCATTACATCAGTCCTTCATCAATCGACGCTGATTATTCTGCTGAGACCCGTCTTGAAACCGTTGACCTTGATAATCGGGTAAAACCGATCCCGGCGTTGATCCAGCTATTGAAAGGCGAGTCGTACCACATCAGTCGTTTTGACTCTCCCCAATTCCATCACGCTCTACAACGCAAACTCAAGGAAGAACAAGTTGATTTCGTACTGCTGGAGAGTTTATCGATGGCACCCTATTTACCATGCATACGCGCGCATAGCTCGAGTCCTGTGGTGCTACGGGCTCACAATGTAGAACACCAGATTTGGTACAAGTTGGCCCAAAAGAGTCGTAACCCTGTCCGAAAAGCGTACCTCAATATCCTGTCCAGGCAATTGAGGGAATTCGAATGTCGCATCCTGAATGCAGTGGATGGCATTGCTGCCATAGCCGAACCGGACGCATCGCTATTCCTTCAACTGGCTCCCCAGACCCCGGTTTGCGTGATACCCACAGGGCTGAAAGTTCCTCCTCATCCCATCGAAACCGGACATTCGGAATTTCCCGTTGTGGCTCATTTAGGCGCAATGAACTGGATGCCGAATCTTGAAGGGATTGAGTGGTTTCTTGCGAAAGTTTGGCCCAAGGTCTTGGATAAAAATCAATCCATCACCCTACGGCTGGCTGGAAAGCACATGCCTGAAAAGTTGCTTGGTATGAACAAACCCGGTTTTGAAATCAGGGGGTTTGTTGATGATGCCAGTGCTTTTCTCGGGCAGGCCGACATCTTGGTAGTTCCCTTGTTGAGTGGTAGCGGTATGCGCATCAAAATCGCGGAGGGAATGGCGCTTGGTAAAGCGATTGTCACTACCCGGCAGGGATGCGAAGGAATCGATGCTAAGAATGGGAGGGAAATCCTCTTGGCCGATTCGCCTGAGGACTTCGCCACATGTATTCTTCAGCTTGCCGAAGACCAGACACTTCGACGAGAATTGGGCTCATCCGCGCAGCAATTCGCTAATGAGCACTTTTCATCTCAAAAAATCACACAGGACTTCATTCGATTTGTGCAAGGACTGGGGTTAGCTAAAGTTGGTAACTGAACACTATCAATAATTTGATTATCAAGTATATAAATATCAACTTGATGATTCAAACGGCAACCTAAATCATAGCTTAAGTCCCGGCAGTGCCTTCATAAAAATGAAAAAAGTGTTCCATAAAAGCGTTTTTTTCACTAATATTGCAACCCCGCAAAAGGGGATAATATCCTGAACCCATGGACTTACTGAAAGCTGCACAGGAGCAACTCATTGAAAAGAAAAGCTGGCCCGACTTCAAGGCCGGTGATACTATCACCGTTTACTATAAGATTCGCGAGGGCAACAAGGAGCGCGAGCAGCAGTTCCAAGGAGTTATTCTGCAACGCCGGGGAGCCGGTCTCACAGAAACCTTCACCATCCGTAAAATTTCAGGTGGAGTAGGTGTTGAGCGTATTTTCCCGGTCAACAGCCCGAAGATTACCCGCATCGATGTAAACAAGCGCGGCAAAGTGCGTCGTGCCCGTATTTTCTATCTCCGTGATATGATCGGCAAGAGCGCCCGTATCGAAGAGAAGAAAGTCGTTACTAAATCCTAAATTTCCTGACATCAACCCATACCAGAGCCCCGAAATCGGGGCTCTTTTTTTATGCCAATTCCTGCATGATTTTTGAGCGTAGGGCTGAATGATTCATCTTTGCCGAGTGCGCCTCTATCTTTTGTTCGGTTTATTGCCGGTTTTGTGTTTGTTGGTGTTCAGCAAGGAACTGAATGCACAGCGCATCACCGTTGAACCATTACCTGGAAAAGGCGAGGGCGAAATCATTTACAGCATGAGGATGACAAACACATCCGCCGACAGCATTCTGGTTTTGCATGCACAGGAAGCTGATTTACCACCATTCATCAATAATTACAAATGGGAGCCCGACGGAAAGGACAGCAGCCGGATAACTGTCTTTTTGGGTCGGTCGGATAACCCCTATTTGCCAGAGTCTTATCGGGCCACAAAAACCCTCCCACCGCAGGGGCAACTTCAGCTCTACTTTCGTATGCGGAAAGCTCCATCTATAACTACCCGTAACCTGACCGTGTATTTTTCTCTGTTGAGCGACAAATACTACAATGATTTTCTGATGCTAGAGAAGACGGGTAGTGATGCGGCCCTTCGGCGTTGCAAATCGCTTAAACAGAAACATGGGGTAGTCAGAAAGCTGTCCATTCCCTTCTGATTTGGCACGTGGTGATGCCTCCACAAATCCCTAAGAAAGTTCTTGCAGGAACGGTGAATCTCCACTAACTTGCAGGGTAAACTTCAGACGGAGTCTATTCCGTCTTCAAATCGTGCAAATGAAAAGCAGAACTAACGTGCTTCTCCGTGAGCGCCTTGGCGCATTCATACTCTCGTTTTTTCTCATTTCGGCGAGCTCACCATTGCTGGCCCAAACGACCTATTTCGTGAACGATGGAGCAACGGCTGGTGATGTTTTTACCGCGGCCATCGGAAACAATGCCAACCCCGGAACTGCGGCCTTGCCATTTGCTACCGTAGCATTTGCAATTGCTCAGGCAGCTGACGGAGATCAAATCGTGATTGATGCTGGGCTGTACGCAGAAGATGCCAGCAACAGTACCGGTCTCAACACGGGTAAAAAACTGAGTTTTTCGGGAGCAGTTGATGCATTAAACAACCCGGTCAGTATCATTGAAGGGTCACTGTACCTAAACAACAACGATGGACAGACACTAAACGACTTGCGTTTTGAGGCTGCCGGCCCCAACATCTACCTGGTCTCCATCCGGAATACCAATGGAATCACGTTTAGCAATTGTGTGTTTGATGGTAATGGACAATTCATGCAAAGCCCTCCGAAGGACGGAATTAACTATGAAAACGGCACCGAAATCAACTCGGATGTTCTTGTAGATAATTGCCGCTTCAGCGATGGATTGTACGTAGCCATCAACTCCCGCTTCAGAAACATCCGCGTGTTGAATTCGGTTTTCACCAATGTGAAGAGTGGAGTGAACCACTACGGAGCCGACAGTCTTCTGGTTGAGAACTGTGATTTTGATGTGATTGCCCAGGCACCGATTGCAGACACGTATTGTGTTCGATTCGGTGTCGGGACCAACAATCCGACCGCCAACATGAGCGTTACCAACTGCCGCATGGTGGTAAACCCCAACGGGTGGGTTGCATTGCCCGGTTATTATCACTGCGCATTTTGGGCAAGAAGCAGTGCCCTTGCTCCGCTAAACGTCAATGATTGTTTCATCGATGGATTTTTTGTCAATACATCGGTCACACCAATCGACGCAACCTGTAACTACTGGAACAACCCCTGTGGACCCCAGCCTGGTCAGATTATCAGTACACTGGGAGCTGTTGTAACGAGCAGCCCATTCCTCTTTACAGGTGTGGATGCAAGTCCTGCTGTTGGTTTCACTCCGGTACCCAACGCCTGCAACCTGACAACGCTAGACCTAACCAGCATCGTGAACAATGTAAGCTGCTTCGGCTTAAGCGATGGTAGTGTTGATCTTACAGTAACAGGAGGTGTTCCTCCTTATTCGTACACCTGGAGCAACGGTGCAACTACGCAAGACATCAGCAACCTGCCTGCCGGTACGTACAATGTTGTTGTGACGGACACCTGTGGATCGAGCACCAGCCTGAATATACAGATTGCCCAACCTGCTCAGATCGCATTGTCCGTAACCACCACAGATGTAAGCTGTCCGGTAAACTGTTTCGGAACCATTACCGCCACTGCATCTACTGGTGCGGTCATAACTGTAAACGGTGCGCCGTATAACCCGGCCACCCAGTACCCGGCGGGTGTTTACACGGTTACAGCTACATTGCCAAACAGTAGTGGTACAGGCTTCTGTACGCGCGATACTGTGGTAACGATAATTGTCGTGACTCCTGGAGTCAAATACCTCGTTATTGACAATGATCCCAACAAGGCTTATTACTACGACAACAACTTCACATTCCTGCAAAGCAGTCCGCTCATCACCACAGTGCCAGGGGTTAATGCACAAGACGTGGACTTCAACGGGAGTTTCGTGTTTGTTCTTGACGGGCAGGGTAGAAGGATTCTCCGTAGCAACCAGGCCGGAGTTGCGGCAACGGTCAGCCGAAGTATGAAAACCAATACAGGAACCGGTCTCAACCCATTGACCGGCCTTAAGGTTGTGGGAAACCAAGCCTTTGTGATTGATAAGAAATCGAAAGCCTTCTATGGTTTCGACCTCATCCAGCTCTTCAACGGGTCGGCGCTCAATCTTAACGCAAACCTTCGTATCCCGCTTGCTAATGGATTTGCAGAAGCCATCGCCTACGACGGTACTTTTTACTACATCCTGAACAATGCTCCTCAGGCCAAAACGGTATTCCGTTTCGATCCAAGTGGAAACAACGCCACGATTCAGTCACGTACTTTGTTGACTGAAACCGGAGCTCAGCTTTCCGATGCTACCGGAGCCTTGGTAGATGGTTCTATCTTCTGGGTCACCGACCGTGGCTTCGACAAGGCCTACAGCTACAACCTTGCAGCACTTTTTGTAGGTACTACCGGACTCAACGCTACGGCCGGACGTCCTCTCAACATTGCCAACGTCAGTGCACACGGAATCACCTTGGTCACTTCTGCATCGTTCTTGCGCGAAAGCAACCCAACAGTAAACCAAGATAAACCACTCGGACTCATTTCTTTCCCCAACCCAAGCAATGGGCGATTCAGTCTAATGCTAAGTGGACTTGAGCCGGAATCCGGTTGCAACATTCAAATTACTGACCTAAGCGGAAGACTCATCACCGAGCGGTTGATTAATCCCAAGGCAGATCAGCACAGTGAACTCGTTGAACTTGAACACACCTCCGGAGGAACCTATCTGGTTACCCTTAGGCAGGGACCAAGAAGCCAGACAGTCCGCCTCACGTTCGTCGAATAACCCGTTCTGTTGAACACCAGAAATCAAAGCCTCCGACTGGGGGCTTTTTTTCTTGTACACATGCGCCAATAGGAGGAAAAGACTATTTACCTATTATGCATAATCTATAATAAGTAATTTATCAGCCTTCCAAAAAAAGGCTCACAATTCACGATCTCAAAAATCCAATTTGAATTTTCAGTACATTTGCATCCCGTTTCACGGGAAATGGTTCCGTAGCTTAACTGAATAGAGCATCTGACTACGGATCAGAAGGTTGGGGGTTTGAATCCCTCCGGGACCACGGGTAAAACCGATGCGGGGCCTCCGAAAGGAGGCCTCTTCTTTTTGGGGTGCTTGCCGTGCTTGCACGGGCAAAGCGCCGGAAAAAGGTGAGCCAAGCGAAGCGCCCACATTGGTTTTGCAACTCTGGGTGAACCAGGGATCTGTAATCCCTCCGGGACCACGGGTAAAACCGATGCGGGGCCTCTTCATTTTTAGTGATTGCCGTGCTTGCAAGGGTGAACCAACAAAAAGGAAGAGTTGGGCGAAGCCTCCGCATCGGTTTTGCAGTTATGGGTAAACAAGGTATCATGTTTCCCTAAAAAGCACGCATGTTCCTTAAAATCAGCTTTCAACGTTAGATAAATTAGTACAACACACGAGCGATGGCCTCTTCCGTTATTTTTGATTTGTAGTTATCAATTGAAAGTAATTCAATCGCGTATCGAAATATGATGCAACAACACACCACCTGCATCACATGCGGATCGGCCAGCCTAATTCCGCTCCATGGCTATTATGAATCGAAGGGGCTGATACAGTGCACGTCTTGCGGATTGGTATTCATGGAGCGGATTCCGACAGCTGCTGAGTTGGAAACACACTATGGCGTGTATACCTACGACACAGAGGATACCCTCTCATCATTGACCATCGATAGCTACAATACCTTACTCGATGAAATGGAACCCTACCGGAACGTCAACCGGATTTTGGATGTAGGGTGCGGGCGAGGCTATTTTTTAGAAGAGGCCCGCAAGAGGGGATGGGAGGTGTATGGAACAGAATTTTCACAGACGGCCGTAGACTTACTGCAGCGAAAAGGAATCCATGCCTACCACGGTCCTATTGGAACTAAGGCGTTCGAGGGTTTATCTTTCGATGTGATCACCTCTTTTGAAGTGATTGAACACGTCAACACGCCCAACGAGGACCTGACGGCGATTCATCAAAAACTTCGCTCAGGTGGACTTTTGTACATCACCACGCCCAATTTCAACTCGCTTATGCGGTACATGCTGAAGTCGGATTATAATGTCATCGCGTATCCTGAGCACCTGAGCTATTACACCCGGAAAACCCTGAACAAAACCGTTTGCCGGCACGGGTTCAAAAACATCAAATTCCTTTCAACCGGGATCAGTATCACGCGGATTCAGCATTCATTGGCAGGCGGCGGACATGGCACAGATTCGGATGAAAAGCTCAGAAGACTTACAAGCTCAAATCCATTGTTGGGACTCGTAAAAAAAGTAGTCAACTGGATACTCTCAACCCTGAATCTGGGTATAGCGCTAAAAGGCTACTATGTGAAGTAGTTCTTAACCAGAGAAAGCAAAAACAGAATAATTACTTTTTCTCTGTATTGCCAGCTGCACCTCCGGGCTTGGCAATGGCTTCACGCATAGAAGTGTCGGCTTGCATGTTCTGCATCCGGTAGTAATCCATCACACCCAGGTTACCCGAACGAAAAGCTTCAGCCATGGCCATGGGAACCTGCGCCTCTGCCTCAATTACCTTAGAGCGGGCTTCCTGAGCTTTCGCACGCATTTCCTGCTCGAAGGCTACCGCCATGGCCCTGCGCTCTTCGGCCTTTGCTTGTGCCACCTTCAGGTCGGCCGAAGCCTGTTCAGTCTGGAGTTTTGCCCCGATGTTCTCGCCAACGTCGATGTCGGCAATATCAATAGACAGGATTTCGAAGGCTGTCCCTGCATCAAGGCCTTTGTTCAATACCACCTTCGAAATCTGATCGGGATTTTCCAAAACGGTCTTGTGATCTTCTGCAGAACCGATTGTGGTCACAATGCCTTCCCCTACACGAGCCAGGATGGTTTCCTCTCCGGCACCACCCACGAGCTGGTTTATGTTGGCTCTCACCGTTACGCGGGCACGAACGATGAGTTGTATGCCGTTTTTACCGACTGCAGAAACCGGAGGTGTATCGATTACACGCGGATTAACTGAAAGTTGAACGGCATCGGCCACATCACGACCAGCAAGGTCGATGGCAGTAGCCATTTTAAAGGTCAGCGGGATGTTCGCCTTGTCAGCGGAAATCAGAGCCTTTACAACATTGTTGACATTTCCTCCAGCAAGAAAGTGGGTCTCAATCTCATTGGCTGTGACATCAAGTCCTGCTTTTGTACTGTTGATCAGGGCATTTACAACAATGGAGGGAGGGACTTTCCTCAGCCGCATCAACACCAGATCCATGATGCTGATTCGAACGTTACTGAATACCGCGGTAATCCACAGGTTTACAGGCACGAAATACAAAAACATCAGAATAAAAATAAATGCGCCTGCTATCAGAAGCAGAAGAAGAGGAAAACTCATGGTGGAATGGGATTTTACACGAAAGTATCAAAAAGCATCCTGCATCAGGACACGGCGCGAACCAGCAGTCTGCTACCCTCAACTGCGAGTACTTCAACCGGATAATTCGGTGGAACAAGGCCTGATTCTACACGGGCCTCAAAGCGATGTCCGTTGACTTTGACCGTGCCCATGGGCCTAAGACTGGACAATGCATATCCACGGTCACCTGCATGTACTATTCCAGCCTCGATTTCATTGGTTCGACCCTCAAGGCGATTACGCAGACTGAGGTGTTTCCAGAAACCTGTTCGAAGTGCTGACCAAACAGCAAAAGCGCCCAAGATCAAACTGATTATCGCCGTGAGTATCCCACCAATGGCTCCAAATTCATTCCAAGCCCCTCCGATGCCTAACAAAATAAAAACAAGACCAAGAAACCCCACAACCATACCGGGTACAATCAAGACCTCCAATACGATGAGAAGAATTCCGAACAATATCAAGATAGCAATCAGGAAAATTGACATGGGCAGAAGGTTGGATTAACTGTTCGGCTTGTAGACTTTCATGGCTTCGGGCATAAAGGCATTCAAATCGCGGATTCGTTGTTCATTGCTGGGGTGAGTGCTCAAGAGTACAGGTGCCTTACTGCCACCTTGCGAGGCCATCCGTTGCCAAAACCGGGGTGCCTCGCGCGGATCATAACCGGCCATTGCAGCAAAGACGAGTCCGAGCTTATCGGCCTCAGTCTCGTGCAATCGGGAGTAGGGTAGAATCAGTCCAATGCTCGCGCCGATACCATAGGCCTGTTCAAAAATGCCCTTGGTTAAAGTGCTCTGGTTACTGATGGCTACTTGCAAAGCGACACCACCTGCTTGAACCATGAGTTGCTGACTCATGCGTTCGTTTCCATGTCGAGCAATGGCATGGGCAATTTCATGACCCATCACGACGGCGAGAGCGTTTTCATTTTGAGTCACCTCCAGCAATCCGGTATAAACCACCACCTTTCCACCTGGCATACACCAAGCATTCACTGTTTTGTCATCCACCAAATTGAACTCCCACTTGTACCCGTCAACCCGCTTTCCGAGTTTGTGCTTCTTTAAATAGGCAGTGGCAGCATTTTGAATGCGCAGACCACATCGCTTCACCATGGCTGTCCGTTCATCACTGGCCTGAAGAGCGGGGTGTTGTTTCAAAAAACCTTGGTATTCACCTAGGCTGAGGGAAATAAGTTCACTTTCGGGGAGAAGACTAACTTGCCTTCGGCCAGTCAAAGGCACCTTGGAGCAGGAAAACGCCAATGCAAGCAAGGCTACAATCAGCCCATGCCTGAGGGTTTTTGTGGCCCTCATTTATTCGATGGTAGCACTGAGTCCGCGATCAAGCAAAGCCTCACACATCGGTTTCAACTCCGTAAATCCACCTTCCTTGACGGCACACCTACCTTTATAGTGAACGATCAGCGAGCACTGTTCGGCCTGCTCACGCTGGTGGCGACACACGTCAATAAGGCTGTCAATTACCCAGTCGAATGTGTTGACATCATCATTGTACAACACGATACATCGAGAGGAATCAACTTCTTCTTCCAGTAAAAGTTCTTCCTGATAATCGGGCGAATGGTTGTTATGAATGTTCATGTATCCGTGGAATCCTCTCAAATGTACGGGGAACCCACAGCATTTCAAATAAAAAAACAGCCTCGGATCAACGAGGCTGTTTGAATTTCATAAATATTTGAACTACTGATCGTTAGCAGTCGAATCTGCGGTTGCTGCCGGAACATTTTGAGGGGCTACGACCTGTTGCACTGGGACTTGAAGGCCGTTTTGGAAAGCCACAACGAATGCATCTTTAAACCCAGCTTGTTGAAGCGTGCTCTTCAGGTTTCGGGCGGACGAATAATCTCCCTCGGCACCGAAGTAAAACTTCAGCCAACGCTTTCCTTTGCTGCTGGTGAGCATTTTCGCATCGGTCATTTTCTCTAGGCGTTTTTTTACAACTTCCTTGCTCAGAACTTTGAACGCTCCGATTTGAACCTTGTACACGACCGGTGGTTGAGTCTGCGCGCTGGTTGCCGTAAATGAGACTGTTCCTGCATTATCGATTTGGCTCGTGAGTGCATTGGTCTCATTTTGCTTGCCAATGGATGCTTCCGTATTGGAATTCTCGTTGCCGATCACAGCTGTAGAATTGGTCAAATTGCTTTCCGCTGTATTTTGAATATCCCTAGCAGTGGCACCCTCGTCTGCATTCAGGTTTGAACTTGCCACAGCGTTTTGCTCAGCGGAATTTCCTGCTCCATACACCGCAAAGCGTTGTTCAGGTCCATCGATGTTCAAATCATCCAGATAACCACCGTCAGAGGCAGCAGCAATGCCGATCGTATGCTGCACTTTGCCGTACTCTGCTGTTTCGAGCGTAATTAAATACGATCCGGGCGTGTTGAACTCCAAATCAAAAGATCCATCATTGGCATTACTGGTCATGTCAATTACAGCAGTACCCGTTTCCGCTTGTTCAACAATCATACGAACTGCCTTTAATTCGGGATTCGCCTTGCATACCACCTTACCTTTCACAGCAATTGGCAAACCATCCATTACAGCATACGGAATACGGTGAACTGTTAATGTACCTGGTACAGAACCGCGTTGCGTACTGAAGTAGGCGGTTTTCTCGTCCTGAGAGGCTACGAAGCTGTAATCATCATCAGGCGAGTTGACCGGGCTGCCCATGTTAACCGGCTTTTTCCAGGTCTTATTCATAGGACTATACACCGTTTTGAATACATCAAATCCACCGGTTGAGTTGTGTCCGCGAGAACTGAAGTACAGGATACGTCCATCATAATTGCAAGTTGGAAATACCTCATCAGATGTTGTATTCACAATGCGATCAACTTTCACAGGCGCACCCCAGCTTCCTTCACGGTTCTTCTCCACACGGAAGATGTCACGGCTGGCACTCTCATTAACAAAGGCCGAGTAATACATCACCCTTCCGTTGGCGGAGAGAAAAATAGTCGGACGCTCTTCGCCCTGAGACTTGGTCTTGCTGGCCATGTCATCGGGCATGCTTAGGATTTTACCCTGAGGCTGTTCAAATGCATATTTATCGAAATACTCAAATGCACTTGCAGTTAGGCCTTTGTCCAATTCTTTGTTTTTTGCAACATCCAAGATGCGCTTTGCATTACGGCACATTTCAATGGTTTGTGCAGTTCCCCATTCTTGAGCCTCACCAGGACCAACAATTTCATTGAAGACCGCCAGGTATTCACGGGCTTCATCGAAACGGTAATTGTAGTGTAGTGCCCTTCCCATGTAATAGTAAACTTCCTCGGGTGTCTTAGAATTGTCAAGAGAAGCCTCGAGGTAGGGGAGTGCTTTCGATTTGTCGGTGCCTTGAATCAACAAGCAAATACCATAGTAATAGTTGTACTTGAAGTTCTTCGGACTTGAGCTGACGAGCTGCGCAAACAAGGGCATGGCCTTGTCGTATTGCTTTTCGACGAATAATTTCTCTGCTTCCTTGAAGCGTGCATTTTCAGCCGATCCGGCCGTTGCGGTGTTCATTGTCAGTGCTGTGATCAGGACGATAAACAGCGCTTTGTAGATGTTCATGACTTCGTTCGTTGGTTGCGCATTTGTACGCCCCAATTGGCTCGCGGGTTACGAACCCGTAAACATCCATGAATAAAACAAAAAAGGGCCTTACAAAGCCCTGGATATCAATAACCTAGAACGATCAACGAAGAAATGCGGTTTTCCGTTCTTCCCCACGAAGGAGGCGTTCGATGTTCTTTTGGTGTGTGAAAAGCACCACTGCACTTACAAACAAACCGAACAAATTGAGGCCCGAAATGGTCTCGTTGTATATGAACATCATGGATATCGGAAAAACCAATGCGGCCATCATCGACGAAAGAGAAACGTACTGTGTAATGAACAGGGTGAGTACAAAGGCCGCGGTACATATAAGACCGGCCCCGGGATGAATCGCCATGATTACTCCGAATAGCGTGGCAACGCCTTTACCGCCTCTGAATCCCGCAAACACAGGAAAAATGTGACCTGTTAACGCGGCAGTTCCCAGGATGAGTGAAAGATGAACAAACTGGCGCGTTTCAGGGAGATAACCACCTGACAACCAAACTAATTTTACGGCGGCAAATCCCTTCAGCACATCCACAAAAAGTACTGGCAAGGCAGCCTTGCGTCCTAAAACCCGAAGTGTATTGGTTGCACCGGCATTCCCGCTACCGAAATCGCGTACATCAATACCATAAAAAGACTTGCCAATCCATACAGCCGAAGGAATCGACCCAAGCAGGTATGCCAGTATGACCAATGAGACTGCAGAGAATCCTATCATTAAACCAAAGTTACCCTATATCGGACCACAAACGACTCGGCTTCACTGAACTTAACGGAATTGTTAAGCCTATATTACTATTGATCAGTAGGTTAAATTTATTCTGCAGGTGTCATTCTGCGTACGAACTCAGCCTTTTTCCGGTCGGTACTCAGCATGTATTCGTACGGATCCTGATCTTTCTTGGTATCTGCAACCCGTTTTTCTGGTTTTAGGTTGGCAATGGCATCATTGAATTTCGCATCCGATGAAATAGCTTGCATGATTCCCCGGCTATAATTGAAGTACCACCACGAATACCGGTCCGCTTCGAGGTAAAGGTTCAGAGTTTCAACACCACGCCGGCGCTGAATTTCAAGATGGCCGGTCAACTGACGACCAATGGGCTCCTTTCCGATAAAGCCAACACCAATGGGGCCAACTGAGCGATATGATTGGCTTGTACGATCCCATTCGAGAACAAGCTCACTCAAAACGATGGATTGCTGAAAATCATCGGGCACCTTTTTGGGAGCGCCATACAGGCTATATTCTGCCAATAACTTATCCGCTTTTTCTCGTCCAATCAACGACTTCACCGCTTTCAACCAAGCCGGACGGCTATCGTTACTTGCTTTAAGACCTGCATTGGTCTGGATTGCGGTAGAAAAGACTTTCAGCGCCTCAGGACTGAACATGAAATCCATGCCCATAACCAGGTCAAAACGCATGGAGTCGTTGTTTGTATTGAAAACTGCGGTACCCGCAGGCTGAAGTTTCACCTGGCCAAGTTTCAAACCAAAATCGAAACGCCCTTCAGCGTGTACTAAGCACAATTCATCATCGAGTGATAACATGGGCGGAGGCAAAGCCTCCTCTTTCCCTTTTACCGCAGGTGCAGCAGGTTCAGCTACACTATAACGCTTTGTGCGTTCGTCGTAGCTCAGAAAGCCAGAGGCCGTCACCACTTCATGATCAGCAGTTCTTCGTTTGGGAGCGAGGAAATTTGAATAGAACCCGGTACTGTCGGGCGAAAGGCATAAGCTGACCGAAAGCCGTTCACCTTGTTCATTCCTGGGCTCTGCCACAGGGATATTGACTCCTTTCGGATCAATCTCACCTTTAAAGGAGAACCAATTGGCTGGAAGTCGCTCCTCGCAGCGGTGACTCATTTTTGCAAACCCATCGAAGGTCAGCAGGGGATTGGCAGCAGCAAGAAAAACCCGGCCTTTGTATTGGATATTCCTGCTGATTTGAAAATTCGCCGAATCGCTCAATGATCCATTTGCATAGGATTGACCGCTGGTATCGACTGAAACGCGCTCCAAAACAATGAGGTGTTCCGTACCAGCATTGTCGGTATATGCATATTTACCACGGGCTTCGTAACGCTTTCGACCATCTATGTTGACCTCTGCCTCTACGATGGTATGGTATCGGCTTGCTGTATTGGCTGTAATACTTGCCTCTTGAAGCGGCCTGAGCACAGCGTTACGTTCAACTACAATAGTTGCAGTATCATTCGGATAAATAACGGCATCGGCAACCTTAATTTCTTTCACTTTCCGTGCTTTAATCAGGTAGTCTGTCAAGCTGTACCTGGCCAGTCCTGCATTCCACCGCAAAGAATCCTGAAAAGGATGGGTGGAGACGAAATCCGAGCCCTCGATGTTCAGCTTTGTGTTTTTGAATTCGTCCTCTCCAAATTCCACCTCCTGCTTGTCGATGAACCACTTGAATTGGGCAATGAAACAGATGTACTGATTCAGCGGGAAGCTCACGAACGATCCTTTACCATTCGAAGAAAAACTACCTACACGCTTCACCAAATCGATTTTTGATTGGACATTGCGCGTTTGGATGGCCAAAGCCCGTTCATCATCGGATTTCAATCGGAAGTCAGATGAATCGGCTCCGTAATCATCCTGATTGAACCTGAAATCGGCCGAACTCAACTCCGACTCCTGAAAATAAGCAACACCACTGCCACGTAAACCGGAAGTTCCCAACACCGCATTTCCATCCAGACGTACTACCTGCTCGTATGCAGAGAGTGTGCCCTCATTCCGAAATACATACATGTTTCCCTCACGAGGTCTCCAGTTGACAAAGACTGATCTTCCTTCAGCCTGCGGAAATCCTGTACCGGCAACCGTTTCCCTGCGTAAATCCCATGAGGCATTGGCCAGGTTGGTAGAATCTGGAAAAAAGACAATGTCTTTTGAAACAGTGGTCGAGCTCAGGTAATCAATTTCACCAGAGCCCACAAGGCCCTGAAAGCTCAGATCGATGTGCTGTCGGTATGTTCCTTGTCCACCGTACATCGCATATCCTTCAGTGGGCACATCCTGTTCAAAGCCAAAACTGTAATCGGGACGGATGACGGCGGTTTCACGAATGGGAGGGAAGATACCTGCAGATTCGAGGACACCCTTGAAGTTCAAGCCTCCTGAAGAGAAATTATCGAGTGAATCGATACTAAACGGATCCACCTTGAAGTAAAAACGGTTTCGGTCGTATATGGCGTTATAGACGGATGGATGATCGTAGTAGAGATAGGCCTCCTTGTCGCTGGTGAAACTTGGATAACCAGGGAAACTTTTACGCCCCGACTTATTCATCATACTGTCGATCAGCAATGATCCGGAAACATCCTGCAAGGTATTTCGAATGGAAATCAGCTTGGGATTCCCATTTTCATCCAACTCGGTATCTGACACCACCTTCAGTCTGATCGAATCGATGTTCGGCAGGTCGATTCTGAATCCATCGTAACTGAAACGAAACTTCTTCCCGAAAAAATCGCTTCGTCCGGCGTGAACCCGACCACTGAACTCCATATCCCGGTTTTTCATCAACCTCAATTCCTGCTCGAGGGGTGCGATCCAAACCTGCTGTGAATCGCTCAACAGTACACGGCCGACACCATGAAGGTCAAGGTCGAAATTCAACAGATTGAGCTTGGCGTTCGAGCGACCAGAAATCATCGATCCGATTTCAATCTTATCATAATCGGTCTTGTTACTGCGGGCTGCCAAATAGTAGTACAACTTGTCGTTTACCACACCAACGTCCGCTTCTGTATCGTAACTGACAAAGCCTTTATTGGCCAAATAAATTAACAGTGACCTGGCCTGCTGTTCGCTACAACGCAAGAAACGGGAAAGATCAACCGGGTAGATGTAGCGGCTGTTTTTTTCGGCGTACTGTTTAATGGTGAACAAGGGGCTTACATCAGCCATGCCCTGAATTTGTTGAAATCGCTCATCGGTGTAAAGCGCTCCGGACTCAACCTGCATTTTACTTTCACCCATGCCGGTGGTCATCTTCATTTCCATCAGCGGATCATCGATTTTCCAAGATATTGCATCGACCAGAATATCGACTTGGTGCCAGGAGTCAACGAACGGCATACTGATTCCTTGCTGAGTGGATCGAGTCAGGGTTAGTGTTCGCTCTTCAACCACGTAACGGACTGCGAGGTCGGGATGGTGGATCGAATCCGTTTCATGATAACAGGTGAAACCGGCATGTTCAGCACCGATGCGCTCGGGGCGGATGATAAAATTACGCGAGGATATCACTACCTGAACTTTTCCATCCCGTTTGAATGTTAGTGTTGCCTTTTGCTCAGCGCTTCCGGTACCAACCATCTTGTTCCCATGCTGCGCATAGCCTCCTACATAATCTGCGTCACGAATGATTTCGCGGATACCCAGTTGCAGGTCATAGCTGCTGAATCGCGGATAATTGACATTCTTATCCGTCACCTCAGCCAGCAGTTTATCAGTCACCATACCCGTGAGAGGCTCACGAAAAAACTGCCGATTGTAAAACGTAGCATTTTCCGAGGTCCAATCACTGAGCGTAGTATTGATTTCGGTGTTTTGCAACTCAGCGTAGACACTGTCGGGGGAAAGCCCTGCGCGCTGCCAGTCGATCCGCCCGCCACGGCCAACAAACAAGCGTTTCAGAGGGTAATAATCGCCTTCAATTCCCCGAATCACACTACTGTCGCCCTTGGCAAAACATTTCAGGTCCATTTTCGGAAAACGGATACGCGGGACGGAATCGAATTCAAACGAATAACCAGGACCTGCCACCCAACGCGTTGAAGCTGAAGCATACAGAATGTTATCACTGAACAGTCCGGCAACATCCTCAATGAAATCACCGTAGCGCTTGGAGCTTAGGCTCAACACCTCATCGAGGCTGTTGTGCCAGTTGGTGAAGACCTCATCGCTTTGCTTCGCCTTTTTCAATGCCATCAGTGCCTTCACATAATTGCTGAAATCAGGATATGGCTTAAGCCGTTTTTTCAGCATGTTATTGGCTGTGCGTATAACGGTCGATTGTTGTGTGGAACTGAACGCAGGCTGCTCGATCCAAACCAGTTCGAATGCGTCTAACAGCCGCTCGGTCTCCTGCTTATTGGTCAATTCCATATACGCACGCAACTCTTTGAGGAACTGAACTGGATCACCACTGAAGGCCTTCTGCGTCTGAGCCTTCACGGAAAACGCATTGAAGAAGAACAATACAATCGGAAGAAAAAGACAACGCTTTTTAAGAGAACGGTACATTGTATAGATCAGATTCAGGTTAATTGAAATACGGCACAGCACCAATCGTTTCGAGTCAAGTGAGAACGGTAGTGTAAATTCAAGGCGCTGGCGGCCTGCTTAATCATGGGCAAATCCTGCTCGTAATATCCACTGGTAATCAGCATTCCACCCGGGTTGATGCATGCACGATAGGTAGCAATATCCGTTAAAATGATGTTTCGATTGATATTGGCAATAAAAACATCACACGTATTTCCAGGTAAAGCGGTGGCATCGCCGAGGACAACCGAAATCAATTCGGAACAGGCATTGCGCTGCGCATTATCAATCGAATTGTCGACGGAATTGGGATCGTTGTCAATCGCGAGAATTTCCTGTGCCCCCCTTTTAGCAGCCTGGATAGCCAGTATAGCCGTACCACACCCCATATCAATCACGGAGCGGTCGTTCAAATTGACTCCCAGTAGTGTCTCCATGACCAATGATGTTGTAGGATGATGACCGGTACCGAAAGCCATTCGAGGTTGAATGATGATTTCCATTTCGGCCGTCGGATCCGGTTCATGAAATTCGGCCCTGACTCGGACCTTACCGGCAATCCACTCGGGTTGAAAATTCGCTTCCCAGTCGGCATTCCAATTTTGCCAGGGAATGCGACTTTCTACAACTTTCAAATTAGCACCCAACTTCCTGCATTCATCCATCAATAATCCAACCCGATCTGCATCCATTCGCTCGGTTTGGATATAGGCTTTCACACCCGAAGCTGTGTCTTCAAACATATCAAAACCGGCCTCGGCGAGCGAAAAGCAAAGCCAATCGCGGTATGGATCAATCGGACTAACTTCTATCTCCAGCTGGGTGTATTCCATCGCCTTAAAAGTAGATTTTTGTACTTCGGTTCAAAACTATCCCGTAAACCAGTTTTACACATGCCGGCACCTTACTTCGATACCCAAATCCTGAACTTCATCAACAGCCTCGACCCCAAGTTCAGGCTTCCCTCAGGTATTCGGCTTCTCAATCCTTACAAACACGAGGAAATCAGAAAATTGGTAACGGAATTCTATAAACGTTATTACCATGATCGACATCCGCGCCGATTCCTGCTCGGAATCAATCCGGGTCGATTGGGAGCAGGGCTCACAGGCATACCTTTCACGGACCCTGTTTGTTTAACCACACAGTTGAAAATCGATCATCACCTTCCGTTAAAGCCGGAAAGCAGTGCGAAGTTTGTTTATGAAGTAATAAATGCCATGGGTGGACCCACAGCCTTTTTCAACCGGATTTATCTCGGATCAGTTTGTCCGTTGGGATTCACAAAGGATGAAAAAAACTGCAATTACTACGACCAGCACGACCTCCTGGAACGGGTAAAATCGTTCATTATCGAATCCATCAAAACCCAAATGACTGCCGGTGCGCGGATCGATTGTGTAATCAGCCTGGGCGAGGGGGAGAATTTCAAGCAACTGAGGAAATTGAACGAGCAACACGGATGGTTCAAAGAAGTAAAAGCATTACCGCATCCACGGTTCGTCATGCAATACAAACGAAAACAAAAAAACGCCTATATCGATCGCTATTTGGATCTCCTGTGCCAATGAAAAAGCTGTCGCTTCCATGGCGGATTGTTGAAAAACAAAATTCAACTTTAGACCATCACTTGGCCTGATTGGGGAAATTTGCATAAGCCTGTACACTATGAACCGTATCCTGATTCAACACGCCAAAGGCATTGTGCAACACGGACGGAGCCACATCGTTCGTGGTTCCGAAATGAAACAGCTCCCGGTATTGGAGAATGCTTGGGTCTTGATTGAGGGCGACCGCATAGCTGAAACCGGCAGCATGGATGAACCTTTTCACCACCCGGTAACCGATGTCATCGATGCAGAAGGCAAATATGTTTTTCCCTCCTGGTGTGACTCGCATACGCACCTTGTGTTCGCCGGAAGCCGCGAGTCTGAATTCGTTGACCGTATCCATGGCTTGACATACGAGGAGATTGCGAAACGCGGTGGGGGAATTCTGAATTCAGCATTGAGACTACAGGATACCGATGAATCGGCACTTTTCGACGCCGCTTTGGAGCGTCTTGAAGAAGTGAAGCGCAGTGGAACGGGTGCCATAGAAATCAAAAGCGGTTATGGCTTGAGCTTTGATGCCGAACTGAAAATGCTCCGCGTGATCCGGAGGCTAAAAGAGCAATCTGAACTCATCATTCGTGCAACTTTTTTAGGAGCACATGCCCTACCCATAGCGTACCGTGAAAACCGAAGTGCATACGTTGATCTGCTCGTTAACGATCTAATTCCATTGATTGCAGACCAAGGATTGGCCGATTTCAACGATGTCTTCTGCGACCGCGGCTTTTTCACTGTGGAAGAAACGGACAGAATCCTGGAAGTCGGAAACCGTTACGGCTTACGACCAAAAATACACGCCAACGAACTTGATTTTTCCGGTGGCATTCAGGTTGGAGTAAAACACAATGCCTTGTCTGTGGATCACTTGGAATGCACGGGCGAAGCAGAAATCGCCTGTCTGCAATCAAGCGAAACGATGCCAACGCTTTTACCGGGAACGGCGTTTTTCCTGAAACTGCATTACCCACCTGCTCGAAAGATGATTGACGCAGGATTGCCGGTCGCACTAGCTTCCGATTATAATCCAGGCTCTTGTCCTTCGGGGAAAATGCCCTTTGTGCTATCTCTTGCCTGCCTGTATATGGGAATGAGTCCGGAGGAGGCCATCAATGCTGCTACCCTAAACAGTGCCTATGCCATGGGCGTGTTGGGTGAGGCTGGAAGTATTCAGACCGGAAAAGTCGCCAATCTATTCATCACAAAACCCATGCAATCGCTTGCCTATATGCCCTACGCATTCGGTAGCGATCTTATTGAAACCGTTATCCTGAACGGAAAACGCATCTGATTTATCGTATGAAAAAACTCATTGAATGTGTACCGAATTTCAGCGAAGGAAGAGACCTGCGCATCATTGATCAAATCGCTGAATCGATTCGCTCGGTAGAAGGTGTCAGCCTCCTCAATGTAGATCCTGGAAAGGCCACCAACAGAACCGTTATGACACTCGTTGGCGAACCAGCGTCAGTCTGTGAAGCGGTCTTTCGTGCCATTTCAACGGCATCACGCTTGATCGACATGCGCAAGCACCAAGGTGAACATCCCCGAATGGGAGCTACGGATGTATGCCCGCTCATTCCGGTGTCAGGAATCAGCATGGAGGAAACTGCTGAATGGAGTAAAAAATTGGCACAGCGGGTTGGAAGTGAATTGAACATTCCGGTGTACTTATATGAAGACGCACAAGAGGACAAACGTCGGAGTAATCTATCCATCATTCGAGCGGGGGAGTACGAGGGGTTTTTCAAAAAGATTACACTACCGGAATGGAAGCCTGACTTCGGACCAAGCACCTTTCACGAACAGAGCGGGGCGACAGTTATCGGAGCGAGGGACTTTTTAATTGCCTATAATGTTAACTTGAATACCAAATCGGTTAAGCGGGCCAATTCTATCGCCTTTGATGTTCGAGAAGCCGGACGTGTAAAACTCGATGAAAGCGGCAAGAAAATCCTTGATGCTGATGGGCAAGAAGTACGTGAACCCGGCTTGCTGAAAGGAGTCAAGGCCATAGGTTGGTACATCGATGAATATGGTATTGCCCAGGTTTCGATAAACATCACACGCTTCCGGGAAACTCCTTTACATGTCGTTTTTGAGGCTTGCAACGACAGTGCGTACAAACGCGGACAGCGAGTAACCGGATCAGAACTTGTAGGACTGGTACCTCTGTCTGCCATGCTGGAGGCCGGTCGTTATTTTCTAAACAAACAACGACTAAGTTCAGGTGTAAGTGATGCAGAGCTTATTCACATGGCCGTGAAATCCATGGGACTGGATGAACTTGCTCCATTCAATCCGCAGGAACGAATCATAGAATATTGCATCGAAGACCAACACAAAAAGCTGGTTGATTTGAACTTCTCCGCGCTCACCGAGGAGACAGCCAGTGAATCGCCTGCTCCAGGCGGTGGATCCATTTCTGCAGCAGTTGGTGCGCTTGGAATTTCCCTCGCAACCATGGTTGCAAACCTGAGTGCGGGAAAGAAGGGTTGGGAGCATCGCTGGGAATACTTCAGCAAGAGTGCTGAACGGGGACAAGAACTGCGGAAACGGTTGCTTTTTTTGGTCGATGAAGACACAAGAGCTTTCAATGCCATCATGGATGCATTTAAATTACCCAAAGGGTCAGAGACCGAGAAGGAAATCCGAAAAGCAGCCGTTCAACTTGCTACCAAACATGCCATTGAAATCCCCCTAGAGGTTATGAAAACCTCCTTGGAATGCATGCATGTGATTGCAGAGATGGCAAAGGAGGGGAATCCGAACTCTGTATCAGACGCAGGGGTTGGTGCATTGTGTGCTCGTACCGCTGTTTTAGGTGCACACATGAATGTCCGGATCAATGCCAGCGGATTTGCTGACAAGAAGTTTCTTGATCACGTTCTAGCAGAGGCTAGTCGAATAGAACAGGAAGCCATTGAAATTGAAACGGAAGTGATTGGCCGTGTTAATGCGGTAATTTCTGCGAGTTAACAGTTAAGCACCGATTAGAAAAACGGTGGGACGCTTATGGAGGTTGGGTACATTCGATTTCCAATCACGCACCGATAAGGTTCTAACCCATTCATTAGGGGTACTTAGATCTGCGGCAAGACACAAACGGGTGGTTCCAGCAAGTGTCTTCAATACATCTTCAATCATGCCATTATTCCGGTAGGGTGTTTCAATGAACAACTGTGTTTCATTGAAGCGCAATGCCCTATCCTCGAGCTGCTGCAATTTCTTCATTCGCTCGTTCCGGTCAATGGGTATATATCCGTTAAAACAAAAGCGTTGACCTTCAAGTCCCGAGGCCATGAGTGCGAGTAGGAGCGAGGATGGACCGATAAGTGGTTTAACCGGAATACCTTTTCGATGCGCAATTGCAACCACATGCGCCCCAGGATCAGCCACACCCGGACAACCCGCATCACTTAACAATCCGATGTTGTGACCGGACAGTGCGGGGGCGAGTAATGCGTCTAAATCCTGTTTTTCATCGTGCTTATCCAACTCGACTACATGAATCTCCTGTTGCGCTACAGGCATTTCACAGGACTTCAGAAAAGCCCTCGCAGCCTTCGACTGCTCAACGATGAAATACCGGGTAGATTGAATGTGCTCCAGCACTTTCATGGGTAATACATCTTGGGGCGAAGTACCGCCAAGGGTTGATGGAATGAGCAATAAAGTTCCGGTCATGCGTTCAAAAATACAGTTGGTCAGATTATTCTGCAGGTAATGCCTGGTTCAAGATAGAGTTGATAGTCGATTACAAACATTTATTTCAGCAGCTACTTTCTGCAAATCCACGAACTTTGCTTTGGGGAGGGCGGTGCGGTGGCCCCCTCAGAAAGCAGGCAGTTCGAGAACTTTTTCATCCTATACTTTCAGCACATCGTCCTTGGTTTTCAAATCGTATTCTCTTTTCCAAGGCAGCAAGACCTACGTTCAAAACCAACAAGGCATCAAACCCGCTCCAGCTCAAACAGTGTGATTTCCGGTAAAATACCCACCCTTCCAGGGTATCCTAGGAATCCAAGTCCACGATTCACATACAAATGCTGGTGTCCAGCTGTGTAAAGTCCAGCCCATTCGCGGTAAACATATTGGACAGGGCTCCACTTAAATCCGGGCAATTCAACACCAAATTGGAAGCCGTGGGTGTGCCCGGAAAGCGTAAGATGGATGTGAGGGAAGTCTTTGAGTACTTCGCCCCGCCAATGTGAAGGATCGTGACTCAGCAATACGTTAAAATCGGCGTAACGGATATTCTCCGTGGCTTTGCGCAGACTTCCATACTTCGGGAAGCGCAAATGCATGCTGTAATTCTGAACTCCAATCAGCGATATGAATTCTCCGTTCTGCTCAATTCTCCGGTGCTCATCAAGCAATAGGTCCCATCCCATCTCGCGCTGCATCGAGATAAGCCTGTTCAAGTTGGCTGATTTTTCAGTTTCATCTGACCAGCGCACATAATCTCCATAATCATGATTACCGAGAGCCGAGTACACACCGTGCCGCGCTTTTAGCTGCTTCAGAATGTGCTGGAAGGGTATTAGTTCATCACTCGTATTGTTGACCAGGTCACCCGTAAAAACAATAATGTCAGGATTCAGCGCATTTATC
Organism: Sphingobacteriales bacterium; assembly: GCA_021299095.1. Lineage (GTDB taxonomy): Bacteria > Bacteroidota > Bacteroidia > AKYH767-A > OLB10 > JAJTFW01. The sequence goes on along the minus strand of JAJTFW010000007.1, from coordinate 47,158 downwards.
CGATCAACTGCACGTTGTACAGGATCCGTGCCCACAAACGATCCAACGTGCAAGTCCGAAATCTGTATCATTTTAAATCCATCGAATCCGGCAGGGATTCGGGGTGTCCGTAGACGGATGGTTTTTACGCGCAGGTCATAGGCTCCTTTGACCATACCGTAGACCAGCGACATGAATGGGAGGGATCCCAGTACAAGTCCTGTGCGAATCAAGAAATCCGATCGCGTAATCACCGAATCCCGTACTTGCAGCGAATCAGAACGCCCACCGGCTGAGAATCCCTGAATCCAGGAAAAAAGCCATCGCCCGCCCCGATACACATCATCGGTCAACAAGAAAATGAGCACAAACAACTTCGACAAAAGCAGAACGAATACCATGGCTGTGCTGTACACACGCAGCGCCTTGGGCCAATCCCTGTAATCAGTAAATACGTTGAGCAATAGGACGGCCACGCAGAGGATACTCAATGACCAAAACGCAATGCTCACAAAACGCTGTATGGAATCAGGAAAGGGCTTGAAGCCGAACCGAAATGCCTGGTAGACATACAGGTCAACCAGGATGATCAGCACACAGGAGAAGAGTACCCGAAGTAACATATTAGTGCAATAAAAATTCAGGCATCCGGGGTTGATGATCCAAGGTGTAATGGATTACGGACTTAAGCGAAACACTTGCCATCCCTTTTCGGTTTTCAAATACTGAAAGCGATCATGAAGCCGGTTCGGACGACCTTGCCAAAACTCCACCCGGTCGGGTTCGAGTACGTAGCCGCCCCAGTGCGGAGGTCTGGGCACATTGAGTCCGCTATAATGCTGTTCTAGGCGCATCAACTCGTCCTCAAGTTCCTGTCGCGTTTGAATAACAGTGCTTTGCCTTGATGCCCAAGCTCCCAATTGACTTTCCCGTGGACGAGTAGCAAAATACGCATCGCTCTCTTCCTCCGGAACGGGCTGTAGTTTGCCTTCAACACGAACCTGTCGGCTTTGGCTTTGCCAAAAAAAATTTAGACAGGCATACGGATAATGCATGATTTCCTGCGCTTTCCTGCTCGTGTAATTGGTGTAAAAGAGAAATCCTCTTTGATCGATGCCCTTCAAAAGGACGATACGGGAGGAGGGTCTACCATCCTCTGCTACCGTACACAAGTCCATCGCATTGGGTTCAGCAACATTGGAATGGATTGCTTCCTGCATCCAATCCAGAAACTGATCGAGAGGGTCAGAAACTAAATGGTTCTCAGAAACAATTCCCTGGTCGTATTGGATGCGGGATAACTGAAGAAACCGATTGATGGACTCCATGGCGGATTTACCGCTCAAAGGTAGAGAAAGAGAATGCCAGAATCGCCAAACTCCGGAACCCTGCTGTAAAAAGTAACGTACAAATTATTGCCGCGGTGTTCGCCCGTCCTGACTAAGTTCGCTGCGGCCAATCGAAAGCACACATGAAACAAAAGCCCAGAAAACTTTCGCTACCCGAGCAGGGAAGTATGCTGATTTCGGAGCCATTTCTAAACGACACGTATTTCAAACGTTCGGTTGTTCTGCTGACCGAACACGATGAACAAGGAACAGTCGGGCTCATTTTGAATAAGCCTACCGATGTACACCTGAACGAGGCTGTTGAAGATTTTCCGGAGTTCAGGGTTCCGCTCTATTTCGGCGGACCCGTAGAAACGGATACGCTGTTTTATGTTCATACACTTGGAGAGCGGATTCCGGGATCGAAAAAAATTGCTGAAGGTCTTTGGTGGGGCGGAGATTACGATGAGCTAAAGCAGCTCATTCACCTTGGTGAAATCACAGGAGAACACATCCGGTTTTATGCCGGTTATTCCGGCTGGGAACCCGATCAATTAACCGGCGAAATGAAAGAACGTTCCTGGTTGGTTTTTGAATCATCCTCTGAATTTGCCTTTTCCGAAAACCCAAGTTTGTTGTGGAGAGACGTCCTCAGAAATATGGGCAATGAGTACGCCATACTCTCCAATTTCCCAGAGGATCCAAACCTCAACTGACCTATTTCAGCCGAACTGCACATGCCTAGTGAACAGCTAGCTTTGTTCCATGCAATGGAAATGTGTAGATGCCACTGACTACCTTGGCAATCGTATTGGCACAAAGCTGATTGACGTTCGAAGCGAACGAGAATTCGCAAAAGGTCATATTCCGGGTGCAATCAATATCCCGTTGCTTTCCGACACGGATCGGCACGAAATCGGAATCAAATACAAGCAGGAAGGTCGTAATGCGGCAGTACTACTCGGTTTTGAACGTGTAGGTCCTGAGTTTCACCGACTCATTCACCAGGTACAACAAGCTGCAGGCTCCGATGAGATTTACCTGTATTGCTGGAGAGGGGGAATGCGTAGTAATATCATGGCTTGGATGCTTAGCCTGGCGGGAATGCGTGTGTTTCTACTTCAAGGAGGCTACAAGAAGTTCAGAAATTTCCTGACCAGTCAATTTCAGCGCCCAAAAAAACTGATTGTTCTTGGAGGTAAAACTGGTAGTGGTAAAACAGAAGTTCTGGTCTCGTTGATGAGGATGGGTGTTCAAGCCCTTGATTTGGAGGGACTGGCATCACACAAGGGTTCGGCTTTCGGGCACTTGGGAATGAAAGCACAGCCCAGTCAAGAACAGTTTGAAAACTTCATCGGTTTCCACTTGTACGATTTGAATCCGCATCTGCCGCTTCTTGTCGAAAACGAAAGCCGGATGATCGGCCATTTATATATTCCAGAGCCCTTGTTTACAGCTATGCGAAGCGCGGACGTGATCGAGATCGACGTTGAAAGGTCAGAGCGAATCGAGCGGCTGTACAGTGAGTATTGCGGATTCCCCGGGGATCTGCTGAAAGAAAATACGCTACGGGTACAAAAACGGCTAGGTCCACAAAACACCCGGCAAGCCATCGACTTTCTGGATTCAGATAACCGTAGTTCCTGGCTCGATTTGATGCTACAGTACTATGATAAAACCTACGATCATTCTCGTGCCGACCGCAATCCGGATACGATAAAAAGCATCTCGTTTTCGTGGGCTAAAAAGGAGGATTCGATAAGACTATTATATGAATCATTGATTTAAATAGAATCAGTAAATAATTGATTACCAAAGATGAATGAAATTAAATTAACTCAATTCAGTCACGGCTATGGTTGTGGTTGCAAGATCGCACCGGCCGTGTTGGATGAGATTCTGAAGGGAAACAAAACCGGCGATGAATTTCCCGGCTTGCTGGTTGGAAATGGTTCACGCGATGACGCCGCAGTACTCGATCTCGGCAATGGTTTGGCGTTGATTTCAACCACGGATTTTTTCATGCCGATTGTAGACGATGCCTACACCTTCGGACGCATAGCAGCTACAAACGCTATTTCGGACGTGTTCGCCATGGGAGGTCGACCCAATCTTGCAGTGGCAATTTTAGGCTGGCCGGTCGATAAACTTCCCGCAGAATTGGCATCAGCGGTACTGGCCGGAGGCCGAGACGCATGCAAAGCGGCAGGAATCCCCCTTGCCGGCGGACACAGTATCGATTCACCTGAACCCATATTTGGACTAGCCGTGAACGGATTGGTTACCGCTTCGCACCTACAGCGAAATGATACGGCTCGTGCCGGCGACTTGCTTTTCCTGACTAAGCCACTGGGAGCTGGAATTCTCACCACTGCAGTAAAAATGGGCGGCGTTGACGAACAGGATTTCACTGTGGCCATAGAATCGATGTGTAAGCTCAATTCTTTAGGTGCAAGGTTGGGAGATCTGGGCGGAGTTCATGCACTTACCGATGTAACGGGTTTCGGTTTGTTTGGACATTTAATCGAGATGCTTGAGGGCAGTGGGATGATGGCTATGCTACACAAGGATAGACTACCCGTGTTTCCGGGTGTTGACGATTGCCTTTTACGACATACCGTACCTGCCATTACCTACCGAAACTGGAACAGCTATGGCCATTTGATTGAAGAACCCGATGTTCGACTGCTTCAAATTGGCTGCGACCCCCAAACCAGTGGGGGATTGCTTATTTCACTCGCTCCCGAACAGCGGGAAGAGTTGATTGCCATGATGCAGGAGGACAAGGTAAACCCATCGTGCCTGATTGAAATTGGTCAGGTCATGGAATACGACTCAGGACACCGTATTCGATTTAAATAAAGCCCGAGTGCACCTCGGAAAATCAGAGGCTCTTTAACTCGGTTACGAGTTTTGTCAAAACGTCCTTGGCATCGCCAAAAAGCATGCTGGTTTTTGGATTGAAAAACAGCTCGTTTTCAATCCCGGCATATCCAGCGCTCATGGAGCGCTTATTGACAATGATATGCTGTGCATTCTCTACATCAAGAATCGGCATTCCATAAATAGGAGATGCAGGATCGTTCTTTGCGGCAGGATTGACGACATCGTTTGCTCCAACAACCAATACGACATCTGTGCTGGCAAACTCCGGATTGATATCTTCCATCTCAACCAACTTGTCGTATGATACGTTCGATTCGGCCAAAAGGACGTTCATGTGACCTGGCATTCGGCCTGCAACGGGGTGAATAGCATATTTCACCGTCACGCCACGTGCTTCAAGAATAGACTCAAGCTCGTGAATGACGTGTTGAGCCTGAGCAACCGCCAGACCGTAACCGGGAACAATCACAACCTTTTTGGAATAATTCATCAGCACGGCCGTATCGCTCACTCCAATATCCTTGATATTGCCCTTGATTTCGCGATCGCTGCTCGCACCAGTAGCTCCGAATGCACCAAAAATCACATTGCTGAGCGGCCGGTTCATCGCCTTGCACATCACCAGCGTTAGCAAGGTTCCGGCAGAGCCAACCAGGATACCACCGGTAAGCATCACTTTGTTGTCATACAGGAATCCGCCAAAAGCTGCGGCCAGTCCGGTGAATGAGTTTAGCAGCGAAATAACCACTGGCATATCGGCCCCTCCAATCGGAATGGTGAATAAAATCCCATACACGATTGCACACGCAAACAAAACATACAGAATGAATGGGTCTGAAGGCGATGTGATGACCATCCATACACTGAATGCAGCTACTCCGGCCATGACCAGGGTGTTGATCACATTGTATTGGGGAAGTCGAATCGGCTGCCTCATGCTGCCATTAAGCTTCAGGTAGGCGATGATAGAACCACTAAACGAAACTGAACCAATAACCATTCCGGCCACGATAGCTGAGAGCGCACCGGTTTGACCAAGGTTGTGTTCATACTCCATCAATCCGATCAATGCGGCACATGCACCACCCATTCCATTGAACATGGATACCAATTCGGGCATCTTGGTCATTTGCACTCGCTTGGCGGTAAGCCAACCGACTACAGTACCAAGCGCGATTGCACCGAAAATCAGAGCGTAAACAAGCCCGGGGACCGAATAGGATTCATCAACAGCACCGTGGTCCTGTTTCTCAAATAAAAATATAGTGCCGACGATTGCAATCGTCATTCCAACCGCACCCAGCAAATTACCACGGCGTGCAGTTTTCGGGTTACCCATCATTTTCAACCCGAGGATGAATGTGACAGAACCGATTAGGTAAGAAATTTCGAGCAAGGCGCTCTTCATAGGCTTGGTGTTATCGGGTGCAAATCACTTTTTCTTGAACATTCCCAGCATACGATCGGTGACAACGAAGCCACCGACAACATTCAGCGTCCCCAAGAGTACGGCAAGAAATCCCAATATAAGAGCTAGCGTGTTCGAGGGGTCGACATTAAGCATTACGTAAATGGCACCAACAATTACCACTCCATGTATTGCGTTTGCTCCGCTCATCAATGGGGTGTGCAGTACCGTTGGAACTCCACCGATGACTTCTACACCGACGAATACGGAGAGCAAGACGAAATAAATCATTTCGCGGTGGATGGTAATGAATTCGAGAAGTTGTTCCATATAAAATCAAGTATTGGAGATAATCTGAATCAGGATTGCATCGGGCTGCCGTTGTGCACGATCAGTGACCCCTTGGTAATTTCTTCATCCAGCTCCCAGCGGAAACCATCTTTGCTGGCAAGATGCAGGAGGAAGGTCTGGATGTTTTTTGCATACAGGTCGCTTGCGTTCAGGGGCAGGAGGGAGGGCAAATTACTTTCGCCGATGACTGTTACACCGTGTTTAACCACGGTTTTATTCAATTCACTTACGGCACAATTCCCCCCTTGCTCAACAGCCATGTCGACAATCACCGAACCAAGTCGCATGCTCTTAACCATGTCTTCAGTAACCAGCATGGGTGCCTTTTTTCCGGGTATAAGGGCAGTAGTTATAACAAGGTCGGCCTCCGCAACGTGTTTGGCCACAAGTTCCTGCTGATTTTTCAGGAATTCTTCCGAAACACCCTTCACATATCCACCTTCAATACGGATGGAATCATCCCCCTTTACCTGGATGAATTTACCACCAAGGGATTCGACCTGTTCTTTCGTTTCCGGGCGAATGTCTGTCACTTCTACAATAGCGCCCAAGCGTTTTGCAGTAGCGATGGCCTGTAGACCGGCAACTCCCGCACCAAAAATGACGACTTTGGCAGGCTTGATGGTACCTGCTGCAGTCATCAGAAGTGGAAAGATTTTACCAAGTGAATTGGCACCCAGCAAAACACTCTTATAGCCCGCCAAGTTAGCTTGCGAACTCAAGGCATCCATTTTCTGTGCACGGGATATACGTGGAATAGCATCCACCGAAAATGCTGAAATCCCTTGGTTTTGACAAGCCTGAACAAGTTCGGGGTGTGTGGCCGCCCACATGAAACTGATCAGTACCGAGCCCTTGCGCATGAGTGCGATTTCGGATGGATTCGGGGCATTCACCTTCAGGACGACATCTGCTTTTCCATAAACCGACGAAGCCTCGGCAACGACTTCAACTCCAACCGATGTGTAGTGCTCATCCGAGTAATACGACCGAAGTCCGGCACCACGCTCTATCATTACGGAAAATCCCGATGCGATCAGTTGAGAACACACATCGGGGGTGAGTGCAACCCTGCACTCTTTTTCTTTGGTTTCTGATAGGATTCCCAGCAGCATCGGCAATTCGCGTTGGTTGATTAGCGGCTGCGAATTTACGGCAAAAGCAGGCAGCAGGGTAATACAGGTTCAAAATCATGCTTGTGTTCATAATATCATCACAACAATCTTGCTAAACGGCGTAAAAAACCCGAATTTTGAAACCGTCATGGCCAAGTTTTCACCTGCATACCTGAAGAAGCTTGAGGAGCTGCTGCGCAATGGAGGCTATGAGCTCCGTTACGAAAAGGGGAATTTCAAATCCAATTATTGCGTTCTCGAGGCTAAGAAAGTCGTCGTCATCAACAAGTTTTCGACACCCGAAAGCAGGATGCAATCGCTTCTCGAAATTATTCAGGGACTTTCGTCATCCGGGGTACTGGTAGCCGACCTTCGTTCCGTCGGATTGAAAAACCCGATCCAGTCCACAGCCGAACTCGAATTTGGCAATGATTCGCCTGAATCGGTTGATCCGGTTGCTGACGAAGTTGAGGTTGCCGCTGTTGAAGGCGCCGGTAACTGACCTCATTTCAACCACCAAGTCCTTGCTCAAAGTAACTTTTCTCGGCACAGGCACTTCACAAGGCGTTCCGGTTATTGCGTGTTCGTGTGATACCTGTATTTCTGCCGATCCGCGTGACAAGCGGCTACGGACTTCTGTACTCATTGAAGATGGTACCACTACGGTGGTGATTGATTCGGGTCCTGATTTCAGGCAGCAAATGCTCAGGGCAGGTGTAAAGAAATTGGATGGGTTGGTGTTTACCCATGAACACAAAGATCATTTGGCAGGTCTGGATGATGTACGCGCATTTAACTTTCAGGTCGGAAAGGCCATCGATTTGTATGCAAGTGATGCAGTCCAGCAGGCCATTCGAAGAGAATTCCATTACGCATTTGAGTCCGTTCGTTATCCCGGAGTTCCGGAACTAAATCTAATTACAATCGATTCTAGGCCATTCCGGGTAGGAACACTGGAGTTCACACCCATCCGGGTTAAACACTACCTGATGGATGTCTTCGGCTTCAGAATCGGTCCCTTTACCTACATTACCGATGCGAAATCGATCGCACAAGATGAACTTCAGAAGGTCAGGGGAAGCCGGTGCATCGTATTGAATGCCCTAAGGCGGGAACCGCATATTTCTCATTTCACTTTGGAGGAAGCAATCGGACTCATGAATGATTTATGTCCTGAAAACGGATACCTGACACACCTTAGTCACCAGATGGGGTTACACAGCCAGGTCTCGTCCGAGCTGCCATCCAATATCCAGATTGCCTACGACGGATTGACTATTGAGATCTGATCGCATACAGGGGCAAGACCTATGACCTATCTTTGCATCCATGAGCCGAAAGCTGATTGTTGCTATCGATGGGTATTCATCCTGCGGAAAAAGCACTGTCGCCCGTGAGTTGGCGCGTCGGCTCGGCATTCGATACATCGATTCTGGAGCAATGTACAGGGCGGTCACCTTGTATTTCCTTCGAAACGCGCTTCCGATTCCGGGCCCTGTGGAACTGCTTAGCGACAAAACCGACTATGCGCCCATTTTGGACAAAATCCTGATCACCTTCAGGGTGAATCCGAATAGCGGTCGAAGCGAGATTTTGCTCAATGGCGAACCCGTGGAAGATGAGATCCGGACCATGGACGTCAGCAACCAGGTAAGCCACGTAAGTGCTATTCCCCAGGTTCGACATCGCATGGTTGACCTGCAGCGCGAGTCGGGGGAGGATGGAAGCCTAGTAATGGATGGCCGCGATATCGGAACCACCGTATTTCCGCATGCTCACCTTAAAGTATTCATGACCGCGGATCCAAAAATTCGAGCACAGCGCCGCCATGAAGAACTAATGGCCAAGGGCCAAAACACCGAGTTTGATTCGGTGTTGCGTAATGTAGTAGAGCGGGATCATGAAGACAGTCACCGGCAGGAAAGTCCTCTGAGAAAGGCCAGCGATGCCATCGTGCTTGACAACAGCCACATGGATCGTGAGGAACAAATCGCATTCGTACTCGAACGTATAAAACCCTTGCTCGAAGTAGGCGCAAACGTCTAAACCAAAATGCAGGTTACTTGTTAACCAAAGTGGAAATGAACATTACCATAGACCCCCAATCCGGCTTTTGCTTCGGCGTGGTGTATGCCATTCAGATGGCAGAAGACGAGCTGGACCGGAATGGTCGCCTCTTTTGCTTGGGAGATATTGTTCACAACGGCGAAGAGGTGGAACGGTTGAAAGCGAAGGGTCTCGAGATCATCGATCATGATCGACTTTCAGAACTCCGCGATTGCTCAGTCTTGATAAGAGCACACGGTGAGCCTCCATCCACCTACGAGCTGGCCTTAAAGAACAACATCACGTTAATTGATGCTTCCTGCCCGGTGGTTTTAAAACTTCAACACAGGGTTCGTACCAGTTTCGATCACAGCCAGGATGACGGCGGTCAAGTCGTTATTTATGGCCAGAAAGGTCATGCCGAGGTGAACGGTCTTGTGGGTCAAACGGATGGAAAAGCCTTGGTTGTTTATGAAGAGCAGGACCTGGATGGCATCGATTACAGCCGGCCGGTTCATTTCTTCACCCAAACCACCAAGAGCACGGCCGGATTCGAGCGTATGGAACGGTTAATCCAGGAGCGAATCATCCAACACAAAGGTTCACTGGAAGAAGGCGATTTTGTTTCGAACGACACCTTGTGCAGGCAAGTATCCAATCGTGAGCCCCAACTCAGGCGTTTTGCCACCCAACACGATGTAATTGTCTTTGTCAGCGGAAAAAAGAGTTCGAATGGAAAGGCACTCTATGGCGTCTGTTTACAAACAAATCCCGAAACTCACTTTGTTTCAAATCCGGACGAACTGCTTTCCGTTTGGTTTCAGGGGAAATCCAGTGTTGGCATTGCAGGGGCTACGTCAACACCTATGTGGCTGATGGAAAAAGTTGCTGATGCCATCCGCAATATGGTTGCGGTTCCTGCACAATAATTTGATTTTTAGCTCTATACATAAATAATCGGTCGTTTTCTGGCTATGGTGCATGAGCGTGAATTTGCATGTCTGAACGCATTTGCGAAGTTGATCGGATTGCTTATCTTTGCGCTCCCCTAAGCAGGCCATTCCTGCCGATAGGTCATTGCCCAGATGGATTCAACTATCAATACAAAGGAGAAACTCTCCACAGTGAAATTCGCCACCCCTGACCCCAACGATTTCGATTGGGACACAACGGGAAAGGCATTTGACACCTACAAGAGCGAAGACCGCGTACGTCTTGAAGCCTTGTACGATCAGAAACTCAATCAAGTACTCGAGCGTGAAATCGTGATGGGTGCTGTGATTGGCCTCACCAGCAAGGAAGCTGTCATCAACATCGGCTACAAAAGCGATGGACTGGTTCCACTGGCTGAGTTCCGCCATATGCCCGACCTCAAAGTCGGTGACCAGGTGGAAGTATATGTTGAGACGGCAGAGGACAAAAACGGACAGCTTCTCCTTTCGCACAAAAAGGCACGTGCGGTCAAATCATGGGATCGCGTTAACGCTGCCCTCGAGAAAGATGAGGTGGTAACCGGCTTTGTAAAATGCCGCACCAAAGGTGGTCTTATTGTCGACGTTTTCGGAATCGAGGCTTTCCTGCCTGGTTCCCAGATCGACGTCAAGCCCATCCGTGATTACGATATCTACGTTGGAAAAACCATGGAATTCAAGGTTGTCAAAATCAACCAGGAATTCAAAAACGTGGTGGTTTCACACAAGGTGCTTATCGAAAACGAGCTCGAGAAGCAGAAACTTGAGATCATGTCTAAGCTCGAGAAAGGCCAGGTTCTGGAAGGTACTGTCAAGAACATCACATCCTATGGTGTGTTCATGGATCTCGGCGGTGTTGACGGACTCCTGCACATCACCGACATCAGCTGGGGACGTATCAGCCACCCCGAAGAAGTTCTCAAGCTCGATCAGCGTATCAACGTTGTTATCCTCGATTTCGATGAGGAGAAAAAGCGTATCGCTCTTGGCCTCAAACAACTTACCCCACAGCCTTGGGAATCATTGGATCAGAGCCTCAAAGCCGGAGACAAAATCAAGGGTCGTGTGGTCGTTCTGACCGATTATGGTGCATTCGTTGAAATCATCCCCGGTGTTGAGGGCTTGATCCACGTCTCTGAAATGTCATGGTCGCAACACCTGCGCAGCCCACAGGATTTCCTCAAGGTAGGCGATGAAGTTGAAACGGTTATTCTGAGCGTCGATCGCGATGAGCACAAAATGTCGCTTGGTCTTAAACAGCTTACTCCAGATCCATGGGGAGCCATCCTCGCCAAATATCCAGTCGGTAGCCGTCACAAAGCCAAGGTCCGCAACTTTACCAATTTCGGTGTATTCGTTGAATTGGAGGAGGGCGTAGATGGCCTGATTCACATCTCCGACTTGAGCTGGAACAAGAAAGTGAAACACCCCTCAGAATTCACCAAAATCGGTGAAGAGCTGGAAGTTGTTGTACTGGAAGTGGATGTCGAGAACCGCAGGCTCAGCCTCGGGCACAAACAGCTCGAAGACAATCCTTGGGAAACCTATGAGTCTATCTTCAGTATCAATTCCGTGCACCAGGGTGTTTTGGGCAAAGTCACCGATAAGGGCGCTAATGTCACCTTTACTACCTATGGCGTAGAAGCTTTCGCTCCTTACCGCCAACTTCAGAAAGAAGACGGAAGTGTCGCGAAAGAACACGATACCCTCGATTTCAAAGTCATCGAGTTCAGCAAAGAAAACCGTCGCATCGTGGTATCACATACCCGAATCTTCAACGAAAAGGCAGCCGAAATCAAGAAGTCGGAAAGCAATGATCGTGAAGCGGAAGTCAGCAATACCGCAAAAGCCGTTAAGAAGCTGAAGGATAGTCAGGAGAAGTCCACCCTCGGCGATATCTCAGCACTTGCTGCATTGAAGAATACGCTTGAAGGCGGTAATCAGGAGAACGCCTGATCTACTAAATCCGTCACTTAATTCATGTGAAGGCCCTCCGGATGGAGGGCCTTCGTTTTTTATTCCGCAAGTTCTTTTACAGACCGAACCCAATTGCGTACCTTCGCAGCATGGTAATGAGCAAGAAACTCATTTTCAACGCTGAGTTGCTTGCCATTTCAATTGATCGACTTTGTTTTCAGTTGATCGAATCCCACGGAGATTTTAAAGACACAGTACTTGTTGGACTTCAGCCTCGTGGAATCCATCTGGCGCAACGCATTCGTGCTCGGCTCACCGAACTGATTCCGGGAGTTAATTTGCATTGCGGTGATCTGGATGTAAGCTTTTTTCGAGATGATTTTCGGCGCCGAGAACTGATTGTTCCCAATGCAACTCGGATGGATTTCATTGTAGAGGACAAGAAGGTGGTCATGATCGATGACGTTCTCTACACCGGTCGAACCATACGTGCTGGATTCGATGCTTTGCTTGCCTTCGGAAGACCTTCCAAGGTCGAGTTGCTGGTATTAATCAACCGCAAATTCAGCCGTCAATTTCCCATTGAACCCGATTACATCGGTAAATCAATCGATACCATCTCAACCGAAAAGGTCAGGGTGCACTGGCACCAAACCGATGGAGAGGAGGCCGATGGTGTATGGCTCTTAACTGACGATGAACAGCATGGCTGATAAGCTTAGCGTACAGCATCTTTTGGGCATCAAGAACCTGGTTCCGGATGACATAAAGCTCATATTTGAAACCGCTGATACGTTTAAGGATGTCATCAATCGCCCGATCAAGAAGGTACCATCCATGCGGGATGTGACTGTGGCAAACATATTTTTCGAAAACTCAACCCGCACCCGTCTCTCCTTCGAATTGGCAGAAAAACGCCTTTCAGCAGACGTAGTCAACTTCTCCGCTTCTTCTTCATCAGTCAGCAAAGGGGAAACCCTGATTGATACAGTCAACAACATCCTTGCGATGAAGGTTGACATGGTAGTCATGCGGCACCCAAAACCCGGAGCAGCACTTTTTTTGTCCAAGCACATACGCGCCAGTGTGATCAACGCAGGCGATGGCACCCATGAACACCCAACACAGGCCTTACTGGATGCATTTTCCATCCGCGAAAAACTGGGCAGGGTAGAAGGAGTTAATGTGGTTATCGTGGGTGATATTCTGCATTCGAGGGTCGCTCTTTCGAATATTCTCTGCCTTAAAATGCTGGGGGCCCATGTAAAGGTATGCGGACCACCCACGCTCATTCCGCGGCACATTGAGAGCCTCGGCGTGACTGTAGAACACAATTTGAAAAAAGCCCTGGAATGGTGTGATGTGGCCAACATGCTCCGTATCCAGTCAGAACGGCAGGAAATAAGGTATTTCCCCTCCATCAGGGAATACACCATGCAATATGGCTTGGACCGAAATGTACTCGATAGCATTGATAAACAAATTGTTATAATGCACCCAGGACCCATCAACAGGGGAGTGGAGGTATCGAGTTCTGTAGCGGATAGCCCCAACAGCATCATTCTCGATCAGGTGGAGAACGGGGTAGCCATCCGCATGGCTGTCTTGTATTTATTGGCACAAACACGCGGATTTGAACAATAATCCGTTAACAAGAGTAGCCCAGCAGCCTTGACATATCGCTTGCTGTCACCTACATTTGTTAACCAACCTCACCGGCCCATGCACTTCACTCTCGACAAAAATGACCAGTATGTGGTAATCCGGCTTCACGAAGAGAAGTTGAACACGTTGATTGCCGCTGAGTTGAAGTCCGAACTACTCTTACTGAGTACCCAAGGATATAACAACATGATCATTGATCTCACAGAATGTAAGTTTTGTGATTCATCCGGTCTGAGTGCCATCCTGGTTGGTAACCGCCTTTGCCGGAACTCAAACGGATCCTTCGTACTTACCGGACTCAGCGAAATGGTCATGAAGCTTGTCCAAATTTCCCAGCTGGATCAGGTACTAAACATTCAATCCGGACTGGAAGAGGCTGTATCTGAGCTCAGAAAGGCGGAAATGCAGGGGCAGCGCTAAGCACCTGGTTCTGTTTCCCACTTGTTCCTTACTTTCGGCATTGTGTCGAATGTGCACGGTTCCAAATCGTGCTTTATGAACATTAACCTAAACCACATGCTTAAGAAATTACTCTGCCCGCTCTCCTTGCTGTTTTGTTTCGCATTGAATACATCAACTGATGCTTTGGCTCAGTGCGTCCCCAACACCAGCATTACGGATCCGGGTATCTATCCCGATAGTGCCACAGGTCTTACTCCCGCAATTGTGAATCAGCCTTACGCACAGGATATGCAACTGCGTGTACCGGTGGATACCGTTACCACACTTGGTGGAGCCCCCATCACTGTACAAATTACGTCCATCACTCTTACGCAGTTCATCGGACTACCCCCTGGCTTGACGTATACCTGTACACCATCAAATTGCGTCTACCCTGGCGGAACAAATGGTTGCGTCTTGATCAGTGGAACGCCATTGGTAGCCGGAAATTACAACCCCTTAGCGATTACGACCACCCTAGGAAGCTTTTCAGGCTTCCCACTCACGCAAGTTGACACCATCGATTATTACTTCATCAATGTGAGCAGTTCGGCTACCGGTATTTATGAGAGTACAGGGACTGGTTTCAGCCTCGAACAAAACATGCCCAATCCAGCCGATGGTCCTACTACCTTTCGCTTCATGCTGCCCCATGCCGGAGAGGCGGAGTTCAGATTAATCAACCTGATTGGTAAAGAGGTTTACAGAACCCGCATGGACGGTATTCAGGGCGAGAACAGTTTTTCACTCGACAGCCGTAATTTCTCGGAAGGAGTTTACATGTATACCCTCGAGTTTGAAGGGCAAACACTCTCGAGGCGAATGGTGATTTCACGAAAGTGAAATGGGATTTGAAGTTACTATCCTTGGCAGCAGTTCGGCAACTCCGGTTTACGACAGGCATCCGACCTCACAATACCTGATATTCAGAGACAGGCATTTTCTCATCGATTGCGGGGAAGGCACCCAGATGCAGTTGCTGAAGTACAAAATCCGCTACCATCGGATTTCTCACATCTTCATTTCTCACCTTCACGGCGACCACTACCTCGGATTGATGGGTCTTCTATCGACCTTTCATTTACAGGGCAGAAACACCGATTTGCACCTGTTCGGACAACAGGAACTGATGGATATGCTGGAAATGCATTTTCGCATTGGGCAAACGAAACTTCGATACAACCTCATTTTTCACCCAACCAGGCATTATACGCCGGAGATCATTCTGGAAGATGAAGAGATCAGTGTCCGTACCGTTGTTCTTGACCATCGTATACCTTGTACTGGATTCGTATTTGAAGAAAAACCCAGGCCCCGAAAACTTCGTATTGAAAAACTGAACGAACTGGGCGTTCCCATTTCGGCTTACCCCCGAATCAAATCGGGTGCGGATTTCACAACAACGCGGGGACTCAACGTATCCAATGCGGAACTGACGGAAGAACCTCAACCGGTTCGACGTTATGCGTTTTGTTCCGATTCAGCATACCTGCCCGGACTGGCAGAAGACATTCGCGGAATTGATCTCTTATACCACGAGGCGACATTCATGGATGATCATTCTGAACGTGCAGCTGCAACCTTTCACAGTACGGCAAAGCAGGCGGCCAAAATTGCCGATCAGGCCCAAGTAGGGCGCTTACTGATCGGACACTTTTCTGCGCGATACAAGCAATTGGATGGCTTACTGGATGAAGCTAAATCGGTTTTTCCGAATACCGAGTTGGCCATCGAAGGCAGTTGCTTCAGGGTAGAGTAGATCTGTAAATCAAAAACGGAAATTCAGGGGCTCCCCGAGGATCCGCCTTCCCTCAAGAATCTGCTTACGCGCCATTTCGCCCGTTGTTTGTGCACGCTCCTCTTGCAAGTTATCCTTGAACGAGTAGGCGTGGCCCAGGCCATTTTCCCTGCGCACCAGATATTCTTGGAAGACAACAGGCATGACATTGGCAATTTGTTCGCCCTCAATGCGACGTGCAGCAGATACGATTCCGTCTTTCCAGTCTCCAGCCGATTTCAGCGGCACACTGCGCTTGCTCTCTTTCAGAAGTCCGATGGCCTCATCCACATCGATACCTCGCTCGGCATTCCGGTACAAATCCTCGATCTCTCTGAAGAATCGTAGGGTTTCCTTGTCCTCGAAACGCTTAAGGAAACGCTCCAACAAAACGGTATCGTAAATACTCAGGTATGGCCTGTCATCAATGGCATTAACATTCGCCTGCTGCTTCATCTCCTCCAGTTTTCGTTGTCTGGCTACGGAACGATAACGGTTCTCTTTCAATCCACGGATATCCGGCAAGTCCATCAGTGAACCGGTACCCATGTGTTCGTCATAAAAACGGTACCAAGAAGGTGTGAAGTTTTCTGACGCAACGTCGCTGGTGTAACCAGCATGGTACTCTGCTCTGCACGTCTCGTA
Source organism: Sphingobacteriales bacterium (assembly GCA_021299095.1). Lineage (GTDB taxonomy): Bacteria > Bacteroidota > Bacteroidia > AKYH767-A > OLB10 > JAJTFW01. The sequence continues at coordinate 30,629 of JAJTFW010000007.1, read as the reverse complement.
ATCCTGCCAGCTTGAAACACCTGTTTGCACATGCTCTGATTTCAGAAAGGACATGTACAGTTCGAGTTCCGTTGAGGTGACGGGAGTGATGTAAGGTGAATGTTGAATATGAGAACTGAAAACACCGAATTGGGCACTATGCTCAATCCCTCTATACTGAACCTGCTCGGCACGCCAGGTACATTGCAGATTGAATAGTTTTTTTTGCTGAATGGCCCAAAGTCCCTCTTCGGCCAGCATGAGATACCTGAAAGCTTTTGGGGATGTCGCCTCTTGAAATTCATCGTTTCGGACACTATACAAGGCCTTACGGTGTGCATATGCTTTAATGAACAGACGGACAGAACCTGAATTGAATTGCGCAAAAAAATCACGGTATACCGGATTGGTCTGTAAGTCATCTTCGGCAAGTTGACGGATGATTTCTGCACGGAACTCTTGATCGAATCGTTGTTGTACTGAGCTTGACATAATAAGTAAATACTGATTGGTTTGTCTGAGGCCTTTAACTGAAACGATATGACTCAGGTTCCGCTTTTAAGCAAAAAATCAAGCGTGATGCGATAAAAATCATGTCAAACCTTGCAGAGATCTGGCCATAAAAAATGCGTTAATTCGAACAGCAAATCTGGAATTCAGTTGTTTAATGATAAAAAAACTTTGATCTTAATACATTTAATATCAATATGTTAAAACGTTATTGGGTTAACATGTCCGGGTGAAAAACCAAACTAATTTTTCTTGCACCCCTTTGGCCTAAGCCGTAACATTGTATGCAGATGAAACAACAGCAAGCCCCGGAAATCAAAGCCATGATTCAGCTGCTCGATGACAGCGACCTTGATGTGTACCGACACATCGAGGAGAAATTGGTCGGATTCGGCCAATCAGTCATCCCCGCATTGGAAGATGCCTGGTCCAATGCATTCGACCCTATTCTTCAACAACGCATTGCACACATTGTCCATAAAATTCAATTCGATACGTTACTCGAAGACCTTAAACTATGGATTCATACCGGAGACGATGATTTGCTTCAGGGTGCGATTCTTGTTGCACGCTATCAATATCCTGAGTTGGACACCGAAAAGTTGCGGCAGTTCATATCTCAACTAAAGCGTGATATTTGGATCGAGTTGAATGAAAGCATGACTGCACTGGAGCAGGTGCATGTTATCAACCACATCTTTTTCAGTACTTACGGATTTTCTGGAAACACCACCAATTACCACGCACCACAGAATTCTTACCTCAACTGTGTGGTAGACTCCAAGAAGGGAAACCCGCTCGCTTTGTCGATTGTGTATTTGCTCGTTTGCCAATCACTTGGATTACCCGTGTATGGTGTGAATCTTCCGGAACATTTTGTTCTGGTATGGCTTGAAGTCCGGAGCGATGAAGAGGGTAACACCGGTCGCCCATTGTTCTACATCAACCCGTTCAGCAAAGGCTCCGTGTTCGGAAAGGACGATATCGACCAATTTGTACGCAAACTGAAGCTTGAGCCGCAGCGCAGCCACTATGAGCCCTGTACAAACCAGAATATGATTCTGCGCATGCTTAGAAACTTAAGTTTCTCGTACAACAAGCTTGGTGATACTGAGAAGGTCGATGAGCTGGGACAGATGATAGCCCTTTTCGGTAAGGCATCCTAATTCAGCCTAGCGCAGAATTTTCAATGCCGTTTGCATAAGTATTTTCAAATCGGTCAGCATTCCCTGGTCACGTATGTAATCAAGGTTAAGTTTAAGCTTAGCAGGCATTACCTCTTCGATGTACATTCGTTCCGGATCATCAGCCTTGGCGAGCAATTCGTTTTCATCCGAATACTGAATAGAGGCGTAGTCGGTGATACCGGGTTTGACCTCTAACACCCTGCGTTGATTGTCATCGTACAAGGCCACGTATTTTTCTACTTCGGGCCGAGGTCCGACCAAACTCATACTCCCCTCCAGCACATTAAACAATTGAGGCAATTCGTCTAGTTTATATTTCCTCAACCAATAGCCTACCCGCGTTACACGAGGATCCCGACCACCAACGGTCAGCAACCCCTTGCGATCAGAGTTTCGATACATGGTCCGGAACTTCAAGATACGAAATGGGCTTGCGTTTTTTCCTACACGAACCTGTCGATAAAAGACGGGGCCTGGATTATCTAAAATAACTGCAATTCCAATAAACAGCAGCAGAGGAATCAAGGGAAGCAATACCAAAACACTCAACAGCAGATCGAATGCACGCTTCATGGGTTTCACTGTGCGGTTCCGATTTCGGCTTTGACCGCATCCTTGACAGTTTCAATCACGCGATGGATATCCTCTGCAGTAAGGTCATAAAAAACAGGAAGTGATATTTCTCTGCTGAAGTTATCGTAGGCGACAGGATATGTGCTGATATCATATCCGGCATTCCGGTAATAACTAAGCATCGGAAGGGGAATAAAATGCACGTTCACGCTGACATCTGCATCGAATATCCGCTGAATAATCCGGTCGCGCTGCTCTTCGGAGATGCCTTGAATGCGCAAGGGGAAAAGATGATAACTCGACTCGCGGTGCTCATCCGACAGCACAGGCAGCTGAGCCCAACCCTGCCCTTTGAATCCTTCTGCGTACCGCAGGCAGATTTCTTTTCTGCGCGGAAGGGTATCCTGGGCATACCGCCTCAACTCAACCAGTCCAATGGCCGCCATCAAGTCGGTCATGTTGCATTTATAGCCCGGGGTGATGATATCGTAGCGCCAATTGCCTTTCTGCATTTTTGCCAGTGCATCTTTGTTTTGACCATGAAGGGTCAGAATGCAGAGGTAGCGATATACTTCCTCATTGTCGAATGGTTCGGGAAGATTAAGTGCGATGGCGCCCCCCTCGGCAGTGGTGAGATTTTTCACGGCATGAAATGAAAAAACCGTAGCATCCGCATGAATTCCGGTACGCTTACCAAGGTATGTGGCGCCCAAAGAATGTGCGGCATCCGAAAGGATCAGAATTCGTCCCAGTTTAGCCTGTTCAGTGTGTGATGACTTGAAAAGGGACTTGATTTCAGTTGAACGCACCAATTCAGCCAGCGAGGAATAATCGCATGGTAACCCGCCAAAATCAACCGGCATGATGACTTTAGTGGCCGGTGTTATGGCCTTGCGCACCGCATCTACATTCAGATTAAAGTCCGTTGCATTCACATCCACCAGAACCGGCTTTGCACCGCAGTGCATCACTACGTTGGCGGTAGCTGAATACGTGTATGCGGGAAGTATGACCTCATCTCCTTCTTTGACGCCAAACCAGCGCAACATGGTTTCCAGCCCCGCGGTTGCCGAGTTAAGACAAAGCGTGCTAGGGTTACCATTGAAGACGCTGAGTTCACGTTCGAATTGCTTTGTCCGCGGCCCGGTGGTGATCCATCCGGAGCGCAAAGCGGCATTCACTTCTGCGATTATCTCGTCATCGATGCGTGGCGGTGAAAATGGTATTAGGCCCATGGGTATGAAAGTGAAACAAATGTAACGGGTTCAGACGGGAGATTCATCTCCAAGACGTTGAGCCGGGCGAAGTAACGCATAAAAGACAGCGAAAAAAACGACTCCTTTCTGGGTCTCCAGGAGAGACTCTGTCAATGCGTTCAGGGCGAAAAGCATACAAAGGGCCATAAAGACGGTATCGGCTTGCCTGAGTCCTCTCAAACACGCCAACAGGAGCAGGAGAAATCCAGGTAATCCGATAGCCAGATAGGTTTGAAGAAACTGATTGTGTGCATTTAACTTCCGTTCCAGCGCGTAGCTGAAATCCGATTCCGTGTATGCTTGAATCAATACATCTTTTACATCACCGGTTCCATATCCGAAAACCGGCGCCTCAAGCGCCTTGTCTAGACCGATTTTCCAAATCAACAAACGTCCACTGGCACTGTCGTGTGCACCACCACCAACGACTTCAGAATTGGAAACGGATTGACTGATTTGAGTAATTCGGTCGTTGATTGTATAGAGTCCTTTAGCAGCGATAATAACAAACGCAGGGATAATCCAAAGGAACAAACGAAGTCGGGGTTTGGACCGGTACATGTGATTCCATTTCCACATCAGCACGGGATAAACAATGATCAATGACAAGAGCGCCATACGGGCTGATAAAAGAACGATAAACAGTAGCAGGAAACCAAGCAATGCCATTCCTACATTTCTTTCGAATCGATTTTCAGTACTTGTTAATCGCTGAAGTTGAAATACCACGGCGAGGCTGAAGTACAAAGCCAGGTAGGAGGGGTGCATCAGTGGACTACTCAAGGCAGTGTAGAAAAATTCAGACGACATACCGCTTGTCCTGTATCGTATTATGGCAAGAACGAGTAGCGTGCAGGAAAGTAAGGCAAGTGAACAACAGAAAAATAGCTGGATTTTCCTGCGATTAGATGACTGAAGCGAAAGGGGAAGAAGTAACAAGGGAAAAGCAAAGAGGCTCAATTTCGTTTCCAAATCGCGCCAGCCATAACCCAAATTGACTGACCATAGCAAACCGAATAGGTAGCAGATGTACAGGTAGGGAAGCATACTCCAATTTCGAAAATCAAGAAATCGCTTCCAGACCTCCTCACGATAATACCGATGAGAAAACTGAAAACCGATGTACAGTAGTAATGTGATTAATCCGACCGTTTGATGCCAAGGGAGAAGTGCCAGTGAAACCGGCAAGAGCATGGAACCCACTTTAGCCTTTGAGTCAATCATGGGTTTGACTTTACTGTTTTTGAAAGATGCTCTGCTGCAACTGCAGCGAAGTCCGTGGCAATGGATGATCGTAAAAACTTCTCCTCAACCAGTGCCTTGCCGTTTTTCCCAAGTTCAATGCAGCGCTGAGGATTATTGGCCAATTCTTCGGCAGCAAGTGCAAGTTGCTCTGGATTTTCCGGTTCGACGTAGATACCGCAGGGCTTTTGATGGATAAAGAGATTTCGCGCTTCGCCATCAACGCCCAGAATAATAGGCTTGCCGAGGGCAAGATTCTCAAAAATCTTGGAAGGAATCGCTCCCAAAAAAAGATCCATTTTTTTCAGCGGTATCACAGCAGCATCAACGGAATGAATCACATCGGGCATGCCTTCACGCTTTACCGACTCGGGAAATTCAACATGGTTGATTTCTTCCTTCTGTTTGCGATTCATCAATCGGACCTTTTCAGGTCCTTCACCCAATAGCAGGAAACGGCCGCTGGTAGTCGTTTGGCAGCATCCAAAACGGTATCCAGCCCCTGGGCAATTCCAATGATTCCGGCATAAAGAATCAAAAAATCAGTATCAGAATAACCTGCGCGCTTGCGCCAATCACTTCCAACCGGGGCGTTCAACAGAGCACGATCAACTCCATTCGGTAGCCAGTGGACTGTTTTATCCGGATTTCGACGACGGATATCGGTACAAATACCCTGAGTCTGTCCTGTGATGAATGATGACTTCCTGTACAACCACTCTTCGAGTTTTGTAGCGGCTTGTAAAAAGAATCGGTTGCGGATGACGCCCAACTTTTCGGCGGACTCAGGCCACAAATCAGAAACATTGAATACGAACAGCGCCCTTTTCCGTCTGGCAATCCACCATCCACTTATACCGAGAAATAAGGGAGGAGATTCACAAAGCACGACATCAAACCGCTTGGGAAGTCGCGAGGAAACAAGCAGTGCACTAATCGTAAACGAAAAGTAGTTCAACAATCTGGAAAAAACAGAACGGTTTTTACTCACGTAAATCCATGAGCGGTTGACCGAAATGCCCTCCAGGTTTTCCCTCACGAACCACCGCCTTTTATAACTGGAATGGACTTCCATTGCAGGATAATTTGGCATGGCAGTCAGCACTTCGACCTGATGGCCCTGTAAACTCAATTCACGGGCAAGTCCGCTGAGACGGTTTTGAGGCGCACCGGTTTCAGGAGGATAATACTGGCTGAGAAAGAGGATGCGCACGATTTATGTACGTAGCAAGGTGTCAACAATTTTCTCTGCTGCGCATCCACCACCGTACAGGCGGCTATTAAAATCGGGTTGGCGTTGAGGCAGGGTAGACCAGCACTGCAGGATTCGCTCCCGGTTTGCGCCGGCAAGCACATTACAATCGGAATCAACCAGCTCGGTCCATTCGGTTTCGTCACGCAAAGTGATGCAGGGTTTGGAGAAAAAGTAAGCTTCTTTTTGCAGACCTCCGCTATCGGTTACCACCGCTTGGCAATGCTTCAACAATTCAATCATGTCAAAGTAACCGACTGGATCTATTACCGTAAAGGGAAGCTCGAGTTTATTTTCAGCAGCTAATTTACGGGTACGCGGATGCAGAGGACAAACGACAGGCGTTTGCCTGTGTATTTCGGAAAGGGCAGCTGCAATAGCGCGAAGGCGATCCAAATCATCGGTATTCTCTGCACGATGAATGGTACACAACACAAATGACTTCAAACCGAGTTTAGAAATCACGTTCGACCGGCTAGGTGAACGTTCGGCGTAAAACAAAGCGGCATCCTGCATCACATCTCCACTCAAGTGAACCTGCATATTGCTGAATGGATAACCTTCCTTATTCAGATTGTCAACCGCCGTTTGAGTTGGACAAAACAACCACTTTGAAACGCGATCCGTCAGGATTCTATTTACTTCCTCGGGCATCCGCATATTGAATGATCGCAATCCAGCTTCAACGTGTGCAATAGGAATATGCAATTTCACTGCAGCCAACGCTCCAGCAAGTGTGGAATTGGTATCACCATAAACCAGCACCCGATCGGGTTTCTCCTGAAGAAATAGCACTTCAAGCGCCTCAATCATACGCCCAGTCATGGCTCCGTGTCCAACTCCGTGAATGCCAAGATGAAACGCAGGACGGGGAATTTCCATCTCATCAAAAAACACATCCGACATATTCGCGTCGTGGTGCTGTCCTGTATGAACGATCAGTTCACGAACGCCAGCGATGGCACCAAAGGCCCTGCTGACTACTGCAGCCTTGACGAATTGGGGACGTGCCCCTACAACTGTGAGTACCTTCATAAATCTGATTGCGTGCTCAAGTCTTATTTAATACTTCCTCGTATAATCCAATTAACTGTTGCGCTTCCTGATTCCAATTGTACTCAGCTTGAACTGCCCTACGACCATTGCTACCCATCCGGCTGCAAAGTTCGTCATCTTCCAGTAGTGTGCGGATCGCCCCCGCCACAGCAAAAGCATCGGTCGGATTCGTACATACTCCACACGCAGCATCCCCAATGATGGTCCTCCATAGTGGAAAATCGGATGCAATGACTGGTATTCCGGCCGACATGTATTCAAAAAGCTTAATTGGAAGGGACTCGATGTAATTGACTTGCGGATGCAATGTGACCATTCCAATCCTACAGGTATCGAGCACGGAACGGATTCCCTCCCGGTTGATGAAACCGTGTTCAATCACCTTGCCCCAAGCCGGGTGTTGCACCAATTCATCACGAAGGCCGGCAGGCGAATAGGAACCACATAAATGCAGTCGCACCGGTAAAAGTTCAATCGCATCGAGCAAGGTTACGATTCCACGCGAACGCATGATACCGCCGATGTAACAGATTTCATGCACCCGTTTACCGGCGGGCATGGAATCGGCGGAGACAAGTTCATCGGAAAGGGGGAAATTCCGTACGCAAACAGTATGAACACCTTGCTTTTCAAACTTATCCTGAATAGATGGAGTCGCCGCAACAAGTGCATCCAGTTTAAAAATGTAATGTGACTCAAGTGCCGAAACAAGTTCGGAAACGGGCCTTCTAATCAACTTCGGTATGTAGTGTTTTCCCATCACCTGTAGTGGAAGGTCCTCGTGTGCATCAAAAATGACTCGGATTCCCGTCTGCTTCAATTGGGGAACAAACCTCAGCAACTCGGGATCATGCATGTGTACCAACGCAGGCTTCAGCTTCAAGACATGTTTTACTAGCTGATTACCATCTACCAAAACACGACCAAACCGGCTCTTGGATGTCCGCTTAATTCCGGTCAGCTGCACACCATCTACCTCTCCCTGAAACGGCTCTTCTGCCAAATAAACCAGGTGAACCTTGTACCCTTGAGAAGACAAGCTGCGACACTCTTTCAAAAAAATCCGGATGTCGTCCGGACGATGAACACTGGTTAGGTGACAAATTTCAATGTCCATGGCAGAGAGATGCATAAATACGTAAAAAGCGCTCACGATTTTGGCTCTTACCTGCCCGTTTCAGTGCCAATAAACGGTTTTCAACGAGCCAGGTAGCGCCTGTCATGGAAACAGCACGGGCTATGAATCCGGAGTCTGATTCCCGAACCAAAATACCATTGTCACCGCCTCGAATGACCTCTCGGTTCGCGGGTAGATCAGTGACTACCGGAACACAACCTGCTGCCATCGCCTCATACAGGCTAATGGAGGTTGAATCGGACTCGGGCAGGGCAACATACACAGTTGCCCGAGCGTACAGGTGACGGTTTTCTGCAGGCTTCAGCCAACCTGTAAATACCACACGATCTTTAAGTCCGAGGGATTGAACTAAATCCTTCAGCCGAATTTCTTCGCTTCCAGAACCTGCAATCACCAGTTTCCACTCATGGGCTTTGGGCGAGCAAACAAACAGCGCAAAGTCACGAATGATCCAATCAATACGATAAAGCGGATTTAGGTAACGGTTCGAGTAGATAATCGGCTCTTTCGGAACATTTGGAAAATCATCTTCTATTCCAAAATTGGCAACTTCAATCTGTTTGCCACGCATGGCATCAATCTGATGCATGCGATCCACGATATACTGGCAGCTTGCGGTAAATGCAGCCCCATTCCTAAGAATATACCCGAGCAACAAACGGCCCACAAGCGAATTTGATCGAACCAACACATCGCTTCCCCAAGCCGTGACGAGTACCGGAACACGGCCTGCGGCCCGTAAAGCATACCATGCGCATGTATTTGCCTGATGAACATGGATCACATCGGGCTTGATTTCAGCAATCCGTTTTCTCAATTCGGAAATGCGACTTGGTACAGCATAAAACGGTCGCAATGAAAGGGAGCTCGTCTGAACACTCGAGGCAGTGGGTACCTCCAATTTATCTGAGCTGATCACATGCAGCTCCACATCATCCGCCACAAGGGCCGCATAATTGACCAGGTGAACGCTAGCTGTTCCCAGTAAAGCAACTCGAATCCTACCTGACCTGGCTTCCTTTTTCATCACTCAGCGAATCAACAAGCCCTCCTTAAGACGGATTAGTGTATCCTTGAAATTTAACCAGGGAGCTGCGTGCCAATGCCTGGGGTGTGACAAAAATAGAATGCCATCAGAACCTCTTTTCACAGCATCGAAAGGAGAACGACCTTCCCTGTAAAAAGTTGGGAATGCAGAGTCAGACGTGTAGTCAGTCAATGAATCAAGCAAAACGGGATTGTATGCTTCCAAAATCAACCCTGCATCTGAAATCAAATCTGCATCAATCAGTGTGTGATTGGGAATCCCCAGCTTTCGGTTTACAAAATCACCGTGCGAAGCCACGGAGGTGAATTTAAATCCTGCCGCAGACTCCATGGATTTCAGGTTTTTAAAAAAACGCAACTTCAAATCCGGAATCGCGTTGCTCACACGCATTGGATCAAGAGTGCGCAATTCCTTGCAGAAATCCGCAATCTCCTCGTAATGATACCCCACTTCGAACCCTGAGTCGTGCAATTCGCGCATCAACCTGACATCCAAGGTACTCCTCCGAAAATAGAAGGTGCTTGTGATTCCGAATGACTTAAACACCTCGAACATCTTTCGCGCCGTTCCACAATCGGTATCTACATCGGTGCGATGAATAAACACGAGTTCGCTCATCGCTTTAGGCTCAGTGCTTAACTGAAGAAAATGATTACTGATGGTTTTGTGCACGTAGCCAACCTGCAAAGCAGATTCGATCAGAGTGCCGAGTACATGCAAACGATCAGGTAGGAGGTAATCGGCGTAAAAGCGATTCGCAATAGTCCTAAGCATGGTTCAGTCCAAACGCCATTTAACCCGGTAAGGCATGAAACCGGTCCTTTTCTTGAACATTTTTAATCCTTCTGATGCATTCAACAGGGTATCATACATCACGAAGCGAATTGAATCCATGCCAAAAGCAAGCTCAACCACGTACAACACCAACGCATACATGATGCCCTGGTCCAGGTGATTTTTATGTCCCATGATCCGGTTAATGACCAACAGTTCACCGGAGCGGATAGCCCAGATATATCCTGCCAGTTTTCCATCCTTGAAAATCCCATAATACGTATTGAACGTATTTTCCGGATATGCCATCGGCCTCAAGTATGAGGAATCGATCGATTTACCCTGCCGAATTTCAACAGAACGATGAATCTCCAGCATTTCACTCTGAAGTGCGTTGGGATCAAAAGCGTAAATATCATATCCGTTTTTCTGGCTTTTTCGGCTGAAATAGGCGGCTGAATTCTTACCACTAACCGATTTATAATACGTCTCCTGACTCTTTAACGAATCAAGGTCAATTAGTGCAATGCCCCATGTTTTACGTCTGAATACAGGCATACGGGGATGAAGGGAAGTGAAACTCGCGAACATTCGTTTACCTTCCTCATGCATGGCATCCAGTCGAATGTTACGCACGGGAAGTCGTACAAGTGCAGCAAGTAATTTAAGCGCGTCCTTCATGATTTCCTCGCCAATCGAAGATACCAAGTCATATTGATCAACGTGAATGCACAGCCTATACTGCTCAGGCAAATTAATGCCAATTGACTGTCGTCTGCGATACCCGCAAGAACGACTCCCACACATCGCAGAACAAACTCCAGAGAGGCCAGCATAACTGCAGTGCCCTGGCTGGATGCAATGATGGGCAAACTGGATAGGGGAGAAGCGATGAAATTCAGAAACAACCAGGGCATCAGAATGGCAGCGACTTCACCAACTCCTGACCATTCAGCACCCAGAAACCACGTAAATACCGGAACAGAAAACCAGGCCAGTGTTCCGAAAAAGGGCAATCCAAGGAAAAACAAAGTCAGATAAAATTTACGCACAACCGGACGAAGATCATCGCCGGCTTGCCAACGCCGTGTGAAATCTGGAAAAAAGACCTGATGAATCGCCGAGCCGACAAATCCTACTGGCGCTTTCAGCAATCTGAAAGCCTGACCGTAAAATGCCAGCAGACTTCCAGGAAAAAAAATACCAAACAGGAAAACGATCCCATGATCCTGCAACACATCCAATAAAGCGTGAGGCGTATTGAATCGTGGAAACTTGTTGTGCTCGCGAAGCAACACCTTGCCTTCGGATGATCGTAACGCCGCAAACCACCTTCGGGGTGATTCAATGGCATTTCTTATGAGCAATCCAGCAGCAACGAACTGTGCCGAAATCATGGACAGCATCAAACCGGAGGAAAGAAAGCCCAGTCCGCCCAGGATCAGACCAGCGGAAGCTTGAGTCAAAGACCCGGCAATGCGGGCAGCTACATTTCGTTGAAAGGTGCCGTTACGGATCGACCAATTATTCCCGCTGCAACCACTGCAAACACAGAAGCCAGAGAGGTGAAAACCTGAAAAGGAGCGAAAAAAACAGGACTATAAATGCGGGTAAGAAAGGGCGTGGCCAACAACTGAATCACCTGTGCAAGAGCAGTGGCTCCTACCAGGGTGGCGACATTCCGGTTTGTTGTGCTGTTGAGTACCCGGAGGATTCGCATGAACGTGCGGGGTGTGAGAGGTGCAGGCCCAGGGGACCTGGCGATTTATTTCGCGTAATTCACCGCCCGGGTCTCACGGATCACGGTAACCTTCACCTGGCCGGGATACGTCATCTCCGTCTGGATCTTGTTGGCGATATCGAATGAGAGTTGTTCGGTCTGCTTGTCATCGAGCTTTTCGCTTTCGACAATCACACGAAGTTCGCGACCAGCCTGAATAGCGAATGCTTTTTCAACACCCTTGTATGCCTGCGCGAGGTTCTCCATCTCCTTGAGGCGCTTCATGTATTGCTCAACGATTTCACGCCTTGCGCCAGGACGTGCACCGCTGATTGCATCACAGACCTGAACGATGGGTGAGATAAGGCTGTTCATCTCGATTTCGTCGTGGTGTGCTCCAATCGCATTGCATACCTCAGCATTCTCCTTGTTGCGCTCAGCCATTTTCATTCCGGCAATAGCGTGCGGAAGTTCCATGTCTTCTTCAGCCACTTTACCGATGTCGTGTAACAAACCGGCACGCTTGGCCAGCTTGGTATTCAATCCCAATTCTGCAGCCATCAGTGCGCATAGATTTGCGACCTCACGACTATGTTGAAGCAGGTTTTGTCCGTACGACGATCGGTACTTCATGCGACCAACCATCCGAATCAATTCGGGGGCAAGTCCATGAATTCCCAAATCAATGGCAGTGCGCTTACCGGTTTCAAGAATTTCTTCATCGAGCTGGCGCTTCACTTTCGCAACAACTTCTTCGATACGAGCCGGGTGAATACGTCCGTCGGAAACAAGTTGGTGTAGAGCAAGCCGAGCAAGTTCACGTCGTACCGGATCAAAACCGGAAAGAATGATGGCTTCAGGGGTATCGTCAACGATGATTTCAATTCCGGTAGCTGCTTCCAGGGCACGTATATTTCGTCCTTCACGACCGATAACCCGGCCCTTCACTTCGTCATTGTCGATATGGAAAACGGTAACAGCGTTCTCGATGGCATGCTCTGTAGCGACGCGCTGGATGGTTTGAATAACTATTTTTTTAGCCTCCCGATTGGCAGTCAGCTTCGCCTCGTCCATCGACTCTTTGATGTACTGCATGGCTCCGGTTTTGGCCTCAGCCTTCAGGGCTTCCATGAGTTGCGACTTGGCGTCTTCTGCCGAAAGTCCCGCAATTTTCTCCAGTGCAGATACCTGTTTCTGATGGGCCTTTTCGATTTCATCGCGTTTGCGATTGAGGTTTTCCTGCTGCGATTTCAGGGTTTCCTGCTGCGTATCGAGTTCGGAGGCTTTTCGCTTATTCTGCTCAATCTGCTGGTTCAGGTTTCCTTCCTTTTGCTTGATCCGATTTTCAGACTGTTGTATGTTTTTGTCTTTCTCGGAAATGTGCTTTTCGTGTTCAGCCTTCATCTGGTAGAAGCGCTCTTTGGCTTCCATCGTTTTGTCTTTGAGCAGTATTTCGCCTTTCGACTGGGCTTCCTTGATGATGGCTTTCGCTTTTTCTTCGGCTGCTGCAACGCTGGCCTGGTTGTTCTTCCTGGCCATCATATAGGCAACGAGTCCGCCAATAAGCAGTCCCGCCACCGCAGCTATGATGATGAATGTAATGTCCATGTTGTTCAGATATATATGTTGAGTGAGTGTTAAAGGTGGGTGTTTAGCAGAACGCCCGCATTCGTACTGTGCGAGTAAACCCCAATAGACAGGGTCGGAGTCAGCCGGCTGATTTGCGCTTTCCCGACGAAGCGGGACTTGCCCTCGGCAGCCTGAGTCTTTCTCCTAGTGTGTGGATGTTGAGTTTACATCGTCGACCAGTACGAATGCGGGCGTCGACCATGCATTTCGGTCACGAACCCTGTATGGGTAAGAACGTTATTCGGAACGGAAAGCAGCTGCCAGTTCGAGCAGCTCGTCCAATTCCTGTTGCAGATTCTCTGCGTCTCCGCTTGAGTCCCGCTGTATTCGGATGTGTTCTGCTGAAAACTGCAGAGCACACATAGCCAATAAATCTCTGACATCACGCAAACCAAAGGCCTTTTCGTATTCCCGAAGCCTCCGGTTAACCGACTCTGCCGCCTTGAGCAAATCAGCCTCTTGAGCCGGATCAACCCGCAAGGGGTAGGTCTTTCCGGCAATTTCCAACGCTACATTTTTCAGGTTGGCCACGTGGTTAATCGCGTTTTATCAGGTCCAGACACCGGTCAACCTCACGGATGTACCTGTTAATCTGGTTCTTCAATTCACGGGTGGACTGGTCGTCACCACCTTGAATTGCCTGTGCTAATTTAATGGTTTTAACCTGCTCTTTCAGTAGGCTTAACTCGTTTTCCAATGCATGCTTTTCAACCAGTAACTGTTGATGCTTTTGCAGTTGCTGGTCGTGGCGCTCACGCAGCCGCTGGAATTCTGTCAGGGCAGTTTTGAGCGTTCTTCTGAGCCGGTTTAGCTTGTCCCGGGTGTTTTCCACAAGCGATTGAAAATGAAGCTTGAGACAAATATACTTGAATAAGATGAAGAAATACATCACCGAGGCATTGCCTATTTTTAACGCCCATGAAGTCCTGTACAGGCTACCGGTTCCTTGGGCTGTTTGGCCTTGTTCTGATGTCATTGTCCTCGTGGGACTCTATTGCGCAAGCGCCTTTTTCATGGCCTTTGGAAACTCCAGCCGGGCTTGCCGGAAGTTTCGGCGAAATCCGAAAGAACCACTACCACTCCGGCCTCGATTTTAAGACCAATGGACAAGTCGGATGGCCGGTTAGGGCTGTTGCCCCAGGCTGTGTATCAAGACTTCGGCAGGGGCCAGCCGGCTTTGGCCTTGCTGTTTATTTGAACCACGATACGAGCTACACAAGTGTTTACGCCCATTTGCACCAGGTGATGGGTCCGCTAGCCGATTTCTTGGATTCAGCGCAATGGGCCGATTCGAGCTTCGCGGTTGACCTGAAGCCTGATTCAGGTAGGTTTTGCTACATCCAAAATGAAGTGTTTGCCATTGCCGGGAATTCTGGCAGTTCAGAGGGTCCACACCTGCATTTCGAACTGCGCGAACAATCAACACAAATTCCTTTCAATCCGGCAGCCATAGGTTTAATGCCGGTCGACACCCTGTTTCCTGTATTGAACGCAATCGGCATATTCAGACAGGAGCGGGGGATGTTCTACCTGGACTCCCTGTATCGAATTTCGGACATCGGTGACACCATTCAACTTGTGGTTAACGACACCTCGTTTTACATGGGGTTTTCTGCGTTTGATCCAGCTGGAGATTCCAGACTCGGTATTCAATACGCGCGATTGAACACCACAAAAGGCATAGCTTTCGAGTACCGCTTGGGGCGCTTTGATTTCAACGAGACCAGGTACGTCAACGCACACATTGAGCGCTTTGTTGATGGCAATGGAGCGAGTTTGGTCATTGAGCGATTGCATCGACTGCCCAACGATAAATCAGGCGTATATAAGCTGGCAGGGGAGGGAGTACTGTCGGTTTCCGATACCGCCATTTTGTTGGTTGAGGATATGGTCGGTAACTCAATTCGCGTTGCACTCACCTTTGTAGGCAGTCAATCGCAACGGTCAAATCGTTTTTCCGTACCGACAGAATTAATCATACCCTGCGATTCCGCATTTGAATTCCGCTCAAATGCAGGTGGCCGATTTTCATGGAAAGCGGATGCATTGTATCAGCCCCTCGCGATTACGGATACCCTAGGTGCAAAACGGGATGATAATATGCTATCGGACTGGTACCCATTCCTGCCAGGCAAATCAATCAATTTGCATACGCCGGCAAGGGCCCTATTACCTGTGCGCATCCGGCGTGAATCTACAAGCGGCCGACATGTGTTGATTCGAGCTGACACGCCAATGGGCGACATGTTGGAAGCCATACCTGAGAGTGATGATGAGCAAGGTGAACCTATCGCCCTCATCCGATTGAGTGGATGGTATGCTTGGTCGGTCGATTCGGTTGGTCCAAAACTCAGTTGGCTTCCGGCATTTTCCGATCCGGTTTCACACCAGGAAATGAGCGGACTTTCATGCATAGATACCCTGTCCGGTATCAGCACGTGGCGCCTTGAACAGAATGGCCACTGGTTACGTTCTGCCTTCGATGCAAAATCCGGTGAGATTACCTGGTCCAAAGGGGGAACGATTGAATTTCCACAGTTTTATAGCCTTAGCGTAACCGATAAATGCGGCAATACCAGCCGAATTTCCTTCGTCGAGTTTTAAGCTTGATGTAAATCAGTCCAATTGGTCGATTTGATCATTTTCTTCACATCAGGGCAGGGGTAGTTTTGCTTTCGTAATCAAAACACATACACGCCATGAACACGATAGTCAAATCCAACAACGGCAAGATTAAGCCTGCCATCCTCGGAAGTCTTTTCGATCCGTTTCTGAAACGCGAATGGCCGGATTTTTTCGGACGCGATTTCATCGAAACCATTCCTTCAGCCAACATTTCGGAAAACACCGATCACTACACAGTAGAACTCGCAGCCCCCGGACTGAAAAAGGAAGATTTTAAAATCAATGTCGAAGAGGACATGATTACGGTTTCATCCGAGCAGGAGCACGAAAGCACGACCGAAAAAAAGGACTATTCACGGAAAGAGTACAATTACAGTTCGTTTTACAGGTCCTTTGGCTTACCTGATGGGGTAGACCAAGATAAAATCAAGGCTACTTACGCCGATGGTGTGCTACGGATAGAACTTCCCAAGCGCTCACCGGCTCCAATCCAACAGGGCAAGAGTATTCGTATTTCCTAATTACAATTTGCAGGTTTAGGTGTAGGCTGCACAGATCATCGTGCAGCCTTTTTTCGGTTTACAGACTGATTTCAATCGCTATTTTCGCAGAAAGACCATCCCATGAACCTGAGCATTGAACCCATGGCCGCGCTTACGTTGCTGATCCGATTGTTTGCAGGCATTTTGTTTTTTTTTCAGGGCTATGATAAAGTTTTCCGACTCGGCCCCTCAGCCGTCGCTGAAACCTTGCGTGGGCCCATGTCGGAGAAGAAAATCCCCTTGGGTATGGTTCGGATTTTTGCAGCCTTCACCTCCTGGGCAGAGCTGATTGGAGGGATGCTACTTATACTCGGTCTATTTCGCTATCCAGCGACTTTGCTGTTGGGCGCAGATTTACTGGTGGCATCCTTTGGTTTTTCGATGCTTAAGCCGGTATGGGATACCCAGCATGTCTTTGTTCGGCTCATTTGCATCGGCTTCCTGCTTCTGCTGCTTCCCCTTGAACAGGATGTATTACACCTTGACGCCCTGTTTCCAGTTCGTCCATGATCGGAGAATCTTCGCGACCGGTCAACGGCAAAACCATTGATATTCGATCCAAGGTTAGCGCGGTTCGTTGGGTGATATTATTCAGCATCCTGATCATGGCCGTAAAACTGACGGCCTGGTGGATGTCGAAATCTCAGGCAGTATTGAGCGATGCGCTTGAATCCCTGATTAACATAGCAACCAGTTCCATTACACTCTTCAGCCTGGTATACGGTGCTCGACTCCGGGATCAGGATCATCCGTATGGTCACGGAAAAATCGAATATTTCGCCGTTGGAATAGAGGGGATGCTGATCTTCGGAACAGGTCTTTACATCATTTATCAATCGATATTCCACCTGATTCAACCCCATGAATTGCAGGATGTAGATAGTGGAATGATCCTTACAGGCGTTTCGGTATTAGCCATGTCGGCCATTTCGGTATACATGAAGCGCAAAGGCGAAAGCCTCGACTCCTTACCATTGATTGCAGACGCAGCCCACTTTCGGGCCGATGCAATAACGAGTATCGGACTGCTCGGTGGATTGTTTCTTTACCGATTGACCGGTTTACTATGGCTTGATCCGGTGCTTGCCATCCTTTTATCGCTACACATCATGTACAGTGGATTCGGTCTGCTAAAAGAAGCCCACGACCGTTTAATGGATCGTGCAGATTTTGACTCCATCGACAAACTTGGTCGCATCCTGCAAGAAAAACGTCGCCCCGAGTGGATCGATGTACACAACCTGCGGCTTCAGAAGTTCGGCAATAACCTGCATGTCGACTGCCATCTCACCATGCCGTTCTACCTCAACCTGGACGAGGCGCACGAAGAGGTGAAGCGATTTGAACGGACGCTCAACGCCGGATTCAATCAGAAAATCGAGGTGTTCATTCACACCGATCCATGCATGAAAAAACCCTGTTCCCTGTGTGCCGTTTCAACCTGCGCCTACCGCCATGATGCATTTAAGGCTCTTGTGGAATGGAATCGCGAAAACCTCATGCGGGACGATAAGCACAGCCTTGATTAACGTAAACTCCGAACCAACAAGCCATGAAAACCATCCTTTGCCCGACTGATTTTTCTAAAAACGCCGTCAATTCCGTATTGTATGCTGTCGAATTGGCCAGGAAATTCAAGAGTACAATCTTACTCATGCACGCTTATGAGACTCCGGTCATTTACACCGATGCCACAATTGCCGGAGTAGCCATTGACTACGCAGCCATCCATGATGCAGCACTGAGGCAACTGCACGCTTTCCAGCTATCCATACTTCCCAAAGCCAAAGACATTCGGTTTGAAATGATCCTTCAGCAGGGATTACCCTCTGCACGTATCACGGAAACCGCCATTGAAAAGAAAGCCGACCTGATTGTAATGGCAACAACTGCGAGTTCGGAAATTCAGCGTCTGCTAATTGGAAGCAATGCATCGAGAGTCATTCGTGAAGCAACGTGCAATGTACTGATGGTTCCACCCAAAGCGAAATACGCTGGATTCCGTAAAATCGTCTACACAACTGACCTTTCAGATGAGAATCTTCAGGCCGCTAATCATGTGGCCGCATTTGCTAAATCGTTCAACTCTGAACTGATTTTTCTGAACATCGACAATAAGAACCTGGTCCACGATGAGCGTGATTTGGAACGCGTCACTCACCGCATCAGGCAGCATGTTCTCTATCCAAAAATGAAGGGCTTTCTCTGTACCGATTTAAACGTTGCCGATGGCATCACCTATTTTTTGAAACAGGAAAAAGCCGATTGCCTTGCCATGGCTACACACCACCGAGGGCTCCTCAAATCATTGACCAACACAAGCATCACCAAACGCGTAAGCCTAAAGACCGATGTACCTGTGCTCGTAACGCATATGATTGACTAAGTCGGTGCTAGATTTAGTTACAGGGTCCTTGCAACACGGATTCTGTAGCACCATCGCTTCACTAAGGGATTTATCCGTCTAATGGTTGAAATCTAATTTTTTGAAGATTTCCATTGCTGAATCGATAAGATCAATTGCTCCACTTTTTTGGGCAGAGTTTCCACTCAATTCAGATTCAACGGCAGACCATAAACCCATAGTCTGAAGGTCATTCAGCACCCAATTCCGCAACACGGGAAATGGATGAAAGCACCTATAATTTTCAGTCTTGAATTTCCAGTTACCCCATGCTCAGGGTAATCTAATTCAGGTTCTGATTGACGGATATCATTGCGAATTCAAAAACACAAGCACATCTTTGTGCGTTAGAAAGGTTAATTAAGACCAGTTCCCATGTATTCGAGCAGTCAACCTAGTCACGCGATGGGCATAGATATCCGCGATTCACGCAAACTCCGTGAGTTGCAAGAGGAGTTCAGTAATGCATTTCCCTACCTCAAAATCGAGTTTTTCAAAGCACCCCACCGTATTGGGGAGGCCAGTTCCCGTGCACTTCTACACGACCAAAACAAGACAGTATCAGACTGCAGAATGAAGAAGAGTGAGGGACTGCTACACATCAACCGTGAAATGACCGTTAGTCAACTCGAGGCGAAGCTGTACGATGACTTCGGTCTATCGGCCCAGGTTTTCCGCAAGTCAGGAAATGTGTGGCTGGAGACTTCGGCAACAGATGCGTGGACACTTGCTCAACAAAACGAGGAGGGTGCAGAGCTATCCCGTCAAATCCGCGAGGAAAGAACCAACCCCGACGATACGGACCTGTACTGAGTGTCGCGTACCACCGGGGATGTTCAATTCAACTTCTCTTACGCTTTTAGTTTCCTGAGTTTATCCGCATCAAGTACCCGAATTTTTCCATCGCGTATCTCTACAAGTTTTTCTTCTTTGAAATCACTTAGTGTACGAATCAGTGATTCGGTTGCAGTACCAACGATGTTGGCTAAATCTTCCCGTGCGATAGCCATCTCGAAATGCGCATCATCATCCTGCTTGTACTTGTCTTGTAGCAAGATCAAGGCTTCTGCCGTGCGCTTCCTTACCGAACTATAGGCCAACTTTAACAATAGCTCTTGCTTGTCGAGTACACCTTTGGTCAAAATCTTCAGAAAATTCTTTGTCACAGCTGGGTTACCAAATAGTAAACCCTGAAATTCCTCTTTCGGAATAAACGTAACCTCAGAATCCTCCAGCGCTTCGGCCGACTCGTTGTATGGATTCTCTTCGAGCAAGGCCGTGTAACCGAAAAAATCACCCTCCTTGAGCAAATCAGTGATCAATTCTTTTCCGTACTCGTGTGTTTTGAAAATTTTGATTTTTCCGCTGGTTACGTAATACATACCGCTGGGATAATTCCCTTCCAGATAAATCGATTCTTTTTTCCGGTAGTGGTTCACACGTTTGCCTTCCAAAAAACGCTTCAAAGCTGTTCCGCCCGCTACATCACTGATGAAGGTACCCAGTCCCTCGATATCTTTTCCATATTCCTTGTGCAGGAGATCCGATTTTCGGATGCGGCTCTCAACCGCATTCAGTAACTCGGTTTTGTCGAAAGGCTTTGTGATGTAATCATCCGCTCCCAAGTCCATTCCCTTTCGCATATCGCTACGTTCGGCTTTGGCAGTCAGGAAAATGAAGGGAACCATTGCCAAGGCGCTGTCCTTACTAATCAAATGAAGCACTCCGTATCCGTCCAAGCCGGGCATCATGATATCACAGATGATTAAATCCGGCTTTTCGTGTCTGGCAATTTCAACACCTTCTTTTCCATCAGGTGCGGTTACCACATTGTAGTTGGCAAGTTCGAGAATCTCAGCCGTGTTTTCACGGACATCGCTGTTGTCTTCAATAAGCAAAATTTTCTTGTTGTTCATGGTTTAGGAAATCAGATGTGGAAATGTGATTTTAATGGTCGTCCCTGCGTCGAGCTGACTTGCAAGGGAGATATGTCCTTTTAAAAGATCGACGTAATTGCCGACGATGTTTAATCCGAGGCCTGTGCCCTGAATATTAAATGCATTCTTACCCCGGTAGAACCGCTCAAAGAGGTGTTTCTGGTCCTCCTCGCTGATGCCGATTCCTTCGTCAGCCACCTCAAGCCTGATGGTAAGGTCAAACGCCTCGGTATTAACCCGAATGTTTTTTTGTTCAGGAGAAAATTTGATTGCATTACTCACCAGATTGATGAGGATGTTCTTGAGCAGTTTGGGATCCAGAACAACGCGTTCACGTCCCTTGTGCGTGTACACAATCTGCTGACCTGCTTTGGTATTCACCTGAAGATCACCAATGACTTCCCGCACGAGGTCGGACAAGACAAATTCGGTATACTCTGCACGAATTTTCCCCTCCTCCAGCTTGGAAAGAGATAGAAAGTCGCTTAGGATATCGTTTAGATTGTTCACCGCATTTCGAATCCGATCAAGATGTTTAAGCCTACGATCGGCGTGTGTTTCACCTTCATTGTATTCGGCAATCAGTCCGGCTGAACTCAAAATGGTTGTTAGTGGCGTTCTGAATTCATGGGATGCCATCGAGATAAACCTTGACTTCAAATCATTCAGGTCCTTCTCCTTCTCCAATGCAGCACTTAAATCCGATCGGGATTTTTCCAATTCACGAATGGCTTCTTGTAACACCTTGGTGCGGTCATTCACTTTTTTTTCTAGTCCTTCATTGGTAGCGATGAGAGCCTGGGCAACACGCTCCAGTTCCGACTGCTTCTCCAAAACGGATCGTTCTATCTCTTTTCTCACGGTGATGTCAATGATGAAGGCTACTGTATACCGTTCTCCATTAATGATAATCGGGCTCAGGCTGATTTCGACTGGAATAAGGCGTGCATCCTTAGCACGGGCAAACAAATCAATACCCACACCCATGGGTCGGGATTGAGTTTGACCCTGAAATTGCTCACGGTTGCCCACGTGCTTTTTTCTCAGTTGATCGGGTACAAGGGTTTCAATCGCTTGTCCGATAAGGTCGTTGGGGTTGTAACCGAACATGAGTGCAGCAGCCGGATTCACCAGCGAGATTATGCCCTTTGCGTCAGCCAACACGATGCCTTCGGTTGCATTGTTAAACAGGGTGTATATCAGCTCCGACTTTTTGAAATGTTCCATACCGTTATGCCAGACTGTGGCCGATTAAAAATAGGGAATGAAACGAGGCGAAAATCAGCCTTCCTGGGTTTCCTTTTTGAGTGTACTGATTCCAAGAACGGCGTACAATGGGCAAAAACCGATGACTCCGGTTACAAAGGGAATCAGACCAACCAAGGCCCAGACTGAGTTGTGATATACAAAATACATGGATACCGATACACCTAGAAACATGCGGATGACGCGGTCGGTTGTGCTTTCGTTCGATTTCATGGTTTTGGATTTAGGATGACCAAAACTAGTCCTGGTGAAATCGGAAGCGAAAAACCCTAGTCAGCGTGCAAACTGACAAAAGTCAGTTTCGACTAAATATAGAAGGACTCACCCTGCGTGGGTATCACGATATCACTAAACCCTTTGCCATGCAGTCGGTTTTTAAAGGCAAGCAGGGCTTTCTCTTCTCCATGGACTAAGAATACCCGCGACACCAGATGGGGCTGTTGGCAGGAGAGATAATCCATAAGTTCTTTGTAATCGGCATGCGCACTATAGGCATCCAACACTTCTACACGAGCCTTCACCGTGTGCATCTTTCCGAAAATCCGAACCTCAGGTTGACCCTCAATCAATCGTGCGCCCAGTGAGCCAGGGGGCACAAAACCGACAATTAGAATGGTGTTTTTTCGATCGCCAATGGTGTTCTTTATATGATGCTTGATACGACCCGCCTCAAGCATACCCGAAGCAGAAATGATGATGCAGGGTTCTTCAAGGGTATTGAGGGCCTTAGATGAATCTGCATCGCGTACGTACACCAGTTTGTCGAAACCGAAAGGATCTTCATCCTTCTTCATGTATTCGATGATTTCCGGATTGAAAGTGTTCCGGTGCTTTTGCATAATCGCAGTAGCGCTGATGGCAAGTGGCGAATCGACATAGACCGGAATATGAGGTAGCTCGCCACTGTTGTGCAGCCGATTAAGCGTGTACACCAGCTCTTGTGTACGACCAAGCGAAAAAGCAGGAATAATAAGTTTGCCCCTGCGATCTACACAGGTTTCCTTTACCACACGCAACAAATGCTGCTCGGCATCATGCACCGATTCATGTAATCGGTCACCGTAAGTCGATTCGGTAATGAGGATGTCTGCCTGAGGAAACGGGGCAGGAGGAGGAAGGATGATGTCCCCGCTTCGGCCCGTATCGCCCGAAAAAAACACCTTTCGTTCGCCTTCTGGTTCATCAAAAACGATCGACACGGCCGCACTGCCAAGAATGTGCCCTGCCTCGGTCAACAAGAAACGGATATGCTGGTCTATAACATTCCATTCGTTCAGCGGTACCGCCACAAACTGACGCATGGCCTGATACACATCTTCGATGCTATAAAGTGGAGATAGTGGACGACTTCCATTTTTAGCCCGCTTCCTGTTGAGGTATGCTGTATCGCTCTCTTGGATATGCGCACTGTCGGCTAGCATGATTTGGCACAGGTCAACCGTTGCCGGTGTCGCGTAAATGGTTCCTGAAAATCCCTGATGGACCAGATGCGGAATGTTTCCTGAGTGATCGATGTGCGCATGGGAAAGAATCAAGGCATCGATTTCGGAAGGATCGAAGCCGAAATGCCTGTTCACATCTTGGTTGTCTCCTCCCTTATTTTGGAAAAGTCCACAATCGAGCAGGATCTTCTTTCCGCGCGCAGTGGTAATAAGGTGTTTGCTACCGGTTACGGTCCGCGCTGCACCAAAAAAAGTCAGTTGCATATTCAGGAGTTTACGAAGAAACGGATTGACTTAGAATTACCAATCCGAGAAATTACTTGCTAAAGGAAGGTGAGACCACCAACTCTTTTACTCCCGGTGTGTAGGTGTAAAATCCACTGCCCGATTTCACTCCGAGATGTCCGGCCGTGACCATATTGACCAGGAGCGGGCATGGAGCATATTTCGGATTTCCGAAACCTTCATGCAAGACTTTTAGAATGCTCAGGCACGTGTCAAGACCGATAAAATCGGCGAGTTGAAGAGGCCCCATCGGATGTGCCATACCCAGTTTCATCACCGTGTCGATTTCGGATACGCCGGCAACACCTTCAAACAAGGTGTAAATCGATTCGTTGATCATTGGCATAAGAATACGGTTGGCTACAAAACCTGGATAATCGTTCACCTCCACAGGCACCTTGCCCAAGGCTTTGGATAGCTCCAGAATGATTTTCGTGACTTCATCGGAGGTCGCATAACCACGGATAACCTCCACGAGCTTCATCACCGGAACAGGATTCATGAAATGCATACCGATAACGCGATCGTTACGTCCCGTAGCAGCAGCAATTTGTGTGATACTGATGGAGGAAGTATTGGAAGCCAAAATGCAAGCAGGAGCACACAAGCGATCCAGATCAGCAAAAATCTTCAGCTTCAGGTCGAGACGCTCGGTTGCTGCCTCTACCACAAGATCCGCAGACTCAACGCCCTTCGCTAATTCGGTGGTTGTGGATAATCGAGACAATGAAGCTGCTTTATCCGCTTCAGAAAGACTTCCCTTGGCAACCTGTCGATCCATATTTCGCGCAATGGTCTCCATCGCTTTTGCGAGCGCCTCTTCGCGCACATCAACAAGGGTTACATTGTATCCGCTTTGTGCAAAAACATGGGCAATACCATTGCCCATTTGGCCGGAACCGATTACTGCAATCGTTTTCATGGAATAAATGTGTTTGAAATGAGTTGCAAAACTAAAGGAAGCAGAGCCACCAATATATTACCTAATTTAGGTAATGCATATTCGGTAAATTAAAGCGCGAATAAGAATGTCAGAAAAAGGAACACCCACAAGGCATCGACAAAGTGCCAGTAGATTCCGAACAGCTGTAATCTGCTTTCTTCGGCTGGATCAGAAAAAAACAGGATTCGCCGGACATCGTCTTGTAACATTTCAGCACAACGTATGTTCAGGAAAAACAAGTAAATCATCCCGCCGAATACATGTAAAAAATGCAATCCTGTGATGAGATATAGGAAAGTGGTTCCCGCCGCACCGTCAAACGCATGCCCATTGCTGTACAAACTGGTCCACCCGTCAATCTGAAGATACCCGAATACCAGACTACAGAAGAGGGTAGAAGCCAGTGTGATTGCAAGTGGTTTTCCCTGGTCATTACGGAAGAACCCGCGACAAAGGGTCAGCAAATAGCTACTGACAAGCAAGACAAGTGTGCTAATCGTAAACTGTTTGGGCAGTGATAGATTTTCAATCGGAGGGTTATAGGTGGACCAAATGATGAACATGACCACCAAGGCAATGAATAAAACACTTGAACCGACTAATGCAAGAAACAAGAAGGTTCGCTGAGGTACGCTGCGCTCCGTTTGTTTCCGGGTAAAATCACCACGGATAGGCTGACCTGCTTTGTATTCGCTCATGTCGCTCATGGATGTTAAATATAGGGAAAACGGCCTTAAGACCAAAGAAAATTCGCCGGGGTTTTAACCCTTGTTTATGTCTTGAATCTCCTCGAGAGACCAAGCCAGGGCGGGAGAGCGGAAGCCGGGCTTGACGGATTTCCAGACCTTGCCAAACAAATCAGACTTTCTATAGGCCTCCAGATCAGAGGCCTCTTGCCAGCGGCTTATGGTATAAAAAACATGCAGATCCTCTTTATCCCGATAAATCTGAAGGTCAAGGCATCCGGGAGACTCACGGATTGAAGCCTCGAAACTCTTCAGCGTTTGCTGAAATATTGCTACCGCTTCGGGCCTAAAACTTAATCGGACAACCCTCGTTAACATCTATTTGAACTCGACGCGAATTATATCATTGATGCGCAATCCCATTAACTCGTATGCATTGCCCTCGCTGATGGAGATCTCAAGGTGACCGGCATCATTGAATATAGCCAGGAAAGTACCCGGTTCGCCTATTCCGTAATTCGGACTGATCGTATTGATGACATACGATGATTTGCGAAAAACGATTTCGAAGGCACGGCCCTTTCGTTGCTTCTCAAACAAATCGCGGGTGATGTTGGTGACAATATTTCCGAACCGATCCCAATACATCACAACACCGCGGATCAAATCATCCTCAATGGTGGGCTGGAACATGCGCTTTTCTATGAATTCGGTGGGGCGATGCCCAAGCTCATACAAATTTCGACCACCAATCAGGTTGGCAGCGTAATCAGTTATCAGCGCGAAGGGAAATAGTCCCACTTCAGTGTCACCGGGATGAGCGGCAACAACATCCACGGGTTTCTCGTCAAAGACCATAGAGAAAAAGCCATCGTTCATGCCGATAAACATATGTCCGTCCTTCTTGACCAGCAGCAACTCAGATGACTTTCCGTAAGGTTTGGAGTGCAGGCCAATAAAATGCAGGGTCCCTACGGGAAAAAACCGAAGTGCATTCTTGAAAATGAATGCAGCCTGTTGAATATCGTGAGGCATGATTTCATGACTTACGTCCACAATCCTAACATTCGGAATTGCACTATACAGCGAACCTTTGAGGGCGGCAACCGCATAATCTCGGGTTCCCCAATCGCTTGTAAGTGTAATTAGTTGCATCTCTCGCAAATTTACCAATTCCAATTCTAGTGAAATCTTTCCGTTCGGATTTCGGCGATTGACTGTATTTGCAGAACTTCGTCACATGAGGCCGACCAATGAAAGTCCAATCGGAGATATCCTTCAGAAGATGATGGACAAGTACGAATTGACAGAGGGCGTTCTCAATCAACGCATCACCTTGCTGTGGCATGAAACGGTAAACGAAGCCATTTCAAGGCGCACCGTTTATATTCGATTTTCTCAGGGAATCCTGCACATTACCATGAATTCATCGGTCATTTCCCATGAATTGTCGATGATGCGTGAGGAGCTATTGAACGAACTCAACGGCAAACTCGAATCACCTGTCATTCGGGAAATCCAGATTCAATAAAAAAACCCCGGAATAACCGGGGCTGAAAGGTTAGTTGGTAGCGTTTAGAAGCGCTCGAACTCGCTGAAGAAGAAGTTACCTTCACGATCAGCGTTATCATCGCTATCAGAGCCGTGAACGGCATTTGCCTCAATTGATTTTGCAAAAAGCTGGCGGATGGTACCAGGCGCTGCTTTTGCAGGATCTGTGGCACCAATCAGATTCCGAAAATCCTCAACGGCGTTTTCCTTTTCGAGTATTGCCGCGTAAATAGGTCCCGAAGACATGCAACGAACCAACTCTCCGTAGAATGGGCGCTCACGGTGGATGGCATAAAACTTACCGGCCGTGTCTTCGCTAAGACGGGTATACTTCATTGCCACAACGCGAAAACCGGCCTTGAGGATATGATCGAGAATCGCTCCGGCATGTCCGTTCTGGACGGCATCGGGCTTAAGCATGGTAAAGGTTCTGTTGGTTGCCATATTGCTGATGGGTTGTGTATCGTTTGTTTCGGGCTGCAAAGCTACGCTTTTTGCGCCCACACGGCACCGTCAACCCTTCATTTTTGAGCTACCTTTGAGGCCTATGCAGGTCCTATTCCCATCGGACGACCTTCAGCGTTTACGCGAGCTGACGGATCCAGGTGTTTCAAAATCGATCATCATCACCATTGGATGAATGGCAGCGAGGATGTTGTGAATTTCCTTGCTACTCCAGATTCTTCCCGTAAATTGTTTGAGAAGGCCGACCTGGTTTTTTGCCTTGATTTCAATGACCCTTCACGTGTGGAACGCATGGAGTCTTTGCTTTCAACTTGCACAGCACCGATGGTATTGATCGATCATCATCTAGATCCAAAGCCCGGCTTTTGTAACCCGGTGTTCAGCTATCCATCCCATGCATCGACCTCTGAATTATTGGTTCACCTGGTTTTGGCACTTGGTTTTGACCACTACATCAGTCGTGATGCTGCTGAGTGCTTTTATGCGGGTATCATGACTGACACAGGGGGCTTCCGCTTCAATTCAGTTAGTCCGGGCACCCATGCTGCCGCTGCGCGCATGCTCGAGGCAGGATGCAGAAATGACCTTGTGCACGAGCGTATATACGATGGCAATTCCATCGACCGTTTACGGCTACTCGGCCATACCTTACTGGAGAAGATGCGCGTATTTGAGCACTACCGCACGGTGATTTTTGCTGTTTCGGAAGAGGAGATGGATCGCTTTCACCATGCGCCGGGTGACTTAGAGGGGATTGTAAACTATGGGCTATCGATTCACGGAATTCGCATGGCTGTTTTGTTTAGTGAGCGCGATGGCCTCGTTAAAATATCCTTTCGATCAAAGGGGCCATTCTCCGTGAAGATAATTGCCGAACGGTATTTCTCCGGAGGTGGACATCGGAACGCAGCAGGCGGACGTTCTGGTAAACCCCTCGAAGAAGCAGTTCAAGATCTCATGGATATTTTACCGCAGTTCGCAAACGAACTCAATGAATCATATGGTCAGGACTAGTATTACACTTGTTTTTCTGTTCTGTTTTCTAGCCTGCTCTGATCGCAACAACACGATAGAAAAGCCTAAATCGGTACCATCCGAAGCTGAAATCCGTGAAGGGCTCCTGGAACGTAACCGGAGGCTACTTGCAGAGGAAATGGAGCTTATCCGTTCTTTCGTTGACCGGAGAGGATGGAAAATGGACACAACTACTACGGGATTGTATTATTCCGTTTTGAAACCTGGAAATGGAAATGCAGCCCGGCTGTTGGATCGTGTATCGGTCCGTTACACACTCGGCTTATTGGATGGGACGACCTGCTACAGCAGCGATAGTACGGGTAATCTTGAGTTGATTATCGGTCAATCTGATGAACCAAGCGGATTACAAGAGGGCCTATTACGAATGAAAGAGGGCGAGGAAGCGATGCTTATTGTTCCGTCTTATCTCGCTTTCGGCGTGTCAGGCGATGGCGTTTGCATACCGCCGGGAAGCAGCATTATTTATCAGCTCACACTCGAAAAAATCCGCGAACAGTGAAACCATTTCGACTTCTGATTCTTGGCTTCTCAGCACTAGGTTTAACATTCACAGCGTGTAAACGATCAACCTCAGGTGCTGAGGATGGCTCTCCGTTAAAAGCTAGGATTATCGAACGGGGTAAAGGCCGAAAAACCACACCAGGTGATCTGATGCAATTGTCCTTGCGTTACGGAACTGAATCCGGCGACACTGTATATTCCTCTGATCCCCTTGGAGAGGATTTTATCCTTGCCATCAGCAAACCGCAATATGCCGGTGATCCCAATGAAGCCTTTCTCATGTTACACGAGGGCGACTCTGCCGAATTCACCACGAGTGCAGATTCAGTCTTTTTACACACGTTCAACCAGGCCATGCCATCCGCGTTTTCTCCTGGTGATAAAATCCGATTCCAACTTCGCCTACAGAGACTATTCACGGAAAAAGAGTTTGCCGAAGAAAACAACCGTCGAATTACCACTCAGAGGACCGTTGAAGAAGAACTGGTAAGGCGCTATCTTGATGACAACCTGATTACAGCAGGTGCTGTTCGGCCCGGAGTCTATTTTATCGAGTTGGAAAAAGGGAAAGGCGAGCTTGTAAAACCTGGCGACAGTGTTTCAGTCGTCTATACGGGGAGATTCCTAGACGGAACCGTATTTGATGGTTCAAACAGCGGAGGCGGAACCGGGATGCTTTGGTTGCGCGCTGGGGATGGTTCCAGGATAAAGGCCTGGGAAGATGCGTTATTGTCCATGCGAAAAGGAGGTGTTTGCCGATTGATTCTCACTTCAGACAATGCATACGGTAGGGCAGGGGCTGGTCCCGTACCTGGCAAAACGCCGATTATTTACGACATCGAATTGAGAGACGTCGTTTCCACCCTTCCTTGATGATGTTGTAGAAAATGAAAAAGCCCCTGCAAGCAGGGGCCCTTTCTTGTTAACCCAAGAAGCGTATTACTTCTTCTTGGCGGCTTTCTTAGTAGCCTTTTTTGCAGCCTTCTTCTTAGGAGCAGCTTTCTTAGCAGCCTTCTTAGGAGCAGCTTTCTTAGCAGCCTTCTTAGGAGCAGCTTTCTTAGCAGCTTTCTTAGGAGCAGCTTTCTTAACTACTTTCTTTGCAGCTTTTTTTGGAGCAGCTTTTTTAGCCGCTTTTTTTGCAGTTGCCATGTTTTTTAGATTTAATGGTTAGTAAATATGCACTAAAAGTAAAAACTTTTTTTATAACTACAAAAACTTTTTTTTAAGCCACTAATTCAACTGGGACGATTGAGACCGTCGTTTTGTTATTTTTACCCTTTTTGAACTCAACAATTCCGTCTGTAAGAGCGAAAATTGTAAAGTCAGATCCTAAACCAACGTTCTTACCAGGGTGGTATTGAGTACCTCTTTGACGGATTAAGATATTGCCATTTAAAGCTGGTTGTCCACCATATATCTTTACGCCTAATCTTTTACTTTGTGAATCACGGCCGTTCTTAACGGATCCTTCACCTTTTTTGTGTGCCATAGTATCTTAGTTTAAGCTATGTTTTCGATTTTGATTTGAGTATAGTGCGTTCTGTGACCGTGTTTCTTGCGGAAACCCTTTCTTCTCTTCA
>JAJTFW010000038.1 GCA_021299095.1 Sphingobacteriales bacterium | reverse complement strand
TAGAACTATAACCGGCACCAACCAGCGGTAAAACCCGCTTTCACCGGCAGCCGACGCAATACGACCGAACGATGCCTGATTCTGGCGGATGTAATTCCAAATCAGCGCGCAGCAGGCCAGGAAAAACAGGACATGGAATGTCTTGAAAACGGCTGCCTTGTGCTGTTTTACAACTAAAAAGAAGGACCGTATTGCCGAACCTCCGGTCATTCGGTGCTTAAGCCTGTGCCGTAGGACCGCCGAAATTCATGGGCAATCCGATCGCCTCGGTCTGCTTTATGGTACCATGCGCAGCCTCGAACTTCTGGATGTTGTCTGCAAGTGCACCCAACAGGCGCTTGGCGTGCTGGGGAGTCAGAACGATGCGCGACTTGACGCGAGCCTTTGGAACGCCAGGCATCACCTTCACGAAATCAACCACGAATTCGGCGTTGGAATGCGTAATGATGGCCAGGTTTGAGTAAATGCCTTCCGCAATTTCCTCGGAAAGTTCGATGTTGAGCTGATTCGGATTGTTGGGATTGTTTTCCATACGAGAAGGGATGTTTACGAAGGTATGAATTGCAGGGGCATCGTGAAAGGAAAACCCGCACCCTGCGCATGAAAAAAGGCGCCCGGAAACCGGACGCCTTTCTGTAGTTCAATGGGTTGTTCAGGCCTCGACTTCGGCGTTCTTGGAAGCCATAAGCAAGTCGTACTCTTCCTGTGAACCGACGATGAGTTTTTCGTACTCACGCAGTCCTGTTCCGGCAGGAATAAGGTGACCCACAATGACGTTCTCCTTAAGACCGTTGAGTGTATCGATGCTACCCTTGATGGCGGCTTCGTTAAGCACCTTGGTAGTCTCCTGGAACGATGCAGCCGAAATCCAGCTCTTCGTGTGGAGTGAAGCCTGGGTAATACCCTGCAAGAGCGGACTCGAAGTCGCAGGATTCGCATCGCGTGCATCAACCAGTTTCATGTCCTTACGCTTGAGCTGTGAGTTTTCGTCACGCAGCTGGCGCAGGTTGATGATCTGTCCGGCCTTGAAGCGGACGGAGTCGCCCGGATCTTCAACAACCTTCTTATCGATAACACTGTCGTTCTCCTCCATGAAGTCGATCTTGTTAACCGATTCACGCTCGAGGAAGCGGGTGTCACCCGGATCTTCAATAATCACCTTACGCATCATCTGACGCACAATGGTCTCGAAGTGCTTGTCGTTGATCTTTACACCCTGAAGTCGGTAAACTTCCTGGATTTCATTCACAAGGTATTCCTGTACCGCCGTCGGTCCTTTGATGGCGAGGATGTCACTCGGAGTAATCGCACCATCGGAGAGCGCATGTCCGGCACGGATGAAGTCTCCGTCCTGTACCAGGATGTGCTTACTCAGCGGAACGAGGTATTTCTTGATTTCACCGTCGCGGGCCGTGATGACGATTTCGCGGTTACCGCGCTTAACGCCACCGTAGCTGACCACTCCGTCGATTTCTGACACAACGGCCGGATTGCTCGGGTTACGTGCTTCGAAGAGTTCGGTTACACGGGGCAGACCACCGGTGATATCGCCGGTACGTCCAAGCTGACGGGGGATTTTCACCAGGATGGTTCCGGGTTCCATCTTGTCGCCTTCGTTCACAACGATGTGTGCACCTACAGGAATGTTGTACGCCTTGAGGGTCTCTTTACCGCTGAGGATACGGATGACCGGAATCTTGGTCTTGTCGCGGCTATCGATAACGACCTTCTCTTTGAAGCCGGTCTGTTCGTCGGATTCTTCCTTGAACGTAACACCTTCTTCGATGTGTTCGAAACCGATCTTTCCGCCGAATTCGGAGATGATCACCGCGTTGAACGGATCCCATTCGCAGATGAGCTGTCCCTTGTCGACCTTCTGTCCGTCTTTCACGAAGAGATGCGAACCGTAAGGAACGATACCGGATGTAAGCACCGCACGGGTGTTTTCATCGATGATTCGCATTTCACCCGAACGACCGATGACCACTTCATAGTTTTCACCGCTCTTGCTTGAAGGAATACAACGTACTTCATCGAATTCTACGATACCGGCAAACTTGGCTGCAATCTGTGATTCGGTAGCACCCTTCATAGCTACACCACCCACGTGGAAGGTACGGAGTGTAAGCTGGGTTCCAGGCTCACCGATGGATTGTGCTGCAATTACACCCACAGCCTCACCCTTCTGCACCATGCGTCCCGAAGCGAGGTTACGGCCGTAACAAAGGCCACACACACCCTTTTTCGATTCACAGGTCAGTACAGAGCGGATCTCAACCATTTCAATGGGAGAATCCTCAATCTGGCGTGCAACATCTTCTGTGATTTCCGAACCGGACGTAACCATGATGGCTCCGGTTTGTGGATGAATCACATTGTGAACAGATACACGACCCAGAATACGGTCGAACAGGCTTTCTACAACGTCCTCCTGGTTCTTCAGGGCGGTCATTTGCAGTCCGCGAAGTGTTCCGCAGTCGCTGTCGGTGATGATCACGTCCTGCGCTACGTCAACCAGACGACGGGTCAGGTAACCTGCGTCAGCGGTTTTCAGAGCGGTATCGGCCAGACCCTTACGGGCACCGTGGGTAGAGATAAAGTACTCAAGGATCGAAAGACCTTCTTTAAAGTTCGAAAGGATCGGGTTTTCGATGATTTCACCACCGGTCGATCCCGATTTTGAAGGCTTGGCCATCAGTCCGCGCATTCCGCCGAGCTGACGAATCTGCTCCTTCGAACCACGGGCTCCGGAGTCGAGCATCATGTACACCGAGTTGAAGCCCTGCTTGTCGTTCTTCATCTGGTTCATTACTGTCTCGGTCAAACGCGAGTTGGTACGTGTCCAGATATCGATCACCTGGTTGTAGCGCTCGTTGTTGGTGATGAAACCCATACTGTAGTTGTTCATCACCTCTTCGACTTCCTGGTTGGCTTTGCCGATGAATTTCTGTTTCTCAACCGGAATGATTACGTCATTCAGGTTGAAGGACAATCCACCTCTGAAAGCCATACGGAAACCGAGGTCCTTGATATCGTCAAGGAAGCGCGCGGCCTGGGCGATACCCGTAGCCTTAAGTACATTGCCGATGATTTCACGCAACGAACGCTTGGTGAGCAATTCGTTGATGTATCCGGCTTGGGTCGGAACCACTTCGTTGAACAATACGCGTCCAACAGTGGTCTCGATTAATTTATTGACGAGTTGCCCGTTCTCACGCACGTTGGCTTTCACCTTGATCCATGCGTGGAGATCGATGCGCGCTTCGTTGTAGGCAATAACAACCTCTTCCGCACTGTAGAAAGACAGCCCTTCGCCACGTACTTTGTGATCGTCGGTCGTTTTGCGGCCCTTGGTGATGTAGTACAGACCGAGTACCATGTCCTGTGAAGGAACCGTGATCGGTGCACCATTGGCGGGGTTAAGGATGTTGTGTGAAGCCAGCATAAGCATCTGGGCTTCGAGGATGGCGGCGTTACCAAGGGGCAGGTGAACTGCCATCTGGTCACCGTCAAAGTCAGCGTTGAAGGCGGTACAAACCAGTGGGTGAAGCTGAATGGCCTTTCCTTCGATCAGCTTGGGCTGGAACGCCTGAATACCTAACCTGTGCAGCGTAGGAGCACGGTTGAGCAGTACAGGGTGGCCTTTCAATACGTTTTCGAGGATGTCCCAAACGATGGCATCCTTACGGTCAACGATTTTCTTCGCGCTCTTTACCGTCTTCACCACGCCACGCTCAATCATCTTGCGGATGATGAACGGCTTGAACAATTCGGCTGCCATATCCTTGGGAAGTCCGCACTCGTGCAGCTTCAACTCTGGACCTACGACAATGACCGAACGGGCCGAGTAATCGACACGCTTACCGAGCAGGTTCTGACGGAAGCGACCTTGTTTTCCTTTGAGTGAGTCGGAAAGAGACTTAAGTGCACGGTTACTTTCGGTCTTGACAGCGTTCACCTTACGGCTGTTGTCGAAGAGCGAATCCACCGATTCCTGAAGCATGCGCTTTTCGTTGCGCAAAATCACCTCGGGAGCCTTGATCTCGATCAAACGCTTGAGGCGGTTGTTCCGGATGATAACCCGGCGGTAAAGGTCGTTCAGATCGGAGGTAGCGAAACGGCCACCGTCCAGTGGAACGAGTGGACGCAGTTCGGGCGGAATCACAGGCACAACCTTCACGATCATCCACTCGGGGCGGTTCTCGATGTGCGTATTGGCCTGGCGGAAAGATTCCACTACCTGAAGGCGCTTGAGGGCCTCGTTCTTACGCTGCTGGCTGGTTTCGGTGTTGGCCTGGTGACGCAGCTTGTAGCTCAGCGCATCGAGGTCGAGGCGCGACAAGAGGTCGAACAGGGCATCCGCACCCATCTTGGCGACGAACTTATCGGGATCCTTATCGTCGAGGTGGTGATTCTCCTTCGGAAGGGTATCCATGTGATTGAGATACTCTTCCTCTGTGAGGAAGTCGAGGTAGTTGACACCATCGGCAGCTTTCACACCGGCCTGGATGACAACATAGCGCTCGTAATAAATGATCAGATCGAGTTTCTTGGTGGGCAATCCCAGCAGGTAACCGATCTTGTTCGGAAGGGAACGGAAATACCAGATGTGTGCGACGGGAACAGTCAGGGAGATGTGGCCCATGCGCTCGCGACGGACCTTTTTCTCGGTGACTTCTACACCGCAGCGGTCACAAACGATACCCTTGTAACGGATGCGCTTGTATTTGCCGCAGTGACATTCCCAGTCCTTGACCGGTCCGAAAATCCGCTCGCAGAACAAGCCGTCGCGCTCGGGTTTGTAGGTCCGGTAGTTGATGGTTTCCGGCTTCAGCACTTCTCCGCTCGACTGCTCGAGGATGTTCTCGGGACTTGCGAGGCTGATGGTGATTTTGGTGAAGTTGCTTTTCAGCTTCGGTTCTTTTTTAGCCGCCATGTGTGGTTATCGGTGGTACGGTTGCGTTTTAGTTGAATTGAGAATGACGGGATCAGTCGAGGCTGACCTTGAGACAGAGGCCCTGGAGTTCGTGGAGCAATACATTGAACGACTCGGGGATTCCGGGTTGCTGCATGTTGTCTCCTTTTACAATCGCTTCGTAAGCCTTGGCACGACCCATAACATCGTCCGACTTGATGGTAAGCAGTTCCTGGAGGATGTTTGCAGCACCGAAGGCTTCGATTGCCCAAACTTCCATTTCCCCGAAACGCTGACCTCCGAACTGGGCTTTACCGCCGAGGGGCTGCTGGGTGATGAGCGAGTACGGTCCGATAGAACGGGCGTGCATCTTGTCATCCACCATGTGGCCCAACTTGAGCATGTAAATGATGCCCACGGTAGCCGGCTGGTCGAAGCGCTCACCGGTTCCACCATCGTGCAGATAGCTTGAACCGAACTTGGGTAATCCAGCCTTGGTCACATAGTGATCGATTTCTGCAAGCGTAGCGCCGTCAAAAATCGGAGTGGCAAACTTGGTACCCAGCTTCTCCCCTGCCCAGGCCAGTACGGTTTCGTAAATCTGACCGAGGTTCATACGGGAAGGTACACCCAGCGGGTTCAACACAATGTCTACAGGAGTTCCATCGCTGAGGTAGGGCATATCCTCATCGCGAACGATACGGGATACGATACCCTTGTTTCCGTGGCGACCAGCCATCTTATCACCCACTTTCAGCTTACGCTTCTTGGCGATGTAGACTTTAGCCAACTGCATGATACCTGCAGGCAACTCATCTCCGATCTGGATCTGGAACTTCTTGCGCTTGTTCGCAGCGATGATCTCATTCGCCCGGACGTTGTAATTTGTCAGGAGGCGGGTGATCTGGTCGTTCTTGTCTTTATCGGTGGTCCACTTGGTGGGATTCAGGTTGTTGTAGTCAAGATCGGTCAGCATCTTCTGGGTGAACTTGGCACCCTTGGGAATGACCACTTCTTTGTACGCATTAATGACACCCTGAGAGGTCTTGCCGCTGACAAGGGCGAAGAGTTTTTCGATGAGTTGTACTTTAATGACAGCAAGTTCCTTGTCCTGCTCTACATCGAATCGGGCCATTACACCCTTCTCGTCTTCGCGTCCGCGCTTGTCCTTGATGGCACGGCTGAAGAGCTTCTTATCAATCACGACTCCCTTCACAGAAGGCGGAACCTTGAGTGATGCGTCTTTCACATCACCGGCCTTGTCACCGAAGATGGCACGAAGCAGTTTTTCCTCTGGAGAAGGATCGGTCTCACCCTTCGGTGTGATTTTTCCGATCAGGATATCCCCCTCGCCTACTTCAGCACCAACACGGATCAATCCGTGCTCGTCGAGTTCGCGGGTAGCTTCCTCGCTCACGTTTGGAATGTCGGCGGTAAGTTCTTCCAATCCGCGTTTGGTATCACGGACTTCAAGGCTGTATTCATCGATGTGCAATGATGTGAAGATGTCTTCACGCACAACACGCTCGGAAATCACGATAGCATCTTCGAAGTTGTAACCTTTCCAAGGCATGAATGCCACTTTCAGGTTGCGTCCGAGAGCAAGTTCTCCGCCCTGCGTTGCATAGCCTTCGCACAGAACCTGACCCTGTTTCACCTTATCGCCCTTCTTAACGATGGGCTTCAGGTTGATACAGGTACTCTGGTTGGTCTTCTGGAACTTGGTCAGGCGGTAAACCTTCACATCGTCCTCGAAGCTGATGAGTTTTTCGTCGTCGGTACGCTGGTTACGGATGTGGATCTCATTGGCATCCACATACTCCACAACCCCGCTGTACTCGGCATTGATGAGTACCCGGCTGTCGCGCACCACGTTTCCTTCGAGACCGGTTCCCACGATGGGTGCCTGCGGACGAAGCAGCGGAACGGCTTGGCGTTGCATGTTCGATCCCATCAGGGCACGGTTCGCATCGTCGTGCTCGAGGAAGGGAATCAGGGATGCAGCGATGGAAGCGATCTGGTTCGGGGCAACGTCCATCAGGTGGAGTTCTTTCGGATCCACAATCGGGAAATCACCTTCGAAGCGCGCCTTGACGCGGGCGTCGGAAAACTGACCCTTCTCGTCCACTTCGGCGTTGGCCTGGGCGATTACGCGCGTATCTTCTTCCTCTGCGGTGAGGTACACCACATCGTTTTTCAGGTCTACCTGACCCCCTTGTACGTGACGATACGGCGTGGAGATAAAGCCGAGGTTGTTGATTTTGGCATACACGCAGAGCGAAGAAATCAGACCGATATTCGGCCCTTCAGGTGTCTCGATGGTACACAAGCGACCATAGTGCGTGTAGTGAACGTCACGGACTTCGAAACCGGCACGCTCGCGGGAGAGACCACCTGGTCCGAGTGCCGACAGACGGCGCTTGTGGGTGATTTCGGCCAGCGGATTGGTCTGGTCCATAAACTGGCTGAGCTGGTTCGTTCCGAAAAACGAGTTAATCACACTGCTCAGGGTCTTGGCATTGATCAGGTCGGCGGGCGTAAACACTTCGTTGTCGCGTACGTTCATACGCTCACGAATGGTACGGGCCATACGGGCTAATCCGACACCGAATTGTGAATACAACTGCTCACCTACCGTGCGGACACGGCGGTTACTGAGGTGATCGATATCGTCGACGATGGTCTTCGCATTGATCAGCTCAATAAGGTATTTGATGATCTGAATGATGTCTTCCTTGGTCAGGACTTTGACATTTTCAGCAGTATTGATGTTCAGTTTGCGGTTGATCCGGAAACGGCCTACTTCACCGAGGTCATAGCGCTTGTCGGAGAAGAACAACTTGTCGATGATACCGCGAGCGGTTTCTTCATCGGGTGGCTCGGCATTGCGGAGCTGACGGTAGATGAGTTCGACCGCCTCCTTTTCGCTGTTGGACGTATCCTTCTGGAGGGTATTGTAAATGATCGCGTAGTCGTTGGTGTTCGCATCTTCCTTGTGCAGGATGACCGATTTCACACCGGCGTCGACAATGGTGTCAATGTGATCGTCTTCAAGAATGGTCTCGCGCTCGAGAATCACCTCGTTACGCTCGATCGATACCACTTCACCGGTATCCTCATCAACGAAATCCTCCACCCAGGTCTTCAGAACCCTGGCGGCGAGCTTGCGTCCAACCACCTTCTTCAGGCCGGCCTTGCTCACCTTCACCTCGTCGGCAAGACCGAAGAGTTCCAGGATGTCTTTATCGGTCTGGTAACCGATAGCGCGGAGCAGCGTGGTAACCGGGAATTTCTTTTTACGATCGATGTAGGCGTACATCACACTGTTGATGTCCGTCGCGAATTCGATCCAGGATCCTTTGAAGGGGATAACACGGGCCGAATACAATTTGGTGCCGTTGGCGTGGCGACTCTGACCGAAAAATACGCCGGGCGAACGGTGAAGCTGTGATACCACGACGCGCTCGGCGCCGTTGATCACAAAGGTTCCCTTAGGTGTCATGTATGGGATGGTTCCCAGGTACACGTCCTGTACAATGGTTTCGAAATCCTCGTGCTCGGGATCGGTACAGTAGAGCTTCAGCTTGGCCTTCAGGGGCACGCTGTAAGTCAGACCGCGGTCGATACACTCCTCGATGGAGTAACGGGGCGGGTCTACGAAATAATCAAGGAATTCGAGTACGAAGTTATTACGGGAGTCGGTGATCGGGAAGTTCTCACTGAACACCTTGTAAAGCCCTTCTTCGGTACGGTTATCGGCAGTGGTTTCCAGCTGGAAGAAGTCCTTGAATGACTTCAACTGGATCTCCAGAAAATCAGGATACTCGATCCTGTGCTTGCTCTTGCTGAAATTGATGCGGTTGGGTGCTGACTTCTCAGTCGAGAGGCTGGGTTTGGTTGTCAAGGCGAAGGATTTTAAGGGTTGTGTGGTTCAAGTGCGCGCTGATGGATCCGCTGACGCGGCGTACTTATAGGGGAAAACCTGCCCCGCCAAACGGCGGAGCAGGTCCCGTGGATAGCTGGTTTTCAATTACTTGATCTCCACTTCGGCACCAGCTTCGGTGAGCTGCTGCTTCAGGGCGTTGGCTTCCTCTTTGGAAACGCCTTCTTTGATGGGCTTTGGAGCACCGTCGACTACGTCTTTGGCTTCCTTCAGTCCGAGACCGGTGAGGTCCTTCACCAGCTTCACGATAGCCAGTTTGTTGGCTCCGGCGTTCTTCAGGATAACGTCGAAAGAGGTCTTCTCTTCTGCCGCATCGGCACCGCCAGCGCCACCGGCGGGAGCAGCCATGGCTACAGCTGCAGCTGCAGGCTCAATGCCGTATTCATCTTTGAGGATTGTTGCGAGCTCCTGCACTTCTTTCACAGTGAGGTTAACAAGTTGCTCAGCGAATGCTTTCAAATCTGCCATTGTATTGGATGTTTAGAGTTTGCGTTGTGTTGTTTGTGAATTGAATTTGTGTTGCGGAAGGATACTACCCGCGCGGATTGCCGAATCAGGCAGCGCGCTCTTCCAGGGTTTTGAGGATGCCGGCGATCTTGCCACCCTGGCCTTTGAGGCCGGAAATGACAGACTTCGCAGGCGACTGCAGGAGGCCGATGACGTCGCCGATGAGTTCGTTCTTCGACTTCAGTGAAGCGAGCGCTTCGAGCTGATTGTCTCCAACGAACACTCCACCGTCGATATACGCACTTTTCAGTGCAGGTTTGGTGAAGTTCTTACCGGCGTCACGACGGAAGTCGCGGATCAGTTTGGCGGGCGTGCTCGCACCTTCGCATGCCATGATGGCAGACGAACCTTTGAGCGTAGGGATCAGTTGGCTGAAATCGCCTTCGATCCGCTCGAGCGCCTTTTTGATCAGTGAATTCTTGGCCACACGTAGCTGCACCTGCTTGTTGAAGCAGAGGCGGCGCAATTTAGAGGTGTGCTCCGAGTTCAACGTATCAATATCGGTGATATAGAAATTGTTGTACTGGCTCAGCGTCCCTACCAGCTCCTCGATGATGCTGTTCTTTTCTTCTCTGGTCATGTGAGGGATTCTTGTTAAGGGTTAGCCGGCGATTCCTTTCGAATCGATGCGGATGCCGGGGCTCATTGTACTGCTGAGCGCGATGCTTTTGAGGTAGGTTCCCTTCGCAGCGGAAGGTTTGAGCTTTACGATGGTCTGGAGCAGTTCCTGAGCGTTCTCGTACAACTTGGCGGCATCGAAGGAAACCTTGCCGATAGAGGCATGGATGATTCCGGTCTTGTCCACTTTGAAGTCGATTTTACCGCCCTTCACGTCCGTTACCGCCTTGCCTACATCGTTGGTCACGGTGCCGGTTTTGGGGTTAGGCATGAGGTTGCGGGGGCCCAGGATTTTACCCAGCTTACCCACTTTCGCCATAACGCTTGGCATGGTGATCACGATGTCTACATCCGTCCAACCGCCTTCGATTTTCTGGATGAAGTCGTCGAGACCCACATGATCGGCGCCGGCATCGCGGGCTTCCTGCTCTTTGTCGGGAGTGCACAGTACCAGCACGCGAACGGTTTTACCCGTTCCGTGTGGAAGCGTAACCACGCCGCGCACCATTTGATTGGCTTTGCGGGGATCAACGCCGAGACGAACACTCAAGTCGACAGACGAATCAAACTTGGTGAAGGAGCAATCCTTCACAAGCTTGGTGGCATCCTGCAGGGTGTAGACTTTATCGGAGTCTACTTTCGCGTAAGCTACCTTTTGGTTCTTGGTTAACTTGGCCATGTTTTGATTCTGAGATTAAGGGTGTTGCGGTTCCGGATCACGGGAAGCAGCGAGCGATTGCCGGGTCCGCGGTCGGATTAGTTTTCCCAGGGAGCCGTTCCCTCCACGTTGATGCCGGCACTGCGGGCAGATCCTGCTATCATCTTCATCGCTGATTCGATGGTGAAGCAGTTCATGTCCTGAATTTTGCCTTCAGCAATCTTGCGGATTTGGTCCCAGGTAACTGAACCCATTTTTTTACGGTTGGACTCGGCCGAACCCTTCTGGATCTTGGCCGCCTCGAGGAGCTGCACGAATGCAGGAGGCGTCTTGATTACGAAGTCGAACGACTTGTCCGTATACACGGTGATGATGACCGGCAATACCTGCCCTGCCTTGTCCTGGGTCCGCGCGTTGAACTGCTTGCAGAACTCCATGATGTTCACCCCCTTCGCACCGAGTGCCGGTCCGATGGGAGGTGCGGGGTTGGCAGCGCCGCCTTTCACCTGTAATTTGATGAGTGCGCCTATTTCTTTTGCCATTGTGTTTGTTGTTATAGTCGGGGTTTCGTTGCGGTGAGAAGTCCTGCAGCCCGGAGTGGAAGCTCAACCGGCCGAAGGGTTCGCATTGGAACCTTACGATTCTTTTTCTACTTGCATATAACTGAGCTCGAGCGGGGTCTTACGTCCGAAGATCTTGACCATTACTTTGAGCTTCTTCTTTTCTTCATTCACTTCTTCGATCACACCGCTGAAGCTGTTGAAAGGACCATCGGTCACTTTCACCGACTCGCCCACCACGAAGGGTATATTGATCACCTCATCGCTGTCGGCCAGTTCATCGGCCTTACCCAGAATGCGGTTCACTTCGGTCTGGCGCAGCGGAGCAGGGGCCTCGCCCTTGGGGCCGAGGAAGCCGATCACGCCAGAGGTGTTTTCAATGATGTGCGGAATCTCACCCACAAGGTCAGCTTCGAGGAGGATGTAGCCCGGAAAATAGCTACGCTCCTTGCTCACTTTCTTGCCATCCTTGATCTGGTAATACTTTTCCATGGGGATGAGCACCTGCGCTACATGATGCTGGAGTCCAGTGCGGGCAATCTCACTTTCGATGTATTGCTTCACCTTCTTCTCCTTGCCGCTCACGGCGCGGATGACATACCACTTCTTGGTGGAGGTTGTCGTCTCGGTCATGACGAAATCAGGCAAACAGGTTGTAGATGACGTTCAGAGATCCTGAGAACAGGACATCAATTAGGAAAATGACGCAACCGAAAATCAGGGTAGCGACCAGTACCACCATGGCACTGCTCTGCAACTCGTTCCACGTGGGCCACGATACCTTGTTCATCAGTTCGTTGTAGGAGTCCTGGATATAAGCTCTGATCTTTTCCATGTGCTTCGCGTTGAAGGTGTCTGGTCTCTAAAGGTTTGAATGGAAAACGACGGACCAGATTCGTTTTCCCGTGCACGGGTGGAGAGACTCGAACTCCCAGCCAACGGTTTTGGAGACCGCTACTCTACCAATTGAGCTACACCCGTAAACCGGACAAGGGTTCACAACAGGCTGATGGTCAGTTTGTTGGCAGACATCAGGCGCGGTCGTACAGCTCCTCGCCGTATTAAACAGGGATGTCCCGGCCTGCGGCCGGGACATTCCCCGAATGCTTCAATCGGATTACTCGACGATTTCAGTCACCTGACCTGCACCAACGGTGCGGCCACCTTCGCGGATAGCGAAACGGAGACCTTTGTCCATCGCGATGGGCTGAATCAGCTCCACGTTGATCGTTACGTTGTCGCCGGGCATAACCATTTCGCGTCCGTCCTGGAGGTTGATTTCTCCGGTAACGTCAGTCGTACGGAAGTAGAACTGGGGACGGTACTTGTTATGGAATGGCGTGTGACGACCACCTTCTTCCTTCTTGAGAACGTAGATCTCAGCCTTGAACTTAAAGTGAGGCTTGATGGAACCAGGCTTTGCGATAACCATACCGCGGCGGATATCCGTCTTCTCAATACCACGGAGGAGCAGACCAACGTTGTCGCCAGCTTCACCACGGTCAAGGATCTTACGGAACATTTCTACACCGGTAACGGTAGAAGTCAGCTTCTCAGACTGCATTCCGATGATTTCAACCTGATCGTTTGAGTTGATTACACCGCGCTCGATACGACCGGTAGCAACCGTTCCACGACCTGTGATCGAGAACACGTCTTCGATCGGCATGAGGAAGGGCTTGTCAACTTCACGGGGAGGCAGCGGAATGAAGGTATCAACAGCTTCCATGAGTTCCATAATCTTCGGTACCCAGTTGGCGTCGAGGTTCAGACCACCCAGGGCAGAACCACGGATGATTGGCGTGTTGTCGCCATCGTAATCGTAGAACGAAAGGAGTTCGCGGATTTCCATTTCAACGAGGTCGAGCAGCTCGGGATCATCCACAGCGTCAACTTTGTTCATGAATACCACGATTTTAGGTACACCTACCTGACGGGCCAGCAGGATGTGCTCGCGGGTCTGGGGCATAGGACCATCGGTAGCAGCTACCACGAGGATAGCGCCGTCCATCTGGGCAGCACCGGTAACCATGTTCTTTACATAGTCGGCGTGACCCGGACAGTCAACGTGTGCATAGTGACGGTTTCCGGTTTGGTACTCTACGTGAGCGGTGTTGATGGTGATACCACGCTCTTTTTCCTCTGGAGCGTTGTCGATTGAGGAGAAGTCCCTCTTTTCGGCCAGACCGCTCTGAGCCAGTACGCAGGTGATTGCAGCGGTAAGTGTAGTCTTACCGTGGTCGACGTGACCGATGGTTCCAATGTTTACGTGCGGCTTGGAACGGTCAAATTTCTCTTTAGCCATTGCTTATGATTGTGTTGATTGTTAGTTAGTACTCGTTTGTTTCGTTGAGCCAATGACCAGGATCGAACTGGTGACCTCATCCTTACCATGGATGTGCTCTACCGACTGAGCTACATTGGCAATTACTCGTTACTCATTACTCGTGCAGCTTGCGCTGCGGATTCGGGTTCCGGACCGGACATCACCCACGGCGATGCATCGGCACAGGTTTCCGGGTGGGGGCGTGAAAGTACAAAAAAAAGCCGGTGCGAACTCCGCCTGCAAGGGGCTTTTTTTGTGAATCTCAGGGCTTTACCACCTCGGACTGGAGCGGAAGACGAGGCTCGAACTCGCTACCCTCAGCTTGGAAGGCTGATGCTCTACCAAATGAGCTACTTCCGCTTGTGTCGTTTGTCCGGAACACCCCTCTGCAGGAATGAACGGACCGGTACCCGATGTCAAAGAACCTGGTGG
This sequence comes from Sphingobacteriales bacterium, assembly GCA_021299095.1. GTDB lineage: Bacteria > Bacteroidota > Bacteroidia > AKYH767-A > OLB10 > JAJTFW01. The sequence goes on along the minus strand of JAJTFW010000038.1, from coordinate 2,534 downwards.
GGAGAGAAGGATTCGAACCTTCGAACTCCGAAGAGGACAGATTTACAGTCTGTTGCCGTTGGCCACTTGGCTATCTCCCCAGTAGGCGGACAGCCCCTTACGGAACAGTCCTTTCCCGGCAGCAGACGAATCTGTCTTGCCTGCCATTGAGCCGATGGAGGGATTCGAACCCCCGACCTACTGATTACAAATCAGTAGCTCTGACCAGCTGAGCTACATCGGCCTGGATTACAGTAAATTATAGAACAATCCCAATTTTGGGACTGCAAATGTAGGGAATTGTCGTTTCCAAACAAGTATAAACGGCGATTTTTTATTGCTCCCCCTCCCCTTTTCCAGAAAATAAAAAAAGCCCCGCAGTCGGAGCTTTTATCAAATCGTGCGCAGTGGTTATACGCCGCGGACTTTTTCCTTGTACTTGGTGATCTGTTTGCGCATGGCCTCCACGGCGTGATCTGTAGCCTCTTCAAAGGAATGGCATTGCTCACGGGCGAAGAGGGTGCGGCCCGGTGTACTCACCTTGATTTCGGCAATCTTATTCCCTTTGTCGTGGTCTTTGTCGAGGCGCAGAAACACCTCGCTTTCGATAATGGATTCGTAGAAATGGGTGAGCTTGTCGACTTTCTCCTGAACAAAATCGAGGAGTTTGCGGTCAGCATCGAAGTGGATGGATTGTACCTTGACTTTCATGGCTTCACGTTTTTTATGGATTAAGCTTTCGGGAAGGCCTGTTTGTAGACCTCTTTGAGTTTTTCGATGGAATTGTGGGTGTACACCTGCGTAGCCGCGAGGCTGCTGTGACCAAGCAGTTCTTTGATGGCATTGATGTCGGCTCCGTGGTTTAGCATGGCGGTGGCAAAACTGTGCCGCAACACGTGCGGACTGCGCTTCTTCCCTGTTGATACCGAACTCACAGCCTGCTTCACAATGCGGTAAACGAAGGTTGGCGACATAGGGTTACCCTTGTTATCAACGAAAAATGAATCGGTTTCTGTATGCGATTCCGTTAAAAAAGTGGTGCGCGCAGCGATGTACCCCCGCAAGCGGTCACGAAAAGCCATGGTAATGGGAATTTGCCGGACTTTGTTGCGCTTACCGAGCACGGTAACCGTCAGTGCATGCAAATTGACGTCCTTGATCCGCAATCCGATAAGCTCCGACAATCGCACTCCGGTACGGTAAAAGAAATCGAGCATAATCTGGTTTCGCAAGGACTCGAAATCATCCCCACCCTCTTCTTGAAGTGCAAAAAGTTGATCCATGCGCTGCTCATCCACATACTCGGGGAGCTTCTTACGGGTCTTGGGAGCCTGCACCTTGAGCATCGGGTTGTGGGCTACTTCACCGATGCGTACCAGGTAGCGGAAATACGTCCGAAGGGTGGTGATTTTCCGGTTTACAGAGCGCGGGTCGAGGCCCTGTTCCATCAGAGAAACAACCCATGAACGGATCACCAGGTGGGTGGCTTCGGATGGAGACTGCAGTTCGTACTGCTGAGCGATGTAGGAGGAGAACTGATTCAGGTCGGTCGTGTAGGATACTACCGTGTGAACCGATGAGCGCTTCTCGTGCTTGAGGTAATTCAGAAAACGGTCGGTCGGTGAATCCATCGCTGCAAAAAGCCTATGCACAAGATACGCATGCAAGGACCGGAAGGATACACCGTTCAAAAAAAAATCCGGGACGTTATCACGACCCGGATGTCAAAAACAGTTGGCTATAGTATCAGGCCTGAACCTGGGCCTGTAGCTGGTTTTTGTAGATGGCCTTCTTGATTTCGGTACGGCGGGAGATCGAGGGCTTCTCGAAAGCCTGACGCGCACGCAGCTGCTTCACAGTGCCGGTCTTCTCAAACTTCTTCTTGTATTTCTTGAGGGCCTTGTCAATGGTCTCGTTTTCTTTGATCGGAACGATGATCATGGGATATCTGTTGTTTCTAAATGTGAAATGGAGGACAAAGATAGTCAGGCTTTTTCAGAAAACAAGCGGTCCGCCAAAAAAGTGTTTAAATCGAATCGGCTGACGCTCAATTGTATTGAAGCATTTCCCGGAGCTCACGCGAAGTGACTTCGTATTCCTGCTCCAGGCGCTGCACCAGGGGCATGAGTCCTGTTCCCTCGAAATTTCGGCCTTTTTTCTCAAGCTCCCTGCAAATGGAAGCCATTTTTCCGGCACCGAGGTTGACGCAGGTACCCTTGAGTTTGTGAGCCGATTTCCAAACAGCTGTCAAATCCATTTTGACCACCGCATCTCGCAGATCGTTGAGCACCACGGGAGCCTGCTTTTCGAAGAGTTCCATGACCTGTTGTATGAAACCCGGGTCACTTTGCCGGGCAATATCCATGAGTCGCTGCACAGCCTCGCGATCAATGCGAGCCACATCCTGTTCCTCGGGTGCGTCCGGCAATGGAACGCCAGGCTGCAGGCTTCTGCCATGCCCCGACCACTTGCGCAGGATGTTTTCCAGGTCGTTGGTTGTGATGGGCTTTGATACATAATCGTCCATGCCGGCCTGGCTGCACGCCACGCGGTCT